>NZ_CACVAN010000001.1:642581-1285163 GCF_902726655.1 Virgibacillus ihumii
AGCGGATTTTGATTAATGATGATCACCCATTTTTTGCCTGAATGATGGTATGTCCGGAATTATTCATTCATAATAGGTAATAAGCAAAGGTCTCCAAGAATATAGTAGCAGTAGATCTACAATTGATATGAGGGAGGTACCAGTAATGGAAGTATTAAAGGTTTCAGCAAAATCAAATCCAAATTCTGTAGCAGGTGCACTTGCAAACGTTTTACGGGAACGTGGTTCAGCGGAGATTCAGGCTATCGGAGCGGGTGCAATCAACCAGTCCATTAAAGCGGTCGCAATAGCAAGAGGATTTGTGGCGCCAAGCGGGGTTGATCTAATTTGTATACCGGCCTTTACTGACATTATGATTGATGATGAAGAACGAACAGCGATTAAGCTGATTATAGAACCGAGATAATTCCGGATGATAATGATATCGAGTGTTGCGCCAAGGCGCAGCACTAATTTTATGCACTTTTTGCGTTTTGTATGTATTGTTAAATTTGCGTTTAACCTTTATACTGTAATAATGAACAGCTATGCAATGAGATGCTTTTTGAGATAGAAAGGAGTTTCGCTATGAACGAACAGCAGCGAAAAGAGCAATCGCAAATAAAACAGGTGGATGCCGCGGACAGAAAATCCGGACAGGACAAACCTTTGAGCGAAAAGACAAGCGATGATTTTGCGAAGTATTTTGAAACGACCTATGAACCACCGAATATAAATAAAGCACGTAAGCGTGGACGCGATAAAGTAAATGTTCATTATGACTTTGGCATTCCGGAAGACATGGAAAATATAGGAAAAGGTAAGAAGTTTCTGATCCGTACATATGGATGCCAGATGAACGAACACGATACAGAGGTCATGGCAGGAATTTTGACTGAAATGGGTTATGAATCAACCGCTGATACAAACGAAGCAGATATCATTCTTTTGAATACATGTGCAATTCGAGAAAACGCTGAAAATAAGGTTTTTGGTGAAATCGGTCATCTTAAACCACTGAAGCTGGAAAAACCAGACTTGATTCTCGGTGTCTGCGGATGTATGTCCCAGGAAGAATCCGTCGTTAATCGGATTATGAAGAAACATCCTCAGGTTGACTTAATCTTTGGAACGCATAATATTCACCGGCTGCCGCATCTTGTGAAAGATGCTATGTTCAGTAAAGAGAAGGTTGTGGAAGTATGGTCCAAAGAGGGAGATATTATTGAAAATCTTCCGAAGGTCCGTAAAGGTAAAATTAAGGCATGGGTTAATATTATGTACGGTTGTGATAAATTCTGCACGTATTGTATCGTTCCAATGACTCGAGGGAAAGAACGGAGTCGTACCCCGGAAGATATTATTCAGGAAGTACGTCATCTGGTAGCACAGGGGTACAAAGAAATTACGCTGCTTGGTCAAAACGTCAATGCGTATGGAAAAGATTTTGAGGATCTATCATATGGTCTTGGTGATTTAATGGATGATATCCATAAAATAGATATTCCGCGTGTGCGTTTTACAACTTCACATCCAAGAGACTTTGATGACCGGCTTATTGAAGTACTGGCACAAGGCGGAAATCTGCTGGATCATATTCATCTGCCGGTTCAGTCAGGCAGCAGTGAAGTGCTGAAGAAAATGAATCGGAAATATACACGGGAAGAGTATTTGGAACTGGTGCGTAAAATACGTGAAGCCATGCCAAACGCGACTTTAACCACTGATATCATCGTCGGGTTTCCAAATGAAACCGAGGAACAGTTTGAAGAAACAATGTCACTGGTTGAAGAAGTAGGGTTTGAAGCTGCCTTTACATTTATTTATTCTCCTCGTGACGGTACTCCAGCAGCAAGGAAGAAGGATGATGTACCGGAAGAAGTGAAGAAACAGCGGTTATACCGTTTAAACGACCTTGTAAACAAACAATCGGCCGAATCCATGAAAACGTACAAGGATAAAGTAGTGAAAGTTCTTGTAGAAGGTGAAAGCAAGAAAGACCCCGATGTTTTGGCCGGTTACACTGAGCGCAATAAGCTTGTGAATTTTAAAGCTCCAAAATCGGCGATTGGTCAAATTGTAGATGTTAAAATAACAGAAGCCAAAACATGGTCGTTGAATGGTATAATGGTAGAAAATACAGTTGAGGTGAAATGATATGGCAGAATATACGCGTAAGCAAATACTTGATGAGGCAAAAAGTTTAGCAGAGATGCTTTCTAATACAGAAGAAATTGATCGTTTTAAGCAGGTTGAAGCAAAAATCAACGCAAATGAAAAAGTGCAAAAACTGATTACAAAAATCAAAGCGTTGCAGAAACAGGCGGTCAATTTCCAAGCTTATGGAAAAACGGAGGCATTGAAGCGGGTTGAAGATGAAATTGACCGTTTCCAGGCTGAAATCGATGCGATTCCCGTTGTGCAGGAGTTTAAGGAAACACAAATTGTCGTTAATGATGTTCTGCAGTTGGTTTCGGGAACTATTTCCCGCGAAGTAACCAATAATGTCATTACATCCACAGATGGAGACCTGTTATCAGGTGAAACGGGATCAAAAGTACAAAACGGTTCCGGCTGCAGCCATTAAATATTCGGAAGGAACATAGAAGAGTGGAAGTGTCCATATGGGCGCTTCCACTTTTTTATTATTTTTTCCCGTAATGGTGACTGAAATAAATTCTATGCATACATTGACCATATAGGCACTTGACACACACAAGAGAATATTATCGGGAAAGCAGGTGATGGAAAGCGAATAATCTTTCAAAAATCAGTTATGCACTTTAGGTATTTGTCTTGCATAAAATGACTATGAGAAAAAGGAGGTAAACATAATTATGTCATTTCTTGATCAAGAATATAGAGAAATTATTACAAAAGCAGTCTGTGGAAAAGGCCGGAAGTTCACCGAGGCAAAGCATTCTGTTTCACCATCTCATCGCCCGTCAAGCATTCTTGGCTGCTGGGTAATTAATCACTTGTATAATGCAAAGAAAAAGTCGAAGGATACGGTTGAAGTGAATGGAAGCTATGACATTAATATTTGGTATTCCTATAATGACAACACAAAAACGGAAGTTGTAACAGAGCGGGTAACATACTGTGATTATATCCCATTATCGGTCAAAGATGATCACTGTCTCAGCGATGATTATGATGTGATTGCAAAAGTAGTCCAGCAGCCTAATTGCCTGGAATGCGAAATTGATAATCACGGTAATAAAATCGAGGTGGAAATTGAACGTGAATTTGTCGTCGAAATAATCGGTGAAACAAAAGTATATGCTAAGGTGAACCCAAACGGAATTCATCACGATCATCATGATGAATTTAGACATGATGTGACAGATGATGAACTTCGCGATGTAAAACCGGATTTTCTCGGCCGTAAAAATAAAGACTGAATGAATTACGGGGAAACATTTCCTCGTAATTTTTTTGTTTTTTTCGGATGTTTATTCGGCATTTTCAGATGCAGGATATTTCTGTTTCCATCAATCGCATCCATTCGTCATAATATGCTATAATTGTACAATATATTCATATGTTTTGGAGGTTAGCAAATGGCAAAACACACACCAATGATGGAACAATATCTTAGAATCAAAGCGGAAAATAAAGATGCGTTTTTGTTTTTCCGACTAGGTGATTTTTATGAGATGTTCTTTGACGATGCAATTGATGCTGCACGGGAACTGGAAATTACGCTGACCAAGAGAGACGGCGGGCAGCAGGAACCAATTCCAATGTGTGGTGTTCCATACCACTCCGCATCAAATTACATAAAAAATCTGATTGATAAGGGATATAAAGTTGCCATCTGTGAGCAGGTTGAAGACCCCAAAACAGCTAAAGGCGTTGTGAAAAGGGAAGTGGTCCAGCTAATCACTCCTGGTACAGTAATGGAAAGCAATATGCTTGAAGAGCGTGATCATAACTATATTGCAAGTCTTTCGCACTTTCCGGATGGAGCCTATGTTGTCGTATACAATGATCTGTCAATAGGTGAAAACAGCATTGCCCTGATTTCGCAAGGCTGGGATGCTGTGATTCATGAATTATATAACCAGCCCATCAGGGAGATGGTAGTTTCTCCTAATCTCCCAGAAGAATTGCAAAATCAGCTTCATAATAAGTTGAATGTGACATTATCCTATCAGGAAGAAGTAAATTTTAAAGCTGAATACCGCAGTCTATGCGATAATTTAAATGATGAACGGCTTGTTAAGGCATTCAGCCGGTTGCTTAATTACATCCAGTATACACAGAAGCGATCGCTTGATCATCTGCAGCCTGCAAGGGTAATCGAACTGGATTACTATCTGTCATTGGATATGTATTCCAAACGAAATCTCGAATTGACGGAAACGATCATGAAAAAAGGTAAGCATGGAAGTTTGCTGTGGGTACTGGATAAAACGGTGACTGCCATGGGATCCAGGATGCTGAAAAAATGGCTTGAGCGGCCGCTTTTAAGCAGACAGGAAATCGAAAGGCGTCATGATATTGTTGATGGCTTTTATCAAGGGTTCATGGAACGTGATACACTGAGAGATACATTAAAATCTGTATATGACCTTGAACGTTTGGCAGGCCGTGTCGCATTCGGAAATGTGAATGCACGTGATCTGGTACAACTGAAACAATCATTGGAAAAAATTCCGGAGATTAAAGGTACCCTCCGACAGTTTGAACAGGCATATATTAAAGAACTGAGTGACAAGCTTGTTTTTCCGGAACATCTCGTATCACTGCTTGATACCAGTTTAATAGATGATCCGCCGATTTCCATTAAGGAAGGGTCGATTATTAAAACTGGCTACAACAAAAAACTGGATGATTACCGGGAAGCTTCACGCAATGGCAAACAATGGATTGCTGAGCTGGAACAGAAAGAAAAAAATGAAACCGGAATTAAATCGCTTAAAATCAGATATAATCGGGTGTTCGGATACTATATCGAGGTTACCAGGGCCAATCTGCATCTCGTACCGGATGGGCGCTATGAACGTAAACAAACATTGACAAATGCTGAACGGTATATCACGCCTGAACTGAAAGAAAAAGAGGAACTCATCCTGGAAGCTGAAGAAAAGAGCGTTGACCTGGAATATAATCTGTTTCTTGAAATTCGCGATCAGGTGAAAGAACTCATACCGGAGATTCAGCATCTGGCGGATACGGTAAGTAAAATTGATGTTCTGCAGGCATTTGCTACTGTCAGTGAAGCGAATAATTACGTGCGGCCATCGTTTGATGAAAATACGCTCTCCATTAAAAATGGACGCCATCCGGTAATTGAACAGGTCATGACAGATGGCTCGTATGTCCCGAATGATATTGAACTTAATCAATCTACTAATGTATTGCTGATTACCGGTCCGAACATGTCAGGGAAAAGTACGTACATGCGGCAGCTTGCACTGATTGCTATAATGGGACAAATTGGCTGTTTCGTGCCGTGTGATGAAGCGCAATTGCTATTGTTCGATCAGATTTTTACGCGTATCGGTGCCGCAGATGATCTCGTGTCCGGACAAAGTACATTCATGGTGGAGATGCTGGAGGCAAACCATGCAATTGCCAATGCCACTGAAAACAGTTTGATTTTATTCGATGAAATCGGACGAGGCACAAGCACATATGATGGAATGGCATTGGCACAATCAATTATTGAATTTATTCATAATCATATACATGCCAAAACATTATTTTCAACCCACTATCATGAATTAACAGCCCTTGAGGGGACACTGGATCACCTGAAAAACATTCATGTTCGGGCAGAGGAATACGAAGGAAAAGTGGTGTTTCTCCATCAGATTCAGGAAGGTGCTGCTGACAGGAGCTATGGTATCCATGTTGCGAAACTGGCGGAACTGCCTGATAAGTTGATAACCCGGGCAAACAATATTTTGCAGGAATTGGAAAAAAGTGATGATTCTGCCGAAGAGGCACACCCCGGACAATTATCATTTTTCGTGGAGGAAAATAAGCCAGAATCAAGAATTTTAAACACAAAACAGGAAAATAACGTTGTAAACGAATTAAAAGATTTGAATTTATTTGAAATGACACCGTTGGATGCGATGAATGAACTTTACCGGTTGCAAAAAGAAACTAAAAAGTAAGCAGAAAGGGTTTGATTATGAAGATATTTCAAATGCCGGATTCACTTGCAAATAAAATAGCAGCTGGAGAAGTGGTGGAACGACCGGCCTCCGTTGTAAAGGAACTGATTGAAAACAGTATTGACGCCAACAGTACCTGGATTAAAGTGGACATTACTGAAGCAGGGCTGCAGTCGATTCGGGTGACTGACAATGGGGATGGTATGTCAGAAGAGGACTGTGAACGGGCATTCCTGCGTCATGCCACAAGTAAAATTAAAAATGAGACGGACCTGTTTCATGTGAGTACACTAGGTTTCCGGGGTGAAGCATTGGCAAGTATTGCAGCGGTAAGCCGGCTTTCGGTTAAAACCTCGCAGGGAGACCAGGCGGGTACATTTCTAAAAATGCAGGGCGGTCGTGAAGTGGAAAAGTTCAAAAGTGATGCCAGACAGGGCACCGAAATAACGGTGGAGGACTTATTCTTTAACACACCTGCACGGCTGAAGTATATGAAGACCATTCATACAGAACTCGGGCATATAACCGATTTATTAAACCGGCTTGCTTTATCACATCCGGATATCCGTTTTGAAGCGGTTCATAATGGTAAATCACTTTTCAAAACATCAGGTTCAGGGGATCTTCTGCAGGTTGTCAGTCATGTTTACGGAATGAATGTCGCCAAAAAAATGCTGCCGATTGAGCATGAAACACTTGATTTCAAAATAGAGGGGTACATCGCTAAGCCTGAGGTAACGCGTGCATCACGCAACTATATTTCTACTATGATTAATGGACGTTATATTAAAAGTGTTGCGCTGTCCAAAGCCATTAAAAACGGTTATCATACACTTCTTCCAATCGGACGAAACCCGGTTGCGGTGATTTCCATTACAATGGATCCGATTCTGGTGGATGTAAATGTTCACCCTACCAAGCTGGAAGTCCGCTTCAGTAAGGATAAGGAATTATTTGCAGCATTGGAAGAGACGATTCGTAACACGTTCAGGAGTACATCCCTGATTCCGGAAATGGAGCAGGAACATAAGGAACCAAAGCAGGAGCAATCGGTTCAAAATACCATTCAATTTAATGATTCGCAGCCGGAACCACCGAAATATGATTGGCACTTGGATTACCAGATACATGAAAAGAGTCCGGAACCTGATACCCCAGACACAAAAGAACGAATCAAAAATTACCAGAATGATATTTTTCCGGAAGACCGTTTCGATGAACCGCTTTTATCGGAAAAGGCAGAGCCGGAACCAAAGGATAGGATTCCATCGATGTACCCGATTGGCCAGCTGCACGGCACCTATATTCTGGCACAAAATGAAAACGGATTGTATATGGTGGATCAGCATGCCGCCCAGGAGCGGATTAAGTATGAATTTTTCAAGAAGAAACTAGGTTCCACGTTTAATGAAGCGCAGGAACTTTTGATTCCACTAACATTTGAGTTTTCCAAGCAGGAATCTATCTTTATCGACGAATATAAAGATGAACTGGAAAAGGTAGGATTGTTTTTTGAATCGTTCGGAAACCAGACCTATATCATCCGCTCGCATCCAAACTGGTTTCCAAAAGGCTTTGAAGAAGAGATAATCCGTGAAATGATTGATCAAATCATGGAAACGGAAAAAGTAAATGTGGAAAATATCAGAGAAGATGCCGCAATCCTGATGTCCTGCAAACGGTCAATCAAAGCAAATCACTATCTCAATCAGGATGATATGTTCCGGCTGCTTGAGGATTTGCGGAAATCGGCCGATCCGTTTACTTGTCCACATGGTCGGCCGATTATTGTTCATTTTTCTTCATATGAATTGGAGAAAATGTTTAAGAGGGTTATGTAATTAATAATGCGCCAAAACCTTGATAGGGATGGGGTTTGGCGCATTGTTTTAGCTGTTATGACCACAAAAGTAACGAGTAACTTCAAAAATTATGAGCTTGATTTCTCGGTCATAAGAAGGAGGAATTAGGCTTTATATATTTATTCTTCAGGTCAAAATATGTTGAACGCGACAAATTATTCTTGACAAATTGTTATGTGCTAATATCTTTTTTAGCGTGGATTCCGGCACATAGACGGAATCAGAAATATATCAATAAATAACCAAATCCAAAGAGGGATTAGAAATATCCAACCTATTAATATTGATGTAGTTAGCCACCCAAGAACGCCTAATATTATTTGGATAATACCAGAACCTGTTCGTCCGGTATAAATTCGATGAATTCCAAGTTGCCCTAAAAAAAACCAGAATAAATAAGCAATAACTATACTTTTTTGTGAAACTGCTTCGCCTGTCATATTCTCCACCTCGCTTAAATTGAGTGAACACAGTTTTCTCTTTTTCATTTGATGAATACCTTTTAAAGAGCGGGTTAATCCATTTAAGTGCTTTTACCTTTAATGTCTTCATGCAGGATAACCCTTTCCCAACTGTATTTATAATTAAATTATATCATTTACACACAAACATATCACAAAAGATCATAACCTAAAAATGCATACGGAAAAATCAAAATAATAAAGAATCACATTTTAAACAAATGAGAACAAGTATCCGTAATATGCTGATTGTGATATATTACAATTTGTAATAAAATAGGTAAAAGCAGTACCAATCAAACACGTCATGTAACACTGCATAAATAATACACACCCCGTGCATATTAAAGTATATTGCGAGGTGTGTATAATGGAAAATCAAAAGCTTATTAACTTTTTAAATCAATTATTGTCCAATTACTTTGTCATGTATGTGAAGTTGCACAGGTATCATTGGTTTGTGCAGGGAAGGCATTTTTATCAGCTGCACGGAGTCTTTGAGGACATGTATACGGAAACAGCCGATGACCTTGACGAAATAGCTGAACGGGTGCTTATGATTGGTGGCAAGCCGCTTGCAACGATGTCGAAATATTTGAAGGAAACCACGCTTGAAGAAGCAACCGCTGATGACAAGGAGGATGAATTAATTTCTCAGCTGATTCGTGACTTTACACTGCTTATTAAAGAGATAAAAGAAATTGGACTGCCGGAAGCGTCGGAACAGCATGATGAGCCAACAGCTGATTTGCTTATTACATTACAAGGAAAACTGGAGAAGTCTGTCTGGATGCTTCGTGCTTATAATGCGTATGAATAAAGAGAATTAGGGGAATGCTGATGAAACAAACTGTAATTGCCGTCGTTGGTCCAACCGCTGTTGGCAAGACAAAACTCAGTGTGGAGATTGCCAAGGCGTTTAATGGAGAAGTGATCAGCGGTGATTCGATGCAGGTATTTAAGGGTATGGATATCGGAACCGCAAAAATTGCCAGTCAGGAGAAACAGGGTATTCCACACTACATGATTGATGTCAAAAATCCGGAAGAACCCTTTTCGGTTGCCGACTTTCAGACATATGTCCAGCACTATATTAAAGAAATAAGCTCCCATCACAAACTGCCGATCATTGCCGGTGGGAGCGGTTTATACATACAGGGTGCATTATACGATTATAATTTTTCGGCGCAGCCTCGAGATGAGGCGCTTACTGCAAAATTGGAAGAAGAACTCAAAAGTGAGGGAGCCGCATCTCTTCATAAACATCTGGAGAAAATTGATCCGCAGCAGGCCGCAAAGATTCATCCTAATAATCACCGGAGAGTCATTCGTGCATTGGAAATATATGAAACAACCGGGAAAACGATGACAGAATACCAGAATGAACAAGTGTTGGAATCGCCGTATAATCCGATATTAATAGGTCTCGAAATGGATCGGGAATTGTTATACGACCGCATCAATAGGCGTGTGGATGAAATGGTGCAGGATGGGCTGGTAGCTGAGGCAGAATTTTTTTACCAAAAAGGTCTGGAAGAATATCAGTCGATGAAGGGAATAGGCTACAAAGAGTTTATCCCTTACTTTGAAAATCGTCAGTCATTGGAAGAATCGATTAACATACTGAAACGAAATTCCAGGAGATATGCCAAAAGACAGTATACTTGGTTTCGAAACAAGCTGAATGTGGTGTGGTATGACATCACACCATCTACAGCAGAAGAAAGATTTCGAAATATTTTGGGCGATTTAGCAGGAATGTTGAAAAAAAAGTAGAAATAAATATATACAGATAGAAAAGAGGAGGAAATTTATCATGGCACAGACAGTAAACATTCAGGACCAGTATTTGAACCAGCTAAGAAAGGAACATGTTTCTGTTACTGTTTTTTTAACAAATGGCTTTCAATTAAGAGGCATTGTCAAAGCATTTGATAACTTCACAGTACTTTTGGAAACAGATGGGAAACAGCAATTACTGTTCAAACATGCGATATCAACCTTTGCACCGGTTAAAAACGTATCGATTGAAAAGGAATAAAAATAGAAGCGGAAGCGTAAATAGGCGCTTCCGCTTTTTGGTCAGTTAAGAAAGTTTAAATACTTTCTTACTGCATAAGAGCAACTAAGGCATTCGCCATAAAGTTTGGCGAATGCCAAGTTTTCTAATGGCGAGCGTGTCCGAATTTAGTACATACGAATTGCCAGTCGGTTCGAAAGGTAATGTTCTTCCGGTTCTCTACACTCCCCGGTCGTCCATTCGAATTTTCATCATAGGCATTTGTCACAACACCCCCATGAATGACGTATACTAACGTGACTGAGGGGTGATGATGTGGAATCGCAAAGGCTTCGAAACCGAAATGGCCAAATTAACATTGTTCTGCAAAAAAACGATGTGGCTGTTGAAAAAACATCTGATGGAACCTATTCAGATAATAATCCTTTTTCCCATATTGACAGTGATTTTTCATCATTTATTGGGATGACGAATTTAAAAAAGACGATTAAGGAAATATATGCAACGATTGTAATGAATGAAAAACGCCGGCAAATGAATCTCTCAAGCAACAGGCAAGTCCTTCACATGTTGTTCAAAGGAAACCCCGGCACAGGTAAGACAACAGTAGCAAGAAAGCTGGCGAAGATGTATTTTGATATGAATCTGTTGTCAAAGGGACATTTTATTGAAGCAGAACGGGCCGATTTGGTTGGGGAGTATATCGGTCAGACGGCGCAGAAAACCCGTGCAATCATTCAGAAGGCAATGGGCGGGATTTTGTTTGTGGATGAGGCTTATTCGCTTGCCCGCGGCGGTGAAAAAGATTTCGGCAAGGAAGCCATTGATACGCTTGTAAAACATATGGAAGATAATCATGACGATTTTGTTTTAATACTGGCTGGCTATCCGTATGAAATGGATCGTTTTCTTACGCTGAATCCAGGTTTGAAATCCAGGTTTCCATTTATTCTTGACTTCCAGGATTACGAGCTGGAACAACTTGTAAAAATAGCCAAACAGATGGTTCATGAACGGGAGTATGAATTCACCACTGAGGCGGAATTTAAACTGAAAAACCATTTGCGTCAGAAAAAACAGGATACTCATCGTAACTTTTCCAATGCCAGATATGTGCGCAATGTTATTGAACATTCGATCCGGCTGCATGCTGTCCGGCTGCTGGGAAAAGAAAACTTCACAGTGGATGATCTCATTCAGCTTACAGGAGCGGACTTGTCACTGGATGAGGCCTGAATTGTGATTAGATAACTTCTTTGCTATGATTTAGAAAGACGAAGTATCCAGTTAACGTAGAAAGAGGTTATTATATATATGCCAGAACCTATACTAATCATTTCGGTTAAGAAACCGGAACAGCAGGAACGACGCTTTCAATCCTCATTGGATGAACTTGTATCTCTATGTGAAACGGCCGGGGGAACGGTGGAAAAAGTTATCACGCAAAACAGGCAGCGGATCCACCCGGCATACTACATTGGTGAAGGAAAAATGAATGAAATCAAAAATACGGCTGAGGATCTGCAAATAAAATTGATTGTATCAAATGATGAGTTATCACCCGGCCAGTTGCGCAATCTGTCCGATCATATCGGAATCCGGGTTATCGATCGAAGTCAGCTGATATTGGATATATTTGCTCAACGTGCCCGTACAAAAGAAGGTAAACTGCAGGTGGAGCTGGCTCAGCTTGAATATTTGCTGCCCAGATTGCATGGGCAGGGTACGGAAATGTCCAGGCTTGGTGCAGGGATTGGTACACGCGGGCCAGGTGAGACAAAACTTGAAACGGATCAGCGCCATATCAGACAGCGGATTGTTGATATTAAACGCCGGTTGAAGGCTGTAGTTCAGCAACGAGAGCAATACCGCAAGCGACGCAGAACAAATGAGGTCTTTCAAATTGCGGTGGTGGGTTATACGAATGCAGGAAAGTCTACCTTATTTAATCGGCTGACGAACAGCAGCTCGATGGTGGAAGATCAGCTTTTTGCGACACTTGATCCACTGACACGTAAAATTCAGCTTCCATCCGGATTTCAGACGCTGCTTACCGATACGGTCGGGTTTATTCAGGATTTGCCCACATCACTGGTTGCTTCATTCAAATCGACATTGGAAGAGGTAACAGAAGCAGATTTTATTCTGCATGTTGTGGATGCAGCAAACCCGGATATGGAGCAGCATCATAACACGGTAAAAAGTTTGCTGAAGGATTTGGAAGCGGATGACATCCCCATGCTGACTGTATACAATAAAAAGGATTTACTGGATGATGATTTTATTGGCATCGATCATCCGAACATACTGATAAGCGCATTGGAGGAATCGGATATTACCCGCTTGCTTTTAAAGGTGGAATCCATTTTAAAAGAAGAATGGGAGTGGTACCAGGTTCAGTTACAGCCTGATCAGGGCAAAATATTGAACAGGCTCCAACATGAATCAATCATCACCAATCAATCGTTTATCGAATCAGAAAATGAATACAGTGTCAAAGGTTTTATCCGGCCGGAACATCCTTTGAACGGCGTAATGAAGGGGTAAGTAACAGCAAATGATAGAACAATTAATGAAACAGGCAGAAACAGATTGTGAAGTTCAACATAAAAAAGCAAATAAAATAGCGGAATTGAATCAAAAACGGGTGCTCAAAGCGTTTCAACAGAACCGTGTCAGTGACAGTCACTTTAACGCCACTACAGGATATGGCTATGATGATTTTGGCAGAGAAGTACTTGAACAGGTTTATGCAGATGTATTCGGCGGGCAGGACGCGTTGGTCCGTCCACAATTGGTTTCCGGGACGCATGCTATATCAACAGCCCTGTTTGGCATGCTGCGCCCGGGGGATGAGCTTTTATATATTACCGGAAAGCCATACGATACCCTGGAATCAGTCATTGGAAAAGAAGGTGACGATACCGGCTCATTGCACGAGTATAAGATTAGTTATAATGAGGTTGCCCTTTTGGAAAATGGCAGGATTAATTATGAAGGTATTGAACAAACACTCTCCGAACAAACAAAAGTAGTGGCTATTCAGCGTTCAAAAGGTTATGATGACAGGCCGTCATTTACAATTGATGAAATTGCGGAAATGATACGTTTTGTAAAAAGCATCGATGAAAATCTGATTATCTTTGTGGACAATTGTTATGGTGAATTTGTTGAGGAGAAAGAACCACTGCATGTGGGCGCAGATATTATTGCCGGCTCTTTGATTAAAAATCCCGGCGGCGGTATTGTCAGAGCGGGTGGCTATATAGCTGGAAAAAAAGAACTGATCCTTCAATGTGGCCATCGTCTGACAGCTCCAGGGCTTGGAAAAGAAACAGGTGCAACACTGAATATGCTTCAGGAGTTATTCCAGGGATTATTCCTTGCACCGCATGTTGTCGCCGAATCGTTAAAGGGAGCTGTTTTAACCGCACGCTTTTTAGAATTGTCCGGGTTTGAGACAAGTCCGCATTATAATGAAAAACGTACAGACTTAATCCAGGCCGTTACCTTTCATGATCAGGCAAATATGGTAGCGTTCTGTCAGGCAATCCAGCATAACTCACCTGTTAATGCGTTTGTTACACCATTTCCGAGTGAGATGCCAGGCTATCAGGATAAAGTTATCATGGCCGCCGGTACCTTTATTCAAGGAGCAAGTATTGAATTGACCGCTGATGGCCCACTGAGAGAACCTTATACAGCCTTTGTTCAGGGAGGCTTAACGTATGCACATGTAAAAATCGCGCTTGAAGAAGCGGTTAACTTTTTGAATGAAAAAAGTTTATTTTCAGATAAGGCAGAGTATAAAACAAAAAGCCAATCATAAATGGCTTTTTGTTTTATACTTTATGTAAGGAAACCTAACATAAATTTGACAGATAACTTAACATCAGGTATAATAAGTATAAAGTAACTAAAATGGGGGAAATCAATGGATGATCAGGAAAGACGTTCGATGCCCTTATTTTCAATTGGTATTGTAAAAAAGCTTACTGAGCTGACGGCACGGCAAATCAGATATTATGAGGAACATACTCTGGTATTTCCGGAGCGGACATCAGGTAATCAGCGCCTGTATTCCTTTCATGATGTTGATCGCCTGTTGGAGATTAAAGATATGCTTGATAAAGGAATAAATCTTGCAGGCATAAAACATATACTGATGGAGAAAGAACGCACTCAGTCGAAAGATGTACGAATGACAAATAAGAAAGTACGTAAAATGATTCGAAACGAACTATTGTTTCAAACGGGAAAAATGGGTAAATCAAATATGCTGCAAGGCGAGATGTCCCGTTTTTTCCATTAAATTATAACTAGGAGGAACTTACATGAGTTCAGGTTTAACAAAGGAAGAAATTTTTAAAATAATCGAGGAGGAAAACGTCCGCTTTATCCGGCTGCAATTCACAGACATGCTGGGAATTATTAAAAATGTGGAAATCCCGCTTGGTCAACTGGATAAGGCATTTGATAACAAAATGATGTTTGATGGATCCTCCATCGAAGGGTTTGTCCGGATTGAGGAATCAGATATGTATCTGCATCCGGATTTGGATTCTTTTGTTGTGTTTCCATGGACTTCCGATAAGGGGAAAGTAGCTCGGTTTATTTGTGATATTTACAATCCGGATGGAACACCATTTGAAGGCTGCCCAAGATATAATCTGAAACGCAACCTCAAAAAAATGGAGGAATTAGGCTTTGATGCATTTAACATTGGAACCGAGCCGGAATTCTTTTTATTCAAATTGGATGAAAAAGGAGATCCCTCCCTTGAATTAAATGACCATGGCGGATACTTTGATCTGGCACCTACAGATCTTGGAGAAAACTGCCGTCGTGATATTGTCCTTGAACTGGAGGAAATGGGCTTTGAAATCGAGGCTTCCCATCATGAAGCAGCTCCAGGACAGCACGAGATTGATTTTAAATACTCCGATGCGGTAAAACATTGTGATGATATTCAAACATTTAAGCTGGTTGTTAAAACCATTGCCCGAAAACACAACCTGCATGCCACATTTATGCCCAAACCATTATTTGGCGTAAACGGCTCAGGAATGCACGTAAATATGTCCTTATTTAAAGATGGTGAAAATCAATTCTTTGATAAGCAAGGCGAGATGGAACTAAGTGATGTCGCCTATCAATTTACAGCTGGTGTCATTAAACATGCAACAAACTACACTGCTGTCACCAATCCTATTGTTAATTCCTACAAGCGTTTAGTGCCAGGGTATGAGGCGCCATGTTATGTGGCATGGTCAGGAACAAACAGGAGTCCATTGGTTCGGATTCCGTATTCAAGGGGATTAAGTACCAGGATCGAAGTAAGAAGCGTGGATCCGGCTGCCAATCCATACATGGCAATGTCGGTTTTACTTGCAAGTGGACTTGATGGTGTGAAGAACAAACTGACACCGCCAACTTCAGTTGATGAGAACATTTATACGATGGATAAAGCAGAACGCGTTGAAAATGGCATCAAAGATTTGCCGGCTACGTTGATGGATGCTCTGCTGGAATTGGATAAGGACTCAGTGGTTGTCGAAGCATTGGGTGAACATCTCCATGAACACTTCATGGAAGCAAAAGAAATTGAATGGGATATGTTCCGTACGACTGTTCATCCATGGGAACGGGAGCAGTATTTAGCAAGTTATTAACACCGGTATAATACGGTTTTAATGTGGGGTGTATTCATTATAATGCATTGATTAATGGATTTCACCCCAAATTCACCCCAAAAAAGTATAAAAAATTAATTTAAAATATCGTCCATGTAAGATTCAAATTGGGCGGTATTTTTCTGTATCATTTTCTTTCAACTTTTCCAATTGCATCTATATTAAAATACTTCTAAGAACGAATCTTTTTGCGAAAACAAATAATACATTTGTGTAAGTATAATTGTGAGCGACAAGCGATGGGACTGACACTAAATAGTCACTTATGAAGTGGCTTTTGGGGTCAGTCTCTTCTTTTTTACTGAAAAGAAATGGTATTAGTATTTGGGGTATTATTGGAGATAGTAACACTTCTGTATAAAGAAAGGGCGTGGAAATTTGAGTATAGAACAATTTCCCTTTGAATACCTCTCAGACTAGCACCAAATCGTTAAGTAAATTTCATTTGAGAACTTTTTAAGAATTAAATGAATTTCTGAATTGTATGATTTGAATTAATCATGTAAGATTGAGAACATTATATAATTTAATGTGAATCAAAAAAAGTGTACGAAAGGATGTGACTATGGAGGCCAAACAATCAGTTGTAGAAAAATCGGAGAAAAGGAAGTTATCGTTCATCGGACCTGGTCTGGTTGTAGCTGTGGCTGGCGTCGGTGCTGGTGATTTAGTTGCTGCCCTTGTAGCGGGTGCTGATTTTGGGCTTATGTTATTATGGGCAGTTATTTTAGGTGCATTTTTAAAATACGTTTTAAATGAAGGTGTAGGGCGCTGGTATTTAGCAACAGGACAAACCATTTTACAAGGATGGCGGTCCTTGGGAAGCTGGGTGTCAGGATATTATGTAGTCTATGTTGTCTTATTTGGCCTTATTTATGGTGCTGCTGTGACATCTGCGTGTGCTCTGTTTATATCAGCACTATTTCCGGTATTACCTGTATGGGGTTGGGCAATCATCCATGCATTGGTTGGCCTTGTAGTGGGATGGTTTGGAGGATATCAAAATTTTGAACGTATTATGCAGTTTTTTGTTATTGTGATGTTCATTACCGTGGTAGGCTCAGCGATATTGGTTTTTCCAAGCATTGGAGAATTAGCGAACGGGTTGATACCCAGAATGCCAACGGGTTCATTTTTACAAACCTTAGGACTGATTAGTGGTGTAGGCGGTGCTGCTTCCATCCCCTATTATTGCTATTGGATACGCGAAAAAAATTGGTATGGTGGTTCATGGATTCCTACTATGCGACTTGATTCTGCAGTAGCATATATTATTACAGGGATATTTTGCTTTGCGCTTATGATAGTAGCCTATCAATTTTTATATGGTGCAGGGATATCGATTTCAGGAAGTGAAGGACTTGTCACAATGGCTGAAATTTATGGGGAAAGGTTCGGAACTGTAGCTACTTGGTTACTTCTTATTGGGTTCTGGGCAGCTGCGTTCACATCTTTGCTTTCCGCTTTTAATGGGCTTCCTTATATTTTCACAGATTTTGTTCAATTATTAAAGAACAAAGATAAAGACTCAAATCGTGATATTTCCGAACAGGATCCTGCTTATCGTGCTTACTTGCTTTGGCTGACGTTTCCGTCCATGTTGTTTTTATTTGTGGACGATCCAGTTTTACTTGTTATGATTGGACTGGCATTTAGTGCAACAATTCTCCCCTTTCTTGCCATTACATTAATGTTGCTTTTAAATTCGAAAAAGGTAGTAAAACAATATCGAAATGGGATAGCCAATAACCTTATTTTAGGGGCGATCATTGTTATTTTTGTGGCTCTTGCAGCAATAGAGATATACAACACTTTTTGAATAGAAGATCGATGATGTTTTGTTATATGAGTTTGACAAAAAATACAGTGGGCCTGAAAAAATATCCGTTGTCAGTTTGCATGGAAATGTATAAAAATAAACCATTTAGAAACACCGCAAAGAGTATAATCTGCGCGGTGTTTTAATTTGAGTAAACATTATAATTAGTAAAGTATTTAATCGTTTTTATTTTTTATGTTTTGTTTGTCAATGATAAAGATGAAGGAGGTGTTAAAATGGCAAAGGATGTACTTTGCGAGGTAAATAATTGTACTTATTGGGGCGATGGCAATATTTGTAACGCTGACCGGATATATGTTGTTACCCACAAACAGTCGAAAGCCAGAACAACAGAGGAAACCGATTGCAAAACGTTTGAACCTAGAAGTTAAAGAGTAAGTCACTTCAAGTTCAGATGAAAGCTAATTTTAATTAGGGGCGTGTTGGAGAATTTTATATTCTTCAGCACGCATGATTGTTAATGTCCTTAACGGAGTTGCAAGATTTCGAACAGCTTTAAATCATGAATAACTACTCCGTACATAAATATAAACTTGTATCCTTTGAATTTTACTGTTCAAAGGGTTTTTGTTGGCAAATAAAGTATAAAATCCTTTCTTACTGATAAGTGAAACTATGGCTGTCACCTAAAGGGTTGGTGAAACCAAGTTTTCTAATGACAAATTTTCATTATTGACTTTTACGCAGTGATGTATTAGCCTTTAAATTAATTCCGAGTAAATTTATGAGAAATGGAGGCTATAATTATGGCGATTCCAAGTAATGTCATGAAAGATGCGAGTGGAGAGAAGCATCCATCTCTGCCGTCTCCCCAAAAAACGAAGATTACAATCGGAATAATGATTATCGCACTATTAAGTTATGCAATTATGACTACTGCAGGGCTTAAGAATACAATGACAATGTGGGTCGGGCTGCTTTTGGGTATTACTCTATTTCATGCCCGTTTTGGTTTTACCTCGGCTTTCAGAAGGCTAATGTCAGTTGGCAATGGGCAGGCAATGCGTGCGCACATGATTATGATGGCTGTTGCCTGTACATTATTCGCTCCTATATTATCAATGGGATTAGGATTTTTCGGAAATGACCCATCAGGATATGTTTCCCCTGTTGGAACGAGTGTTGTTGTAGGTGCTTTTATATTTGGAATAGGCATGCAGCTTGGCGGTGGATGTGCATCCGGAACACTATATGCGGTTGGCGGAGGTCGTACTGCAATGTTCGTAACACTGCTTGCATTTATTGTTGGTTCTGTGCTGGGAGCATGGCATTGGAATTTTTGGGTTAATGAAACACCATCATTTCCGGCAATTTCACTGGCAACCAGTACGGATTTGGGGTATGTTGGTGCCTGGGCTGTACAGATCATTCTTTTTGGATTGATTTTCGGGGCTGCATACTATTTTGACAAAAAACGAACACCACCTGTTATAAAGCCGGTGCCAAGTGAAAAAGGCTGGGTTCGAATACTGCGTGGATCGTGGCCGTTATGGGTTGCGGCAATTCTATTAGCGGTTTTTAATGCATTAACGTTATTGGTAAGAGGTACCCCTTGGGGTGTTACATCTGCTTTTGCTCTGTGGGGGTCCAAAATAGCAATGTTCTTCGGCATCGATGTCACCGAATGGGTTTATTGGTCCGGCGAACGTGCCGCTTCATTGGATCAATCTGTTCTTATGCACTCAACAAGTGTCCTGGACTTTGGCGTTATTCTTGGCGCCTTTTTGGCTTCAACTGCCGGAGGTATTTTTACGCTTAGAAAGATTGGATTGAAACGAATTTCAGCTGCGGTAATTGGCGGTATCCTGATGGGGTATGGTTCAAGGATTGCCTTTGGATGTAATATCGGTGCGTATTTTGGCGGGATTGCTTCATTCAGCCTTCATGGTTGGGTTTGGATGATTATGGCACTTGCCGGTACTTTCCTCGCGCTTTATTTACGACCGTTGTTTGGCATGTCGGTACCAAAGCCGAAAGACACATTTTGCTAGTTTAATAGATACGAAAAAGCATCCGTCAGCAGTAAAATGACGGATGCTTTCTTAATTAGTGAATATTTCGGTATAATCCAATTACCTTGCCAAGTATTGTTACATTTGGATAGATGAGCGGGTCCATTGTAGCATTCTCCGGCTGCAGACGAATATGGTTCTTTTCCTTAAAGAATCGTTTAACCGTTGCTTCGTCCTCCTCCGTCATGGCAACAACAATATCTCCATTTTGTGCTGTGTTCTGCTGTTTTACAATCACCATGTCACCATCCAAAATACCAGCTTCAATCATACTTTCACCTTCTATGACCAGAACAAATAAATTGTCATCTGGTCCGGCACTTGAACTGGGCAGCGGTACAAATTCCTCAATATTTTCCACAGCAGTAATCGGTAAACCAGCTGTTACTTTACCTATTACTGGCGCATAGCGTGCTTCTTCCTGCGGTATGTTCATATCTTCGGATAGATCCAAGACTTCGATTGCTCTTGGTTTTGTTGGATCCCTTCTGATAAATCCCTTGCTTTCAAGTCTGGCTAAATGGCCATGTACTGTCGAACTGGATGCAAGTCCCACAGCTACTGCAATTTCACGAACGGAAGGTGGATATCCTTTTTCTTTTACCTGTTCCTTTATATAGTCGAGTATTGCCTGCTGCCTCTTGGATAGTTTGTTCATCTATTAAACACCTCGCGCATAGTATTTATTAATGATAGTTTATCATTAAAATTTAGGGAAAGCAAACATTCGTTCGAAAAAAGGTTGACAAGATCATTTGTTCGTATATAATGAAATATAGAGATGCGAACAGAGGTTCTAAATTTACGATGAAGGGACTGATAAATATGTTTGAAAAGATTACGAAGACAGATGTATTTTATATAGTTGCTTTTGCATTGGCGCTGGTGTTTTTATATTTTACAATGGTTACAAGTGCATAATACAAGGAGTTATTCCAATGAGAGCAGTCATATATTGCAGGGTAAGTACCAACAAGAAGGCACAGGAAACCTCCTTAGCCAGACAAAAGGAAGAACTGATAAAATTGGCAAACAGGAATAATTTTACGATCATAACAGCTATTGAAGAACAGGAAAGCGGCTATGAGATTGACAGAGAAGGTATTTTTGAAATGCTTGATTATTTTTCAGATGGACAAGCAGATATATTGCTGATACAGGATGAAACAAGACTGGGCAGAGGAAATACCAAAATTGCACTATTTCATCAATTACAGAAATTAAAAGTGCCTATATATACAAGTTTACACGGTGGAGAAGTGGAAGTTTCAGAATCTGATTCCATGGTATTGCAAATTGTCGGCATCGTCGAAGAGTATCAACGTAAACTTCAAAATGCTAAAATCAGGCGCGGTATGAAACGGGCAGTCCGTGATGGTTTTAATCCGGGTCAAAATTTAACCAACCGTAATCAGGCACCCGGCCGTGAAAGGGTAGTGTTCCCAATTGAAGAAGTCGTTCAATTAAGACAGAATGAAATGACCTTCGAAGAAATAACCCGCAGGCTTAATAATTTAGGTTATTCCGTTTCTAAAGCAACAGTTCATCGCAGATATCAGGAATACGTAAATTCTTGAATCTGCTCTATATAAAAGGTAGTATTGAGAGGCAGGAACACCAATATGTTCTTGCCTTTTTTCTAATGTCAGATATTATAAATGAAACAATACCTTATTAAGGAAGACTTCGGCACTCATTACAAATTTGGGTTGAATGCCGGGCTTATCCAATATGCAGTGACCAGGAGGGTTTGCATGATTTCAAAAGAAAAATTGAATCGTATAAATGAGCTTGCTAAAAAATCAAAAGAATCAGGACTGACTGACGCTGAAAAAGCGGAACAAAAAGAGTTAAGACAGGAATATTTGAAGAATGTCCGCAAATCATTTAAAAATCAATTCAAGTCGATGACTGTGATGGACCGCGAAGGCAATGATGTCACACCAAAAAAAGTGCGGGATTTACAGGAACGTAATAAAAAGCATTGATTGGTTATTGGTAATTGTCCCAATGGTGCTCCGGATTTGACGTAGCATATATATCAATGGGCTCCTGAAAAAACTTGTTACGAGTATGTTTTCGTTATAGAATAAAAAAGGATACAAACAAGAATTGAATCGGAAAGGGGAATTTCATTGTCACAGAACACAGAACAACTATCGATTAATACAATTCGTACCTTGGCAATTGATGCTATTGAAAATGCCAATTCAGGTCACCCGGGCTTGCCGATGGGGGCTGCCCCTATGGCCTATACGTTATGGACCGACTTTATGACCCACAATCCGAAAAACTCCAAATGGTTTAACCGTGACCGTTTTGTATTATCGGCTGGTCATGGCTCCATGCTGCAATACGGTTTATTGCATCTGTCCGGTTATGACGTAACGATTGATGATTTAAAATCATTCCGTCAGTGGGGCTCTAGAACACCAGGACACCCGGAGGTTCATCACACAGATGGTGTAGAGGCAACCACAGGACCACTTGGACAAGGACTTGCTATGTCAGTAGGGATGGCGATGGCCGAGACACACTTAGCTTCCCTTTATAATAAAGAGGATATCAACATTGTCGACCATTACACGTACGCAATTGTGAGTGACGGCGATCTGATGGAAGGTATTTCACATGAGTCTGCATCCCTTGCAGGCCATTTGGGGTTAGGTAAACTCATCGCGTTGTATGATTCCAATGACATTTCGCTTGACGGTGACTTGGATCGTGCATTTTCCGACGATACGGAAAGCCGCTTCAAGGCATATGGCTGGCAGGTTATTCGCGTAGAAGATGGTAATAATCTGACGGAAATCCGCAATGCGATTAAAGAGGCAAAAGAAAACACGGAACAACCTACGTTAATCGAGGTTAAAACGGTTATTGGCTATGGTTCGCCAAACAAATCGGCTTCTGCTGCTTCACATGGTGCTCCACTTGGTGCGGATGAAGTAAAATTGACAAAAGAATATTATAAATGGACACATGATGATTTTCATGTGCCGGAAGAAGTATATGCTGACTTTAATGAAAAAATCGGAAAAGATGGAGCAGACGCTGAGGATAATTGGAATGCTCTATTTGCTTCCTATAAAGAAAAATATCCCGACGCTGCGAGGGAACTGGAACTTGCGATGAAAGGTGAACTGCCGGAAAACTGGAACGAAAATCTTCCCGTCTATGAGGCCGGGAAAGATTCTGCAGCAACCAGAGCCACTTCAGGAGAGGTACTCAATGAAATTTCCAAAGCTGTTCCGTATTTCTTTGGGGGCAGTGCAGATTTGGCAGGTTCCAACAAAACAACGGTTAAAAATGAAGAAGACTTTTCGTTGCAAAATCACGCAGGTAAGAACATCTGGTTTGGTGTTCGTGAATTTGCTATGGCTGCCGCAACCAATGGAATGGCATTGCATGGCGGATTAAAAGTATATGCCGGTACTTTCTTTGTATTCAGTGACTACATGCGCCCGGCAATTCGTCTATCGGCAATTATGAATACACCAGTGACGTACGTGTTTACACACGATTCGATTGCAGTAGGGGAAGATGGTCCAACTCACGAACCAATCGAACAGTTGGCGTCACTCCGGGCAATGCCTGGCCTGTCATTGATTCGTCCTGCAGATGGAAATGAAGTACAGGCAGCCTGGAGACTTGCACTTGAGGCAGAAGACAAGCCGACGGCCCTGGTACTGACCAGACAGGGACTGCCTACACTGAAAGGTACACAGGAAAATGCATATGAAGGTGTCAAAAAAGGTGCTTATGTTGTAAGTAAATCAGATAAAGAAACACCTGATGCATTACTACTTGCGACTGGTTCTGAAGTGCAGCTTGCTGTCAAAGCAAAAGATGCACTGAAAGAAAAAGGTATTGATGTGAATGTTATCAGCATGCCGTCCTGGGATCGTTTTAACAGCCAGGATCAGGCATATAAAAACAATGTGATTTTGCCGAAAGTGAAGAATCGTGTTGCGATCGAAATGGCATCACCATTTGGATGGGAACGTTATGTTGGTGAAAACGGAAAAGTGATTGGCATTGATACATTCGGTGCTTCAGCTAAAGGTGACAAAGTGGTGGAAGAATATGGTTTCACCGTTGAAAATGTAGTGCAGCAAGTCGAATCATATGTAGACTAAGCTATATTGCAGGATGGCCTTCCTTCAGGGAGGTCATCTTTTATATTTTGACAAAACTAGTGCTTATTTGCTACGGGTTATGACAAAATTTAAAAATGAAATGCGTATAATAGAAAGTAAATGAGGAGGGATTTTGTTGAATCAATACAGCATTTACTGGATAAAAGAAGAATTTGCGCATCATTTTTTTCATAAAAGTCATATCCTTTACCGTTTTTTAAGAGCGTATCAAATAGAAGAAAACCGGGAAGACCTAAAAAATCAGTTTGAATTTATAACAAACCCTTTTCCTAAGAAAGAGCTGATTGCCCATCTTTCACACAACAAATCTGATAATGTACATGTGAGCTGGCAGGAAAGCAACGTGGAAATTTGGAAAGATATGCAATATATTTCTTTACATATTCATCAAAAACATATAAACTTTCGTAGTGAGATATTGCATGATGCCGAAAATTTGCTGTTTCCGGCACTCCGACTATTTCAGCCGGTGTTATTTATTATGAGTAATAATGTGGATCATTACGGTTGGTTATCTCCGGTAATTCAAAGAAAAAGGGACAAGACTGAACAAGTATTGTATTCTTATCTTTGATTTACTATACTGTATGAGGGACAACACGAAGGAGGAAAGTTTGCTATGGATGTAATTTGGGTTGTACTAATAGCTGTCGTTGCATTAATTGCCGGTGTTGCGCTTGGATTCTTCATCGCACGAAAATATATGATGAACTATTTGAAGAAAAACCCACCAATTAATGAACAGATGCTTCGTACATTAATGATGCAGATGGGCCAGAAGCCATCACAAAAGAAAATTAATCAGATGATGCGTTCGATGAATAATCAGCAGAACAAATAACAAGCACTTATACTATATGTGTGCATACCCCCTTGTTTCGGAATGGTAACAAGGGGTGTTTTCGTATAGCGAAGTGTCGGTTTATTGTCAAAATCAATTCCTTTCCATTTTGTTTGCATCTGCTAAAATAGGTGAAAGAAGGAGTTGGGAGGGGTTTACGATGTCGGAAGAAATCAACATATTCATTGCATTTGGTGCTGGTTTGTTATCTTTTATCTCGCCGTGTGTGCTGCCTTTATATCCGGCATTTTTGTCCTATATTACCGGAATGAGTGTAAATGAGATTAAAGAAGACAACAAAATGCTTAACCGGAAAAGCATGCTGCATACCTTGTTCTTTTTGCTTGGCTTTTCGTGTATTTTTATCGTAATGGGATATACATCCAATGTGTTTTCGGATTTCCTTGACGACTATCAAGACATTATCCGGCAAGTCGGTGCGCTTGTCATCGTATTTTTCGGTTTTGTCATTGTGGGTATATTGAACTTTGAATTCCTTATGAAGGATAAAAAAATCACCTTTAAAAATCGTCCGGCCGGATTTGCCGGCTCGTTTTTGATTGGTTTGGCGTTCTCGCTGGGGTGGACACCGTGTATGGGACCGATTCTCATGGTGGTTCTATCACTTACCGCTACAAATCCTGATCTGGGAATGGTCATGATGATCAGTTATATTCTTGGTTTTTCCATACCATTTTTCATTCTGTCATTCTTCATTGGAAAATTGGGGTGGATTAAACGAAACAGTGCGAAGATTGTTAAGGTCGGCGGTTATCTCATGATTTTTATGGGAATTGCACTTTTCTTTAATTGGATGGGCAAATTAACGGCATTTCTAGCCGGGTGGTTTGGTTTCACAGGCTTTTAAAAGTAGATTTTTTTTAATCATTATATTACACTTTAATTAGCAGATACCGTTTAAAAAGGAGCTTCACTATGTACAAACCAAACGATCTTATTTTGCGGACAACAACATCGATTATCGTTTTCATTTTGCTTGGTTTTTCGATTTACTTGTTGCTGGCCGGGCATAATTCTCCGGGAGGAGGATTTATCGGCGGGTTGATGACAGCATCTGCAATACTGCTTTTATACATATCATACGGATCAAAAGCCATCGAAAAAATATTGCCGATTAATTACCGTTTGTTAATTCCGATTGGACTGTTAATTGCCCTTGGAACTGGTATAGGGTCATTCTTTTTTAATGTTCCGTTTTTATCCCAGACCTTCACTTATGTACAGATTCCGTTTTTTGGAAAAATGGAGCTTGCCACGGCCATGCTGTTTGATGTCGGCGTTTATGTTACAGTGTTGGGTGTTACACTTACAATCATTTTGTCTATTTCAAGGGATCAAAAATCGTGAAGTAAAGCTGTTGTCCCGGTTACATATGCTGCAGTTGAAAGGGTAGATCAGGCATGTTTTGGATAATTGCAAGCACAGTGGTTGCTGCGTTTATGGCTGTTACAATGATTTTTGTCCGTTTGAAAGCCGCCAAACAGCCAGCTTCTGTCAAAAAAATAATATTGCCGCCGCTGTTTATGAGCACAGGTGCATTCATGTTCCTGTTTCCAGTGTTTCAGGTTGAATGGCTGCAAGTGCTTGAGGCATTCAGCGTAGGGGTGGTTTTTTCCATATTCCTGATTAAAACATCGAAATTTGAAATCAGGAGTAATGATATTTATCTTATTCCGTCCAAATCCTTTGTCTTTATTTTATTCGGATTATTGGCTATCAGGGTTATCATAAAACTTGTTATTGGTGGAACGATTTCTCTGGGAGAAACCAGTGGCATGTTCTTTTTACTTGCGTTTGGCATGATTCTGTCCTGGCGACTTGCAATGTTATACAAATATAAAAAACTTGAGAAACAGCTTGAGTATTAAAAAATGCGTCTTCAACAGACGCATTTTTTAATACTCGAAAAACCTTTCATACGGCGTGACATCAATATTTTTTTGATCCAATTTTTTCCTTAAAAATTTGTGGTCCCGTTTTGGTGTAGCAAGGATATAACCTTCGATAAGAACATCCTGTGTAATAACTTTTCGTTTTTTTTGCAGTGCAACTTCTCCAATTTTACTGGCGATTTTTTGTCTGGCAATATCCCTGAACAGTTCCGGAACAGGTGTAACCAAATCCTCCAGAAGTTCTTTTTCCGGTTTACGCCACATATGTCTTGTCTTTTCCATGTAAAATTCTTCCCAGTCCATTTTTGATTTGCCATCCTCTTTTGGCAACTTTTTCAAAAATTTCCGAAACATAAAAAATCCGCCGATTCCCATTAGGGTAATCAGCAAAAAACCCCACATAACTATCATGTAATCCCCAATTGCTGACATAATTCATCACTCGATTCCTGTAAATTAAACACATGTACTTTTTTAAGGCAAATTATTCCACATGAATCATTTATTTTTATGTATAATTATAGTAAAATTAAGATTACTTGCTTGTATAAAATAAACGTTTGAATAATTTTGTAGATTTTAGTCATTTTTTTACTATTGCTTAATATAATTATAATAGGGCGTCATGATACATACAAGGCTTACATATCATAATTTTTTAAATCAGTTACATGGTTGGATAGTTGGATTGATTCGTAATAAATGCGGTACCTGGGAGGGAAAGTGATGGAAAGCAGAAACAGTAATTACGGTAACACGAATACGGAACACTCCAAAATTTCACATTGTTCACAGGTTGAGGAGTTTTTCCCCGGGTTGGCTTCCCTGCCAAAAACACTGCTTAAATGGATTGATGAAAACAGTAATGACATTGTAACTGTATGCGAAGAGAACGGTAAACTGATTTTTGTATCCCAGTCTGTGGAACAATTATTAGGGTATAAACCTGATGAATTGCTGGGTTCTGATTGGTATGAATATATTGCTCGTGATGATATGGAGTATTTGAAGAAAAATATGAACAATTTAGAAGAAGAAAATGGAAAACCATTCAATATTCACATTCGTAACTGGAGTGGTAAATATATTTGGACGGAACATATCATATCACGGGTTCAGGATAAGTTCGGGAAACTGTTTTTTGTCTCTATTGTTAAAGATATTACGGATAAAAAAGAAGCCGAAGAAATGATGGTCCGTTCGGAAAAGATGTCTGTCGCTGGGCAGCTTGCTGCCGGAATAGCACATGAAATCCGTAATCCGCTGACATCTTTGAAAGGTTTTTTACAGTTGATTCAAGCTGGTGTGAACCGGAAAGAGGAATACTATAAAATAATGATTGATGAAATTGAGAAAATGGAAACCATAACATCGGAACTACTGTTTATATCGAAGCCGCTTACGGATAATAAGCGTGTTGAATCAGTAGTAAGTATGGTGGAAGATGTGATTACATTGCTTAAGCCGCAAGCCGGATTAAAAAATATTGAAGTTGCATGCAGCATCCCCGATGATTATTCCGTTTTTTGTGATCGGTCCCAGATTAAACAGGTATTGATTAACCTCGTTAAAAATGCGATTGAGGCAATGGAGGAACCAGGAAAAATTCATATTCATGCTGCAGTTCAAGATGAGCAATTAGCGGTGGAGGTAATTGACCAGGGAGTTGGAGTACCGGAAGAATTAATACATAAACTTGGCGAACCGTTTTTCACGACGAAACAAAATGGAACAGGTCTTGGTATCATGATTATTCGACAAATCCTGGAAAAACATGATGGAGAATTGGAGATACAGCAGAATGAGTCAAAGGGAAGCACCTTTCGAATTAAACTGCCTTCCATGGAACTATAAATAAATTGCTTATCTATAATTAACATTGCAGGAAATCTATAAAATGTATAATTATAATTTATCAGTCTATATAACTATTTAATATAGGCTGAACCGTAATATTCATTTGTCTTCTATACTATTTTCATATAAAATGTACTGGTAGAACGTTTGTCGAAATATTAGTTATTTACGGCATTCAGTAAGAGAGGAGTTTCATTTTATATGGGTATTGATGCGAAAAAGCAGTTTGAATTGAATGGTAAAACGTATAACTATTATGAATTGCAAGCTCTTGAAAATGCTGGACTTGGAAAAGTCTCCCGCTTACCATTCTCCATTCGTGTTCTTTTGGAATCACTTGTCCGTCAGCGTGATGGTCATGTAATTAAGGATGAACATATTGAAGGGTTATCCCAATGGGGAACAGATAGTGGCGGAAACGTGGATGTGCCTTTCAAACCATCCCGAATCATTTTACAGGATTTTACCGGTGTACCTGCAGTAGTAGATCTTGCTTCATTACGGAAAGCAATGGTTGATATGGGTGGCGAACCCGATAAAATCAATCCTGAAGTGCCTGTTGACCTGGTTATTGACCACTCCGTACAGGTTGATGAATATGGTACGCCAAATGCATTAAAAGCAAATATGGAACTTGAGTTTGAACGGAATGCTGAACGGTATGAGTTTCTTCACTGGGCTCAAAAAGCATTTGAAAACTATCGTGCCGTTCCACCGGCAACCGGTATTGTACACCAGGTAAACTTGGAGTACATTGCCAATGTTGTTCATGGTTTGGAAAATGAAGATGGAACATATGATGCATTCCCTGATACATTATTCGGTACAGACTCCCATACGACCATGATCAATGGTTTGGGCGTACTTGGCTGGGGTGTAGGCGGTATTGAAGCTGAAGCCGGTATGCTTGGTCAGCCTTCTTATTTCCCAGCGCCGGAAGTTATCGGTGTTAAGTTCACTGGAAGTTTTCCACAAGGCACTACAGCAACAGACCTGGCGCTGAAAGTTACCCAGGTTTTACGTGAGAAAAAAGTAGTTGGCAAGTTTGTGGAGTATTTCGGTCCTGGACTGAAGGATATGCCGCTTGCTGACCGTGCAACGATTTCCAACATGGCGCCTGAATATGGTGCAACGTGCGGTTTCTTCCCGGTTGATGATGAATCACTGAACTATCTTAGTCTGACCGGACGCAGCGACGAACAAATTGAATTAGTAGAAAAGTATTGTAAAGCTAACAATCTATGGTATTCACCTGATCAGCCAGATCCTGAATACACAGATCTTGTTGAGATTAATTTATCCGAACTGGAACCAAACCTGTCTGGTCCGAAACGTCCACAGGATTTGATTGCTTTATCAAACATGAAAGAAGAGTTCAATAAAGCTGTTACGGCACCATCTGGTAACCAGGGACTTGGACTTGATAAATCAGAGTTTGATAAAGAGGCAGTTGTTGAGCATCCAAACGGTGACAAATCGGTTATGAAAACAGGTGCGATTGCGATTGCAGCAATTACATCATGTACGAATACATCAAACCCGTATGTAATGCTTGGAGCTGGCTTGCTTGCTAAAAATGCAGTCGAAAAAGGTCTGCAAGTACCGGGATATGTCAAAACTTCATTGGCACCGGGTTCGAAAGTTGTTACACGATATCTCGAAGATTCTGGTCTGATGGATTATCTCGATAATCTTGGCTTTAATCTTGTCGGATATGGCTGTACAACATGTATCGGTAACTCCGGTCCATTGCGTGAGGAAATTGAGAAAGCTATTTCCAAAGAGGATTTGACTGTATCATCTGTTCTTTCAGGTAACCGTAACTTTGAAGGACGTATTCACCCGCTTGTTAAGGCAAACTATCTTGCTTCACCTCCATTGGTAGTTGCATACGCACTGGCAGGTAATGTGGATGTCAATTTAACAACTGATGCATTAGGTTATGATGCAGATGGTGAACCTGTTTACCTGAACGATATCTGGCCTTCAATGGCTGAAATTAAAGAAGCAGTTCAGAGCACTGTTAATCCTGATATCTTCAGGAAAGAATACAAGAGTGTATTCGACTCCAATGAAAAATGGAATGAAATCCAAACAACGGATGAGCCGTTATTTGAATGGGACAGTGAATCAACGTATATTCAAAACCCTCCATTTTTCGAAGGGCTGTCAAAAGAAGCCGGTAAAGTCAATCCGTTGAATGATTTGCGTGTCGTTGGTAAGTTTGGGGATTCCGTAACAACGGACCATATTTCACCAGCAGGCGCGATTGCTAAGGATATGCCGGCAGGACAGTATTTGCAGGAAAAAGGTGTGTCACCAAGAAACTTTAACTCGTATGGTTCCCGTCGCGGAAATCACGAGGTAATGATGCGTGGTACATTTGCTAATATCCGTATCCGTAACTTGTTAGCACAAGGTAAAGAAGGCGGCTATACAACGTATTGGCCAACTGAAGAAGTAATGCCAATTTATGATGCTGCTATGAAATATCAGGAAGATGGCACTGGCCTTATGGTAATCGGTGGTAAAGATTACGGTATGGGCTCCTCCCGTGACTGGGCGGCAAAAGGCACCATCCTGCTTGGAATTAAGACAGTTATCGCCGAAAGCTTTGAACGTATTCATCGCTCAAATCTGGTTATGATGGGTGTTCTTCCATTGCAGTTCGAAGATGGAGACAGCGCTGATAAGCTTGGCTTAACTGGAAAAGAATCATTTGATGTGGAAATCGATGAAAATGTTAAGCCGCATGACCGTGTCAAAGTTACGGCTGTTGATGAAGACGGTAAGAAGACCGAATTTCATGTTATTGCTCGTTTTGACAGTGATGTTGAAATTGATTACTATCGTCATGGCGGTATTCTACAGATGGTATTGCGTAACAAATTGCAATAAGAATTTTATTATAAACCAGTACACCATTGAAAGGGTGTGCTGGTTTTTTGACGTATTTATGAATAATAATCCTGAATGCTTTACATATAGATAAAATAGACATACCATACATAATAGTTATTGAATGTTAGGAGGGGAATGATGTCATGAAGAAACGAAATATATTCGGTCTGGTCATTTTGCTCGCGTTGGCTGGCTTTATGGTTGCTGGTTTTATGAATGAAAAGAACGATAAGACAAGCAGTTCAAGCGACTCCGATGGTGCCGGCATCGTTGCCCCTAATCAAAATGGTATTGAAGTCGGAGAGACTGCGCCGGATTTTTCACTTCAGACATTGTCCGGCGATACATTCCGCTTAACGGATTTACGCGGAAAACCTGTTTTTTTAAATTTCTGGGCTTCATGGTGCGGGCCTTGTAAAAAAGAGATGCCGGATATGCAAAAGTTCTATGACAAATATAAGGGAAAAGTTGAAGTTATCGCGGTTAACCTGACTGGTAGTGAGATCGGTGTGGGTAAAGTACGTAAATATATTGATCAATACGGGTACACATATCCGGTTCCACTGGATAAGAATTCAGAAGTGCAGGGTATGTACGATGTTACCGTAGTTCCTACAACGTATTTGATTGGACGAGATGGAAATGTTATAGAACAAAAACGCGGTCCAATGACATATGAAGAAATGGTAAAAATGCTGCAAAAGACTAAATAAATTATATAATTGGCTGGAAATGGTAATACTAATCTTAGAAAACTTGGCTTATGTCAATCCTGACGAAAGCTTTAGTTACACTTATGCAGTAAGAAAGTATTTTAACTTTTTAAACTGCCAAAAAGGAGTGGATTACTATTTCCTTAAAGAAACGTTATACATTCGATGAGCTTGTACAGGAAAACAGGAAACAGATTTTAAAAGACCGTGCACAAATCGAAGCAATTGAAGATTCTTTTGAAAGAAAACATCAATTGTCTGATAAAAAATCTGCAGAATAAAGTGCTTGTCCAATAATGGACAGGCATTTTATTTTGGCAAAAAACATTGTACGATATCAACGTATTCGGTGTGTTGATGCAATGCAGTAATTTTACATACATAATATTGGTATTCCGGTAAAAAATAATGGACGAAATTCAATTGATAAAGGAGATGTATTATGCCGGACAAGTATGAACCAAAACCTGATGATCGCAGTGATAATGCTGAAAAAATCGAAAATATGATTCATGATACGCTCGAAAATATGGACGAAGCTGAGGAAACAATGGAATTTTCATCCGGACAGGAAAAAGAACAAATTAAAGCAAAGAACAAACGCCGGCAGGAATCAGTAAAAGGGATGCGGCAGGAAATGAAGGATGAAGCGGATCAGTAAACATGGGGCCCCGGACCTGAGAAATGGTTTGGGGTTTTTGTATGGAGCAAAGTGTCTTCGTTCCCTTTCTTTTTGTGATAAACTTGGGATTGGAACAATAGTGCAAGGAGGAAGTGGGATTGAAAAAGATACAGACACCAATTGAAGTACGTTATCAGGAAACAGATCAAATGGGCGTAGTGTATCACGCTAATTATCTGGTCTGGTTTGAAATTGGCCGCACTAAATTTATTGAAAGTATTGGTCTTCGGTATGCGGATATGGAAAAGCAGAATGTTGTGGCGCCGGTAGTTGATGCTAATATTACCTTTAAACAGCCGGTACGTTATGGTGAGGATGCTTTCGTTGAGACATGGATTGAGGAATATGATGGGCTCAGGACAGTTTACGGCTACAACATCGTTAATGAAAAAGACGACATTTGTGTGAGTGGTACAACCAAACATGTTATAGTTAAAAAAGATACCTTTCGCCCGCTCTCCTTAAGAAGATCATTCCCGGACTGGCATAATGCATATACCAATGCTTTAGATGAGGAATTGTAATGGCCTTTGGAATTGACAGGAATGAATTAAAGAAGTGGAAAAAGGACGTCAGCAGTGGTGAAATAGCTTTTTTGACCCATTATTGGATGGATGAGCGTTTTCCCGGGTGTTATTCCGTAACCAAGGTTGGTTGTATCGATATCGAAAAGCTTATCAAATGGGGCGTGACCCATAATTTACAGCCCCAATGGATTCACAGAGATCCTAATTATCCGCACTTTGATCTTTTTGGAGACAGGCAAAAGCGCATTCTGATTGACGAAGGTATGTGGCATCAGATCGAAAAATTTAATTTATAAAAAATCATGAAGCGACAGTTTTTGGCGCTTCATGATTTATATTTAAATTCCGGTTCATCTAATTTATTATTCATTTGGACTGCCAAATTATTTTCGTCAAAATACCAGGCATCTTTTTCCTCAATATAAAACGTGATTCCTAGGGCTTCATGTGAGGCATGAATTGTAGATGGTTCATCAAAGCCAACCCCAAGTGAAAAGCCAGGAACAATGCCCCCGAAACCATATCGGACAAAAAATCGTACATTAGCAGATTCTTCAATTTCCAATTCTTTTTTATACCATTTTGCTGCGTTTTCGGATATGTGCAAGTTCAAGCAATCACCTCCGCTGGAATCTGTTTCAGTGTTTTGAATTCTTTTCAGGGACCATATCAATTCCTCCTGGGTGAAATGGATGACACTTGCTGATGCGTTTAATCGTCAAAAAGCCACCCTTGATAACCCCAAATCGTTTAAATGCCTCCAGTCCGTATTCCGAACATGACGGATAAAATCTGCATGTCGGCGGTTTTAACGGACTGATTGCTTTTCGATAAAACGTAATGAAACCGATAAATAAATATTTCATCAGAATTATCTCCCTGGTTCGATTTCTTCCTGCCGTTTATCATACGTCACCGATGCGATTGCATCATGCATATGAATGGATTCTTCATTACGACACTCGACTTTAAACTTTTTCACTGATGGTATTTCGTATAAATCAGCCGCGACGAGACGAACGATATCTTCGACAAAACGCGGATTTTCATACGCTTGTTCGGTTACCATTTTTTCATCCGTCCGCTTCAGTACCGGATGAATTCGCGCACTCGCATTACTTTCCGCTGCTTCAAGAAGCATCTCTTTCCAATCTGCAGTATCTTCATCTTCATCAAAATCCTCATTCAGTGAGATACTCATCGACACATGGCCGCGCTGGTTATGTGCACTGTACTCACTGATTTCTTTTGAACAAGGACAAAGTGTTGTAATCAGTGCAGACAACGATGCATTTAACGTATAACCTTCATTCACATCATATTTGACCGAAATGGAAGCATCTGCGTGGTTCATTCCGGCAAGGTCTGCATAAGGTCCCCGCCGCTCGAAAAACCATGGAAACCCGACTTCAACTTCAGCATCATTTTGGTTCAATCGTTCAGCGAGATCCTTCGTGAACGCTTTAAGGGTTTTAAAATCAATTGTAAGACCCTTTTCGTAATATGCTTGTAACTGTTCAGTAAAACGACTCATATTTGTACCTTTGCTCAATTTACCGATACTTGAAGAAAACTTAAACGTACCGATAGTTGTCTGTGATGTTGGAGCTGAATTACTGGTGACAGTAATCGGATGTTTCACGTCAGCAATTCCAACTTCATCAAGGTCAAATAGAAAGTCATTTTGGGAGTTCTGCAGGTCGGCCATTTTATTTTTTTCACTTGGTTTTGTTCGTGGCCCCGGCTCCACAGAACCGAATAATTTATGGCGTTGTGCTTTGTTTGGTAGCTGTTTTTTTGGCAAGGTCCTAGTTTTGTTCATATCCATGACCCCTTTCTATTCATCCTGTTTATAATTATACTTAAGAAAAAAACAGTATTCAATTTATTGGCTTTTACCGGGCTACATCCACGTTATTTTGGGTTCCGTTTTATTTTTAATGCGTTTAATATTGTCAGCGTGTCTGTAGAAAACAAAAATAGTTAAAGCTGCAGTTACAATAATCAGTCCGATATCCATGAAAATAATTGATACTATAACAGCTGCAACACCCGTTATCATTGAGGAGAGTGAGACATATTTGGAAATATACAAAGACAATATGAATGTAGCAACCATAATAACAAATAATATTGGATTAATCCCCAGCAATATCCCGCCTGATGTTGCGACAGCTTTTCCGCCTTTGAATTTTGCAAACAGGGGATAGGTGTGCCCTATTACCGCGAACAGTCCGATTATGAGTCTGTATACATCCGAATCAAACAATAAAGGGAGTACTGTGGCGACTGTTCCTTTTAATATATCCGCTGCAATTACAATAATTCCCGCTTTTACGCCAAGTACACGGAAAGAGTTTGTCGCTCCCAAATTTCCGCTTCCGTGTTCCCGGATATCGATATTATACCCGATTTTACCTACAATCACTCCAAATGGTATTGATCCTAAAAGATACGCTATAATGGCAAATAAAATATACTCCATTCCGTTTCCTACCTTCATTTTGTAATGGTTTACTGCTATTCATTTTATCATGAACTCCAACATCACAGAACCTTTAATATGGAAAAGACGTTTTTCCGAATTATAAAATGGGTATATATAATCGTTGAATATCCAACTTAAGGATATGTTTGTAAAGGAAGTGATACAGGTGATTGAATTTAAAGATGTTAAAAAAGTTTATCCTGACGGCACTGAGGCCCTGAAGGATTTTTCGCTGACGGTGAATGATGGGGAATTGGTTACACTGATTGGTCCCAGCGGTTGCGGTAAGACGACGACGATGAAAATGATTAACCGTTTAATTGAACCGACAGCAGGATCGATTTACATAAACGACAAAAATATAAATGATTATAATATCCACGAACTGCGTTGGAATATAGGATATGTTTTGCAGGAAATTGCTTTATTTCCGCATATGACGATTGAAGATAATATTGCAGTGGTACCTGAAATGAAAAAATGGAAACGTAAAAAGATTCATGAACGAAGTCTGGAATTATTGGATATGGTTGGGTTGGATCCTGCAACATTTAAAGGTCGGATGCCAAGTGAACTTTCCGGTGGTGAACAGCAGCGGATAGGGGTTATTCGTGCACTTGCCGCTGATCCGGATATAATTTTGATGGACGAGCCTTTCAGCGCATTGGATCCGATCAGCAGAGAACAGCTGCAGTCAGATATCCGCGATTTGCAAAGGAAAATCAAAAAGACCATTGTATTCGTCACCCATGACATGGATGAGGCGATGGCATTGGGTGATAAGGTATGTCTGATGCGGGAAGGTCAGATTGTTCAAGTGGATCCCCCGCAGGAATTGATTCTTAACCCGAAAACAGATTTCGTTAAGGATTTCATTGGTGAGCGGAAATCTCCTTGGCAGACAGCGATTGACGTAATTGCTGATCAGACAGGAGACAGAGTGATTACTGAACAGAAAGCTCAATCAGTCATGCGAGGTTTTTATATCGTGACTGATCAAAAAGGTAATTATGTTGGGGCAATTGATGATGGTGCAAAAAAGACGTTGCAAACCCTAGAAAATGATGTAGCACTTTATAAAGCGACAGAAATTCTGCAGAAAAGCAGTCAGGATGTTTTCCCGGTATTGAAAGGAAACAAACTTGTCGGCATCCTCTCGTATAAAAATATTGTTGATTTCCTCAAGAGTAATATCAAGGTGGATAATGGAGTGATACAGGAATGAAGGAATTTATTGAAACATTTCAAAACAGACAGGATATCCTCCTTGAAACCATATGGGAACACTTGCAAATTTCACTGATTTCATTAATTATTGCCATCCTTATTGCAGTACCACTTGGGCTTGTGTTGACTAGACATAAACGTGTGGCAGAACCAATTATTGGGCTGTCTGCCATTATGCAGACGATTCCGAGTCTTGCGGTGCTGGCTTTTCTGATTCCGTTTTTTGGTATAGGAACGACACCAGCAATCATCGCCTTAACATTATACGGACTCTTACCGATTTTGCGGAATACATATACCGGTATTAATGAAGTGAATCCTGCCTTAAAAGAGGCTGCAACCGGAATGGGGATGAACTCATTCAGGCGATTAACAAAAGTTGAATTGCCTATCGCCTTACCGGTTATTATGGCCGGGGTCCGCACATCAATGGTGTTGATTGTCGGTACTACGACGATTGCAGCATTAATCGGTGCTGGCGGTCTCGGTGAATTAATTTTGCTTGGGATTGACCGGGGTGCAGACTTAAACTTGATATTGCTGGGGGCTATTCCGGCAGCATTACTGGCGATTGCACTTGATTATATTTTGCGTGGTTTTGAACGAATTTCAAAACGAGCCGGATTCAAATCGTTTATCGCGATGCTGCTGGCTGCAATCCTGATTGTGGTTTCACCGTTTATTTTTACAGGAGGAAACAAGGCAGATCTGACAATCGGCGGAAAACTCGGGTCTGAACCGGCAATTTTGATTAATATGTACAAGCTGCTTATTGAAGAAGAGACTGATTTGGATGTGAAACTAAAACCAGGTCTTGGCAAAACAGCTTTTGTATTCAGTGCACTGAAAAATGGCAGTATCGACATCTATCCTGAATTCACCGGAACAGCAATTGTGACACATCTGGAGGAAGAAGCAAAAAGCAACCAAAAACAGGAAGTGTACATGCAGGCTAAAAAGGGCATGAAGGAAGAGTACGGCATGGTTATGCTGAAGCCAATGCAATTTAACAACACGTATGCGGTCGCCACCACTAAGGAGTTTGCAAATAAACACAACCTGGAGACACTTGGTGATTTAAATAAAGTGGAAGATCAGATAACTGCCGGATTCACACTGGAGTTTAAGGACCGGTATGATGGTTATGTCGGAATGCAGGATGTCTATAACCTTGATATTGCGAATGTGAAAACAATGGAACCGGGAATTCGTCAGGAGGCATTGTCAAGAGGGGAAGTTGATGTTATTGATGCCTATGCGACAGATTCGTACATGATAAAACTCGACCTGGTAACATTGGATGATCCGAAAAACCTTTTTCCACCGTATCAAGGTGCACCGCTGATGCGCCAGGATACACTGGAGAAATATCCGGAATTGCGGGATGTTCTAAACCAGCTTGGCGGCAAAATTACCAACCAGCAAATGCGGCAAATGAACTATCAGGTTGATTATAAGGACAAATCACCTGAAACAGTAGCACGGAACTTTTTGGTCGAGCATGGATTACTTGAAGACTAGGATAGGGAGGATTAACTGTAGTAGTGTTTTTCGAAGAATGGCCGGATTGGTCATTCTTCTTGCTTTGCCCTTTTCGACTGGTTGCACTGGGAAAACAAAAATCGTATAATGAAAAATCGTCATAAACGTATTGAAATCGTGCATTTCCACTAGAGAACCGTGCATATTGACTGTAAAATCGTGCATATATAATATGAAAACGTGCATTTCAATAGAATTGCGGTCGTTCAACTGGACGCAGGCAGATAGCGGCATCCGGAATAGGTCAGGGATCAAAAACTACCGCTAAACAGGCATTCCGCCATTGTTAACTATACAAGAAGAAATTATTTATAGTATACTAAAATCAATGTTTTGGTATAATTATTTTACAATGACAAACATTTGTTCTATTATAAAGTCAATTGATGACAGAGATACATAGGAAAGGGGTCAAAAATGAATGGTCAATAAATCACTGCAATATACAGATGACTCGATTCAGGTACTTGAGGGGCTTGAAGCGGTCAGAAAAAGACCAGGAATGTATATCGGCAGCACCGACCAGCGCGGACTGCATCATCTTGTATTTGAAATAGTTGATAATGCAGTCGATGAGGCACTTGCCGGGTATGGCGATCATATTAAAGTTACCATTCATCAGGATAACAGTATTTCGGTTACGGATACCGGAAGAGGTATACCAACCGGAATGCACAGTACCGGCAAACCGACAATCGAAGTCATTTTCACTGTGTTGCACGCCGGTGGTAAATTCGGACAGGGCGGATATAAAACCAGCGGAGGATTGCACGGTGTAGGTGCATCGGTTGTGAATGCATTATCTGAATGGATGGAGATTACGACATTCCGTGATGGAAACAAATATTTTCAGCGTTTTGAAAATGGCGGAGTTCCGGCGGGTTCATTTGAAAATATGGGAACATCTAGGAAGAAAGGCACCATCATTCATTTTAAACCGGATCCGCAAATTTTTTCTGCAACCGTATATAATTTTGAAACACTGTCAGAAAGATTGCGGGAGTCTGCCTTCCTGCTGGGAGGTCTTAAAATTGAACTGGTGGACGAGCGGAATGATGTGAAAGAAGAGTACCAGTTTGATGATGGGCTGGAGTCATTTGTCGCGTATTTAAATGAAGAAAAAGATACGATGCATCCAGTTGTATCATTTCAAGGTGAGCAACAGGGAATCGAAGTCGATTTTGCATTTCAGTTCAATGACGGATTTGCAGAGAGTATGCTTTCCTTTGTAAACCATGTACGTACCAAAGATGGCGGCACACATGAATCCGGTGCCAGAACGGCAATCACCAGAACGTTCAATGATTACGCCAGAAAAAATGCACTATTGAAGGATAAAGATAAAAACCTGGAAGGGACTGATATTCGCGAAGGGTTCACTGCCGTTGTATCGGTTCGGATTCCAGAAGAAATGCTGCAATTTGAGGGACAGACAAAAGGGAAACTGGGAACTGCTGAAGCACGATCGGTTGTTGATGCGGTTGTTTCCGAAAAGCTTTCATACTTTCTGCAGGAAAATCCGGATGTTTCCGGTGTGCTTGTTCGGAAAGCGATGAAAGCAAAGGAAGCCCGGGAAGCCGCCAGAAAAGCACGCGAAGATGCAAGAACCGGTAAAAAGAAGAAACGTAAAGATACACTGTTGAGCGGGAAACTGACGCCTGCGCAATCACGTAATCCAAAGAAAAATGAACTGTATCTGGTCGAGGGTGATTCTGCCGGCGGTTCTGCCAAACAGGGGAGGGACAGAAGATTTCAAGCTGTCTTACCACTCAGAGGAAAAGTAATCAATACGGAAAAAGCTAAAATACAGGATATTTTTAAAAACGAAGAAATTTCAACTATTATTCATACAGTTGGGGCTGGCGTCGGTGGTGATTTTGATCTGGAAGATGTCCAATATGATAAGATTATTATTATGACCGATGCGGATACGGATGGTGCACATATTCAGGTTTTACTGCTTACATTTTTCTACCGTTACATGCGGTCCTTAGTTGAACAAGGCAAGATATACATTGCGCTGCCACCTCTTTATAAAATATCTAAGGGCAAAGGTAAAAATGAGAAAGTGGTATATGCCTGGGATGATGAGGAAATGAAAAAAGCTATCAATGAGTTTAAAAATGGCTATATTATTCAGCGGTATAAAGGTCTTGGTGAAATGAATGCGGATCAGCTGTGGGAAACAACGATGAATCCTGAAACAAGAACACTGATCCGGGTAACAATCGAAGACCTTGCCCGGGCTGAGAGACGTGTTACAACGTTAATGGGTGACAAGGTTGAACCTCGACGGAAATGGATTGAAGGCCATGTCCAATTTGGTATGGAAGAGAATGCAAATATATTGGAAAATGATAAAATTCACACGTAAATGCAGGCAGGATTTAAGGGGGAATTTGTTTGGCACAGTCGGAAAGCTATCTGGACTTACCACTGGAAGAAGTAATGGGAGACAGATTTGGCAGGTACAGTAAATATATTATCCAGGATCGTGCATTGCCTGATGCCAGAGACGGATTAAAACCTGTTCAGCGCAGGATTCTCTATGCCATGCACGAGGAAAAAAATACGTATGATAAAAACTTCCGAAAGGCAGCAAAAACAGTGGGTACTGTAATTGGTAACTACCACCCGCATGGAGATACATCTGTTTATGATGCGATGGTACGATTAAGCCAGGAATGGAAAATCAGAAATGCACTGGTTGAAATGCATGGCAACAACGGAAGCATTGATGGAGACCCACCTGCTGCAATGCGGTACACGGAAGCAAGACTCTCCAAAATCTCATCAGAACTGCTGCGTGATATCGGAAAAGAAACCGTTGATTTTATACCGAATTTTGATGATACGATTTCAGAACCGGTTGTACTGCCTGCAAAATTTCCGAATCTCCTGGTAAACGGTTCGACCGGAATTTCTGCAGGGTATGCAACAGATATTCCGCCGCATAATCTGGCAGAGGTGATCGATGCAGTTATTAAAAAAATTGACAAGCCTTCCGCTTCAGTGGATGAACTGCTTCAGGTTATGAAAGGCCCTGACTTTCCGACAGGCGGCATTATACAAGGTGTAGATGGAATTAGAAAAGCATATGAAACCGGAAGAGGCAAGATTGTTGTCCGCGGAAAAGCAAAGGTGGAAGATCTGCGCAGCGGCAGACAGCAAATTGTGATTGATGAAATTCCTTATGAGGTCAATAAAGCTAACATGGTCAAGAAAATGGATGAACTTCGCATCGACCGAAAAGTGGAAGGTATTTTAGAGGTTCGTGATGAAACAGACCGGACTGGCCTTCGGGTCGTGGTGGAGCTGAAAAAAGATGCGAACAGCCAAGGCGTGCTGAACTATCTGTATAAAAATACGGATCTGCAGGTAACGTACCATTTTAATATGGTGGCCATTCAGAATAAGACACCTAAAGTGCTGTCACTTCCGCAAATTCTTGACGCATACATCGACCATCAAAAAGAAGTCATGACCAGACAAATACAGTACGATTTAAAAAAGGCAAATGACCGCTCACATATACTCGAAGGGCTGATTAAAGCAATATCCGTTTTGGACGAACTTATTGCTACCATTCGTGCGTCTAAAGACAAAGGTGATGCAAAGAAACGGATTATCGCAAAATATGATTTCACGGAAGCACAGGCTGAAGCAATCGTAATGCTCCAGTTGTACAGATTGACAAATACGGATATAACATCGCTTGAAAAAGAAGCGGAAGAGCTCCGTAAAGCGATCGCAGAATATGAGGAGCTGCTCGGCAGTGAGAAAAAGCTTTACCAGGCTATTAAAAAGGATCTAAGACAAATCAAGAAAAGCTTTTCCGACAGTCGAAAAACTAAAATTGAAGAACAAATTGAAGAATTAACCTTTAACATTGAAGTAACCGTTGCCAGTGAGGATGTACTCGTTTCCGTGACCAGAAGCGGCTATGTAAAACGGACCAGCATCCGTTCGTATGGTGCTTCGAACGGTGAAGATTTCGCCATGAAAGATGAAGATCACATGATTGGTTTGTTGGAGTTAAACACAACAGATAAACTGCTCCTCTTCACAACGAAAGGTAAATATATATTTATTCCTGTCCACGAGCTGCCTGACATCAAGTGGAAAGATCTTGGACAGCACATATCGAATATTGTCTCGATTGATAAGGATGAACGGATTGTTCAATGTATTCCGGTCCGGGAATTCCAGGAAGACAGTTATCTAATTTTCTTTACCAGAAACGGTCTGGTAAAACGCAGCGAGCTGAAACTTTACGATGCACAGCGTTATTCAAAAGCACTTATTGCACTGAACTTAAAAGGTGATGATGAGGTAGTTAATGTGTTGCAGACAAACGGGCATTCAGACGTATTTGTCGCATCGGACAAGGGTTATGGTCTCTGGTATCACGAGTCGGAAATTTCCGTTGTCGGTCAGCGTGCAGCAGGAGTAAAGGCAATTAAGCTAAAAGCAGGAGAGCAAGTTGTCAGCGGACAAGTTTTTGATGATTTAACGGAACCATCGCTGGTTGTTGTTACCCAGCGTGGCGCATGTAAACGCATGAAATTGAGTGAATTTGAGAAGGCGAGCCGTGCCAATCGCGGTTTGTTGATGCTGCGGGAATTAAAAAGCAAGCCGCACCGAATAAAAGGGTTGTTTGCAGTTAATGATCAGGACACCATTTGCTTTAAAACAGCCAACGGTGAAACACACAGTATCTACCCGCTGAACTTATCGGCAAGTGACCGATACAGCAATGGATCATTCGTAATTGACAGTGATAACCATGGTGAAGTAACGGAAGTCTGGAAAGAAGCTGTTTATGATAAGGTCTTTGAGGATATACAGGACTGAACGGATGTACTTACCCATTTCCCGTATCACGTTAGGTGGTGCGGGAATATTTTTTGGCAGATAAGAAATTTTAAACTTTCTTATCTGCATCAGTACAAGCTACGGTTAATTACTAAATGATCGTGTTTCATGCCTTGATTTCACCGACTCATAAAAAAGCGCTGTTGTAGTAAGAACAATGAGAAATACAGCAACAGAGTAGTGCAATTGATAGCCATTTTGATGTTTTGTAACGCCCATCATTGTCGAAATCCACTCTGCTCCTAATCCCATAACTGTCCATATCAGGATATACCAAATAAAGCCCTTTTTGTTAATACCTAAAACATCATATACATAAATAAAGAAATAGCTAATCGGAGCAAACATGACATAGGTAAGCAAGTCAAATAATTCATAGCCGTTTAAATCATTCGTCTTATAAAGATCAATTAAGCCTCCTCCAATTGTAAAATCAAACAGTGTTGAAACAGCAAATCCCCAAATTAAAAACAGCAATGTCACATCCCGGGTAAACCGTTTGGGAAGCAGAAAGAAAATGACATAGAGGATAACAAGCGCGATTAAAATGTAAATTTCATTTTTATCAAAGTACCCCCACAACGTCATGATACCTCCACCTCGCTCCGGGTCAATCTCCGAAATAATTGATGCGCGTAATATGCAATCAGATGCAGGATAATAAAGTAAAGGATATCGTAGCCAAAATTCCATTTGAGGTAACCGATAATATCAAAATAGACAGAAAGCGCCCTTAATCCAAGCAAGAAAATCAACGATACAGCGGTTGTCAGTATGAATCTTGCAACGGAATTTGATTGATGAAGGACATTTAATTGTGTAATTAACGTCATTGGAATGATAACACTTCTATTTAATAAATACACCACATACTTAATGCCCTCTTGAGTTTGTTTGATTAGCTTCAATTCTTCAATTATAATCCACGATATATTAATGGTTATAATTAATAACAATAAGAATGTTATTGTATTCTCGATAATGGAAAGTTTTTTTGGCATGATGACAAATATGGCTGTAATCAACCATGATGCCAGGAAAAAAACTGCAAACTCCATGTTGAACCTCCACTTTAATTATTGTGCCGTTCTCTTATTGTTATAATTTTGATAAAAAATATACCAGCCTGACATACACATCCATAAAAACTCCGTGATGAATTATTCAACTAAAAGAAAGTAAATTCAGCATTTATTTCATCATCAATACGAAGTGTCACAAATGAGTAATAAGGTTGTGTACGCTTATCAGTTGGGGAGCCAGGGTTCAACAGCAAAACTTTTTTGAAATAACGGAGCAGCGGAATATGGGAGTGTCCAAAAATAATGGCATCCACATCGTCATCAAGGAATGCATCGAAAGCCCGTCTTTCCGTTGTCTTTTTTTCACCGTGACCATGGACAATCCCAATTCGAAATCCGTTAATTATCAGGAGTTCTTTGGAGGAGAATTTATCCAGAATCTCTTCGTTTTCAATATTGCCGTAAACCCCTTTTACAGGTGCATACTGTTGAAGCATGTCATACACTTCCATCGAACTCCAGTCGCCGGCGTGAATGATGAGTTTGGCTGCTTCCAACTCCTTCATGAGACGGGAGGGCAGTTTTGGTCCTTTTTTTGGAATATGGGTGTCTGATATGACAATGATTTTCATGAGAATTTGCTCCTTTCACTCCATTTTTTTAACTGTATTATAGCATGCTTCCATCTACTTTAACGATTTATCAGGAAGATATTTTCAGCAGTCGGCCGGGCTATGAGAAGGTTAAATGGGTTCAGTTAAAGGTAAATGTCGAATTAATATATGATTCACCAAAAAAATTAAAAAGTCCCGAATTTACGGTGAATTCGTAGGAAAAGCAGCTGAATTCGCCAAAAAAGGTTTTCTTTACTATCCAGGCATGATTTTATTTTTGTGAAAACGCTTTATATAATCTGAAAAATATGGTAGATTAAGATTAGGTTGTTGAAAGGAGGGCTCATGGCGGATCTGCGAAATAGAATTATTCAGGAAGCACTATTTTTATTTGAAAAAGATGGTTTTCATGGCGTTTCAGTAAACCAAATCGTACAAAAAGTCGGTACTTCCAAAGGCGGATTTTATCATCATTTCACATCAAAGGACGAATTGTTGTTTGTCATTCACGACACGTTTATTACGTATGTATTGGATAAGGCGATGATTGCAGACGGAGCCTATGACTCGCCAACACAAAAACTGGAAGCGATTGTAAAAGATTTCGTTAAAGTATTTGATCTGTACAAGGCACATATTTCCGTGTTTTACCAGGAGAACATTTACTTAAAACCGGAATATGAATCAATGATTAAGAAAAAGCGCGATCACTTTAAACAGATTATTATTCAGACAATCCATGAGGGCAAGGAAAGTGGCGATTTTCGCCGTGATATACCCGCAGATATTACAGGAATGGCGATTCTCGGTATGGTAAACTGGACGTACAAATGGTATAAGCGGTCAGGACCTAAATCAATCGATGAAATTGGCAATATATTTGTTGATTTCATATTGCGTGCGATTCTGGAAACAAATACATACCAAAATAAAGCAAGGGAAAGTTTTTTACCTGACTAAAGGAAATCGCTTTCTTTTTTAATGACGCATACAGACCAACCAGTCGGTCTTAAATGCATAAACTTCGAGGAGGTTTGAGATGAATTTTGAATTAACAAAAGAACAGGCAATGATCAGAAGTATGGTGCAGGACTTTGCTCAAAATGTGATCCAGCCCAAAGCAATTGAAATCGACAAAGAAGCAAGGTTTCCGGTTGAGACATTTGAACAAATGGGTGAATTGGGATTATTGGGAATTCCTTTTTCTGAAGAATATGGCGGCTCCGGCGGGGATACCGTTTCATATGCCATCGCAGTTGAAGAAGTCGGCAGAGTTTGCGGAAGTACTGGGCTTAGTTTTGCGGCAGCTGTGTCACTTGGATCAAGTCCGATTTATTACTTTGGGACGGAGGAGCAGAAACGTAAATTTCTCACTCCGATGGCAGAAGGAAAAGCATTGGGTGCATTCGGTCTGACTGAACCAAATGCAGGGTCTGATGCCGGTGGAACAAAAACAACAGCGGTTGAAGATGGCGATGATTATGTCATAAATGGTGAAAAGTGTTTTATCACCAATGCGAGTTATGCGAAAACGATTATCGTTACAGCTGTAACAGGCAAAAACGACCGCGGCAAAAATATTATTTCTGCTATCATCGTACCGACTGATACGGAAGGAGTCACTATTACAAGTAATTATGACAAAATGGGTGTACGCGGTTCGGACACAGCAGAAATTGTCCTTGATAATGTCCGTGTTCCAAAAGCAAACCTGCTGGGCGATCCGAATAAAGGATTCAGCCAGTTTTTGTATACCCTGGATGGCGGACGAATTTCGATAGCTGCTATTGGTCTGGGAATTGCCCAGGGATCCCTTGATCGGGCATTGAGCTATGCGAAAGAGCGGAAGCAATTCGGTAAGCCAATCTCTGATTTCCAGGCGATCCAATTTAAGCTGGCGGACATGGCGATGGAAGTTGAGCTTGCCAGAAACATCGTTTATAAAGCTGCATGGCTGAAAGACAACGAAAAGCCATTCTCTAAAGAAGCAGCATACGCAAAATTATATGCTACGGAAACGGCATTTCGTGCTGCCAACCAGGCAATTCAAATTCATGGTGGTTATGGGTATATGCGTGAATATGAAGTCGAACGATACTTGCGTGATGCGAAACTGCTGGAAATTGGAGAAGGTACATCCGAGGTGCAGCGGATGGTTATTGCCAGACAATTAGGTTGCTGACAATTTTAATAAGGGAGGGAGTTCATGTCTTTAATAGATGTAACAGTAGGCGGAATCCTGGAGAAACAGGCAGCGTTATACCCGGATCAGGAAGCGGTTATTTATCCGGAATTGAACTTGCGGAAAACTTATAAAGAATTTAATGAGATGGCTGATCAGGCAGCGAAAGGATTTATGGCACTGGGGATTGAAAAAGGCGAGAATGTTGCCATCTGGTCAGACAATAAACCGGAATGGCTGACCTCGCAGTTTGCAACAGGAAAAATGGGGGCAGTTCTTGTTACCGTAAACACCAGCTATCAGGCAAAGGAATTGGAGTATCTATTAAAGCAATCCGAATCAACAACATTGATTATGGCCGAGTCCTATAAAGGAACATCATATATTGATGTGCTGAAAAAGGTTTGTCCCGAGTTTGAAACAGCTGAAAAAGGAAACTTTCAATCTGACAAATTACCATTCTTAAAAAATATTATCGTGCTCAGTGATGACAGTTATCCAAACGCGTACACCTGGAATGAGGTAATGGAAATGGCTGACAAGGTGTCAGACGGGGACCTGGATGAACAGAAAAAGTCACTCGGCTTCCATGAGGTTATTAATATGCAGTATACATCAGGTACAACCGGATTTCCGAAAGGTGTCATGCTGACTCATCATAACATCGTAAATAATGGGAATCAGATTGCAGATTGCATGAAACTGACAAATGAAGACCGGCTATGTATACCAGTACCGTTTTTTCACTGTTTCGGCTGTGTACTCGGTGTGCTTGCAGCGGTTTCAAAGGGAACAACAATGGTTATTGTGGAACAATTTGAGGCTGAAAGAGTCATGAAAGCTGTATCAGATGAAAAATGCACAGCACTTCATGGTGTACCGACAATGTTTATTGCTGAATTGAATCATCCAAACTTTGACAGGTATGATTTTTCCCATTTACGTACCGGTATTATGGCAGGATCTACTTGTCCGATCGAGGTCATGAATGATGTAATGAATAAAATGGGTGCATCCGAAATTACGATTGCATATGGTCAAACGGAATCATCACCGGTGTTCCTCCAGACAAGAACCGATGATCCGGCTGAATTAAAAGCGAGTACAGTCGGACAGGTGCATCCGAATGTGGAAGTAAAAATTGTTGTACCCGGAACCGATGATGAACAAGAACAGGGCGTACCGGGTGAGTTGTACACCCGTGGATATCACGTTATGAAAGGGTATTACAATAACGAGGAAGCGACCATTCAGGCAATCGACAGTGATGGATGGCTGCACACAGGTGATTTGGCTGTTATGGATGAAAATGGTTACTTCTCCATCACCGGCCGGATGAAAGATATGATTATCCGCGGCGGTGAAAATGTTTATCCAAGGGAGATTGAAGAGTTTTTGTATCAGTACCCTGACGTGATGGATGTTCAGGTTATCGGTGTTCCGGATAAAAAATACGGGGAAGAATTGATGGCCTGGATTATATTAAAAGATAATTCCGGGACGACCGAAGAGGACATCAGGGAATTTTGCAAAGGAAATATATCTTATCATAAAATTCCAAAGTATATTTCCTTCGTTGATGAATATCCGATGACCGCAAGCGGAAAGATTCAGAAGTATAAACTGAGAGAATATGCAAAAGAGCAAATTTCATAATGGGGAGCGAGTCGATGATAAAAAAAGTATTGATTGCAAACCGAGGAGAAATAGCCGCACGTGTTATCCGTACATGTAAGAAACTTGATATCAAGACCGTGGCTGTCTATTCTGAAGCAGATCAAAAAGCACCGTTTGTGGAAATGGCTGATGAAAGTTTTCTGATTGGTCCACCACGTGTCAATGAGAGCTATCTGAACGTGGATAAGATTGTTTCGATCGCCAAAGAAGCGGGAGTGGATGCGATCCATCCAGGTTATGGCTTCCTGAGTGAAAGTGGACAGTTCTCTGATAAGTGCGAGCAAAATGATATCATATTTATCGGGCCGTCCAAAACGGTTATGGAAAAAATGGGAAGTAAAATCGAGGCGCGAAAGGCGATGCAGAAAGCTGGGGTGCCGGTTGTACCCGGGACTGAAGGTGCAGTTGCTTCAGCTGATGAAGCAATTGAGATTGCCAAAGAGATTGGGTATCCGGTAATGTTGAAGGCGTCTGCTGGCGGCGGCGGAATTGGTATGCAGGTTGTCCGCTCCGATGACGAACTGATGAAGGCGTTTGAGAGCAATTCAAAACGTGCCAAAACATTTTTCGGTGATGGGGCCATGTTTATGGAGAAGAAACTGGAAAATGCCCGTCATATCGAAATTCAACTGTTGGCGGACAGTCATGGAAATGCTGTACATCTTTTTGAACGGGAATGTTCGATCCAGCGCCGTAATCAAAAAGTGGTGGAAGAAGCACCTTCTCCGTTTATTTCTGAGGAAACGCGTCAGAAAATGGGGAATGCCGCAGTAAAAGCAGCAAAATCCTTAGGCTATACCAATGCGGGGACAATTGAATTTCTGGTGGATGAAAAGGAAAACTTTTACTTCCTGGAAATGAATACACGCATCCAGGTGGAACATCCGATTACGGAGGAAATTACTGGACTGGATATCGTGGAAAAGCAGCTTGAAATTGCCGATGGAAAAGAACTGCAATTGCAGCAGAACGACCTGACGATTGATGGCCATGCAATTGAAGTTAGGATTTATGCGGAAGATCCGAAAACATTTTTCCCGTCACCAGGGCATATTGACGAATTTCATCTGCCGGATGGTGAGTACGTCCGTAATGAGGCGGCGGTTACTGGCAATTATGATGTAACCCCATTCTATGATCCAATGATTGGCAAGTTAATTATTAAAGGTGATAATAGGGATGAAGCGATATCCCGGATGAAACAAGCACTGATGACGTATAAGGTCGAGGGCATTAAAACAAATATACCAATGCTGATTGATATAATTGACAATGATGAATTTAAAAAAGGCAATACGACAACAGCATTTGTTGATGACTATTATTTACCACAACTTAAAGCAAAATAGGAGGAATTTAATCATGACTGAAGTAAAAGCATCAATGGCAGGAAGCGTATGGAAAATTGCAGTTAGCGCAGGCGAACAGGTAGAAGAGGATCAGGATATTGTTATTCTGGAATCGATGAAAATGGAAATTCCGATCCCGGCTGAAGAAGACGGAACAGTGAAAGAGTTGAAAGTTGCTGAGGGTGATTTTGTTAATGAAGGCGATGTTATTGCGGTAATCGAATAAAATGAAAATAATCAATCACACATGGTAGCAAAGGAGAATAATAGTGGCAAATCCAGTGGAATATCAAAAAAGAGAAAACATAGCTGTATTGACGCTTAATAGACCGGAAGCCATGAACGCCATGTCAAAGAAATTGCTGGATGCGTTGAATGAGCACATTCAATCGATTAATAATGACAATTCAATCCGATGCACGGTCATTACCGGATCCGGTGAGAAAGCATTTTGTGCCGGCGCTGACCTGAAAGAACGAAAGGGAATGTCTGAGAAACAGGTGATTGAGGCCGTTTCCTATATCGGCGAAACGGTTAAAAATGTTGAAAATATGAAGATGCCGGTAATTGCAGCACTAAATGGGGCTGCATTTGGCGGTGGGCTGGAACTTGCTTTGGGCTGTGATATTCGGATTGCTGCGGATCATGTTAAAACAGGACTGACCGAAACGTCCCTGGCAATTATTCCGGGTGCAGGCGGGACACAGCGACTGACCCGCCTGATTGGACCTGGCAAGGCTAAAAAACTAATCTTTACTGCAAAACCGGTGACTGCTGATGAAGCACTGGAACTTGGTCTCGTCGAACAGATTGTATCAGTTGATAATCTGCTTGATGAAGCAAGGGAAGCAGCAACAATGATTGCGAAAAACGGCCCGGTTGCATTACGCCAGGCAAAAACAGCCATTAACCAGGGACTGCAGGCAGATATTACAACAGGTCTTGCCATTGAACATTTGTGCTATAAAGAAACAATTCCAACAGAAGACCGGATCGAGGGATTGCAGGCGTTTAAAGAAAAACGGAAGCCTGTTTATCAAGGTAAATAGAAGCAGGAGGGCACGATATGTCATACTTGGAAGAACTACAAAGCAGAATTAAAAAAATTGAAAGCGGCGGGAAAGAAAAATACCACCAGAAAAACGAAGAAAAAGGAAAGCTGTTCGTCCGTAAACGACTGGAATTATTATTTGACGATGGAATTAATTTGGAAGATGCATTTTTCGCCAATTGCATGGATGGTTCATTGCCGTCCGATGGTGTTGTCACCGGGATTGGAAAGGTTGGTGGTCAATCCGTATGTGTGATGGCGAACGACTCCACTGTTAAAGCAGGATCCTGGGGGAAACGGACGGTTGAAAAAATTCTCCGCATTCAGGAAACTGCTGAAAAATTGGAAATTCCGATGCTTTATCTGGTGGATTCAGCCGGCGCACGGATTACCGATCAGATTGAAATGTTTCCTGGCCGCCGTGGTGCAGGACGTATTTTCCACAATCAGATAAAACTGTCCGGCCGGGTGCCGCAAGTTTGTCTGTTATTTGGACCATCTGCTGCCGGCGGTGCATATATTCCGGCGTTTTGTGACATTGTCATCATGGTCGATGGCAATGCATCGATGTACTTAGGTTCCCCACGGATGGCTGAAAAAGTTATCGGCGAAAAAGTAAGCCTTGAAGAAATGGGCGGTGCAAAAATGCACTGTTCTGTTTCCGGATGTGGTGATGTGCTCGTCAAATCTGAGGAAGATGCCATTGAATACACGAAGAAATACGTAAGTTATTTTCCGGCAAACTTCCGGCAAAAGCCACAAGCTATGGATGCAAAGGAAGTTAAGAATTTTGAAAAGTCCATTACAGATCTGATCCCGGAAAATCAAAATGCACCATTTAACATGTTTGATTTGATTAAACGGTTAATTGATGAAGACAGTTTTTGTGAAGTGAAGAAAAAGTTTGCACCAGAACTTATTACCGGACTTGCCCGAATAAATGGCAAGTCAGTAGGGATTATTGCCAATCAGCCACGGATGAAGGGCGGTGTGTTGTTCCCCGATTCCGCTGATAAAGCAGCCAAATTTATCCAGCTGTGTGATGCATTTAATATTCCTCTTCTGTTCCTGATGGATATTCCAGGCTTTATGATTGGAACAAAGGTGGAACGTGCGGGTATCATCCGGCACGGTGCCAAAATGCTTGCCGCGATGAGTGAAGCAACCGTTCCGAAAATCTCCGTTGTTGTACGAAAAGCATATGGAGCAGGCCTGTATGCGATGGCAGGACCGGCATTTGAACCGGATTGCTGTCTGGCATTACCGACTGCACAAATTGCTGTCATGGGACCGGAAGCAGCTGTGAATGCAGTATATGCAAACAAAATTGCGGAACTACCGGAAGAACAACGCCCGGCATTCATCAAGGAAAAACAGGAAGAGTACAAAGATAACATCGATATTTACCGCCTGGCATCTGAAATGGTTGTTGACGCTGTCGTTGATCCTGATAAGCTGCGTGGTGAACTTGTTAGCCGCTTCAAGATTTATGAACAAAAGAATGTAACGTTTACTGAACGGAAACACGGTGTTTATCCAGTGTAAATGTGAGATAACGAAAATCCTTGATATCAGATATCAAGGATTTTCTCATAACAAAATATTACTATCAGCATAAACTATATCAACCATCGGGAATTTATTTACGATAATATTATTATGTTAACTAACCACATGAATCCTATCCATTTTAAATTTTCAGGTAACATGATATCCTAATTTAGAGTCAGAGAGTGGAGGGGGATACAAACTAATGGATAGCAGGGAATTCCGAAATGCAATGGGGAAATTTGCAACCGGTATTACCATTGTAACCACTGATTATGAGGACGACACAATGGGGATGACGGTAAATGCTTTTATGTCTGTTTCACTGGCCCCCAAATTAATTGCTATATCTATTGATGAAAAGGCAAGAATGTATGATAAATTACAAAAAACCGGGAAATTCGGGATAAGTATTTTAACAGAGGATCAGCAAGATTTAGCAATGATTTTTGCCAGACAGAAAGAAAAAGACAGGGACATTCCAATTATCAGACAGGATGGCATCCCAGTTATTGATGGAGCAATCGCATCACTGTCCTGTCATGTAAAAGAAACTGCTGAAGCAGGCGACCATATGATTTTTATTGCTGAAGTAACAGAAATGAACATGAATGAAGGAGATCCAATTATTTTCTACAGTGGAAAATACCGGTCACTGGATTAGTTCATTTATGCTAACACGACTGGTTCATATAGGTGAGGTGAATTTGATGAAAATAAGAGATTTTATGATAACAGATGTCATTACTGCAACGAAAGATACGACGATCAAACAATTACTTAGAACATTGGTCGAAAATAAAATTGGCGGTGTTCCGGTAATTGATGATAATAATCGCTTAATGGGAGCAGTGAGTGATGGTGATATTATCCGTTATTTGCAGCCCCGGGGCAGAACAGTCTATGATATGTTTTCACTGGTGCTCGTTAATGAAAAAGAGGATTTCCGTTATAAAATAAACTCCAGTATTAATGATACTGCTGAAAATTTCATGCGGAAGAAGGATCTGTACAAGGTACATCCTGAGGACGAGATAGAGAAGGTACTAAATATTTTCTCGAACCATCATATTAAAAAAGTGCCGGTAGTTGATAATGATTCAAAACTTATCGGTGTCATCAGCAGAGGAGATCTGATCCGGTTTATTTCCACTTCTATTATTGCCAATTCAGATGATGAAACATAAGGGGTGACCTTTATACCAATAAGTATTTTGCGGCCATAATGCACAAAGGATAGGAGGTGGAAGTTATGACAACCTATGTCGCTCTGCTCAGAGCAATCAATCTTGGTAAGAAAAACAAGGTGAAAATGGCTGAATTAAGAAGTTTTCTGGAATCAATTGGTCTGCAGCATGTCCAGACATATATCCAAAGCGGAAACATTATTTTTGAATCGGAAATGGATGTGAAAGCACTGAAAAACATGCTGGAATTTAAGTTGGAGGAACGGTTCGGGTTTGCCATTCCCGTTATGTTGCGAACACGATCAGAGTGGTCGAATATTATTCAGCTGTGTCCATATGCTGATAAACCATTGGCGAATGAACAAAGCATACATATTTCCTTTCTTGGAGAAATACCCTCAGAACAAGCTGTCAACAGCCTGGGAACCTATGAGAATAATTTAGATACATATCAACTGAATGGCAAGGAAGTTTATCTGCTTTTTGGTCAGAATCTTCATAAATCCAATCTTCAGCGTCACCTGCAAAAGCTGAAAACACCTGCAACAATGCGGAATTGGAAGACAGTCATGAAATTGGAAACGATGCTGGCAGAAAGGGAAGGTAAATAGGATGGAATTTAAAATTAAGGACTTGGAAGGCTATACACCACAAATCGGTCGCCTGGTTCACATGATGAATTATGCACGGACTACAACATTACAGGCGGTTAAAGGATTAACGATAGAACAACTGGATTATCTTTATGCAGATAATGCGAATTCAATCGGTGCACTTTTGACGCATATGGCAGCTGTTGAATTTTGTTTCCAGATTGAAACGTTTGATGAGCGAGAGCCAACAGATGCGGAAGTTCAGGAATGGGGTGCCGGGTTAGACCTTGGTGAAAAAGGACGGCACGAAATAAAGGGAAAACCATTGGACTACTACATAGATAAACTGGATAAAGTCCGCAATAGAACACTTACTGAATTTAAGAGGCGGAATGACGACTGGTTATATGTGGAACGAAAATGGGCCAGCTACCCGTCCAATAATTATTTCATCTGGTTTCATACATTTGAAGATGAAATCAATCATCGCGGTCAGATCCGCATCCAGCGAAAAATGCTTCCCAATTTTTAGCCGGTGGATATATAGGCTAAAAAATCGTATAATGGAAGGTGGAAATGTTAATTAGGAAGGAATTTTATCATCATGTTGCAAACTGTACCCATGCAATCTATCACAAACGAGTATTTGACCAGCCTGTATCAGATCATGCTGGAACACGGTGATACTGAAAATGCTGCCAAACTATTAGATGTATACGAAAAAAACAATAATCAGGAAATCATGATCAGTTTTGCTGGTCATTTTTCTGCTGGAAAATCATCCATGATCAATGAATTACTGGGGAAACAGATTTTGCCGAAGAGTCCGATTCCAACCAGTGCAAACGTAGTGAAAATTAAGTCCGGTTATGGTACGGCCACCGTTTATTTTCATGATAATGAACCATTGGAATATGAAGAGCCATATGACATCGATATGATTAAGGAATACGCTAAAGATAAAGCAGGTATCAAAGCGATTGATATCAGTACAAAAGAAGCGATTTTACCTAGTGATTGTATCATTGTGGATACACCGGGAATTGATGCAGCAGATGATGCTGACCGGCTTATGACCGAATCATCACTGCATCTTGTTGACCGGTTGTTTTATGTGATGGATTATAATCATGTCCAATCTGAAGTTAATTTGCAATTTCTTAAAATGGTGCAGGATTTCGAAATACCATTTTATATTATTATCAATCAAATCGATAAACATGACGAGCGTGAAATTACGTTTGACAGCTTTACCGAAAGTATTAACCAAACGTTCAGCCAGTGGGACATTAACCCGGAAAAAATCTATTATTCTTCGTTGATAGATTCCGCTGCTGATCATAATCAGATTAATAATATCAGAGAAAAGCTGACAGCCTTAATGACTGACAAAGAGGCGATAATGAACATCGAACGATCCACCAAACAGGTGATGGAAGCACATCGAAAGTTTCTGCATGATGTATACGAAGAAAAACTGCCGGAAAATTTATCAGAGGACGGTGAAATGGATGCTGGATCCAGACTGGAAGCCGTTAAAGAGAGAATAGAATCGATTAAGCATTACCCGCAAAAAGTGGAGGAAGCATTTTTGGCAGAGCTGAATAAAACCCTTAAAAATGCTTACTTGATGCCGGCGGTGCTTCGTGATAAGGCTCAGGTTTATTTAGAATCGCAGCAACAGGATTTCAAAGCCGGGATATTTTCATCAAAAAAGAAAACGCAAGAAGAACGGGAAAAGCGTTTGGATGACTTTTATCAATCACTGAAAGAAACAATGGAAACGTCGATTCAGTGGAAACTCCGGGATAAATTTTCGGAGCTGCTGAAGGAATTTCACATTTATGATCAACAGCTTGCGAATGCCATTCAACAGTTGGCCATTGATTATGGCGAGGAGCAGCTTCGTTCCCTGCAAAAACCGGGAGCAAAGGTAAATGGGGATTATGTATTAATTTACACGAATGATGTCAGCTCCGATATAAAACAACGCTATAAAAGAGAAGCATTCCGTATTTGGGAACAGATTCAGGTAAACCTGGATGACCAGGTCAATGAGGAACTGAAAAAGTATGAACCGGAAAAACAAAAATTGCAGGATAAATTGGAATTGCACCGGAATCAGATGGATTTGAAAAATGAATTACAAGAAAAATTAAGTCTGCTGGAATCAGCGTACAGCAATCCCAAATCGGATGTTGCTGTCGATGGGGAAATTGAACAGGAGCTGAAAATCAGGCATAAACCGGTTAAGAAAGCAACCAAAAGTATGTATTCCGATGTAAAACAGGTAGAAGAGACAGTAGCGGCAACAGTTAAACCCGAGAAAAAAACGAATTCATCAGTGGAAAATACCCTGGAGAAGATTGAGAATGTGATCGATACGATTCAGGATCTGCCTGGTTTTCAGTCTATTATTGATGATTTATCGGAAAAACGGCATCGTTTGACAAAACGTTCGTTTACGATAGCATTATTCGGGGCATTCAGTGCAGGTAAATCATCATTTGCCAATGCACTGCTGGGTAAAAATGTATTGCCTGTGTCACCAAATCCGACAACTGCTGTGATTAACCGGATTAATCCTGTTGAGAAGGAAGTTGACCACGGAACCGTTGTTGTTACTTTGAAAGATACGGAAACACTGATAAACGACCTGAAGCAGCTCATGAAAAAGCTTGATCCGCCATCTGCTGATTTTGAACAATTGGTTGATTGGATCAGGAAAAATAATATACATGAACATGATGATCTCCATCAAACACACCAAAATTATTTGCAGGCGATTCTTGACGGTTACCATGATTATATGGAAGCGACTACCGGAAGTATTACGATTGATATCGATTCGTTTGAAGCATTTGTAACCAATGAAGCAAAAGCCTGTTATATTGAATCGGTTGACTTGTATTATGACTGTGAGTTGACAAGAGATGGCATTACCCTGGTGGATACGCCTGGCGCAGATTCCGTTAACGCCCGCCATACAAATGTTGCGTTTGATTATATTAAGCATGCAGATGCGATTTTGTATGTTACCTATTATAACCATGCACTGGCTCGCGCGGATAAAGACTTTCTGCTTCAGCTTGGACGCGTAAAAGATGCATTTGAACTGGATAAAATGTTCTTCATTATGAATGCAGCTGACTTAGCGGCAGATGATATGGAATTAAACCTGGTGTCGAATTATATCAAAGAACAATTGACAATACTGGGGATTCGCTTCCCAAGGTTGTACCCGATTTCCAGTAAACAATCACTAATGGATAAACAGAAGAATTTTCCATTAAACGAGCAAATGGCTGCATTTCAAGCTGATTTCAATCACTTTATTCATCATGAACTGGCGGCAATCACCATTCAGTCTGCCGGCCGTGATATGTACCGGGCATTACAGGCAATCAGACAATACTTGGACTCACTTCAACTGAATGAAGCGGAGAAAGACGCGTATCGCAATGAATTACAGTCAAAACGTGAAGCGCTGAAAGAGATTGCAGCTAATATAGATAGTGCAACCGGTGAACAAAAAATAGCTCAAAAAATTGAAAAGCAGCTCTATTATGTGTTGGAACGGCTGTCCATTCGTTTCCATGATTTTTTCAAAGAAACATTTAACCCTGCCACGATTACTGAATCAGGCAGAAAAGCAGTGCTCCAACTGGAGAAACAGCTTCAGGAATTATTGGATTACACGGGCTATGAATTGCTGCAGGAATTACGGGCAGTTTCGCTTCGGATTGAGGCGTTTATGAAGGAACTGCAGACGGAATTGCAGGATGATTTTTCAAACAGCAGCAAGCAAATCGATCCCAAATTTTTATTACCGGACATTACTGATTTGGAATTGCAAACACCGGAATATGAGCAGGCATTTATTGAATTGGGGACGGATAATTTTCGTAAAGAACTGAAGTTATTCAACGGAACGAAAGCTTTTTTTGCAAAGAATGAAAAAGAAACCATGAAAGAAGCGATTTATAGCCGGATATCCCCAGTTACTGAACGTTATTTGGAAAAGAATCAGCAGCACATGCAGGATAGCTATCTGGAGCAGTGGCAGACAGCAACGGGCGATATAAAACAGGACATTAGCAAGCATATAGATTTATATATCGATAACCTGTTATCCATGATGGATGATCATTCAGTTGAACCTGGTGTATTACAGGCGAAACAGGATAAGCTTGTTTCGATTCTTGATGAAGAAGATTGGGAGGCTTAAGGATGATGAGAGAAGGCAAAATATTGCTCGTAGATGGAATGGCATTGTTGTTCCGGGGCTTTTTCGCAACCGCATTTCGGGGTAATTTCATGAAGACCAGCAGTGGTGTACCGACAAATGGTGTTTATCAATTTCTGCGGTATTTTCTGGATGCGGTCGATACATTTGAACCGACACACGTGATCTGCTGCTGGGATATGGGGAGTAAAACATTCCGTACCGATATGTTTGAAGGATACAAAGCGAACAGGTCAGAACCGCCGGAAGAACTTATCCCGCAGTTTGATCTGGTGAAAGAAGTGACCGAAGCATTTAATATGCCGAATGTCGGAGTGGAAAATTTTGAAGCGGATGATTGTATCGGAACGCTTGCACGAACTTTTTCCACCGACAGTGAAGTGCTTATTCTTACAGGAGATCAGGATATTCTGCAGCTGGTCGATGAAGGCATCAGTGTTGCCATCATGAAGAAGGGACAGGGTAACTATGATGTGTATGAACAAACTAATTTCCTGGAGAAGAAAGGAATTACGCCGAAGCAGATAATTGATTTAAAAGGACTGATGGGTGACACATCGGATAATTACCCTGGTGTTAAAGGCATCGGTGAAAAAACAGCGATGAAGCTTATTAAGAAGTACGATTCAATCGATAATATTCTTGCCAATATGGATCAGTTATCAAAAGGAATCCAGACCAAAATTAAAAATAATTTGGACTTGCTGCATTTATCAAGGGAGCTAGCTGAAATCAAATGTGATGTTCCCGTTTCCTGCCCGGTAGAGGATGCATTGTGGAAATACGATAAAAAGCAGATTGAGGACAAGTTTACCGAACTGGAATTTACCAATCTGGCTAAACTGGTAAAATAAGATTGCAGGAAAAATCATCGTAAATGATTGTAGATTAGATAGAATTCAGGTAAAAAACGATAGTTGTGAACGTCTCCCTTGCAGTTGCAGGTTGCGGCAGGGAGGCGTTTTCTGTTTAAGGATTAATGCTCGATTTTGACAAATCCTCCTTCGATCAGTCCTGCCTAATTGAATGTATCCACGATTTTCGGCAACATACAATCAAGCAGTAATATAAATATTTTTCTCGACCACAGCTCTGCGTTATAATATATCCGTTGAAAATCGTCAGGAGGGTCCGGATGTCTGAAAAAAGAGGCGAACATATACTTCAAGAAGAAAATGGGACGAAAAAACGGGCATTTTCATTTTATAATAACCAAATGTTAAGCTTTCTAAATGAATTAATGCGGGAATTTATTATAGATCAGGATATGATGTTTATATCGACAGCTGACAACGATGGGAATTGTGATAACTCTTTTCGTGCCGGTGAGAAGGGTTTTGTGAAAATCATTGATGAACACACACTAATGTACCCTGAATACAAGGGTAACGGTGTAATGTCCAGCTTGGGAAATATCGTAGAAAATCCACATATCGGCCTGCTATTTATTGATTTCTTTGAGCATAGAATTGGATTACATGTAAATGGGAAGGCAAAAATCATCGAACATGAAAAACTGTCTTTGCTAAATATTACAGAAGATTATTTAAGCAAAATTGAATCTGAGGAAGGGCAAAAAGCTGAACGGTGGGTGGTTATAGAAGTCGAAGAGGCTTACATCCATTGTTCGAAACACATTCCTCTTCTGAAAAGAACAGATCATGAAGTGGGAGATGAAACCGATAATAAAAAAGTAAAGGGTGGGAGCGGAGATTTCTTTAGGGCAAAGCAAAGTAAGCATAATCCTTAACTTTATTCATCTGCTAAACATACAAACACATTTCCGGATATCTTATAGTGGGGTATCCGGTATTTTTATGAGATTTTATAATACCTATGCATGTATCACTATATACCCTGCAATATCAGAGCCGTTCTTGACTGCGGGGTATTAACATATACATGTAAGGGTATTTAGCTGCCAATGCTTTTTATCAGTATAAAAGGATATGGTATTATGAATGAATATGGGAGGGGTTCAAGTGACAAACGTGTTTGTATATGGAACATTACGTATGGGCGGTCGCAATGATTCTTTTTTGGAAGGTGCAGAGTGCATATACAGCCAGTGCCGCGTTCGCGGAAAGTTGCTTAATACGGATAAAGATTACCCTGTTATGCAGCCAGATAATTCATCCTGGGTATTTGGGGAACTTTATAGTGTGACGGATTCACAAATGAAAACCATTGATGTGCTGGAAGGATATGAGGATGGAAGGTCTGATAATTTATATCATAAGATAACTACGCCCGTATGGAATGAATCAGGGGAGGAATGCCGCGCTGTTGTCTTTACTGCAGCACGATCCATAAATTATTCCACTCACAGTATTTCTTCAGGCGACTGGTGCGTAAACAAATACATAAAACGGGATAAACTGTTGTATTTTGCGTATGGATCCTGTCTCGATGATGAACGCTTTCGCAGTGCGGGAGCAGATCATTTTTTTAAACACGTATTTGGGTCTGGAGTGCTTAACGGATTTGAATTCCGTTTTTCTGTTAAAACGAATGACGGCGGTAAGGCAGATATTGTTGAAAACAAAGCGGAAGATGTGGAAGGAAAAGTGTATGAAATTCCGGCCGAAGCGTTAGAGTATTTATACAGGCGGGAAGGTGTGTACAATCGGATTTACCGACCGGCAATTGTCCTGGTAAGCATTGCCGGGGTATTATACCAGGCATTGACATTTATTGGTATTAAAAAAACGGTTGAGACTGCACCTACTTCTCTCTATGCGACGGAAATAATGCGGGGTGGGAATGATTGTTTCAGTAATCATTATAAAGAAAAATTGACAAGAAAACTGGATCGTTTTCACGAGGGGTAAGATTGTTTGAGTAGTTTATTCTGCCTGAACATAGCAAACAAAGGTGACGTTCGAGCCACGGTCAGCTTTTTGATTGGGCTTTTACTTGTGTCATGATAGTATAAAATTGGGTATACTAGCGACTGATATTGTCATGAGAGGGTGGTAAAGATGGTTTTTTCACAGCAGGAAGTTGTAAAATGGAAAGAAAGATTTCCGATTTTAGATGATATTATTAATTTAAACCCTATTTATTGGTCGAATCATCACCTACATAAACAGGTTAACTTGGATTCACTGCCGATTTCCAAGCAGGATATGGCAGATGCTCAAAAACTATGGGAGCGATTTGCTCCTTATCTGCGTATGGTATTCCCGGACTCAAACGGAATAATCGAATCACCATTAAAGCAGATTTCAACATTCAAGGATAAGCAAATGTCTGTACAAGGCGATTTGTTTTTAAAGTGTGATAATGACCTGCCAATTGTCGGATCCATTAAAGCAAGAGGCGGTCTTTATGAAATTCTTCATTATGCGGAGCGTTTAGCCGTCGAAGCGGGAATGGTGTCAGTTGATGATAATTATGAGGTATTTGCGACAGATCGGTTCAAAAAGTTTTTTAGTCAATATGCAATTGGAGTCGGGTCGACGGGTAATTTAGGCTTAAGTATTGGTACAATCAGTGCCCAACTCGGTTTTAATGTATCGGTATATATGTCTGCGGATGCTAAACAATGGAAAAAGGATATGCTTCGGAACCGTGGTGCGTTTGTATATGAGTTCGCTGGTGACTTCAGTGAGGCAATTCGTGCAGGACGTGAACAAACTATCAATGACCCGAAAGCATACTTTGTGGATGATGAAGATTCGAAGCATTTATTTTTAGGCTACAGTGTTGCTGCATTTGAATTACAGAAGCAGCTGCAGGAACAAAATATTAAAGTGGACAAGAATCATCCGCTGTGTATTTACTTACCGTGTGGAGTTGGCGGATCACCGGGCGGTATTGCATTCGGGTTAAAACATGTATTTGGTGAACATGTTCATTGTTTTTTCGTGGAACCTACACACTCCCCTTCCGTGCTTATCGGGCTTTTGACTGGTGAAATGAATAAAATAAGCGTTCAGGATTTCGGAATCGATAACCAGACGGAAGCTGATGGTCTTGCGGTTGGCCGTCCATCAGCTTTTGCTACAGCGGTCAGTGATAAGCTGATCAGCGGTATCTATACGGTTGAAGATAATGAATTGTACCGTTATTTGACCCTGCTTGCAGATACAGAAGGAATTTATCTGGAACCGTCCGCAACAGCCGGATTAATCGGACCAGAACGTGTGCAGGAATATATAGAGGAAAACGGATTGCCAAAAGAAAATATTTCTCATATCGCCTGGGCAACAGGTGGCTCATTGGTACCGGAAGCTGATATGAAGGAATTTTATGCGAAGGGCAAAAGATTGATGGAGGAAGGTTGATTGACAATGAGAGTAGCGCAGAATATGACAGAATTAATTGGTGAAACACCTGTTGTTCGATTAAATAAAATCGTACCGGAAGATGCGGCAGATATTTTTGTGAAACTTGAATCAAATAACCCGAGTAAAAGTGTTAAGGACCGTGCTGCATATAATATGATAAAGCAAGCAGAAGATGCAAAGGCTATAAAGCCCGGGGATACAATTATTGAACCGACAAGCGGAAACACGGGTATAGGACTTGCAATGAATGGTGCCGCGAAAGGTTATCAGGTGATCCTGGTAATGCCCGATAACAGCACCCAGGAACGCCGAAATATTTTAAAAGCTTTCGGGGCAAAAGTTGTGCTTACACCAAGTGCTGAAAAAATGCCTGGTGCTATTAAAAAGGCAAAAGAACTTCAAGATGAAATTCCAGGTAGTTTTATTCCTCAGCAATTTGAAAATGATGCTAATTCCGATATCCATCGAACAACGACAGCAACAGAAATATATGACCAGATGGACGGAGAACTCGATGCATTTGTTTGTACGGCCGGAACTGGTGGCACTGTAACAGGAACTGGTGAAACATTAAAAGCTAAAATACCTGGATTACACATAACAATAGCTGAACCAAAGGGATCTCCTGTATTGTCAGGCGGGAAACCTGGACCGCATAAATTGGTCGGAACAAGTCCGGGCTTTGTACCTGATATTCTAAATACAGATATTTACGATAAGATTATTCAAATTGACGATGACGATGCGGTCAATATGTTTAAAAAGCTGCCGCGTGAGGAAGGAGTATTTATTGGATTGTCTGGTGCTGCGGCAGTTTTTGCAGCAATTCAAGTTGCGAAGCAGCTAAGTAAAGGAAAGAAAGTCTTATGTATTGCTCCGGATACAGGAGAACGGTATCTTAGTATGAATTTGTTTGAATAGTTAGTTCTAAGAGTGACGTGTTTTATGATGCGTTACTCTTATTTTTTTGAAATTCCGCCAGCTCATTATTATTTTCATATTTTATATCCCAATAATATACTCGTGGAAGTCCCCAATAGATCCAGTAATCATGTACCAGGGAGGTACTTACAAACATTATCATTTGCCAATCTATATTGTTCAAAATGTCACTCCTTTCGTCTTTACAGGTTATTACGAAATGGGGTTGTCTAAGAACGCAATGTCATATTATTTGCTTGTAGCAGAGCCTCTTTCCTTTCCCTCGTCAGTGAAAACTATATTCATTATATATATACTGACATCAAACCCTATTCCAAATTATATTTTCTTTTCACTTTCATCAAATTTTCATATTTATGTTGTAAGTTGAATGATATGAGAACGTGTTCGAAAAAACTTACTCAAATAAAACCGTTCTTCAGGCTGAAATATGGAGGTTACAAATAATGAAAAAGGCAATTATAGCAGTAATTGTATTAGCAATGTTTGGATGGGCTGTATATGATTTCGCAATCTCAACTAATGAAACTGCTAACGAATTGAATAATAGTTCAACTAAAACTACTCCACCATCTTCTCAAAACGGCGGGCTAAAAATGACAGACGAGGTAGGTCTTTCGCCAGGTAACATTGCCCCTGATTTTAAATTGAAAAACATGAAAGGGAAAGCGGTGCGTTTATCAGATTTCAGAGGAGAGCCTGTTATTGTCAATTTTTGGGCTACATGGTGCCCGCCGTGCAGGGCAGAAATTCCGGATTTAAGAAAGCTCTACAAAAATAAGAATGTGGAGATTTTGGCGGTTAATTTAACGTCAACTGAACAAAGTATTGGTGACGTTAAAAAATTTGTACAGAATTATAAAATGTCCTTTCCTGTGTTGAAGGATACAGAATCCAAGGTTGCTGAACAGTACAATGTCCGGGCATATCCGACTTCATATATGATTGACGCAAGCGGCCATATAACTTATATGCATTTGGGTGCCATGAACTATGATTTGATGATACAGCAGCTGGCAAAGATGAATTAAAGCCTTCACAAGTTTATTCTTATTGACAAAATACATATAGGGGTATATAGTGGCGTTGCATTGTTTTTTGGAATTCCAAAAAAATAACCGTATCTGGTTATATTTTTTGCCATGTATAAATACATGTACATGTATATGTATTCGATAAATATGAAAGGAGAAGCAATCTGATGTAAAAGAAGAAAGCAACGAATTTACTGTTCAGTGATTCTAAGGAGGTAAAACGAAAATGAAAGAAATTAAGACAAACAGCAACACTCGTGTAGCAATTATAGCGGCAAATGGTGGTATGTTCGATGCTTATAAAGTATTTAATATTGCAACTGCAGCAGCAGCATCCGATAAAGAAGTAGGGATCTTCTTTACATTTGAAGGACTGAATCTGATTCATAAAGAGGCGCATAAAAGGCTGCCGCTCCCGGAAGGAAAAGAAGACTTTCAAGAAGGTTTTAAAAAAACGAATGTTCCATCCATCAGCGACTTATTGGAAATGGCTCAAGAGCTGGGCGTAAAAATGATCGGCTGCCAAATGACGATGGATGTTATGAACTTGGAAAAAAACGATTTTGTAGACGGGATTGAAGTCGGCGGCGCAGCATCCTTCATTGAATTTGCTAAAGATGCTGATATTTCGCTGACATTTTAACATGAGGAGGTTAAATATTTATGGCTAAGACTATAACAACTGACGAACTGGCAAATCGGGTCGTCAATCGTGAAGAAACGCTTATTCTGGATGTTCGAAATACCGATAAGTTTAAAGACTGGAAGATTGAAGGAGACAGCGTTGAAATAATGAATGAACCTTATTTTAATGTACTTGATGGTGTCGAACCGATCGCGGAAAAAATAAATAAGGATCAGGAAGTAATTGTCGTTTGTGCCAAGGGCAACTCATCGAAAATGGTGAAAGAATTGATGGAAGAAAACGGGTTTACAAATGTTTATGATTTAGAAGGCGGTATGGAAGCCTGGAGTGAACACTTGGAACCGGTCAAAATAGCGGACTTAAACGATGGCGGAAGCATTTATCAATTTGTTCGCCTTGGCAAAGGGTGTCTGTCGTATATGGTCGTTTCCAATAAGACAGCTGCGGTTATCGACGCTAATCGTATGACGGATATTTATGAACGATTTGCTGAAAAGAAAAATGTAACGATTGAGTATACAATTGATACACATCTTCACGCTGACCATATTTCGGGAGGCCGAAAGCTTGCCGATAATACCGGCGGATCATATCATCTGCCGCCTAAAGATGCTGAAAAAGTAACGTTCTATTATACACCGTTGGAAGAAGGGCACGATATTACGATCGGCAATACCACGGTTAATGTTCAGCCTGTTTATTCACCGGGACACACAATTGGAAGCACATCATTAATTATTGATAAAAAATATCTGCTAACAGGGGATATATTGTTTGTAAAATCGATCGGACGTCCCGACTTGGCCGGAAAGGCTGAAGATTGGGTTGGTGATTTGCACGAAACCTTATACAGCCGTTATATCGAATTGTCTGACGATCTAATTGTATTGCCTGCCCACTATTCCTTTGTAGAAGAGCTCGGCAAAGATGGCAGTGTCAAGGCACGGCTTGGTGACTTGTATGAGCAGAATTCGGGTTTGAAGGTGGACGATGAACAGAAATTCCACAGAATGGTAACGGAAAATCTGCCGCCACAGCCAAACGAGTACGATAATATTCGTCAGATCAATATGGGTCAAATGGACCCGGAAGATAAGAAACAACGTGAAATGGAAATAGGACCGAACCGCTGTGCAGTACACGGTTAAACTAGCAGACTTGACGAAAACCAGCAAATAGCGGGAGCGGAAAAAGCTCTGAAAAATAGAAAATCCAACAGGAGGAACTTATGATGGAAGCAGTAAGAGTATTAGATGCAAAAGGAATAGCATGTCCAATGCCGGTTGTGAAAACCAAAAAGGCAATGGATGAAATTAATTCAGGAGAAATTCTCGAAGTCCATGCGACTGACAAAGGGGCCAAAAGTGACCTGGCGGCTTGGACAAAATCAGGTGGTCACGAACTGGTCGATCAAACAGAAGAAGGGGACATCCTGAAATTTTGGATTAAAAAGGCATAAAGGAGACCCGCTGATTTGCGGGCCCCCTTGATGGGGGTGAGAATTTGGAAATTAGTGTAGTTACTGTAGTTGTCATTTTTCTTATAGGCTTCGTGGGTTCCTTTATTTCTGGGATGGTTGGAATTGGCGGCGCAATCATCAACTTCCCCCTTTTGTTGTATGTACCAGCTGCTTTGGGTGTAGCTGAATTTACATCATTTGAAGTATCAGGGATTACGGCAATTCAAGTGTTTTTTGCGACAATCGGCGGAGTCTGGGCATACAGGAAAGGTGGTTATATTCATAAATCAATTATTGGCTATATGGGAGTCAGCATACTCGCGGGCAGCTTTATCGGCGGCTTTTTTTCTTCCTTGATGACTGAAGAGGGGATAAACCTTGTATATGGTCTGCTGGCGGTGCTGGCTGCAATCATGATGTTTGTTCCGAAAAAAAGAATGGATGGTGCTGTATTTGATCCGGAACAATTTAATCGATGGCTGGCGGCTCTTCTTGCATTGTTCGTTGGGATAGGAGCCGGTATTGTAGGAGCGGGCGGTGCATTTATACTGGTTCCGATTATGCTGCTTGCTTTAAAAATCCCGACACGAATTACGATTGCATCATCTTTGGCAATTACCTTTATTTCATCAATTGGGTCTGCTGGAGGTAAGGTGCTGACGGGTCAAGTTTTGTTGGTGCCGGCAGTTATCATGATTGTTGCAAGCTTAATCGCTTCGCCTCTGGGGGCAAGGATTGGTAAAAAAGTAAACACGAAAATTTTACAATGGATACTAGCCGTTTTAATTTTTGCCACTGCGTTAAAAATTTGGCTGGATATATTGGGATGAAAGCACTGGCAATACTAAAGGGGAGCAGGTTCAAGGTTGAATTTTTGACAAATATCCGCATCCGGCAAATAATATTGGTACATGGTGGAGTATATTACTATGTGAAGAACTATATTGATACCGGAAAAGAAAGAGGGTGTTCAGACATGGATTATGATGATCAAATCAGAAACAGGGTGAAACGTATTGAAGGGCAAGTACGAGGATTGTTGAAAATGATGGACGAAGGAAAGGATTGCCGTAATGTGGTGAGTCAAATGTCGGCTGCCAGGAATGCTCTTGACCGTACGTCAGCGCTGATTGTAAGTAAAAACCTGGAACAGTGCATCCGTGAAGAAAAAGATGCGGGTAAAAACTCCGAAGATATTATTAAAGAAGCTGTCAACTTACTGGTTAAAAGCCGGTAAGGTAACTATATGGAGAAGCACTTATATCATGAAAGGGGAATAAATAATGACCGATAAACGTTTTAATCCAGACAGGGCTCATGTACTGGCGAGTTCAGACCGGAAAAAGAGGTTACCGCCGGAGGAAGTGATTGACCATTTGGATATAAGATCCAGTGATATAATTGCAGATCTTGGTGCAGGTACTGGTTTTTTCACAATTCCAATAGCAAAACAGGCGCAGAGAATCCAAGCAGTCGATATTGAACCAAGAATGCTGGAGATGCTGAAGCAGAAAAACTTGAAAATATTACGTATGTTGAAAGCAATTTAGACCAAATCCAGCTTGATAACACCTCAATAGATAAGGTTATGATTTCATTTGTGATTCATGAGGTGCCGGATATCGATAAAACACTTGGAGAAATAACACGTATTTTAAAACCCGGTGGACAGATGCTTCTGCTTGACTGGGAGGCATTTGAGACAAAGTCCGGACCGCCACTGAACCACCGTATTTCCTCGGATGATATGAAAAAGGCATTGGTAAATAATGGTTTTTCAGCTGAATTGATTCAATTGAACCCTGAAAATTATGCTTTTAAGGCGGTACCAAATACGTAACAGGATGACCGTTATTCGGGCCAAGATGTTCGTTGAATTACCAAAAATTCACTTCACGTTGGTTTGCATCTAATAGATTAAAAACCGTTTCCTTTTCGTTGGGGACGGTTTTTAGGTAGTATGCTGTAAAATAAATAACATTTAGTGGATGTGAACAACTACTGTTTCGGTCCCAGTATCCCTGATTTTACATGATTCATGTTAGAGGTATTTATATTTTGCAATTTATTTTCATCAAATTTTCATATTAAACAAGTAAAGTGTTTGTGAAAGTGATGAATGGAGGAATAAATTTGTGGCAGCTGCAATTAAGTTAATGTCAGTCGGGGTGATGGCGCTAAGTTTTCTTTTCGGATTCATATTTTTTTTCCTTACGAACGGACAGTCCAAAGAACAACGTAAGCTATATATGGAAGAGATATTTTCACAGCTTATTAATTTGATTATCTTTATTTGGATAAGCAAAATCATTTTGAGTTTCCCGTTATTTATGAATGATCCTATATCTGTGTTGGCATATCCCAGTGGTGCGAACTCATTTTATTTGGCTTTATTTTTCAGTGCGGCAGTTTTTCATTATAAGTCAAGGAAATGGCAGCTGGATTCACTGTTATTCCTTGAATCTGCCATGCTTGTATTTTTAGCAGCCTCATTTGCTTATGAATTTATACAATACATATATCATAATAATCAATTTGCGTTTGGCTACCTGGTCCTGCTTACAGTAATGTTGCTGGTGTTTCTTTTTATTCAAAAACGCGTAACAGCTGCAATCCTGTTGATAATCATAATTATCTGCTGGAGTATGGGAGTACTGTTACTTTACTTTTTACAGCCGTTTGTAACCGTGTTTGGGTATATTGTTTCGCCGTGGTTTTTAGGATTGTTTATCTTGTTCAGTTTATTGTATATATTTTTTTTAAAAAGAAAGAGGCGATTGTAATGGGTGGAATTGAAGCGGATACGATGCTGGTCGTTGGAATGTTTCTTGCGGTTGGCGCTGGTGCATTATCGTTTTTGTCACCATGCGTGCTACCGATTTTTCCGGCTTATATGTCGTATATTACCGGTATCAGTGTAAAAGAATTGCAGGGAGATCAGAATATAAAAATCCGCCGTCAGCTATTGAGTCATTCACTTATTTTTCTGTTGGCGGTATCCTTAGTGTTTATTAGTTTAGGTGCGAGTGCTTCTTTTTTAGGTCAGTGGGCGCAAGATTTGCTTGTAGGTGAATCTGGATTGCTTATTCAACGGATTGCAGGAATATTAATTATTGTGATGGGCTTATTTGTTGCAGGCTGGATTTCCATTCCCTCATTGATGAAGGAACGCCGTTATCGGTTTGGCAAGCGGCCGGCAGGGTATGTCGGAACATTTGTTATCGGGCTTGGTTTTGCTGCTGGATGGACACCATGTATCGGACCGATTTTCGGATCCATACTGCTTTTAGCAGCAAGTAATCCGGGGCAAGGTGTGTTTTATACAGTGATGTATGTGATCGGCTTTTCACTACCATTTCTTGTGTTGACATTTTTTCTTGGTTCAACCAAATGGATCATCCGGCACAGCAATTTAATTATGAAAATAGGAGCGGTTATCATGATTATTATGGGGCTTGTACTGTTTTTTGGTTTGATGCCGCGTATAACAGGGTTCTTGCTTGATCTGGTTCAGGATACATGGTTATCAAGGTTAGGATGAGATGGGGGCTTAAGAAATGATGAAAAAAGCAGTTTTAATTGTTGTCATTGTTGGAATGTTAGGGTGGGCGGTATATGATTTTGTAAGTTCATCAAATGATAAAACAGTAATGGAAAGCGACAAAGGATTTACGTCCGAGACCGAAACTGCTTCACAGGGGAGCAGTCAGGATCAGGAAACCGAGGAAGTGACTAAAACCGGAGTAGTCGGACTGGATGTAGGTGATATTACCCGGTTTTCAACTGGAAACGTTGGAAGGCGAAAAGGTAAAATTGTCGGACTTCAGGGGTAATCCGGTTATGCTTAACTTCTGGGCTACATGGTGCCCGCCATGTCGTGCAGAAATTCCTGATATGGAAAAGCTTCATCAAAACAAAGACATTACGATTTTAGCTGTTAATTTAACCAAGTCTGAAGCAAACATTCAGAATGTGAACCGAGTATCATCTGACATTTCCGATTCTATTAGATAGACAAGTCTCTGTTGCCGCTATGTATCAAATACGTCCCATCCCTACCACTTATATGATTGATGCAGAAGGGGTGATCCGGTTTAGGGCGTTCGGTGCAATGAATTATGATTTTATGGTGCAGGAACTGGAAAAAAATGAAATAATACAGCCATATAGTACAAAATGGACTCGAGGTGGTCACTGTGAAACAAACCCTTTTAGTGGTTGAAGACGATAAAATGATTCGTAGTCTGATAAGTATATATTTAGTAAAAGCCGGATATGACGTTATCGAAGCTGAGAATGGTGAACAAGCAAAAGAGGTTTTTCTGACAAATCACCCATGTTTAATTATCCTGGATTTAATGCTCCCCAAAATGAGCGGGGAAGATTTCTGCATGTGGGTGAGGGAACAGGAACGGAATGAAGTTTCCATTATCATGGTTTCCGCAAAGGCACGTACTGATGACAAAATCAGCGGCCTGAAAATGGGTGCAGATGATTATTTGACAAAACCATTTGACCCTGATGAACTTGTTGCCCATGTCGAGGCGGTGTTGCGCAGAACGGGGCAGTTTTGCCAGAAGATTGCTTATAGTGGGTTGTGCATTAAACCCCGCAAAGGAGAAGTACTATTATTCAATAAACAGTTGCATCTGACAAAACACGAGTTTAACTTGCTTTATTTCTTTATGGAGAATCCGAATATTGTTTTTTCCAGGGAAAATCTGATTGATCAGTTGTATCCGTATGCTGATAAAATTGTGCTGGATCGTACTATTGATGCTCATATTAAAAAACTCCGCGAAAAAATCGAGGATAAACCATCGGATCCGAAACGAATTATCACGGTCCGGGGAATGGGGTATAAATTTGCCAATGAATAAGCATAACAGGTCATGGCTCCCAAAGCAGTTTTTATGGCGATTATCCATTACCAACATTATTGTAATTACTGCTTTTATTATATTGAGTAGTTGGTCAATATATAACACTGCATGCTCATTGGCTGATGGGCTTGGCACGTTGAGCAATCAGAAGCAGAAGCAATTTAATTCGATTCTTTTCCAATATTTATGGATTTTCAGTATTGCAGCAATCGTTATTGGCAGTCTGGTTCATTTTTATATAACAAAAAAGTTGATTGATCCGCTAAGGGAATTGATTAAATCCACAAAACGCATGAAAGAAGGACGCTATCCCGAACCGCTTGCCGTGAAATCAAACGATGAGACAGGGGAATTGATTGGACAATTTAATGATCTGATCCAGCAAATAAAGGTTAACCAGGAGCAGCGTCAGAAACTTGTATCAGATCTGTCGCATGAATTTCGAACGCCGTTGTCAAACCTGAACGGATACTTAAATGCGTTAAGTAATGGGGTTATTGAAGGTGATGAAAACCTCTTTCAGGATTTGTATGATGAATCACGCCGACTCACGAATATGGTAAAACAATTGGAGCAGCTTAAAGAATGGGATTATATTTCCAATCAGAAGTTTTTTGAAAAAGAATCATCTGATATGCATCAGATTGTTCGGCAATCTGCAGAAATGTTTTATTGGTCACTGGAAAAGGCGAGGATTCGAATCGACGTTCAGTCTGATCATGGTATTGTCAAGGTGGATCACGGCGGAATATCACAGGTTATTAGTAATCTCATTGAAAATGCAATCCAATACTACGAGGGTGCTGGACCAATTCAGATAAACGGATTAAAACAGGATTCCAATTACAAAGTAACAGTATCCGGCCCCGGTCAGCCCATTCCAGCTGCTGAACATAGTGAGATTTTTGAGCGTTTCCACCGTACTGACTTTTCCCGAAGTAAGTTTTCGGGAGGTACAGGGCTTGGTCTGGCAATATCCAAGGAGATAATTGAACGCCATAATGGGAATATCGGTGTACAGTCGAATGGAGACATTCATACTTTCTGGATCACACTTCCGCTTAGTGAGGGGAGTAGTGAATAGTGTTCGAAATTATAAATATATGTTCCTTCATCGATCGGGTGCAATTGTTGAAGAGAGTTAAATCTAATTCCTCCATAAAGATGTGGAGGAATTAGACTTTTATCTTATAAAATTTTTTAGTTGACAAAATACCATATGGGGGTATAGTATAAATATAAACGAAAAGGAAGTGATTGATTTGGATAAATTCTTGCATGATCAACCAAGTAAACCGAGAACACGGGATGAAAAGGAAAAGACAATTAACCGTTTAAAACGTATAGAAGGGCAGGTTCGCGGAATACAGAAAATGGTGGAAGAGGATCGATATTGTATGGATATTTTAGTACAAATCAGCGCCATTCAATCCGCCTTAAAAAATGTAGGTTTCAATGTCACGGAACGGCATATTCACCATTGTGTCAGTGATGCGATTAAACAAGGTGAAGGTCACGAAACCATTGAAGAATTAATGAGTGTCATGAAGCAGTTTTCCAAGTAGGGAGGGAACTATGATGAGCGAAACAAATCATGAAACACTTGGTATAACAGGAATGACCTGTGCTGCTTGCTCCAATCGCGTTGAAAAAGTTTTAAACAAAATGGATGGAGTGGAAGCCCACGTCAATTTAACAACGGAAAAGGCAACTGTCGATTACGATTCGGATAAGACTTCGATTAAGGATATTACGGAAAAGATAGAAAATACTGGTTACGGTGTTTTGACGGAAAAAGCTGAACTAGATGTCATGGGGATGACGTGCGCGGCCTGTTCCAACCGGATTGAAAAGGTTTTGAATAAACAATCAGGCGTAAAGCAAGCAAGTGTAAACCTAACGACTGAAAGTGCAACGATTGAGTATAACACTGGAATGGTTGATGTAAAAAATTTGATCGAAAAGATCCGAAATATTGGCTATGATGCCAAACCAAAGGCAGAAGCAGAGGAAAAACAATCCCATAAAGAAAAAGAACTGCAGCAAAAGAAGACGAAGTTGATTATTTCCGCTGTACTGTCAGCACCGTTATTAGTAACGATGCTCGTTCATTTATTTGGCATGAATCTGCCAGCAATATTCATGAATCCATGGTTTCAATTTGCTTTAGCGACACCAGTTCAATTTATCATTGGATGGCAATTTTATATTGGCGCCTATAAGAACCTTCGTAATGGCGGCGCAAATATGGATGTGCTTGTTGCATTAGGCACGAGTGCTGCTTATTTTTACAGTTTATATGAAGCACTTAAGACCATTGGCAATCCGGAATATATGCCGCATTTATACTTTGAAACAAGTGCTGTGTTAATTACGTTGATTTTATTTGGCAAGTATTTGGAAGCGCGAGCAAAAACCCAGACAACAAATGCACTATCCTCTTTGCTGAATTTGCAAGCAAAAGAAGCTCGCGTTATAAGAAATGGCGAGGAAATCATGATACCTGCCCGCGAAGTTGTTGTTGGTGATCGATTAATTGTAAAACCAGGAGAGAAAATACCGGTAGACGGTATGGTCGTAAAGGGGAAAACATCTGTTGATGAATCCATGATTACCGGTGAATCCATTCCGATTGAAAAGGAAATAGACGCTGCTGTTATCGGTTCGACGATAAACAAAAATGGTTCGATTGAAATGGAAGCAACAAAGGTAGGGAAAGATACTGCCCTTGCATCGATTATTAAAGTGGTGGAAGAAGCGCAAGGATCGAAGGCGCCAATTCAACGGCTGGCTGATGTGATTTCCGGCTATTTCGTACCTATCGTTGTAGGAATTGCTTTTCTAACATTTATCGCCTGGATTTCATTTGTCCAGCCAGGTCAATTTGAGCCTGCCTTAGTTGCGGGAATTGCTGTACTCGTTATTGCCTGTCCATGTGCGTTAGGGCTTGCGACGCCTACTTCTATTATGGTAGGGACTGGAAAGGCTGCTGAAAGTGGTATCTTGTTTAAAGGTGGAGAACACCTGGAAAAAACACATCAGTTAGAGGCAATTGTTCTTGATAAAACAGGAACGATCACAAAGGGAAAACCTGAAGTAACAAACTTTACAGGTGATGAGGAAACATTACAGTTGCTTGCGAGTGCGGAAAAAGGTTCAGAACATCCACTTGCAGAAGCCATTGTTGCTTATGCAACAGAGCATGATATTGATTTTGTGGAAGTAGATGAATTTGACGCTATACCTGGTCATGGTATTGAAACGAAGATTTTCGGAAAACACGTTCTTGTTGGAAACCGAAAATTAATGCAAGATCACCAAGTAGATGTTGGTGGTGCGGAACAAGAATTGATTGATTACGAAGTTGAAGGAAAAACGGCGATGTTAATTGCTATTGACGGAGAGTATCGCGGAATTGTTGCCGTTGCGGATACGATTAAAGAAACCGCACCACAAGCAATTAAAGAGCTGCAGGAACAAGGTCTCGAAGTGATCATGCTGACGGGTGACAACGAACGAACAGCACAAGCTATCGCAAAACAAGCTGGTATTGATCAGGTGATTGCGGAAGTATTACCTGAAGAAAAAGCGAATAAAGTGAAAGAAATTCAAGCACTGGATAAAAAGGTCGCGATGGTTGGTGACGGTGTGAACGATGCACCTGCATTAGTTACGGCAGATATCGGAATTGCCATTGGCACTGGTACAGAAGTTGCCATTGAAGCTGCTGATGTTACGATTCTTGGCGGGGAACTTTTGCTCATACCGAAAGCCATTCGAATCAGTCATGCAACAATTCGAAATATCCGGCAAAACCTCTTCTGGGCATTTGGCTATAATACAGCGGGAATTCCGGTTGCAGCAATCGGATTACTTGCACCATGGATTGCTGGTGCGGCAATGGCATTAAGTTCGGTCAGCGTTGTTTCTAATTCCCTGCGATTGAAGCGGGTTAAAATATAATAAGATGTAAAAATGCCGAAGTTCACATGCGAAATGCCAAAGTTCACAATTGCAATCTTGTTTCGCCATCTGTGCATGGCTTTTCAGCGGACTTTTGAAAGGGGGTGAAATCAGGATGAAAAAGGTAACATTGGATGTACAAGGTATGTCATGTGGCCATTGTAAATCATCTGTTGAAGGTGCATTGAAAGGATTGGATGGAGTCAGCGGTGCTGAAGTTGATCTGGCCAGTGGAAAAGTAGATGTTACGTACGATGATGCGCAGATCACATTGTCAGATATGCGTGAAGCAGTGGAAGAGCAAGGTTATGATGTTGTTGCATAACTTAACATATAGGCTGGTTCCTTTGATAGGACCAGCTTTAAATGTTACAGGTTTGTAACTGTTTTTTTATGTTTGTATAATACCATACAAGGGTATCGTATTATTGTAATTAGCGGTGAGCACCTTATAGGATCAAAGGTATCACCTGAAAATTTTAAGGAATGTTAAATGTAAGGAGTGATCGTATGGCGAATCACGATGAAAAACATAAATCCCATCATCATCATGAACACGGTCATCACAGCCATGATGGTTATACAGAGCACAACACCAATAATCATGATCATCACAACCATCAGGAGCACAGTAATCATGCGAATCATGATCATGGCGGTCGTGGAGGGCACGATCATCACGACCATGGGGATATGGTGAACAATTTCAAAAAACGATTTTATATTTCCTTAGTCGTTACGATCCCAATTCTAATTTTGTCACCAATGATACAGGATTTCATCGGTGTTGACTGGCAATTTGCGAATGACCAATATATATTATTCGCGCTTGCAACGTTTGTATTTTTCTATGGTGGCTGGCCATTTATCACTGGCGGTATTAGTGAGTTAAAACAAAAGAATCCCGGAATGATGACACTGATCGGGCTTGCTATTTTTGTTGCGTATGGATACAGTTCCCTCACCGTATTCGGATTGCAGGGGAAAAACTTTTTCTGGGAACTGGCGACACTGATTGATATTATGCTGCTGGGACATTGGATTGAAATGCGTTCTGTCATGGGAGCATCCAATGCGCTGGAAGAACTCGTGAAGCTCATGCCGAACGAAGCGCATAAAGTGGATGAACAAGGTGAAATACAGGATGTCCCGGTGTTTGATTTGAAACATAAAGACCGGGTCCTTGTAAAACCTGGTGAAAAAATTCCCGTCGATGGAACGATAGTGGACGGTAAATCGGCTATTGATGAATCGATGCTTACCGGGGAATCGGTACCAGTGGAAAAATACAAAGGTGATGAAGTTATCGGCGGTTCGGTCAATAACGAAGGATCACTTACGATACAGGTTGAAAAAACAGGTGATGACTCATACCTTACCCAGGTTATAACACTGGTAAAAGAAGCACAGGAATCAAAATCCCGAACACAGGATATCACCAACCGGGCAGCAAAGTGGTTGTTTTATGTGGCCCTGGCATCTGGTTTTATTACATTGTTCATCTGGTTAATGTTAGGATATCCATTTGATGTTGCCTTGGAGCGAATGGTTACAGTAATGGTTATTACATGTCCGCATGCGCTTGGATTAGCCGCACCACTTGTAATTGCAGTCTCGACATCGATATCTGCTAAGCATGGATTACTCATCAGAAACCGAGCTAATTTTGAAGGGGCTAGAAATCTTAATGCGGTTGTTTTTGATAAAACGGGCACATTGACAAAAGGTGAGTTCGGGGTAACTGACATTGTCCCGACTAAAGAATATGAGGAAGAAGAAGTCCTGAACTGGGCAGCGAGCCTGGAACAAAATTCAGAGCATCCCATTGCAGCAGGTATCGTAAAGTCTGCGAAAGAAAAAGGGATTAAACTTAAAAAAATTACCGATTTTGAATCCATCACCGGAAAAGGAATCCAGGGGATAATAGATGGTAAAAAGATAAATGTTGTCAGTCCCGGATATGTTGATAACCAGCATATGGATTATGACAGACAACTATTCAATGAAATGTCGGAAGCAGGAAAGACGGTTGTATTTGTATTGGTTGAGGATGAATTGGTCGGCATGATTGCCCTGGCTGATATGGTGCGGGAAACAGCCAAAGAAGCGATTGCTTCCCTGAAAGAAAAGGGTATTCATTCGGTCATGTTAACTGGTGATAATAAGAGAGTTGCGCACTGGGTCGCCAACCAATTGGATATTGACGAAGTATATGCAGAAGTTTTACCAGACAAAAAGGCCGACCAAGTGAAGGAAATTAAATCAACAAAAGGATGGCAAGTTGCCATGACCGGTGACGGGGTGAATGATGCTCCTGCTTTGGCGACTGCCGATTTGGGAATTGCCATTGGAGCCGGTACAGATGTAGCCATGGAGACAGCGGATGTTGTTCTTGTAAAAAGTAACCCGAAAGATGTTGTTTCCTTAATCGGGTTATCGAAACAAACATACCGGAAAATGATCCAGAATCTATGGTGGGCAACCGGGTATAATATTTTTGCAATACCGCTTGCGGCAGGGGTTTTAGCTCCGTTAGGAATCGTACTAAGCCCGGCAGTAGGGGCAGTATTAATGAGCTTGAGTACGGTGATAGTGGCGATTAATGCACGGATGTTTACGTATAACCAACAATAAAAAATTTGAAGGAGGATTATTATGACAAACAAAAAACTATGGATGGGTGTTGTTCTGATCTGTACTGCTATGCTGTTAGCTGCATGCGGCAGTGGCAGCGGTGAAACAAATGCAGAAAATGATGATGCAAACCAGCAACAGACAAACGAGAAATCATCCTCCCATTCGCAAGGTAATATGTCTGAGCATATGTCCAGTTCAGGAAAAGTTCCCGCTGGATTGCAAGAAGCAAAAAATCCCAAATATGAAGTTGGAAGTAATGCTATTATTAAAGCCGAGCATATGCATATGAAGGGGATGAGTGGTGCTAGGGCAACCATTGTAGGGGCATTCGACACAACTGCCTATGCGGTTTCTTTTACCCCGACAAATGGCGGCGAACCGGTAAAGAACCATAAATGGGTCATCCATGAGGAACTTCTTGTTGAAGATCCAGGAGAAGCCCCGCTGGAACCAGGTACTGAAGTGATCTTAAATGCGGATCATATGAAAGGAATGAATGGTGCCAAAGCCGTCATTGATTCAGCAGTCGAAACTACCGTATATATGGTTAATTTCACACCATCTACAGGTGGTGAGAAAGTTGTTAACCATAAGTGGGTTGTCGAAAGTGAACTTGAATCAGCTGAATAAGTACGAATCGTGAATAAGGAAGGAAACAGATAGATGGTATCAATCTTATATTGGTACCTCTTTTTGTTTTTCAATATTTCTTAACTAAGTACACTTTAGGAACAAGATTTTATAAACGTTGAAGGCTGCCTATATATAGTTAAATTGAATTTAATAAATGAAATTATTAATGAGTGTTGACGCATAATTGCAAACAGTGTAGGATAAAACCAAAGTTAAACGTTTACGTTATGTTTTGAGCAGTTCCAAGACTTTTACGGTAAGAAGGGGAAGCTATGAGTCCAACAATTAAAGATGTAGCCAAGAAGGCAGATGTATCGATCGCAACTGTATCAAGAATATTAAATGATCTTCCTGGATACTCGGAAAACACAAAAAATAAAGTTTTGGCAGCCATCAAAGAGCTGAATTATCAGCCAAATGCGATTGCTCGCGGTTTAATTAACAAAAAGACACAAACCCTTGGTGTTCTTTTTCCCGATGTATCAGGAATGCTGTCATCAGAAATTCTGCGGGGAATTGAAAGCAAGGCGCATGAATTAGGGCATAGTGTGATTGTATGCAATACTTCTTCAAACGGGAAAAAAACGATGAAATACTTGCAGCTTCTGAAGGAGAAACAGGTAGACGGTGTCATTTTTGCAAGTGAAGAAATGACAGAAGATTACTATACAACTCTTAAAGCGATGGATGTGCCAGTTGTTCTTGTTTCCACTTCATCGTACAAATTTCCACTTCCATACGTTAAAGTTGATGATCGGCATGCAGCTTACAGTGCAACCGAGTTTCTAATCAGAAAAGGGCACACGCATATAGGGATGATTAGTGGGTGCAGGCAAGATAAAATTGCCGGGGAGCCGAGAGTGGAGGGCTATAAGCAGGCAATGAAAGAGCACGACTTGTCCGTTAAAGAAGATAACATTGCTTCAAATGGCGGGTTTGGTTTTAAAGATGGGGCAGAATGTTTTCCGGTTTTATTAAACAGGTTTCCCGAAATGACAGCTCTCTTCGCGGCCAGCGATGAGATAGCCATTGGTGCAATATCTATGGCTCATCAACTTGGGATTCAAGTTCCGGATGATCTCTCCGTGATAGGTTATGATAATACGAAACTATCGGAAATGTCGATTCCTCCTCTGACCGCCTTGGCGCAGCCATTGTTCGAGATGGGGTATAAATCGGCCAATACTCTTTTTCAAATGCTGCGGACTGGTAAGGAAGTTGGAAGTTATATCTTGCCTCACACGATTGTGGAACGTCAATCAGTTAAAGACTTAACATAGGAGAAATATATGTCGCTATTTGTACAGTGGCAAATACTTTTTTCATTTACGTAAACGTTTACGTTATATAAGAAAGGATGACATGATGATGCAAAAAGCCTGGTGGAAAGAATCGGTTGTTTATCAAATTTACCCCCGGAGTTTTAATGACAGCAATGGAGACGGAATTGGCGACATCAGAGGGATTATCCAAAAGCTTGACTACTTGCAAAAACTTGGCATCGATGTAATCTGGCTTTCGCCTGTCTATCAGTCGCCCAACGATGATAACGGCTATGACATCAGCGATTATCAGTCGATTATGGATGAGTTCGGTACGATGGAAGATTTCGATGAGATGCTTAGGGAAGCTCATAAGCGCGATATTAAAATAATGATGGACCTTGTTGTTAATCATACTTCAGATGAACATGCCTGGTTTCTTGAATCACGATCTTCAAAAGACAGCCAAAAGCGGGACTATTACATATGGAAGGATGCAAAAGACGGCAAAGAACCAACAAACTGGGAATCCTCGTTCAGCGGTTCTGCATGGCAATACGATACAACGACAGATCAATATTTTCTGCACCTATTCAGTAAAAAACAACCCGATCTCAATTGGGAGAACGAAACACTAAGGCAGGAAATTTACGACATGATGACCTGGTGGCTTGATAAAGGTATTGACGGTTTTCGTATGGACGTGATTAATTTTATTTCAAAGGACCAAAACTACTCTGACGGTAAAGTGAAGAATGGAAAAAAATATGCTTCAGGGTCTGACTATTTCAGGGATGGTCCGCGTATCCATGAATTCTTGCAGGAAATGAATCAGAAGGTGTTGTCACATTACGATATTATTACTGTGGGAGAAATGCCCGGGGTAAACACGGAACAGGCAAAACTTTATACCGGTGAGGACCGCAATGAACTGAACATGGTTTTTCATTTTGAACACATGGGACTGGGTGACGGCGATAATGGAAAATGGAGCCACTTGCCGTGGAAACTGACTGAGCTCAAGGAAATCATGACAAAATGGCAAAAGGAACTCGAAGAAGAAGGCTGGAACAGTCTTTATTGGAATAACCATGACCAGCCCCGTGTTGTCTCGCGTTTCGGCAACGACGAGGAATACCGCGAGAAATCGGCAAAAATGCTCGCAGCCTGTATGCACATGATGAAAGGCACGCCCTACATTTATCAGGGTGAAGAGATAGGGATGACAAATGTGCATTTTCCGGATATAACGGATTACCAAGATATTGAAACCTTGAACATGTACCGTGAACAGGTTGAAGAGTATGGAAAAGATCCTGAAGAGGTGCTGAAATCGATTTATGCAAGAGGACGGGATAATGCCCGGACACCAGTTCAGTGGGATAATACAGAACATGCCGGATTTACAGATGGCACCCCCTGGATCAAGGTGAATCGGAATTACAATGAGATTAACGCAAAACAGGCGTTGAGTGATCCAAATTCCATCTTTTATTTTTATAAAAAACTAATTGAACTGAGAAAACAGTATGATGTAATTGTTTACGGCAGCTATGAACTTCTTCTTCCTGATAGTGAGGCGATCTATGCTTACACGAGAAGCCTGGGGGATGAAAAGCTTCTCATCTTGTGTAACTTTACGGGAGAAAAGCAGCCCTGTGAGCTTCCGGAAGAACTCGTTAATCCCTCGAAGGAGATGTTAATTACAAATGATGCGGAGGCTGAGAGCCGCAACTTCCAATCAATTACATTAAACCCTTATGAAGCATCCGTTTATCGGCTGCGGTAATTACTACCGGGCGAAATTGTCATTCGTCCGGTGTTTCCTATCTCTCGTGTACATTTTGGCTCAGAAGTGGATTATCAGCGGCGTTGAAAAAGGTGCGATAAAGTAACGGATAAATAATATGGTTTTGAAAAATAAAATAATATTTATTATCCTTTTTCATATATTGGGCGCTTTTCTCCAAGAGAATTGCGCCTTTATGTAATCGATCCATTGACGTAGCTTATTATCCTGTGTAAGAATAATCTTAATGATCCGAATTAAAATCGATATTTTATAAGGAAAGTGATTGAAAAATGCTTTATATATGGAACATTGAGCGAATAATTAAAGCAACATTGAATGAACTTAATCTGGACATTAACTATGAGTCCAACAATGAATTAGCTGTACCAATGAGCTATAATGTATCAACAAAGACGATAAAATTTAATTATCTGCAAGTAAATGGGTATGTCAGAGAATTATTTAAATTAAAGGAGTCAGATGAAAATATTATTAAGTTAATCCTTTATCATGAACTCGGTTATTATTTGGATTTCAAGAAAAATAAACGTGATTTAAAAATATTAATATATGGAGAAGATGATGAAAAAGAAGAGCTTCAATCGGAAATAGAAGCAAATGCGTGGGAATATGGCAGAACATTGGTGCCTGAACATTTGGTGAAATCTTATGATAAAATACGTGAATTTGAAGAGACACGTATACAAGGGTCTACAAACTAAAGGGTGAAAGTAAGATCAACCGTATCTTGCTTTCACCCTTTTTCTAATTTCTGGTAAGCCATTTTTTCTAACAATAAAAGGAATAAACGTGAGAACAGACTTGAAATATTATGTTTCAAATTGGATTTTTCGCAATTTTTAGTGTGCAATAATATAATAGAACAAACGTTCTAATGGGGAGTGGGATTAGTGGGTAAGGGGAGATTAACAAAAAGAACACTTAGTGATCGAGAAATAGTAGAATTGTATAAGAATGGCGAACGAACAATTGAAATTGCTAACCATGCTAATGTAACATCACGTTATATATGCTTAGTGTTGCATAGGAATAATGTTGAAATGAGACCACACGGAAGCTGGAAGCGGAAATATATATTTAATGAGCATTATTTCAAAACTTGGTCAAATAATATGGCATATATTCTGGGGTTTTTCATTGCGGCAGGAGAACAATTAATCTTTTTTCTAAATGGATATACCGGAATAAAGATTTATATTTAAAACGAAAGTATAACGAATTTCAACTGGAAAAATTACCTGTGGATCAATTACAAGACAGAGGGATTAAGGTACATAAAAATGCACTAAAAGAAAGAAGAAAAAAATTAAACAGTAATGATTTCCGGGTTAGGAGGGTGTTTGAAAACACCTTCTTTATTTTACAATATTTTCTAGTAGACATAATATATCTTATCAGCACTCATCAAAAATTTAATTACTTTGTCTCAAAAATAAAGTTTACTTATGATATTGAGATAAATTAAAAAATCACGCTGATTTTCAACGTGATTTTTTAATGCTTTTAACCAATATATTTAACTGACGGCCTGAAAATTGTATTGTTATCAGCTTGTTCTATTGCATGTGCACACCATCCGACAATTCGGCTTGCACTGAATATGGCTGTGAATAAAGATGAATCTAAATCCAGTGATTTCATTATAGCAGCTGCATAATATTCGACATTTGTATACAGTGCCTGATTTGGTTTATATTCACGCAACATGTTTACGGTTTTTATCTCTGTTTTTAATGCTAACTCAATCCAATCCGGTTTTTCTTCCAGTTTCAGTAATGTTGTTTTTAAAGCTTCTGAGCGCGGATCAAACGTTTTATAGACACGATGGCCAAAACCCATGATGCGCTCATTATTCTGTAATTTACTTTGTATAACGTTATAGATTCTGTCTTCAGTAGCGATTTCGTCGAGTAATTTAATAACGCCCGATGGCGCGCCGCCATGTAATGGTCCTTTCATCGTTTCTAAGGCACTTGTAACTGCTGCGGTCAGATCACTTTGTGTTGAAATTGTAACCCTGGCTGAGAATGTGGATGCATTCATGCCGTGTTCCATCGTCATAATCATATAAGATTCAAGTATTTTTGCTTTTGTTTCATTAACAGTTCCAGTTAACATATAGATAAAATTTTCTGAGTGTTTTAAATTGCGACTAGGTTTAATCTCCGGTAGTTGATTAATTTTACGGAAGCGATATGCAATAATGGTTGGTATAATGGCGATCAAACGTATGGCTTTACTATCCGACAAGGCTGAAATCCCGGTCCGTAATACATCCATCATTGGGGTATGTGTTGGTATCGTATCAAGTATAATCTTTAATTGCTCCGGCAGATTGCGTTCAGCTTTTAAGTCTAAATCAAATGCGGTTAACTTATTTGCATTCGGTATTCGATCGTATAGCAAAAAGAAAGCTGTTTCCTCAAATGAATAATTGTCAATTATTTCTTCAATATGCAGTCCGCGATATGATAATTTACCTTGACTGCCATTAATATCACTAATTCTTGTTTCAGCTACAATTACATCTTTTAATCCACGGGTGTTCATGCATATCTCCCCTTCCCTTTTGTTATTTTTATTGTATATGATGCTTTCCATTATTAAAATTTAATGTTTTTTTATATAATAATTAGTAATTCTTATTAATGAGGTAGAATTATGGACATGCGCTTATTAAAAACATTTATTATGGCAGCTGAATACGAAAACTTTAGAATTGTATCTGAAAAGTTATATATAACCCAGCCTGCCGTAACTTTTCAAATACGCCAGTTGGAGAAGGAAATCGGTAATAAGTTATTTTTGAAACATGGCCGACAGATTCAATTAACTGAAATTGGGCGGTTATTTTACAAAGAGGCATTAAAATTGGTCAATCAATATGAAACCAGTATGACACTGATTGGTAACTATCAGCAGGGATTTACAAAATCGATTCGGATTGCAATTTCACCACTGCTTGCCGATACGGTGCTGCCGGCTATTTTTCGGGAATATACGAAACGTAATTCCAATGTGGTGTTATCAATACAGGTTATTGAATCAAATGATATAAATGATGCTGTTGAAAATGATGAAGCGGATATTGGGCTGTCCTGTTTACCAGGGTCTTCAAATATTAATACTGTAAAATTTCATGAAGAATCTATAAGCCTGGTATGCAGTCATGATGGATACGATCTTGAATCGGGACCTGTTCTTGAAGCAAGAAAGTTGCTTGAGAATAATGTTATTTTCACGGATAATCACCCTGTTTATTGGAGGGCTCTTAAGGAACAATTGAAAGCAACCTTGCATACTTTTAAATTTATAAAAATTACACAGTCGCACATCGCAAAGCGATTTGTGCTTGAAGGCATTGGCATCAGTTTTTTGCCTAAATCTATTATTAATCGGGAATTGCTCGAGGGCAGATTGTTGGAAGTTCCAGTTCCAATTCTGGAGCTTCCAAAAGCATGTATGTATATTCTTTATAAATACGATCATGAGAAGGAAAGTGATTTTGTACGTTTTGTATCGAATTTTCATCTTGGCTAAAAAAGCAGCCAATTCGGCTGCTTTTTTGGCAGTTAAGAAAGGATTTAATCCTTTCTTACTGCATAAGTGCAACTATAGTTGTCACCTAATGGCTTGGTAACATCCAAGTTTTCTAAGATAGTTGATCCGCAATTTACGGTTGATAATTTGCTCGCAACAGCGATAGCTTTTAATCAATTTCAACTCTATTCAATGGTTCATTGGCCGGACCATTCAGTACTTCTCCTGTGTACGAATATCGTGAGCCATGACAAGGGCAATCCCATGTACGATCACCGGAATTCCAGTGTGTTTCACAGCCAAGGTGCTTACAAGTTGTATCGACTGCATGTAAGTTACGTTCTTTATCCATATAAACGCCGGCGCGCATTCCATTTATTCGGGTTGTAATCGCATTATCAGGTGTAAGTTCGTCAATATTGTTGTTGGTGTACTCAAGTTTTCCTTTTATTAAATGTTTTGCTACATCCGCATTCGTACGCATAAATTTACGAATGGCAGGGTCGGCTTGAAATCTGGAAGGACTATATATTTCAGCATACGGATTTTCCTTTTCCAAAATACGATCACTTAAAATACTGGCGGCAATTGTTCCGTTTGTCATTCCCCATTTACGAAAGCCCGTGGCGACAAAAACTGAATTCTCACCTCTAGTTACCGGCCCGATATACGGCATTTTATCCAGTGTTGTTAAATCCTGCGCTGACCAGCGGTATACATAGTCCGTGATGCCGAATTTTTCTTCCGCAAATTGTTGTAATGCATCATAATGCTGCATCGTGGATTGTCCTTGTCCGGTTTTGTGGTTTTCTCCTGCAAACAGCCACATTTCTTTTCCATCCATCTGTGCGGAACGAATTGATCGTGAGGGTGATTCAGCATTTATATACATACCACCCGGGAATTTTTCAGGCGTTTTGACTGCAACGATATATGCCCGTTCCGCGTACATTCTGGTTGGATAAAAACCCTGGCCATCGTAAAACGGATAGTGTGAAGCTTGGATTACATAACGGCAAGTTATGCGTTTGCCATCACGTGTTACGATAGCAGGATGCTTATTGTACTCTACATCGACTGCGGTCGTATTTTCATAAAACACTGCACCATTCTTCTCTGCTTCTTTTGCAATTGCCTTTAAGTATTTTAATGGATGAAACTGTGCCTGTTTCTCCATGCAAAGTGCACTTTTTATCGAAAGTCCAAGCGGGATGCTGTTGGTTAACTCCCCGGAGATACCCAGTTCATCATATGCTTTTTTCTCTGTTTCCAGTTTCTCTTGGTACTGCTCGGACGTAGCATAAATGTATGCATCTTCCTGCTGGTAATTACATTTAATTTTATGCTGTTCAACTAATTTTTCGATTAATTGTTTTGCTTCCATATTTGCCTGATGATATTTTGATGCCTGCTCAGCCCCGAAATGCCGGGAAAATTCATCATAAATAAGTCCATGCTGGGCTGTGATTTTGGCTGTCGTATGACCGGTAGTTCCCTTTAGGAGTAATCCGGCATCAATTAAAGTCACCTTTAAACCTTCTTTTGCAAGTAAATATGCTGCAGTTATTCCTGTGATTCCACCCCCTACAATACCAACATCAGTTTTGACAGAATCCTGAAGTCTTGGGAATGATGGAAGTTCAATTGAATCCCTCCAGTAAGATTCAGGAAACTGCGGGATGTGAATATTCTCAGTCACGTCTATTTCCTCCTCATGTGCAATACTTTCATGGAATTTATTATTTGTTGTAATGTGTTGATTTATGCTCTGAGAGGAATAAAATTATCAAAACCAAAGGCAGCATATCGATGCTGCCTTTGGTTTTGATGTGTATTATTTATTTTACTTTTTTGTATTGAGCTCTTGATCTATACTGTTGTGGTGCTCTGGTTGGGTATGTTATCGGTATACTGTAAAAATGAATCAATCTTGTGAACGGTATTGAAGCAAAAAGTCCAAAGGCCGTTAAGGTATGCAGTTTAAAGACGAACGGAATACCTGTCATAACCTGATATTGCGGATTGAAGACGAATAAACTTCTGAACCATGGTCCAATTGCTGAACGATAATCAAATTCCTCAGGTGTGAAGTTTCCAAAAACAGTCATGTACGTTCCGATTCCGGCTACAATCAGCAGCGCGACAACAGAAAAGAAATCTGCAAATGTTGCATGAATTCTTATCGGATCAATTACTATTTTACGAATGAGCAAAATAACCAGACCGGCCACTGTTGCGATACCGGCAAGTCCGCCCCCGTATACTGCGCCCATATGATACAAATGATTAGAAATCCCCAGCGTTTCATAAAAGCTCATCGGGATCACAATTCCCATTATATGACCTATAAATGCGAATACAATACCCCAATGAAAAAGAGGTGAACCAAGCCGGAGCCATTTTTTTTCAAAAAACTCCGTTGATGGTGCTGCCCATGTTAATTGTCGAAATGTAAAGCGATATAACAGACCGAAAACCATGATAGCCAGTGTTACGTAAGGAAAGATAACCCACCAGAAAATCCCGGTCATATCTTTCGCCTCCTTTAATTATTGAGTTTTTCCTTCTATCATTTGTACATAATCGGGTACGGCAATTCTTCCAAATCCGCTTCTTCCCTTTCAAATTCAAGTTTATCAATTTCTTCTTTAGTTGGTTCCGGAAAAACATAAACGGCTAAAATATGCAGTATATCATAGTATGGACTGTCAAGCGGCATGCTGCTGAGTATTCTTTTTAACGCTGCAGCCAACCTTCTTAATAATCGTTCATTTTCCTGGTTGTCTGGTGCAACAGCCAGGAATTCAAATAACATTGGTAAATAATCTGCCAGTTCTTCATCCACCCGTTCAAAGCCAGCATTACTGATGATATTTTGCAGCTTAATTAACCCTGCACCACGCTTACTGCTGTCACCGAATTCATGCGCGGTAAGATATAACCCGTGTTTTGCCTTCAGATCGAAAGTTGCAACATAGGTTTGTTTCAGTTCCTCCGGTGATAAACTGTGTAAAGCTTTTAGTGTTTTGTTTAATTCTTTTTTCAGTTCCTCCGATGTAATATTATCCTGTACACAATCCTGAATATCTATTTGTTCTTTTATAAAATTTTCATCTGGATAAGCCAATAGCCGGGAACCGATAATGAGTAAGGTACGGTCTTGGTCGTTCATTGTCTGACACCCTTTCCGAATGGATATGTTACCACTCCTTCAGGGGGGGCAAGATCCTCCAAACTGCAAGCGCCTTGTTCGTAATACAATGCATCGCCATCCATTTCTCTGCGTCCTGTAGGGATAACGAAGCGCTCATTATACTTGGCGATTCCCAGTAAACGGGCCATATCTTCAATTTCCTCCGGTGTCGTATTAGCCTCATTCAGCAGTTCACTTTGCCTAAACTCGTCAATGCCGCCAACTGTTTTTCCACGCATGTGAACGCGCATTGCTGTCAGTTTTAGTAATACTTTTCGGATTACATCTGTATCGTCCGCCGCCAGGATCGATGCGAGATATTGGACTGGAATCCGCATCTGGTTTACAGCCGGAATATAGCCATCTGTATCAAGTTCGTCCTCATTGGTAATATGATTCATAATCGGGCTTAGTGGCGGAACATACCAAACCATTGGTAATGTACGGTATTCAGGGTGCAATGGCAATGCGATTTTCCATTTTAATGCCATTTTATAAACGGGTGAATTCTGTGCACTTTCAATCCATTCATCATTGATTCCTGCTTTCTTCGCCTCTTTAATCACTTCAGGGTCGAATGGATCCTGGAATACGGAAAGTTGTGCTTCATAAAGATCTTGCGGATCTTCTACAGATGCAGCGTCTTTTACCTTATCCGCATCATATAGAACAACTCCAATGTATCGGATACGACCAACACATGTTTCAGAACAAATCGTTGGAAGACCGGCCTCTGTACGTGGATAACAGAAATTACATTTTTCAGCTTTATGTGTATTCCAGTTATAATAAACTTTATGATAAGGGCATCCGCTCATACAGAAACGCCAGCCGCGGCATGCCTCCTGATCCACAAGCACAATACCGTCTTCATCCCGCTTGTACAGTGCACCTGATGGACAGGATGCTACACATGACGGGTTAAGGCAGTGTTCACATATCCTTGGCAGATACATCATAAACGTTTTTTCGTACTGCATCGAGATGTGTTCTTGTAATTTCTCAACAGTGGGATCCTTTGAAACTGTTTCGCTTCCGCCTGCAAGATCATCATCCCAGTTCGGTCCCCACTCTGGCTTATCAATATATTCGCCTGTAATCGCAGACTGAGGTCTGCCAACAGGAAGGTTATCCCCCTTTGGACTATGAATCAGGTTTTGATAGTCATATGTCCAAGGTTCATAGTAATCATCCATGGAAGCCATATCCGGATTATAAAAAATATTCATCAGCTTGGTGATTGGTCCGCCGGCTTTAAGCTGCAGTTTTCCGTTCTTCAGAACCCAACCGCCTTTAAAATGATCAGTGTCTTCCCAACGTTTTGGATAGCCCACACCGGGACGTGTTTCAACATTATTGAACCACATGTATTCTGTACCCGGACGATTTGTCCATGTATTTTTACAAGTTACTGAACAAGTGTGACAGCCGATACATTTGTCCAAGTGCATCACCATTGCGACTTGTGCTTTAATTCTCAAGCCAATCAACCTCCTTAAGTGGTCTGATAACTGCGATTGTATCCCGCTGGTGTCCTGTTGGTCCATAATAATTGAATCCGTAACTCAGCTGGGAATATCCGCCAATCATGTGTGTTGGTTTCAGACTGATGCGGGTTACACTGTTATGTGTACCACCGCGTTTTTTCTTGCCGCGATCTTTACTGACAGTTGTTGCCGGAACACCTAACGTACGATCCTGGGCATGGTACATGTAGGCCATTCCTTTTGGTATTCGATAAGTCAAAACTACACGTGCGGCGATTGCGCCATTCCGGTTATATACCTCAACAAAATCGTTATCTTTCAACCCAATCGAAGCACCATCTTTTTCATTCATCCAAATCGTCTGCCAGCCACGAAACAATGTCGACATGTTCGTAGTATCCGTAAACATCGTATGGATACCCCATTTCTGGTGCGGTGTAAGGTATCTTACTGTAATAGAATCACCGTTTGCTTTCACACCCTCTTCATTCTTCAGAAATGGACCATAGTTTAATGGCGGCAAATATAGCGGCAGTCCTTCACCAAAGTCCAGCATCATTTCATGATCCAGATAGAAACTTTGTCTTCCGGTAAGTGTACGCCATGGAATGTTATATTCCGTATTGACGGTAAATGGCGAATACCGGCGATGATCCTTTTCAAGACCGCTCCAGACCGGCGTTGAAATAGCTGTCCGCGGTTGGATAGTTAAATCACGTAATGTATGATCTTCTTCTTCGCGCGCTGCTGATATGTCGCCAAGTTTCTGCCCGGTTTTCGCTTCCAGGGACTTCCATCCGGCAACTGCACGCTTTCCGTTGGTTGCCCCGGACATCAATAGTATGGCATTAATTGCCTGCTGGTCCGTATACAAATCCGGATTGCCTTTTCCAATGCCGTCCCGTTTGGATTTTCCCAGTCTTTTTCCTAATTCATCATAAACCGGTTCACCCGGGATTGTAACGCCCTTGCCACCGTAACCATTTTTGATTAGCGGTCCCATAGTGGTCATCTTCTGATACGTATTTGGATAATCCCTGCTGATAATTTTCATGTTTGGCATGGTCTTACCCGGAATTGCTTCCACTTCACCTTTTCGCCAATCCTTTATTTCACCAAATGGTTGAGAAATCTCATTTTCCGAATCATGTCCAAGCGGTGAAGTTACCAGTTCCTCTGTTTCGGGTAAATGTTTCTCAGCCAGCTCTGAAAATTCTTTACTGATTTCCCGGAACGTGTTCCAGTCACTTTTTGCTTCCCAAGGCGGCGAAATAGCAGCATTAAACGGATGCACAAATGGATGCATATCCGTACTGCTGATATCAAATTTCTCATACCAAGTTGCTGCGGGAAGAACAATGTCTGAGAATAAACCGGAACTGGTCATTCTGAAATCAACGCTTACAAGCAGATCAGCTTTTCCTGTTGGTGCTTCATCCGTAACTTTTACATTTTTTGGCTGCCAGGAATTTTCCGGTTCGGCCAGGACCTGGTTGTCACCGCCGATCAAATGTTTAACGAAGAATTCGTGGCCTTTACCACTGTCACCCAAAAGATTGGACCGCCAGTTAAAGAAAAGCCTTGGAAAGTTTCTCGGATTATCCGGATTTTCAATGGCCCATTCCAGTTTGTTTTCTTTCAGCTTTTTGACGACATCGTCAATAACTTCCTGGTCCGTTGTTGCACCGTTTTCACGGCTTTCTTTCACAATATCAATTGAGTTCTGTGTGAACTGCGGATAAGATGGCAGCCATCCAAGTCGGGCTGACAGGGCATTAATATCAGCCGGGTGAATCGAATCATATTTATTGCCCCAGGCGGAATCCCCTTCGTTCAATTGTGTTTCATAACGGTGCTGGTCCGTATGAAAATAGAAATAAGATGTACCATTTTGCAGCCGTGTTGCTTTTTGCCAGTCACCGGAGAACGATACCTGTTGCCAACCTTCCTGGGGGCGGACTTTTTCCTGGCCGACATAATGTGCCCAGCCACCGCCATTGACACCTTGTGAACCTGTTAATAAAACAAGGTTTAAAATGGCACGGTAGATTTGGTCACTATGATACCAGTGATTCGTTCCGCCTCCCATGGCAATCATCGATTTTCCTTTTGTACGTTCGGCATTATCAGCAAATTCTTTGGCAACTTTAATGACGTGATTCTTGTTAACACCTGTCATACTTTCCTGCCAGGCAGGGGTATATGGTTTCGGATCATCATAATCTTTTGGATAATCACCAGGCAAATCACGCCCCACCCCAGTATGTGCCATCATGAGATCATAAACCGTTGTAACTTTAATTGTTTCACCATTTTTATTCTGAATATGTTTGACAGGAACGCCTCTTTCTACGACTCCCCCATTTTCCTCGGCAAAATAAGGGAATTGAACCATCGTTACATCATCTGATTTGTCAATGAACGATAATGTCGGATCAATAAAGCTTCCATTCTGTTTTTTAAGTTCCAGATTCCATTTATTGTCATTATCCCAGCGGAATCCCATGCTGCCGTTCGGTGTCGCAGGTTCATTTGTGACATCATCCCATACAATTGTTTTCCATTCCCCTTTTGTATGGTGGTCATTCAAATCTGATGCACGGAGAAAACGATTACTGCGGTATGCACCATTTTCCTCTCTCAATGTAACCAAAAAAGGAAGATCTGTGTATTTCTTCGTATAGGATGTAAAGTAAGGTGTTTTTTTATTTACGTAAAATTCTTTTAAAATAACGTGTGTCATCGCCATTGCCAACGCTGCATCTGTACCGGCTCTGGCAGGCAGCCAAATGTCAGCGAACTTTTCATATTCAGCAAAGTCAGGGCTCACACCTACAACCTTCGTGCCGTTATACCTGGCCTCGACCATGAAATGTGCATCCGGTGTCCGGGTTTGCGGCAGATTCGTCCCCCAAATGATGAAATATTTGGAGTTATACCAGTCTGCACTCTCCGGTACATCTGTCTGCTCACCCCAGACTTGCGGTGATGCGGGCGGCAAGTCAGCATACCAGTCGTAGAAGCTTAAAATGGTACCGCCTATTAAGGATAGAAAGCGAGTTCCGGCTGCATAACTGACCATTGACATCGCAGGAATCGGACTGAAACCGGCAATACGATCCGGTCCGTATTTTTTAATCGTAACGATGGCTGCGCTTGCGATAATTTCGCACATGTCCTTCCAAGTGGCACGGACAAATCCTCCCTTACCGCGTGCACTGACATATTTTGCACGTTTTTCAGGATTGCTTGTAATATTTTCCCATGCTGTTACAGGATCACCTGCCTGTTCACGTTCCTGTTTCCAGAGTTCATATAAATCACTGCGAACATAAGGATACTTTACACGGATTGGACTGTACGTATACCAGGAGAAACTTGCTCCGCGCGGACATCCTCTTGGTTCGTATTCCGGAAAATCGTCCCCGGTACTTGGATAATCCGTCTGTTGTGTTTCGGAGGTGATGATCCCATCTTTTACATAAATTTTCCAGCTGCAAGACCCAGTACAATTAACGCCGTGTGTTGACCGAACAATTTTATCATGCTGCCATCTCCGTCGGTAAATATCCTCTGCATCACGCGGACGTGGGCTTTCTTCTGTGAAGTTATCATTAATTCGTTCGCCATGACGGATGTGTTTCAGGGTTTCAAATAGCTTATTACTTTTTCTCATCATTTAATTCCCCTTTATCGCTAAATGATTGGATTGGATTGAAACGATCTCCCAGTATCCGAAAGCTGCCGGAACCCTCCTCCAGTTCCTCAATAAATATTTCGAAGCTTGGAACATTTGAAGCGACCAGAATTAACCGTTCGATGGCATCATATTCTTTAATATCATAAATAGCCTGGATAATTCCCGGTGGTATTTCACCAAAACGCATTTTAAGTATTGCCAGTAAATCTTCGCGGTCATCAACAAAACTTGCCTCGTCTTCAAACATAAACATACTGTCCGCTCCTTTTCCTGCAGCTAAGAGAGTATGACTTTCCTGGCTGCATAAGTATCGCCATAAATGCTTGGCAATAAGCCTGAACCTCTAAAGTGAAGTACTTACATTTTCATCATTTTAAAATAATCCGCAATCATTACCTCTTTGCATTTTTCTCCGACTTCTTTAGTAAACTCTTTTATCTCACTATCCATATTTTTGATAGCATTATGTGTAAAAAACTTAGACTCTTCGTGCGCATAGCCCTCACCGAAATGAAAAATCAGCTGATAGCCATTCTGTTCTTTGATCGCATGCGCCTGGACATCATACGGATGAATATTATGTGTCTCTTCCAGGTGTTCCGTCACAAATTGGTAGAGATCTGGAAATAGAACTTGCAATGATTGTGTTGGTCCCATTTTTGACGGTTCCATTTATTTAACACCTCCACTTCGGATTCGATAAATGGTTAATGATCATGATCTGGAAGTACTTCCATTTCCTTTCGATTATGGAGTTCATCAATAATGATCAATGCTTGAAATTGCTGAAGGATAGAATTGTCCACATTGCTTTTTTTTAGAATTTCTTTTATTTCTTTAACAAGAATGCGCAGTAAATTGTGATCCCTTGTAAGTGCAACAATGTCATCACGTAATTCCGGTTGTTCTTCAATTATTTCTTTGTAAAGTCCCTCTTCCTCTGAATTGGCATGCTGAAGTATTCGTGATTCCCACAGTTCAATTAATACGTAAGCTAATTCTTTAGCTTTTTCCGTGTGATCGCCTTTAACCAGTTTTGACAGCAATTCTGTTAATTCGGCAGCTTCATTCAACGCTGCTTCATGAATTGCACTATGGCTGTCAACTTTTCTTAGCGCCGGACCTGACATAAAATGTTCACCCCATTAACTGTTATTCTATTCCAGTTCGTATATAATAAAGTTAGTTACTTTTTACTACACTTTCAGCTTATCATGCCTTAAAATGTTGAACAATAAATTAAAGTGAAGATTGGCAGTTATGTGATAATTATCACATGGGTTTCGTACGATATTTGTCATAAATTCATGATTTACATATAATTGTCGTTTAAAACTGTATTCAGACGGTAATAAGATGCTATAGAGGTGATTAAAATGTTAGCACATGTTACAGTAACCGGCCGCGTGCAAGGGGTTGGTTTCAGGTATTCCGCACAGCAGCAGGCTGCACAACATAATTTAACAGGTTGGGTTCAAAACAAAGCTGATGGGAGTGTGGAACTCAAAGTGGAAGGCCCCGAACAGAAGGTTGACCGCTTTTTGGAAGAAATGAAAGCAGGATTTACTCAGTTTATAAAAGTAAAGCAAATAGATGTGGACAGATTTAATAAAGACGAAGGGTATAAGCAATTCTCCATCAAATAAAGCCGCCATCCATTGCGGACAGCGGCTCTGTAAATACCTTCCCGGATATAAAAGCAACTTATGCTTTTATAAGAATCCTTTAACGATAATCCAAGTTTTTTATTGGTTAGTTTTCCTCGTAAAATTTACGATTTAATGCAATGTATTCATTTTCCTCTTCAGGCACTTCATCTTCCATATATATGGCTTCAACTGGACAGACAGCTTCACACGCGCCGCAATCAATACATATGTCCGGATCAATGTAGAACATATCTTTTCCTTCTTCTATACAATCTACAGGACAAACTTCAACACATTCGCCTGATTTTTCATTTTTACATGGTGATGTAATGACAAATGCCAAGTAAATCTCCTCCTTCAAATAGCGAGCATTATCATTGAATATACAACAATATTACCTAAAAATACTAATTGTTTCAACCTAAATACACATAGTCAATTGTCCACACATACTATTTACTATACCGAGTAAAGGGAGCGAGTGTACATGGAAGTAACGATACGCCCTGGCGACACGTTCTGGTACTACAGTCAATTATTCGACATACCACTTGTTTTAATTAAACAATCGAATCCACAGACAAATCCTGAGCAATTAGCTGCAGGGCAGCGTGTCAAAATTCCGGGATACGTGATGCCTAACTATACTATTGCCGTTAATGATACGTTGTGGAAGTTGGCAATCAAGTATAATATTCCAGTTGATCTGCTGCAATTGGCAAACCAGGAAGTTAATGCTGACAACCTGCAGATTGGGCAGACCATTCGTATCCCCGAGCGTGTAAACCAAATGCTGATTTCCGACCTTGACCAGTATACATTTAATAAAATGGAAATGGACATTAATAACCTGATGGAAGTATATCCGTTTATTGTCAAACAATCCATCGGCAATTCGGTTATGGGAAAAGACCTTATTGAACTGCAAATAGGAAGTGGTAATAAACAGGTTCATATCGATGGTTCTTTTCACGCAAATGAGTGGATCACGACTTCAACTATTATGCGGTTTGTAAATGAATATGTGCTTTCCGTTACGAATAAGCGTCCTATCCGCGGTTTAAACATGCTTCCATTATTTAATGAGACATTACTGTCAGTTGTTCCGATGGTAAATCCGGACGGGGTAAACCTTGTCTTGAATGGCGCATCAGCAGCTGAAGCTTTTCAGGAAGAAGTTTTGGAAATTAATAATCAAAGCAATAATTTTACAAACTGGAAAGCCAATATTAAGGGGGTTGATTTAAACAAACAATTCCCTGCTCTCTGGCAAGTAGAAGCTGAACGAAAACCAGATTCCCCGCAACCAAGGGATTATCCTGGGCCATATCCGTTGTCTGAACCGGAATCGAGTGCAATGGCAAATTTAGCAAGTGAAAGGAATTTTTTACGGTTGAACGCATTTCACACTCAAGGAGAAGTGATCTATTGGGGGTTTGAAGGGTTGGAGCCTCCAGTTTCTGAAGTTATCGTTAATGAATATTTTCGTGTGAGCGGTTATGAACCAGTCAGATATATCGATAGTTATGCCGGTTATAAAGATTGGTATATACAAGATTTCAGGCAGCCAGGTTTTACAATTGAGTTGGGGACCGGGATTAACCCGCTGCCGTTTGCACAATTTGAAGAAATATATCAGGAAAGCCTGGGAATTATGCTGGCAAATCTCTACCTTTAATTTAGTTCGACCATAAGCTATTAACAGCATGGATCTCTTCTTCTAAATTAATCAGGAAAACATCCGGATTTTGCAGGTTTTTCCACCCTTCAAATCCAAAGTCCGGATTAAACCTGCTTAACAATAGTGCAATCAGATTCCCATGACTGACCAGCAAAACATTCGAAACATCTGGTTGGGATTGCAAACTATCAATCAGTCCATTTGTCCGCTGTATAACATCATTACCGGATTCTCCTCCGGGAAGTCGGAAATCCGGGTCTGAGAAAGATTGCTCGAGTACCTCCATCCAGTCGTCTACTGGTTCATTGCTTAAAATACGTTCTTGAAGCCGATCATCAATGTTGATTGTCAAATTACTGTTTTCAGCAAAAGGCCGGATACTTTCGATTGCCCGTAAATAAGGACTGGAAATAATCTTATCAATTGCAAATTCGTTTTTTCCCAAGTATACCGACAATAGATGTGCTTGTCTCATTCCGACATCTGTCAGTGGCGAGTCTTTGTGCTGCCCATCAGCCAAACAGTGTCGGACTATAAATAAGTTTTTCAAGATGATCCAGCTCCTCTCCAGCAGTTTAGATGGAACCTATTTAATATTTTGAAAATAATAATATAAGTATAGCATTAATAAGAAGTATATAAAACAATTTTTGAATAAAAATTAACACAAAAATAGCAGGAATTTATGCCTGCTATTTTAACTACATTATTTCTTTAAAATAATCTTTAAAAAATCCGCCAACACGATTGCTGTTATCAATGATGAAGTAAAATTCATCCGTTTCATTTTTTACGGCATATTGCTTGCCTGGTGTTAGTTTATTGTGAACGATAAATTTTGTTGCGTCAGCATGCACACACTCCACTTTTTTAATTGTTTCGTGATTTTCCCAATTTAGATGAATCATCTGTATCCTCCTACATGTGCGAAATAGTTTATTTAAATAACTTCGAGTATTCGCCATACCCTTCCTGTTCCAGTTCTTCTTTTGGGATAAACCGCATCGCTGCAGAATTCATACAGTAACGGAGTCCCCCTTTGTCTTTCGGACCGTCCTCAAAGACATGTCCAAGATGCGAATCAGCATGTTTACTCCGAACTTCTGTCCGAATCATTCCGTGCGTTGTATCGGTGTTTTTCGTTACCTTGTATGGATCGATTGGCTTGGTAAAGCTTGGCCAACCACAGTCAGAGTCGAATTTATCCAAGGAAGAGAACAAGACATCACCGGATACGATATCAACATAAATGCCATCAGATTTTTCATTCCAATATTCATTTTCAAACGGCCGTTCGGTGCCGTTCTCCTGTGTCACAGTATATTGAATTGGTGTCAGGCGTTCTTTCAGTTCTTTTTTATCCGGTGTTTGACGCCAGTTTTTCAAGATAAAGTCCTCCCTTCCTGACCCTTTTTTATATAATTTATAATGAAATGGCTGTTTCTTATAGTAATCCTGATGATTCTCTTCGGCTTTATAAAATGTTTTTGCCGGTAAAACCGGAGTTACGATAGGTTTTGAAAATTTTCCACTCCCCTCCAGTCTTTCTTTGGACACTTCAGCAATCTTTTTTTGCTGTTCATCATGGTAAAAAATAGTGGTCTGGTATGATTCGCCTCGATCATTAAATTGACCGTCCGCATCTGTCGGGTCAATCTGCTGCCAAAACGTCTCAACTAATTGCTCATATGGCATTACTTCCGGATCATATGCGATCTGTACAGCTTCCACATGCCCTGTTGTATCAGAACATACCTGTTCATATGTTGGGTTGGCTACTGTACCGCCTGTATAACCGGAAGTGATACTTACAACGCCTGGCCGCTGATCGAAAGGTTCAACCATACACCAGAAACATCCGCCGGCAAACGTTGCATATTTTATTTGAGAATCCATGTATTACGAACCTCCATCATTTATTACTTTTAATTATTGTGTATAATCTTATTTTTTCGCTTTTCGGTTAAAAAATCAAGTTGTGTGCCTGAAAATGTACTTTAAATAAACAGCTTAGGTTTTGAACTTCCCGGAAGTTCTTCCTCATGCTCATAAAAGGTATCTTCTTCGATATTTTCTTCCGCGAATTCTTCTTCCTCTACATCATCAATTTCAACGTCATCACTTTCCTTCAGCGCCTTCATTATTTTAAACATCATTGGCAGATTTTTAACCATCGGGCCGTACTGTTGTATAATGGGGGCAGCATTTTCAACCGTTTTTAAAACTTGTTGAACTTTTGTGAGCGTATTTGTAATCGAACCAATCCGTTCTGGCGATAGAAAACTTTGCATTTTTTGGACAGGTATTATACGGTTTAAGCTATTATCCGGCGGCATTTGCCGGTTAAATGGAAAACTCCCAATATAATTCCTCTCAGGCTGCTGCGTTGGCCATACCATCATAATCCCTCATTTCTCGATTTACTATTCTAGGTTATTGTACGTAACAACAATGAAATAGTGTAGGCTATCAGCATGCACAACAATAAGAAATACACCAGATTTGCCCAATTATTCAGTAAATATTTCCCGGGCAACCGCAAAATGTTACATGTTCAAACGTTTATTTGAAACTTGATGACGGAATTTGCCGGAAGTTGTCTTCCCTTATTAGGCTTACGGAATCACTGAATCAATCAAACGTTTGTTTAAATTTATATGTTTTCAGAAATCCCCCACCCTATTAAGTTAATGTTATGTAGAAAAAAACGTAGAGGCTGGGGCAAATCAAAAAGCATAATTCAAAAAACGAACAATTTTAGAGGTCAGCGGAGGAAATATACGTAGACTCCTGCGGGAGGACAGGCCTAGGTGAGACTCTGAAGTGCGTCAGCACGAAGAGGCTCAACAGCCGCCCGCGGAAAGCGAAGTATATTTCCGGAGCGGCTCAGTCCACCATTTAATTCGATTTTTCTTTTAATAAAATACTATTTGTCCTGGCCTCTATGTTCTTTATGTTTTATAATCATCCCAAAGTTCGTCAAAGACCCGCAACGCATTTGTGAATGGGCTGTTCCATTCAAGGTAGTTGCTGATTTCATCATAATCGGTTGAATGTTTCGGAAAGTCATGATCATAAAACATCCAATCAGCAAGCCGGCTTTTATCATCAGTTTGTTTATTCCCCCGATAAGTCATCATGTAATGGTAAAATGAACGCATACATTGCACCTCAATCGCTTTCCATAAATTCCTGATGCTTTTTCAATTTTTTGCGGTAAACAAAATCTGATAGATAAATGCTAATTTCATATAAAAGAATCAGCGGGATTGCAACTACAATCTGCAGTACAAAATCCGGGGGTGTAATCGCTGCACCGACTATAACAAGAATTAGGTATGCATACTTTCTGGTTTTTCGCATAAATGCAGGTGTCAGAATTCCGAGGCTTGTTAAAAACATGGTAACCACCGGAATTTCAAACAGAACCGCAAACGGTACAATCACACGAAAAAGTAATTTAAAGTATCGGTCATAAGTAAATATTTCGTTAAACATTCCTTCATTCAAGGAAAGCAGGAACGGAACAATCAGTTGAACAAACACAATATAGCCAAAAGTCAAGCCAGCAATAAACAGGAGAAAAACTGCCGGGATATAGGGCAAGGATGATTTTTGTTCCTGCTTGGTTAATCCAGGTCTGATAAACAACCAAATTTGCAGGCAAAGTAATGGAAGCGTTCCGATAATCGCTACGAGTCCTGCCATCGTGATATAAACAGAAACTGTATCAGTCAATCCTGTTATATTTAAAGTAAATCCAAGATCTTTTACGAAAAAGTGGTAAATATCTTTTACATAAATAAATCCAATGAAAAATAAAACTATAAATGTTACCGCAGTAACAATCAGCCTGTTTCGTAACTCGGATAAATGTCCAACCAGATTCATTTCCTTCTCATTATCATACTGTGTTTCTCCAGGCATTTTTCACACTCCCAGTGCTCAGGCATAAAAGAAGATGTAAGGGGCCCCCTACACCATCAGAAGTTAACTATTTGTTTGATGAATTATGTTTCTCTTCCGCGTCATCATCTGAAACAATATCTTTTGTTGCTTTTTTGAATTCTTTCAGAGATCCACCAACAGCCTTGCCGATCTCCGGTAATTTTGAAGGGCCGAAGACAATCAATGCAATGACCAGAATTAATATTAATCCGGGGATGCCAATATTACTTAACATACACAATCACTCCACTAAATTATTTGCTTTCATCACCTTTAACAATGTCGCGAGCTTCTTTAATTTCATCTGCGGCATCACCAGTCAAATCACGGGCTGATTTCTTAAATTCCTTTAGTGTATGACCGGCGGCTTTTCCGATTTCTGGAAGTTTCTTTGGTCCGAATACAACCAATGCGATAACCAATATAAGAATAAGACCTGGAAAACCTATATTTGCCAGCATCAAATCACCTTCTCCATATGTATTATTGGAAAGTTCACCAATTATCATTCTTAATCTATAAAATGCTTATTTAAACGTCTTTAGTTTAACATGAAATTCCTGTGATTAACAACTTAAAAATGTTTAGCTTCCTCGTACTGCTCCGGATTGTTCATATTAAAAAAATGTTTTTTGAGTGTATTTTCCGGAATTCCCTCGAAGTTATCTGCATAATTGACATTTATGAAACGGAATACATCTCTCACTTTCAGCTGATTCTGTTCCAGTTGCTGTTGAATAAACGGAAGTATTCGTTTCGTGTATATTCCGGATAGTGGATGTATTCTATCGTTGAAAACCGGTACGACAGCATCGTAACTTTCCAGCTCACAGAGCAATTTATTGTACACTTCCGCACTTATATATGGCATATCGCATGCAGCACAGATAAATATCGATGTATCGATATGATAAAGTGCCGATTCCAAACCGGCGAGCGGTCCCCTTCCAGGATATCGGTCAGCATGCTTTTCAATATCAAGAAAATCATACTTCTCAGGGAAATTTGTGATGATCGCCTGATGCAACGAAAATGATTTCATTTGCGTTGCAATATGTTGAATGACAGGTTTACCCCCAAGAGGAAGCAGTGACTTATCCGTTCCCATTCGGGATGATTTTCCGCCTGATAAAATAATACCGCAAGTGTTCATATTCTATGCATCCAATCGGTTTCGATCATATTGCAGAAAGTAGTAATCATATGGATTTTTCTCGTTCTTCTCACCTTTTTCTTTCGATGTCAGTTTCCAGTCTGTATCGGAAAATTCCGGAAAAAAGGTATCCCCATTAAATGCCTCATCAATCCACGTTATATACATCCGGTCAGCATACGGCATTACCTGTTTGAATATATTAGCACCACCAATTACAAATAGCTCTTTATCAGGGTAATCATTATTCCAATCATATATGGTATCCAGATTATTGATTACTTCAACCTCATCAGGAAAATCCATCTGTTTTTTTGTTAACACGACATTGTTGCGGTTCGGCAGCGGTCCTCCCATGGATTCATATGTTTTTCGTCCCATAATAATGGTATTGCCGGTTGATTTTTCTTTAAAAAATTTTAAATCATTTGGTATATGCCACGGCAGATCATTATTCAGTCCGATTGTTTTATTTTTGTCCATAGCAACAAGCAAAGAAATCATACGAATCAGTCCTCTCTTTTGTGTCTATTTAAACAGCAATTGGTGCCTTAATGGATGGATGTGGATTATAATCCTGTACTTCAAAATCAGTCAGTTCAAAGTCAAATATCGATTGTTTATCCTGATTGATGACCAGTTTTGGCAATGGCTTTATATGGCGGCCAAGCTGTGTTTTCACCTGATCCACATGGTTGGTGTAAATATGTGCATCGCCCAGTGTATGTACAAATTCGCCTGGTGCAAGGTTGCATTCATGTGCAATCAGGTAAGTTAATAATGCATAACTTGCTATATTAAATGGTACCCCAAGGAATATATCTGCACTGCGCTGGTACAGTTGACACGACAACTTGCCGTCCGCAACATAAAATTGAAATAATGTGTGACATGGCGGAAGTGCCATGTTTGGTATATCTTCCGGATTCCACGCGGTAACGATATGTCTTCTGGAATCGGGTTTGTTTTTTATGGAGTCGATAACCTGTTTCAGTTGGTCAATTGTTTCATCATTGGACGTCTTCCAGTCTCTCCATTGCTTTCCATATACATTGCCCAACTCTCCAAATTTACGTGCAAACGCATCTTCCTGAAGTATTTGTTTTTTAAAAATGGCCATTTGTTCCTGATATTCCTCATTGAAATCGGGATCACACTGACTGCGGTTTCCGAAATTCGTCATGTCCGGCCCATCATAATCATCGCTTTCCACCCATTTTTTAAATGCCCATTCATTCCAAATATTATTATTGTTTTGCAGAAGGTAGCGAATGTTTGTATCTCCTTTGATAAACCAAAGCAATTCGCTTGCAACGAGCCGAAACGGCACTTTTTTTGTTGTCAGAAGCGGAAATCCTTCACTCAGATCAAATCGCATCTGGTGTCCGAATACGGAGTAGGTTCCTGTGTTTGTCCGATCCTCTTTTTTGTTTCCGTTTTCCAGTACCTGTCTGCATAATTCCAAATATGCCTTCTCACCTTTTTGCATGTTGTTTCCCCTCCATATCGAACATGTTCTTTATGTATTTTTCCATATCTTTTTAATTAAATTTATTGTAACACAAACCTAAAAGAGGGAGAAATGGAGCAGAAAACTGTAAATAATGCAAAAGATAAGCCAGTGGGATATCCTGGTGCCCGAGTTGTCAAATAAAAAAATAATGATGCAGGCGAAAAGGAAATTCCTTTCTACCTGCACCATTCACTGAAAAATTGATCCAGGTACATTTCCATAAAACGATGTCTTTTTTCAGCAATCCGGATGGCACTGTTAGTATTCATCCGCCCCTTTAATAACAGCAGTTTATCATAAAAATGCTGGATGGAAGTACCATCACTTTCCGTACTGCTCCAAATCAGCTGTCCGTTGGAACCGCCATAAGCGAATGTGCGGGCAATGCCAACTGCCCCGATTGCATCAAGCCTGTCCGCATCCTGAACAATTTTTCCTTCCAATGTATCCGGTACGTTTCCTTTTCGAAATGACACATCTTCAGCTGCTTGCAGGATTTTACGTGTTTCATCTCTGGTAATTCCACTGGATAATAGGAATGCTGTAAGATCATTAATTGCCTCAGTCCGATCTGCAAATAGTTTTTCATCCCCTATATCATGGATCCATGCTGCAGCTTCACAAATAAATGGATTGGCGTTTTCCGCTTCTGAAATTGTTCTTGCCGCATCAGCCACCCGACTCATGTGATGAAAATCGTGTCCAGTAGCATCGCTGCTGAAAATGGCAAACACATAATCCCGGATGGCAGCGATTTTATCGTCGTTGTTCATTAAAATAACCCTTTAATTTTTCCATCTTCTGTAACGTCCATATTTAAGGCTGCCGGTTTTTTAGGCAGTCCTGGCATCGTCATCATATCTCCGGTCAATACAACGATGAAACCCGCTCCAATTGACGCACGCAACTCTCTGATGGTTACGGTAAAACCGGATGGTCTGCCAAGCAGTGACGGATCGTCGGATAATGAATACTGTGTTTTCGCCATACATACCGGCAGATCTCCCCACCCTTGTTTTTCGTAAAAAGCAAGTTGCTTTTTAGCTTTTGCAGATAGTTCAATATCATCAGCACCATATACTTTTTGAGCAATTTTACGGATTTTTGTATACAAAGTGTCTTCCAGTTCATAAATTCGCTGAAAATTCCGCTCAGCTGATTGAGCTGTTTGAACGACATTCTTAGCCAGTTCAATTCCGCCTTCTCCGCCGTGCGCCCAAATATCTGTTAAAGCCACGTCTATTTCTCTTGCTTCACACCATTTTGTAATATAATCTGTTTCTGCTTCTGTATCGTCCGGGAATTTATTGATGGCAACAACGAATGGAAGACCGAATTGCTCAACAGTTTCGATGTGCTTCTGCAAATTGTCCATGCCTGCTTTTAAAGCATTAACATTCTCTGCTTTCAGATTATCTTTTGCAACGCCGCCATGCATCTTTAACGCCCTGACAGTGGCGACAATGACTACAGCGTCCGTATCAAAATCACCTGCCCGTGACTTTATATCAAGAAATTTTTCAAGTCCCAGGTCTGCTCCAAATCCTGATTCTGTTATAACGTAGTCCCCTAGCTTAGCAGCTGTTTTAGTGGCCATAATACTGTTACAGCCGTGGGCAATATTTGCAAATGGACCGCCATGAATAATTGCTGGTGTGTTTTCAATAGTCTGAACGAGGTTCGGCTTAATCGCATCCTTCAACAGTAATGTAAGTGCACCTTCCATTTTAAGGTCCTTAACGGTTACCGGTTCCCCATCATAGGTGTAGCCAACAACAATTTTGGAGATCCTTTCTTTCAGGTTTTCCAAACTGGTTGCTAAACAGAGAATCGCCATAATTTCCGAAGCTACCGTAATATTAAAACCATCTTCTCTTGGTACGCCGCGCAACGGCCCGCCAAGTCCGACAACGATTTGCCGGAGAACACGATCATTCATGTCCATGACGCGCTTCCATTCAATCCGACGGGGATCAATATTAAGTTCATTCCTTCTGTGTATATGATTATCAATAAAGGCACTTAGAGCATTGTTGGCGCTGGTAATGGCATGTAAGTCTCCCGTAAAATGCAGATTAATATCTTCCATCGGTAGTACTTGTGAGTAACCCCCGCCGGCAGCTCCGCCTTTCATTCCCATAATTGGACCAAGTGAAGGTTCCCGAAGTGCAATAATTGCTTTTTTTCCAATACGGTTAAGCGCTTGGCCGAGCCCGACTGTTACAGTTGACTTCCCTTCCCCGGCTGGTGTTGGATTAATGGAAGTTACCAGAATAATTTTCCCGTCGGGCTTATCTTCCAGCTTTTCCAGCAGTTTGTCCGACAATTTTGCTTTTGTATGGCCGTATGGTTCCCAGTCATTACTGGCCAAATCAAGACTTTCAGCAATCTCACCAATCGGTTTCAGTGTAGCATTTTGTGCAATTTCGATATCAGTAGGCATAGTGTAGCACACTCCTCTCTATCAATTACTTATAGTTTAACGTACTTATTCTATTTTTCACATAACTTTCGTTCGATTTCATAAAACGATTACATTTTTATTCATTTTTTAGTATAAAAAGTCAGAAATTCGCAAATAAACCAGACATTTTCTTGACTGACAGCCTAAAATACGCTATATTGGACGTAAGCAAAGAAGGATGTATGGAATCATTATTGACAGGCAGCTTCTATAGAAGTAGGTGTACATGTGATTCTACACTTCTATATGGAGATGCCTTTTTTGGTATTCATGATCTGTCTTTGTATTACCACGTTTTACGTGAAAGTTTTTAGGAGGATTATTCACATGGAAAATGGAGTAGTTAAGTGGTTCAACGCTGAAAAGGGGTACGGCTTTATCCAAGTTGAAGAAGGAAATGACGTATTCGTTCATTATTCCGCAATTCAGGAAGAAGGCTTCAAATCACTGGAAGAGGGCCAGGAAGTTGACTTTGAAATTGTTGAAGGCGAACGTGGCCCGCAAGCTGCAAACGTAAACAAAAAATAACGAAGTCATATACAAAGCGGTAATCTGTTATAGATTACCGCTTTTTTTGGTGGCTTTAAAACAATCCTTTGATATTGCCTTTTTAAAAATGAATCCGTATAATGAACGTTGTTGTTTCACGCGGTTCGCAAACTCCCGCGTTATCAAAACTAAGGAGGAAGATAAAAAATGCCAAATGAGTTAATATGGATCTTATTTGCACTGCTCAATTTTTCATTGCTTTTGCTATTTTATCGCATGTTTGGGAAGATGGGTCTGTTCGTCTGGGTCGGAATGGCTACAGTGATTGCCAATATTCAAGTGTTAAAAACGGTTGAACTGTTCGGATTAACGGCGACTCTTGGAAATATCATTTATGGTACTGCCTACCTGGCAACTGATATTCTAAATGAAAAATACGGAAAAGAAGATGCAAAAAAGGCTGTCTGGATGGGATTTTCAACGCTGATTGCCATGACGGTAATGATGCAGATTTCCCTTGTGTTTAATCCGGCTCCGGATGATGTCGCCCATGAGTCCCTGCAAATGATTTTTGGAATGATTCCGAGGGTTGCGGCCGGAAGTCTTGCAGCATATGCGGTAAGTCAGTATTTTGATGTGTGGATTTATGACAGACTGCGTAAAATATTCCCCGCAGATAAATTTTTGTGGATTCGGAATAATGGAAGTACGATGCTAAGCCAGCTTCTGGACTCTGCCGTTTTTTGTTCCATCGCTTTTCTCGGACAATTTCCGGCGACAATCTGGCTGGAAATTTTCCTGACAACATATATTATCAAATTTGTAGTAGCCTTAATCGATACGCCGTTCATGTACATTGCTAAATATATGCATAAAAAGTAGAATTTAAAGCTTATGGAAACAATGATTATAAAAAGAGGCTGGGACAAAAAGTGATTTATCAAAAGAAAAAACGAATTAAATGGTGGACTCAGCCGCTCCGGAAATATACTTCGCTTTCACTTTCGAGCATAAGTGCGACAACAGCTCAAGGAAATCACTTTCGCTGTGTCTTCTTTACCGCGGGCGGCTGTTGAGCCCTCCTCGTGCTTACGCACTGCGGGGTCTCATCTAGGCCTGTTCTCCCGCAGGAGTCTACGTATATTTCCTCCGCTAGTTTCTAATATTGTTCGTTTTTTGTATTACACTTTTTGATTTGTCCCAGCCTCTTTTTTAAGTTGCCGCATTACGCAATGCTTTCTCCTCCCGTGGTATTCTGACTCGCAGCAACAATATGTGAAGAATTGGAAAGATCACCGCTGTAATCTGTGCTCCTAAAATAAATGGAATGACAAACAATTCAATCGCAACGATAATATAATTTGGATGCTTTACATATTTGTATGGCCCTTTTCGAATCAATGCAACCCCGGGCAGAACAATGACCTTTGTATTCCAGAAGGGACCGAGAGCCTGAATACACCAGATTCTGCACATTTGCGTGAGTAAAAATATGGTAAACCAAAAGTAACTGATTTCAGTAATCGAATTTCCATCAACGACAGCTTCCGTTATTATGGATAAGAAGAAAAAACTGTGCAGAATAATAAACCATTTATAATGTTTCTCCCCCCTTTCGACCCCTCCTCTTTCTTTCATCCAAATCTCATTCTGTTTCGCGATATACAATTCGATCAGCCGTTGTGCAATTACTGTTATAATAAAAAGCCACATCCATATTGTCATGATCTATCCCACTCCATTAACAACAATTCGGAACTGAATCCCGGTCCCAAAGCTGAAAGTACACTCACTTCATTTTTTGGTATTTTTTCTTTCATCCATCTGTCCAGTACATATAAAACTGTCGCAGATGACATATTCCCATGGTCACACAGTACATCATAGGAATACTTGAATTTTTCTTCAGATACAAGCAGTACTTCTTCCATTGCCTTTAGCACTTTCATACCTCCCGGGTGAGCGACAAGCGAATGTATATCCTCTTTTGTTAATTGATTGTTCTGTAAGAACGTTTTTATGTGTGTACTCCAGAATGTTCTTACAAGTGAAGGAATGCTTTTGGAAAAAATAACTTCCAGACCATTATTGGTAACATCCCATCCCATAACATCATTACTGTTCTTCATCGTTTTGGAACTTGTTTTGTATATCAGTGGTTTGCTGTTTTGGTTATACGAAAGAAATGGTGAATTATTCCCCATTAACAGTACTGCACCAATACCATCACCAAAAAGTGCTGTTCCTATCAGATTACTTTTTTGTCGGTCATTTTTTTGAAACGTAAGGCTGCAAAGTTCACAACAAACCAGAAGAGCATTCTTGTCCGGGTGTGCTGTTAACCAGTCAAATGCACGGGAAAGTCCGATTGCTCCACCAGCGCAGCCAAGGCCCCATAACGGCATGCGGGTAACATCCCCCCTGAATGGCCGATCGTTCATTAAAAACGTATCGATGGAAGGAGTAGAGAGTCCGGTACTCGACACAAAAATAATCAAATCGATTGCCTCATACGGAATACTGTTGTTCAAAAAATATGAATTGGTAAGGCAATCATCCATGGCCTGCAATGAATATGTACGGGCATGTTTTTGGTATAAATCATTTTTTTCTTTAAATGTATGATCTTCTTTGAACCAATCTGCATCTGTCACAAGCTGTCTGTGTTCGATTTTTGCATGATCAAATACAGGCAAAAATCGGCGTGCCTCTCGCCCGGAAATTGAGAATATATCCTGGACAAGCGTTTTTATTTCGTCCTGACCCAAGTTATGCTCGGGAATGCCTTTTCCAACTGAAGAAATATATGTCATCGTGTCACCTTTTTATATACAGTTTGCAACATGATTCCAAAAAACATACATAAAAAAACAGGGGTTCACCCTGTTTTTCCAGCGACCATAATAGTCTGAAGTGCTTTTTGTATATTTTACTGCAATTAATCTTGTTAATTTAACTCTGTTTCCTCCCGAAGTACTGATAGTAATTTGTTTGGATAAATCCATTAAACAATTTTCGTTTTTTTGTTGCTTTGATGCCGTATTGTTTCTCAAACTCGTCAAATGCCGTCATAATATAAACGCTCCACGTTGGATGATCGCGCATAATTCGGCCAAGATCGCGGTAAATCGCAGCGGCTCCTTTTTTGTCACCAATCCGCTGACCGTATGGCGGGTTCCCAATCAAGTAACCATTACCTTTGCGAATAAACAAATCTTTTACCTGCATTTGTTTCCAGGAGATAAGTTCACCCAGGCCGGCTTCTTTTGAATTATCGTTCGAAATCTTAATCATTTTATGATCAATGTCGGATCCGATAATATCGAGTTTTTGATCATAGTTTGCTTCATCTTCTGCTTCTTCAAATGCTTCATCCCAGAAACGGCTCTTAATAAAATTCCAATTTTCCGAATCAAATTCACGATTAAAGCCCGGTGCAATATTCTGCCCAATCAATGCTGCCTCAATGGGGATTGTCCCGGAACCGCAGAACGGATCGACAAGCGGGGAATCAGGTTTCCAGTTTGTCAGCAGTATGAGTGCCGCAGCCATTGTCTCCTTTAAGGGAGCCTCCCCCTGTCCAACACGGTAGCCCCGTTTATGAAGTCCGCTGCCTGAAGTATCCAACGTCAGTAATGCTTCATCTTTATGTATTGCCACTTCCACTTTATACATTGCACCAGTCTCAGGCATTTTACTGGCAAACCCATACTTTAATTTCAGTCGTTCGGCAATTGCTTTTTTAACAATCGCCTGACAATCGGGAACACTGTATAATGTTGATTTGACGGATTTACCCGAAACAGGAAACTTTCCTTCTTCACTAATAAATTGTTCCCATGGCAGTGCTTTGGTCGATTCAAACAAGTCGTCAAATGTAGCAGCATTAAATCTGCCAACGAGTAATTTCACACGATCACCTGTGCGCAGCCATAAATTACAGCGTGGAATCGCTGATACAGGAGCCTGGAATACTACTTTTCCATCTTCGACGTGCGCTTCATATCCCAACTGATTAATTTCTCTTGCCACAATTGATTCCAGTCCCATGGCAGCGGTTGCAATCAATGTCACATCTTGTTCCATAGCATTAATTCCTTTCACTTTCAAAATTCAATATCGTTCTACTTTATTATACCGTAAGGAAAAAACCTTTCCAACAGCAAGCGTGCAATCAGAAAGGTTTCCATAATTTAACGCATATAAAATTAAAGGCATATAATCAAGCACTATGTGTTTAAGAACAGACCGGTGAATACCTGGTAAGCCATGTTCTGTCCCGTTGTACTTCCAGCGGTGGTCAACCTTGTACATTGGTCGTAATCATCTATCTACAAGCTATGCTTGTCCCTTTTTCGGTTCATTTCCCTAATCAAGGATGCCCCTACCATTATTTGGGTTGCTCACTCGTGGGGTTTACCCCGTTCCACCCGGAAAGTTTCCGATCCGGCTTCGTCACTGTGGCACTTTCAAGTGTACTCATCCATAACACATCGGAATTAGGATTTTTCACTGCCGTTAACCATTACGGTTACCCTGACTTATGATTTCGTCAAGCACGATCACTACAGGCATCGCAGCCCGTGTGAGCATGGACTTTCCTCTGCATGCTAAAATTACATACAGCGATTACGCAGGCATTCATCATTTCTCTTCATTGATTATAGCATATAAAACGCATTTTCGCATTGGTAAAAAGAAGTAACACATTAAGAATCTGCGTACTTTTTACCAAATACCGCTTTTTCAAGGTTGGACAATCTTTTAATAACGTCATAGTTAACCTGATGATTTGGTGCTGCGGTTCTCGTCCTTGTCTGATCGGATTGCTTACGCAGCCTATCATTTTCCTGTTTCAGTTTTTCAATCTCCTGCTGAAATGCTTCATAATCCTGAATAACTGTATCAAGAAACTCGTCTACTTCCTCTTGGTGATAACCACGGATGGCTGTTTTAAATTCCTTTTCCAAAATATCCTTACTGCTAAGTTGCATTCGATTTGCATTCATTTTGAGTCACCTCATGTTTTTCAAAATTATCAATCAATAACAATTGTATTTTTATCCATTTTATTTATGTGTATCCTTTCTTCCATCCAGTATAACATTAAAGATTATTCTTGTCTTATAGCGAGTGCGGAAGTTTTATTATAAGATTCAAACGTAACTTATATTTTCTGACGTTCTAAAGCAAAAAAAAAGAAGCCAAACACTCGCTTCTTTTTTACTGTTTATTTAAATCTTCCTGCTGAAAGGAAAAAGGAAGTAACGCTTCCATCGAGATAGAATTGATATCGTTATTCAGATTTGTCAGATGTATTTCGGTACTAGCATCAAAGAATTCGCTCATTACCTGACGACAGGATCCGCATGGCGGGACAGGTCTTTTTGTGTCAGCTGCCACCGCCAGACTGGTAAAATGATGTTCACCATCGGATATGGCTTTGAAAATTGCCACCCTTTCCGCACAGCAGCTGACCGGATATGCAGCATTTTCAATATTGCATCCGGTATAAACCTTCCCGGATTTGGTAAGCAGTGCTGCCCCCACCGGAAATTTCGAGTATGGTACGTAAGCTCTTTCCATGATTTTAATCGCTTTTTTTATTAAATCATTTTTATTCATACTGAACCCCTTTCACGTTGGAAGGTTATTATAAAAGATTACTTCCCCCGTGTAAAGCAAGTTACCCGTCACGCAGGTCATGTATAAGCTGATCAAAGATAAAATTCACCGAATGATTCAGCTCCATATACCGCTTTCGTTTCACATCAATATAAAAACTATGCATTAACAGGAGCCCCATGTTTTCCTTAGTCGATGTAACCTGGTGCGGATGCAATGACACTTTTTGATCCTTAACTACTGCCAGTGCTTCTTCCTCCCAATTATCCAGCATTTGATAAATAGGTTCAGTCTGTGACTTAACCATCAGAAAAAATTCCTTGTCTTTGCGATCTTCCGGAGGGTCATTTTCTTCATACTTATATTTTAATTGCTGTAATTTTTGTTTAAGCTGTTCTGTCTGCATTTGAAGATTCATAATAATGTATCCGACCTTTTTACAGTTTAATAGTACAGGTTCATTTTACCATCAGACCATAAAATAATCAGCCGTTACGATAATTTTTTTCTCACTTTGAAATTAGGGGCAGAAAGTTTAATTTCCGGTTTTTGTTTTGCCAGTTTCTTCATGGAGGATTTAGTCCGATTTATATTTTTTTGCTGCTCATGGAAATGCTGCAATATGGTGTCATCCACCTTCAACGTATACTTTTGTTCCATTATCCGTATCTGATCAGCCAGTTCCGAAATCGCATCGGTAAATGTCTGCTTGTCCAAATTTTCAACAGCCATGTTATTCACCCTCACTTTTAGTTGGTTATTACTCTTATTCCACAATAACGCGCCGTCCCCTTCCTGTTCGACAAAACTAGAAGAAATGAAACAAAACTAGTGTAAATTTAATGAAGGTTAGACAAACTATTCATGGAAGGAGGTTCTGAAAGTGAAGAAGAAACAATCTGATAAGCAAGACGAACGTAAACAGAAACGTAAGCCAACAGATATGGGAAATAAGAAACTGGACGGGCCTAATCGCCCATCAACCTAAAAGAAAAGCGGCAGCGCATATTCATTGGATAACCTGGCTGATACAGACCCATCAAGCCAGGTTTTTGTTATAGTATCTTTTTTACGTGGTAATAAGCATAAAACAGCTTTCTTTTCTTGTAAAAAGAGTTGCTGACATCATGATTCAGGTCAGCGCTGACATTTTTCAACCATTTTTTTCTGATGCCCCCGGTTTTATACCAGTCATTTCGAATTGTATCCCGATGTGTAATTACTGGATATACCGTACGTAAAAAAGGGGCTTTTTCCATTGGCTTGGAAAAAAACTTCTCATAATCTCTTCTGGAACCGGTATGTTCATTATTTGCCGCAAAACGGTAAATGGATAAATAGACAGCTGGATTATAAATAATGGAGGCGATTTTTTTCCCAAGTAAAATTCGATTCGTTAATTTTGTAAAATCATGAACATTTACGCCAAAAAGTTTATTGTCCGATGTCGGGAGTATAATAGCGTTTAACAATAAAATATCCTGCAGAAGGTATGGCGGACGCAAAAATACTTTATACTTGAAATATGACTGTTTTATGACTGGCTGCTGAATAACATTTTGCTCATTGATGATCAATGCCAGCATGAGTCGATCCCTGTCTCCAAATTCCCAGTAACGCTGCCACTCATCAACCATATATTGCGAGACATGAAACGCGAACAGCAAATGGAACATCGGCTTGTTTTTCTGTACGGACAGCTGAAATATCAACAGCTGTGGATATGCGTCAGAAAAAATCAGCCAGTTAGCCCGTTCATAGGTCATAAACAATTGATTTCGTTCCTTTTTACCCAATATTTCAAGAAACGGTGAAAGAAATAAATCCGTCATATTCCAACCGGCGTTTCTTGATACCATGCTTGCAACAAATGCCCATTTTATGTCGGGAAATAGGTTATAAAAGTTTTGATATGCGTTTGTTCGGGAAATGTTATCCGAATTATACTCATTCGTTTTTTTTGTTATATAATGTAGATATTGGTGATTTTTTGAATTAAAATGCATGGAAATTACCTGCTTTCACACTATTGTAAGAAGTTAATGGTTACCAAGCATGCCAATTTTTGATATGATACTGTAATATGCTGGGGGGAATGAAAATGAGGTATCCGAATGGCACCGGTAAAAACATCAGGCAGCGAATGCCCAAGACTCAGCAGAAAAACGGGTACAGTAACCGTGGCATGACGTTGGAGGAAGATATTAATGCTACTAATACTTATTATTTAACTGTGGAAAAAGCAATTATTCATAAAAAGCCCACCCCGGTTCAAATTGTCAAGGTGCATTATCCCAAAAGAAGTGCAGCGGTCATAACCGAGGGGTATTTTAAGCAGCCATCGACAACGGATTATAACGGCATTTATCGAAGCAGGCACATTGATTTTGAAGCAAAGGAAACCAAAAATAAAACGCGTTTTCCTTTGGCAAATATACATGAACACCAAATTACCCATATGAAAACGATTGTTGAACATGGCGGCATCTGCTTTTTGATTATCCGGTTTGCTGCATACGATGAAACGTACTTTATGCCTGCCGGAAGATTTTTTCCGTATTGGGAGGAAAAAATTAACGGCGGGAAAAAATCCATTTCATATGAGCAGATTAAACAGGAAGGTTATTTGATCCCCTTTCATTTTCAAGCCAGGGTAAACTATTTAGCCGTTATCGATCGGGTTTATTTTGCGGATAAAAAAGATTAAAACTCGTACTGCATAAGTGCAACTAACTAGGCTTTCGCCTGAAATCCGGCGACACACTTAGTTTTCGAATAGATTGGAGGAAGATGAGTTATGGCAGATAATGGCCAGTCTCGTACAGCAAGAAGAAAACAAAAGAAATCAAAAAAGAAACCAGTATGGAAACGAATTTTTTTGATGGCAATGATTGCCCTCTTAGTAATAGGTATTGGTGTTGCGGCGTTATTTTCCTATTACATTGCCACCGCCCCGGAGATTGATGCATCCAAATTGAAAACACCGTTTCCATCAAAAATCCTGGATAAAGATGGCGAACTGATTGCTGATTTAGGAAACAAAGCGCGCTCAAAAGTGGAATACGAAGACCTTCCTGATGTCCTGATTGATGCAGTTATTGCTACGGAAGATTCCCGTTTCTTTGAGCATCCTGGTATTGACGTCTGGCGAATTGGCGGAGCAATTATAGCCAATATTACGAATGGGTTCGGGTCAGAAGGTGCCAGTACGATTACACAGCAATTGGTGGAAAAATCGTTTCTGAGCCATGAAAAGAAAATCAGTCTCAAAGTACAGGAAATGTGGCTGGCACTGCAACTGGAACAGAAATACAGCAAAAAACAAATACTCGAAATGTACTTAAATAAAGTATATTACGGAAGTGGTGCTTACGGTGTCGGCAAAGCGGCTGAAGTATATTTTGGCAAAACAGATTTGAGCAAGCTTACATTGCCTGAAGCAGCAATTTTGGCTGGACTGCCGCAACGACCATCTGCTTATAACCCATTTGAGAATCCGGAACTGATGAAACAGCGGATGAATATCGTTCTCAGCCTGATGGTTCAGCACGGCAAAATCACAGAGAAACAAGCGGAGAAAGCCGGCAATGTGGACATTAAATCCCTCCTGACGCAAAAAGAGCAGGAAACGAATCAGTATACTGCATTTCTTGATCGCGTACGTAAAGAGGTTAAAAATAAAGTGGATGGAGCAAATATTTATACGGATGGGTTGAAAATCTATACCACAATTGATACCGATGTTCAGGAGCATGTACAGTTCCTGCTGTCTGATAATGCAAATAACCCAATCGATTACCCTGAACCAAAAACAATCACTGTGGAAGGCAAATCCAAAACAGTTGACATGAGAGCCGGTATGGTCGTTCTGGATACACAATCAGGTGCAATCAGAGCAATCGGCGGCGGGCGCAACTATAGTCATGGATATAACTATGCAACAGATATCAACCGTCAGCCAGGCTCAACATTTAAACCGATTATTTCCTATGGACCGGCTATTGAAACTCAACAATGGTCAACATATCATCAATTGAATGATGACGGACCATATGAAATTGAAGGTACTGATCAGGAAATCCATACATGGGTAAATGGCGGTCATTATTACGACTGGGTTTCCATGCGGTTTGCACTTAGGGAATCATTGAACATTCCAGCGGTAAAGACGCTTACGCAAGTTGGCTATGGTACCGCTCAAAAATTTGCAGAAGATCTTGGCATTGAATTTCATAACGATCAAATTGCGCTGACGGACGCAATCGGCGGTTCACAAACGGGAACGAATCCGATGGAACTCGCCGGAGCATATCGGGCTTTTGCAAATGGCGGAATTTACAATGAGCCATATGCCGTTACAAAAGTGGAATTTCCGGATACAGGTAAAACAGTTAATCTGAAGCCGGAACCAAAGTCGGTTATGTCAGATTACACAGCGTATATGATGACAGATATGTTAAAAACAGCTATTTCAGAAGGTACCGGTAAATTGGCTGATATTCCTAACTTGCCTGTTGCGGGTAAAACAGGTACAACCAACCTGGAGGACAAAGAAGGCAGTCCGGATTCCTGGTTCACCGGTTATACGACAAAATACACCATTTCTGCGTGGACCGGATATGATAACCAAAAAGTAGTACTTCCGGATACAAAAATTCCACATGCATTGTTTAAAAATACAATGACTGAAATATCACAGGATATCGAAACACCTGATTTTGAAATGCCGGATTCGGTAGTCGAAGCTAAAGTAGAAGAAGGATCCCGTCCTGCCAAACGGCCGAGCAGCTACACACCTTCTTCTGAAATTGTGACGGAACTATTCGTTGATGGTCATGAACCTACTGCAACATCTGATAAATATGATCGGCTTGATTCTGTTGACAACCTGAATGCAACGTATGATAAGAATGCAAAATCAATAAAGGTAACATGGGATTACGGGTCTGATGACAATGTGTCCTTTGATGTGAAAGCAAGTGTTAACGGTGGTTCCATGCAGGGTCTGTCTTCCACTGACGAGACCTCACTTGAAATATCAAACGTCGAACCGGGTGCTACCTATAAAATTCAGGTAACAGCGATCAGCGAAGAATCCGGTGTAAGCAGCAGTGAACCTGCCACAGTATCGGTACAAATACCTGGAGACAAGGAAGAAGATGAGGGAGATCAAGAGCAAGAAGAAAATGAAGAGGAACAGGATAATAACGGCAATGAGCCAATGCAGGTATCCAATGTCAGTGCATCCTATAATCCGGATAATCAGACAGTATCGATGGCTTGGGATTATTCCGGGCCGCCCGCCATCTACAATGTTGTTATCGACGGCATATCATCACAACAGGTTACATCGACCAATGCGTCATACTATCTGGAATTTCCGCGCCCGGGTCGGTCATATACAGTTACCGTAACTCCTGTTGGCAGAAACGGCAGCAATCAGGGACAGCAAGGCAGCCCTGGGACCACACAGTTCACCATTCCAGCGGATCAAGGAAATGGTGAAGGTGCAGGAAATGAGGGTGGCGTTAATGAAAATAGTAATTCAAATAGTAATGAAAATAATACTGATGAGGCCGCCTAAATATGAATAAACAAGAGAGACAGCTGAACTATAGCTGTCTCTCTTTATTTTGCTTTATTCAGCTTTTTCATCCGTTTCTGCCCTTCCCTGCACAATTCGAGGAGCGGACATTCCGGGCATTCCGGATTTCTTGCTTTGCAATGGTAACGTCCAAAAAATATCATTCGGTGATGTGTATCCGCCCACTCATCTTTCGGTACCTTTCGCATCAACGTCTGTTCAACTTCCAGAACTGAATCTTTCCAGCGGCAAATTGCCAGTCGCTTAGAAACACGTTCAACGTGAGTATCGACAGCGATTGCCGGTTCTCTAAATGCGACTGACGCAACAACATTGGCAGTTTTTCTCCCGACACCGGCCAGTTTCATCAGTTCCTCTTTTGTTCTTGGTACTTCCCCTTCATATTCATCAAGCAGCATCTGACACAGTTTACGGATATTTTTTGCCTTGTTGCGGTATAACCCGATGGAACGGATATCCTGTTGCAACTCCTCCAATGATACTGCAAGGTAATCTTCCGGGGTTTGATATTTTTTAAATAAAGATTCGGTAACTTTATTGACCAATACATCGGTGCATTGCGCTGATAACAATACCGCAATTACTAATTCAAAAGGATTATCATGTCTGAGTTCGCATTGTGCCTCAGGGAACATCTCCTTCATCACCTCCAGGCAGTATTCAACCTGGGATTTATTCAACATTCATTACTCCCCCTCTTCCAGCCAGTTGTAGTAAAATGATGTATCACGTTTCTTGCCCTGTGTCTCCTGTTTGCTGCCTTGTTTATTATGAAATTGTTTGCTAGCTTCCCGCGCCTGATCAACCGAATGAATTCCTTTCTTCTTCCATTCACGGAGTATCCGATCAATATATTTAAAGTTTAATTTACCCATTAAGACAGATTCCCTAAGGGCAGCTTTAATTAAGGAAGGTAAGATATGATCTTCATCGAGCCAAACATTAATCATTTCAATTTCAAAAGGAGACAATGGTCTTCCGAATTCCTGCTCAAACAGCACAAATATTGTACCATCTTCCGTTTTTTCAACAGGTTCTACCACTTCTTCCTCAAACAATTTTTTCCACAGCGGATTTAAGCTGTATGCTTCGCTTATCTGGTGTGATTCATTTTCGGTTTGTTCAATTGATATCAAATTCCGCTGTATGAGTTTCCGAAGTATATCTGAACACTCTTTTTCTCCAAATGACAGGTAAGATGCCAGCTCACCAGGCGTTGGAAAGTCATTATTTTCATTCAAAAAACGGTATATATGAAGAATTACCATGACCTCTTTTTCATTAAGGTTTAATGATTTGTATGATTCGAGCAGTTTTATTGGAACCTGCAGTTGATTTAGCAGTATATCCTGAAATGAAATGGACTTTTTCACTTTATAACACCTCGTAAACATTATAACATGGAAGTTTATGTGTCGGATTTAAACTATGCCCCGTGGCATTGCAGTAATCGAATAAAATCCCCTGCTGATTGGAGCAAGGGATTTACAAGTTATGGATAAAGTCTGTTTAGTAACCTTGGGAAAGGAATGGTTTCCCTGACGTGGTCAACACCTGCAAGCCATGCCACCGTTCGTTCCAGTCCAAGACCAAATCCGGAATGTGGTACACTTCCATATTGTCTTAATTCTAAATACCATTTGTATGCATCACTGGTTAAGCTATGCTCTTCATAGCGTTGTTTCATCAGCTCCAGATCATCAATGCGTTGTGAGCCGCCGATGACTTCCCCATACCCTTCTGGAGCAATCAGATCAGCACATAGGACGACTTCCGGTCGATCCGGATCAGGCTTCATATAAAACGCCTTGATTTCTGCTGGATAATTGGTGATAAATACTGGTTTATCAAAATGTTCTGCAATGGCGGTTTCGTGTGGTGCACCAAAATCTTCACCCCACTTAATATCATCAAACCCTTTGTTCTGCAGCAACTCCACAGCATCATCATAACTGATCCTCGGGAAAGGCGCTTTAATATTTTCCAATTTTGATGTGTCCCGTTCAAGCGTACCCAGTTCAAGATGGCAATTTTCCAATACAGATTGAACAACAAAGCTTACGTACTGCTCCTGAACTTCCAGACTCTCATCATGGTCCATAAATGCCATTTCCGGTTCAATCATCCAAAACTCAATCAGATGACGTCTCGTTTTTGATTTTTCGGCACGGAACGTCGGTCCAAATGAGAAAACTTTGCCAAGCGCCATTGCTGCTGCTTCCATATATAACTGACCACTCTGTGATAAATAGGCTTCCTCATCGAAATATTTGGTATGGAACAATTCAGTTGTACCTTCGGCAGATGAACCGGTCAAAATTGGCGGATCCACTTTTACATAGTCGTTGTCATTGAAAAACTGATAGGTTGCCCGAATGATTTCATTGCGGATTTTCATGACAGCATGCTGTTTTTTTGACCTAAGCCATAAATGACGGTGATCCATTAAAAATTCTGTTCCATGTTCTTTTGGTGTAATCGGATAGTCGATTGCTTCATGAATTAGCTCTATATTACTTACTTGCATTTCGTAGCCAAATGGTGACCGTTTATCTTCAACAATCGTTCCAGTAATGTACATGGAAGATTCCTGCGTCATGTTCTTGGCAAGCTGGAATGTCTCTTCGGGAACGTCGTTTTTGGCAACAACTCCCTGCATAAATCCTGTTCCATCACGCAGCTGTAAGAAAGCAATCTTACCGCTTGAACGCTTGTTTGCCAGCCAGGCTCCAATGGTTACTTCCTGCTCCAGAGATTTTGGTGATTGTGATATCGTTGTTTTCAAAAAATTACCTCCACTGCCTAAGATTGATGATTTACTACAAAACGGTTAATCCGCTCTGCTGCTTCTTTTAATAATTCAATTGAAATGGCATAGGATAACCGTACATTGTCGGGAAACCCGAAACCTGATCCCGGTACAAGTGCAACCTTTTCTTCTTCCAGAAGCGCGGTAACCCAAGCATCAGTTGATTCAAAACCGTTTTGTCGGACTGCTTCTTTCACATTCGGAAACAGGTAAAATGCACCTTTTGGTTTTCTGCACGATACACCAGGAATCTCATTTAACAACTCATGTAATGTATCAAGCCGTTCACGGAATGTCCTGCGCATTTCTTCCCCGGAATCTTCTTCAGAGCTGTATGCTGCAAGCGCTGCATATTGCGAAATAGAAGTGGGATTTGAAGTTGAATGGGAAGCCAGGTTCGTCATTGCTTTAATTATTTTGTTGGGACCAGCTGCATATCCAATACGCCAACCTGTCATTGAATGCGATTTGGAAACCCCGTTAATAACAATTGATTGTTCTTTTAACTGGTCTGAAATTCCGGCAATCGATACGTGTTGATCGTCAGTATAGATCAATTGCTCATATATTTCATCCGATACAATTAATAAATTATGCTTCAGACATATATCGCTAATTTTTTCTAGTTCACCTTTGCTGTACATCATTCCGGTTGGATTACTTGGCGAGTTGATAATCAATGCCTTTGTCTTGTCCGTTATGGATGCCTCCAACTGCTCTGGGGTTATTTTAAAGTTATTTGCTTCATCTGCTTTGATGACAACCGGTTTTCCTTCTGCCAGTTTAATTTGTTCCGGATAGCTCACCCAGTATGGTGCAGGAACAATCACTTCGTCTCCTTTATTCAAAAGGACTTGAAACAAGGTGTATAAAGCATGTTTTGCCCCTGTTGTAACAATTATCTCGTCAGTCGTATAGGATAACCCATTATCTTTCTGCAACTTGTTTACAATCGCTTCTTTAAGCTTTGGAATGCCTCCTGACGGTGTATACTTTGTAAAGCCATTTTGCGCTGCTTCATTTGCAGCATCAATGATAAATTGTGGTGTATTGAAATCAGGTTCTCCTGCTCCCAATCCAATCACATCATGCCCCTCGTTTTTCAGCTGCTTTGCTTTTGCTGTAATAGCCAAAGTTGATGATGGTGTTAACGTTTTAACCCGATTTGCTAATTCCATGTAATCCCCTTCCTATTTAAACATTTGTTTTAGTCGTATTTGTTCGATTTGGTTTCCATCAAATATGGATAAATAATCAATTACATAACGCTTGGATTCATCAATGAAGGTAACTTCCCAAGCTGCTTTTTCATTAATCAATGCAGGTGTAATTTTAACAAGTTCGCAGTTACCGCACTGTGAATTCCAGGATTCCTGTATGGACCTCTCCGGAATAATCTCTGATCTGTCGATGACTTTTAGCGTTCCGTCTTTTTTAGAATACGGGTAAAAAACAATTTTCTTCTGATTATTTCCGGTTTGACCATAGACAATATAAAATGCTTTTTCCCCATGATACTGTTCCATTTTTTGGACAGTGCTTATTTCAGTTTCGCGCTTCACATTTTTGGTTATTTCCGAATAAGCTGCAGTCTTGCTTTGTTGAACATCATAATACAGATATACACCGTAGATAAAACAAGAAAGTAAAATAATGCATATAACTCCAATCGTCCATTTAAGCCAGACCGGAACTGTCATGTTCCTCATTTGTAACGCATTATGATTCTGATATCCATCATGTTACCTCCATTTAAAAATGCTTCTTGTTTTATCATATTTTGCTATTCATAGGGACCGATGCATTGGTTAAACTATAAGTAACGTTGAAATGAACTTCAATAAACAGTATAACAAGCATTGCAGTCAATGTGTTTAATTTTATTTATTTCAACAAATTTTTTCCTTCCCATACCAGCTTATACTGATGCATCGATCGGTGCATCAGTTATTTTTACTTGGTTATTAATACTAAAACCACTTTTCAGCTTTATCCAACAGTTTATCTGTCGAGTCATAAGAAATCGGTACTGAAGGTATTGATTTTGTAAAAAATTTACCATAGCGTGATTTGACAATCCGAGCATCACATACAAACACAATCCCTCGGTCACTGGCAGATCTAATCAGACGACCGAAGCCCTGTTTAAAGCGAATTACCGCATTTGGAAGTGCCAATTCAAAGAAAGCATTTTTGCCTTCATCTTTAAGCCGTTGTGACTTTGCTTCATATATCGGGTGATTCGGCGGCTGAAAAGGAAGCCGGACAATCATCAGACAGGATAAATCATTACCTGGAATATCGACACCTTCCCAGAATGAGCTTGTGCCAAGTAAAATGGACTGGTCGAAGGTCTGAAAATTCTTTTTAAGACGTGAGCGGCTTCCACTTGAAATCCCTTGTGCAATCAGCATGAAATCGCTGGTATTCAATGTATTCTTCAACAGCCAATAGGACTTTCGCAGCATATCATACGATGTAAATAGTACAAGCATCCTTCCCTCTGTAATGCTGGCCAGTGACAGTATTGCTTCACAGGTGGAATAAATAAAGTCATCCTGATTTCCCTGCCTGATGTCCGGAAAATCGTTTGGTATCATCAACTGCACCTGATTCTGATAGGAAAAAGGCGATGCTATTTTAACCGGTACTGTATTTTCCGATGGCAGTCCAAGTCGATTTCGGATAAATGAAAACGAATTTTTCATAGTCAGCGTTGCACTGGTCAGAACCACGCTCTCTTTTTCACTGAAGAAGTCATTTGCAAGTATTTCGGACATATCCGTTGGTTCGCTGTAGAGATAGACGGCGTTTTTGGCACCATGAGCATCAATTTCAATCCATTTCACTTGCATTTCTTGTTCATCCTCGAGTAGGAAAAGTTGCTCCATCCGGTCAATAATGGATTGGAGTGACTCGATGGAATCAATGATGTTACTTTTGTCATGTTTGTCCAGCTGCTCTGTTTTTGAAGCATGGTAATCCACTTGTGAGAGCATGTGAATCAGATCTCTTACGTAAAAAATGAATCTGGATACCATTTCTAACACGACATTCCATTTTGATGATTGCTCTTCAGCATTTTGAAAACGATATTGGATGCGTCCGATATCACTTAGTGATCTGTCTTTTTGCTTCTGCTCAAGGACATATTGAAAAATCATCCGAAACATATCATCAGCTTCATGTTTTGCTTTCACGAATATATCATTCCATGTCTCAAAAGCAAAATATTCCTCTGTGAACCCATACTTTCGAAGTGTTGTATGTAACCAACCGTCCTCATCCGATGTTCCAATATGTGAAAGTATATATTGCACCGAAACATAATCCAACTTCAGACCGTAATGTTTGGAAGCTGTCTCCTCCATGTGATGTGCTTCATCAATTATTGCTTTATTATACGACGGAAGAAATTGGTATTCATTGAACATGTCGGTACTTAGTAATGCATGATTTGTAATCAGAAGATCTGCCTGCTGAGCTTTTTTTCGTGCCTTCTGATAATATGACCGGCTAAACCAGGGAGAATTCGGATCTGCAAAACCTTCCGTATCACTTGAAATTCCCCGATAGAAAAAATACCCGCTCGATGGCAGCTGTATTTCATCAATATCCCCTGTATCGGTCTCTGTTAACCATACAAGTATCATCGCCTTTGTCAGTGCGATATCATAGTTGTCCGACTGCGTGTCAGCAAGCGACCGTTCAAATTTCTCAAGGCTGATATAATGCTGTTTTCCTTTTAGTAATGCTACATAGAATGAAAAAGGCAGCAGTTTTCGTATCAGGGGGATTTCTTCATCCATCAGCTGTGATTGCAGCTGTGTCGTATATGTACTGATTACAATGCGCTTTTTTGTCCTGACTGCTTCATACACAGCAGGAATCAAATATGCAAGGGATTTTCCGGTTCCGGTTTCCGCTTCAATCAATGCATGATTATGTGTCTGAAATGCATCATAAATCGTTTCAGACATCTCTCTCTGACCATCCCGTTTTTCATATCGAGGCATCAGTTGCTGCATACTGCCTTGTTCTTCATAAATATCATCCAAATAATTTCCGAACGTAGTCGGAATATCAAAATGTTCCTTTTTTGGGGTGGCGACTGTTTTAAATGTCAGGCCTCTAAAACTGTCCATTCCTGCTTCCGGTTCAATCGACATCCCGAATGATTGCTGACAATCGCACAGTAATTCATATAAATCGGATTTCAAACGTTTTGTCAGATGCAGCAGATGTGTGACTGTATCATATGGCAGTTTATAAAGCTTTTTCTTCAGCGCCAAAAACAAATTAGCAGTAACGAAAGCATCCGAAAGTGCCCGATGCGGATCACGATGCTCCAGGTTCATAAATTCTGCCAACTGGCCCAGTTTAAATCCGGGGGCTTTTGGACAAAGAATCCTCGATAACTCAACTGTATCCAGCACCGGATTTTGCAATTTCTTTAATCCGGCATTAGCAAATTCTTCGTTAATAAATCCCAAATCAAATGGTACATTATGCGCAATGATATAGCTGTTTTGCAGCAGCGCAGCAATTTCATCCGCTTTATCTTTAAACATCGGTGCATCTGACACATCATCATTGGATATACCTGTTAAATTCATAATAAAAGGTGAAATTTCTTTTCCCGGATTAAGCAAAGTGGAGAATTCATCAGTAATTTTATCATTTTCAATAATGACAAGACCAACTTCTATTATTTTATCGCCTTTTGATGGTGAATGTCCTGTTGTTTCGAGATCAATCACCGCAAATCGCTTATCCATTGAATCCACCTGTCTCTCTGAAAAATTACACATCACACAGCCCGGAAGTCAAAAAACTCTTACCACTCAAGCGGATAAGAGTTGATGTTCACCATTATTGTGTTACATTGTTGTTAATGGTGGCTCCTGTTCAACAAGCCGGACAACTCTGTTTTCTTCATCCATTAGTGCGACTTTCGGTTTATAATTTGCAAGTTCATCGTTCGCTACCAGTGCATAGGATACAATTATTACAATATCCTCTTTTTGGACAAGCCGTGCAGCCGCCCCGTTCAAGCAGATAACTCCGGACCCTCTTTCACCAGGTATGACATAGGTCTCCAATCGGGTTCCATTATTATTGTTCACCACTTGTACTTTTTCGTGCGGCAAAATATCAGTCCGGTCAAGAATATCCTGGTCGATTGTGATACTGCCAACATAATTCAAATTTGCTTCGGTAACATGGGCACGATGAATTTTAGCCTTCATCATGGTGCGGAACATGCCGTTTCCCCCTATTTTATCTTGTTAAGTTTCCTTCACTGTCAAATATCAGGTTGTCAATCAATCGCGCTTGACTGAATTGTACTGCTGCAGCAAGAATAAAATGATTCCCGGTGTCTGTTACCGGCTCTAATTCCGGATAGCTCAGTAATTCCACATAATCGACAGTGCCGGATATTTTATCATCAATCATCTTGTTTACCTCTTTTACAATCATAGCAGGAATAAAATTACCGTCAATAACGAATTGTCTGCCTTGATCCAATGCTTTATGCAGCCATATAGCTTCCTGGCGTTCCTGAACGGTTAAATTAACATTGCGGCTGCTTTTTGCAAGTCCATCCGGTTCCCTGACAATCGGCAGTGTGACCAATTCAATCGGGAAATTTAAATCATTGATAAGTGCTTGTACGATAGATGCCTGCTGGGCATCCTTAATCCCGAAATATGTTTTATCAGGGCGGACGATATTAAACAACTTGATGAGAACAGTGGCAACTCCCTCAAAATGTCCGGGTCTGGATTTTCCGCACATCACGTTTGTTCGCCGGTTCGTGATTATTTCCAAAGTCATTTTGGATGGATACATATCAATTGCTTCAGGGACAAATAAAATATCTACTCCTGCTTCCTCTGCCGCTCTGCTGTCATTTTCCAGATCACGGGGGTACCGGTCAAGATCTTCGTTGGCGCCAAACTGCAATGGATTAACAAATATACTTGTAATGGTTTTGTCGTTTTCATTTACCGATTCTTTCATAAGTGAAAGATGACCTTCATGAAAATAACCCATTGTGGCGACAAATCCTATACTGTTTTCGTTTCCTAATTGCAGCATCAACTGCTGCATTTCCTTTACTGAACGTATAATTTGCATACAATCTACTCTTTCCTATTGGTTTTCGGCAAAAGATTTTTATCCTTTATGTTAAATGTGTGTTCTGCTGCTGGGAATGTTTGTTTTCGGACATCTGAGATATAGGCTTCCAAACTGTCTTTTCCCGTTGAATTAAAATCGGCATAAGGTTTTACAAATTTAGGAAGTCTATCCACCCCATATTTCAATATATCATGGTAGACAAGCACCTGACCGTCACAATCCGGCCCTGCGCCGATGCCGATGGTTGGGATTATGATTTCTTCCGTAACAATGGCTGCAAGCTCTTCTGGAACACATTCCAAAACAAGTGCAATTGCCCCACTGTCTGCAAGATTTTTGGCATCCTGCAACAGCTTTTCACCTGCTTCTCTGTCTTTCCCCTGAACTTTATAACCACCAAGTACATTAACCGATTGCGGTGTCAATCCGAGATGTGCTACCACTGGAATCCCGGCTTCCGTTAGTCTCCGGGTTGTATGAAGAATTTCCTCATTCGCACCTTCCAGTTTAACCGCTTGGGCATCTGTTTCCTGGATAAGCTTTTGGGCATTTTGCATCGTTTGATCCTGTGAGATGTGGAAGGACATAAACGGCATATCCACAACAACAAACGTATCCTGGGCTCCCCGTCGAACAGCTTTTCCATGGTGGATCATGTCGCCAATCGTAACTTTTATGGTGGAATCATAACCGAGTACTACCATTCCTAACGAATCCCCAACCAAAATCATGTCAACTCCCGCAGCTTGAGCCGTCTTCGCTGATGGGAAATCATAGGCAGTCACCATGGCAATTTTGCGATTCTCCATTTTCATTTTCTGCATGTCTGTTCTCGTCAGCATCACGCATCCCCCGTTTCTTTAAACCACTCGATTTCTGCTGAATATATTTTTTCAATCCTGCCAGTGTCATCCTGAATCAGTAATGCGCCATCCTCACCAATCCCGATAAATTTTGCATACCACTCATTCCGCAATGTTTTAATCAATAACCGTTTACCGATTTTATACCCGTAATACTCCCAATTTTGTTTAACTATTTGAAATCCATCAGTTATGTATGTATCATATGCTGTCTCAAATGCTGCCAGAATACGCTGAATAAGGTCTTTCAGGTTCCAATTTTCACCTGTCTCAACAGCTAATGAAGTCGCCCTATCCTTAATGTCATCCGGTATCTCCCCGGTACTTTGATTAACATTAATTCCTATTCCGATTACGACATATTGAATCTGATCTTGTTCTGCCTGCATTTCCGTCAAGATACCCGCTGTTTTCTTATCCGCGATGAGAATATCGTTTGGCCACTTAATCTTTGGGTTTGTCTTGGTATATGATGAAAAAACTTCCGCCAGTACTGTTGCTGTCAGCAGTGTCAGTTGTGGTGCGAGATTAGGCGGGATGTCGGGTTTGAGAATAAGACTCATCCAAATCCCTTTTCCCTTGGAAGAATGCCAGTAACGGTTCATTCTTCCCTTCCCCTTCGTTTGCTCATCGGCAATGATAACCGTTCCATCACCAGCACCTTCTTGAGCTGTCTTATGTGCCAACTGCTGGGTGGTGGAAATGGAATCCCGGTGGATAATTTTCTTACCCAGCCATTCCGTTTGTAACCCCCACTGAAGCGTATTTTCGCTTACCTTATCAGGGAACTTAATAATTCGATAACCTTTACGCGATACACCTTCTATCGTATATCCATCCTTTTCCAGTTCGCGCATATGTTTCCAGATAGCACTGCGGGAAACATTCAATTTTTCAGAAAGAAATTGTCCGGACACATATTTATCGTTGCTCGCTGATAACAGCTCAATTAATTTATTGCGGTTGGATTCCATTTTATCCATTCCTTTAAGTCTTTTTTGTTATTATTCACTTTTCCGGTTACGACTGCAAATTCAACAGCATTCAGGACATCTTTTATCCATGGACCACTGCTCCGGTCGGGAAACAGCTGTTTTACATCATTTCCATCAATAACCAATTCCTGTCTTGAATGAATCGGTAATATACTTTCCCACTTCATTATATCGTTTAATACAGCGTGTTTGTCCATCAGTAAGTTTATCAAAATAACAAATGAGGGATAGCATGCTGCTGGTAAACAATATACAAGCCAGCTGTTCATCCCACTGTGATTAAACTGATGAAGTGCCCGTATTAAATCATTGGCTGCACGCTTTTCTCTGTTGGAACATTTCCATTGGCTGCTCCAGTACTGAATGGTAATTTCCGGCTTTAGATAATGGAATAAAGCTGTAACAGCTCCAAACGATGGAACAGGTGTCAATCTGTCCGGCAGCTTATGTATCAAATGGTGATAATGTCTGAATACCGGAAGATGGTAATCCAATTGTGTTTCTTTTAAATAGTCGATGCCCCTTTGCACGTGTTTGCCTGCGAAGAATTTCTCTACTTCCTGTTTAATTCGTTCAACAGCGATAGTTTCAACTTCCTGCTTTACAAGCTTCATGTTATCTAATGTATCATCACTTATGGAAAATCCAAGCTGACTGGAAAAACGTAGTGCCCGGATAATACGGAGTGGATCCTCCTGAAACCGTTCAAAACCATTTCCTACTGTCCGGATGACTTTTTTTGCTATGTCATTTTTGCCTTGAAATAAATCAATGATTGTCCCGTCTCTGTCCATTGCCAATGCGTTGATGGTGAAATCACGACGCTGCAAATCCTCGTCAATCGACTGAATGAATGTAACTGAATCGGGGTGTCGCTGGTCTGAATATTCCCCATCTGTTCGAAAGGTCGTTACCTCGTATGACTGACGGTTGTGGCGAACAATGACAGTGCCATGCTGCAAGCCGACTGGTATGACATTATCAAATATCTCCTGTACCGATTCAGGGGATGCGGAAGTGGCTATATCAACGTCACCTATATTTCGTCCGAGAATCATATCCCGTACACAGCCACCGACAAAATATGCCTTATGATTATAGGACTCAAGACGTTCCAGTATTTCTTTAGCTTCATCAAAAAAAGTTATCTGCATTGGTCTCACCATTTCAATATTTCGTCATAAAGAGCGTTGTACTGATTAACAATGTCCTGTGAAGAAAAATTATTTCTTGCACGTTCAAGCGCATTTTTAGAGAAACGTTCCAACAGTGCATCATCGCTCAGCAGATCAATAGCATATTCAGCTGCTTTTTGTGTGTTGCCAACTTCCACTAAATAACCGGAATTGCCATGATCGATCACTTCCGGAATGCCGCCTATGGTTGTCCCGATGCATGGTACCTCACAGGACATTGCTTCCAGAAGTACCAGACCAAAGCTTTCTTTTTCAGATAAGAGCAGTTTAAGATCCGAAATGGAAAGCAAATCACTTACGTTTTTCTGTTTGCCCGGAAATAGTACTTTATTCTGAATACCCAGTTGTTTGGTAAGTTGAACAGCGTTTGAATATTCCGGTCCATCACCAACCAGCACAAGCTTAGCTTTTAGATGCTGCTGTATTTTATCGAACGTATAAATTACATCTTGGACACGTTTCACTTTGCGGAAATTCGAAATATGAATAATTACCTTTTCATCTTCTTTAATACCATAATGGTGTTTGATGCTTGGGTGCTCTCTTTTTACGTAATTCTCTTCATTAACAAAATTATAAATAACGTGAATGTTTTTTTCCACACCAAGCATTTCTTTTGTTTGATTCACTAGACTCTGGGAGACTGCTGTTACCGCATCTGAATTTTCGATTCCATGTCTGATAATAGTTTTAAGTGAATGATCATAGCCCAGAACGGTAATATCAGTGCCATGCAGTGTTGTAACAATTTTCACATCATGGTCTGCGATATCCTTGGCTAAAATTGCACAAATCGCATGTGGCATTGCATAATGAACATGAAGGATATCCAGCTTTTCCTGGTCGATTACTTCAGCCATTTTGTTGGCCATCGCAAGGTCAAACGGCGGATATTGAAAAACCGGGTAGTGATTTAATTCCACTTCATGATAAAAAATCGCGGGATTAACATGATTCAGCCGAAATGGCAGGCTTGAGGTGATAAAATGAATTTCATTGCCCTGTTCCGCCAGCAGCATTCCCAATTCTGTTGCGATAACGCCTGATCCACCCACCGTCGGATAACATGTGATACCTATTTTTTTCATTCGCTATAACCTTCTTCTTTCTGTTGTTTCAGTACGTCTCTCCATGAAAAATTCCCATTTGCCAATGCACGTATAACTATCTCAGCTGCAGCAATATTGGTTGCAAGCGGAATTAAATGAACATCACACAGGCGCATCAAAGCACTGACATCAGGTTCATGCGGCTGTGCAGTTAATGGATCCCGTAAAAAAATAACGATGTCCATTTCATTGTTGGCAATTTTTGCACCAATTTGCTGGTCTCCTCCAATTGGTCCCGACTGAAACCGGAATACCTCCAAGCCCGTCTCTTCGGAAATTTTTTTACCCGTGGTGCCTGTAGCAAATAATTGATGATTTTTTAAAATATGCTGATATGCAATGCTGAAATTAATTATGTCCTGCTTCTTTTTATCATGAGCAATTAAGGCGATGTTCATTTCATCTTCCTCCTAGTCAAGAATGTTATCCAATCCATAAACCAGTTCGTTCATGCTCATGACTTTATTGACCGCCAATTTCACACCGGCCATAAAGGATTCACGGTTATAGGAATCATGTTTGATGGTAAGGGTTTGGCCCGCTCCTCCGAAAAGTACTTCCTGATGTGCAACCAATCCCGGAAGACGTACGCTGTGTATACGAATTCCATCATTTTCTGCACCTCGTGCACCATCCAAGGTTTCCTTTTCATCCGGATGACCTTGTTGTTTTGAATCTCTTGTTTCTTTGATTAGATCAGCAGTTTTTACAGCTGTCCCCGATGGTGCGTCCAATTTTTTATCATGGTGCTTTTCAATAATCTCCACGTCAGGCAAATATTTGGCAGCTTCTTTTGCGAAGCGCATCATCAATACAGCACCTACGGCAAAGTTAGGGGCGATGATACAGCCTGTACCATGTGATTCCGACAAATCCCTTAATGCATCAATTTGATCCGGTGTAAATCCGGACGTTCCAACAACCGGACGAACATCATATAACAATGCCAGTTTTGTATTGACAAAGCCTGCTTCAGGAACAGTTAAATCAATCAGAACATCCGCATCCGTTTGTTGTAGACATTCTTCCGGATCTTCGTAAAATGGTACATCCAAGTCCGGAAGACCATCTATTTCATTCATTTTCTTTCCGTTATGTTTCCGGTCGATACACGCTGTAAGAACAAAACTTTCCTCGCTGCTAACCATTTTTACAGCCTCAGAGCCCATTCTACCTCGCGGCCCGGCAATAATTATGTTAATGCTCATAAAAGTCCCTCCACACATTTCGCTAATTGCGTTTTATTTCTTTGTCCATCTGTCTTTATCTCTCGTCTCGATTTTGCTCATTGAGTGCTCAAATGCTTCAGATAAATCAATATTAAGTGAGTTCGCAAAACACGACAGAACAAATATGATATCGCCTAACTCCTCTTCCACAGTCTTTTCCGTCTCAGAGGATTTTTTAGGTTTTTCCCCATAATAATGATTGACCTCACGAGCCAGTTCACCACTTTCCTCCGTTAATCTTGCCATCAGACTGAGTGGTGAAAAGTAACCTTCCTTAAACTGGGATATGTAAGCATCAACCCGTTGCTGGATTTCCTGTGTGCTGTAATTTGTATGTTTTGTTGTCATATACACATCTCCTCAGCTATTCAATCTTCTTTAATGTTAGCTAATCAGCATTACTTTGACAAATGTTTACGTTTAAAACCCGGGAGAAATTTTTATGATTGACCTTATAAAAAGTTTCAACCTGCGATAAATGCCTAATCTTTCAGTTAGTCTTACTTCAATTTGTTTACCGGGTTGATATTGTCTATAATATTTATGAAATGGAGGTAAATCGCTATGGTTTTTGGTTTGAAATTAAAAAACATATTTTTTATTCTGCTTGGTTCCGCAATTTTTTCGTTTGGCATTGTTCATTTTAATATGCAGAACAACTTGGGTGAAGGTGGATTTACTGGTATTACACTATTATTGTATTTTCTCTGGGGATGGGATCCCGCAATTTCCAATCTGCTTCTCAATATTCCGGTTTTCTTTATCGGGTGGAAATTTTTAGGGAGGAATACATTTTATTACACAATCATTGGAACAGCAGCCGTATCCGTTTTTTTATACGTGTTTCAGATCAATCCGATCGAAATAGACCTGCATTCTGATATGACGCTCGCAGCGCTATTTGCCGGTGTTTTTATCGGTGTCGGATTGGGTATCATATTCCGCTATGGGGGAACCACGGGCGGAGTTGATATTATTGCAAGACTAGTCCATAAATATGTCGGTTGGAGTATGGGAAGAACAATGTTTCTGTTCGACTTTGTTGTTATCACTACATCTGTGTTTTCCATTCTGGACCTTGTCAATGGTATGTATACACTGGTGGCAGTCTACGTTGGCGCCCGTGTCATTGATTTTATTCAGGAAGGGGCGTATTCCGCCCGTGGTGCAACCATTATCTCAAGCTGCAGTGATGATATTGCCAGTAAAATCATTCAGGATATGGATCGTGGTGTTACCGTTTTATCCGGTCGCGGCAGCTTTACCGGTGAACAACGCGATGTTCTTTACTGTATCGTTGGCAGAAATGAAATTGTCCGGTTAAAAAATATTATTAATGATGTTGACCCTCATGCATTTGTTGCGGTAAGTTCCGTACACGACGTTGTCGGCGAAGGGTTCACACTGGATGAAAATAAAAACCCGATAAATGATTAGGTTGTTTTATATTTAAAGCTATGTGAACAGTTGAACAAAACTGCGACATAAACTGCTGGAATGAGTTCTATAATTACATCCATCTCTCGCCCTGCCGTCCGGGATCGCTCCGGGCGGATGCTTTCCGCGGGCACGGCCTCAGCCTCCTCGAGAAAACCACTCTGCGGGGTCTTCGGACACGTGCTGTTCCCGCAGGAGTCACCGCCCTCCGCTCACCCGGACTAGTGTAGTGGTATCATTCGTTTTTCTATAACGATTTCGATTCCAGCAAAGAGTGCCTAGACTCCGTAGCGCGACAGCGCAAGGAGGCTCATCAGCCGCCCACGGTAAAGAAGACACTGCGAAAGCTTGCTTGAGCAGGTCGCGCTTATGCTCGAAAGTGAAAGCGACGTGTATTTCCGCAGCGGTGGTAGAACATCATACTATGTCGCAGTTTATGGAAATTTTGTCGGTAACAAACGATGAAAAATATATACTGTCTTTATAATTACTATTGCAAACCACAGCAAAAAGTGTCATGATTTTATTTAGAAAATCATGACACTTTTTATATTTATCAATCGATTGTAATTATACAACAGGGTATTTTTCCTTAATTTTTTATTCGTTGCTTGCTGCATAGATAAGAATAAATCTTACCAGCTCTGCAACTGCTACGAGTGCTGCAGCTACATATGTCAATGCAGCAGCATTCAGCACTTTCTTGGTTTCTCTTTCTTCGTTGTTCCGTATGGTTCCTGTTGAAACAAGCTGTGCCATTGCTCTGTTCGACGCATCAAACTCAACCGGCAATGTAACCAATTGGAACAGTACTGCTGCTGACATGAATATGATGCCAAACAGAAGCATTCCGGACATATTCAGCAGGATTCCGGCAATGATCAGGAAAAATGAAATATTTGATCCTGTTGCCGCAAGCGGTGCCAGCGAAGACCTGAAACGCAGGAAAGCATAATCCTGAGCATCCTGGATAGCGTGTCCGACTTCGTGCGCCGCAATAGCTGAGGATGCCATTGACTGTCCGTGATAATTTCCTCTGGACAATCTTACAACTTTTTTACGTGGATCATAATGATCAGACAATACCCCTTTGGTTTCTTGTACTTCTACATTATAGATCCCATTATCATTTAAAATTTTCCGGGCTACTTCCGCACCGGTCATGTGGGAAGAAGTTGCCTTTTTCGAATATTTTTTATAGGTTCGTTTTACTTTTGATTGTGCCCATATCGGTATTATTAACAGTAACGCAATGTATATTAAATAACCGCCAAGACCACCCAGCATTGTTCATTCCTCCATTAGATATCTTATTAAGGTCAATTTTAGTCAAATTTGTCTGCAAAGTCAACTATTTGAGTCATTGTTCACATTTTTTTTCTTTTCTGCTTTATATTTTCTCCAACTTACGTATGTTAATGTAACCGCTATACACCCACCGACAATAATGGTCATCCAATATAATGGTACCATTGATGAATGGTTTGTCTTGGCAAAAATCAGTGTTTCTGCGATTTCTCCCGCATGAACAGAACCAGGCGCCGCCAACAGCAAAATCCCTATGAGTATGAACAATCGATGGAATTTCCGCTGATGTTTCATAGAGATCACCTCACATAGCTTCTTCTAATCTAATGTATGTGAGGCCCAAACAATATATAACATGCAGTTACATTAACGCTGGATTCTTTTTGTTCACAGTCAGTTTATAAGCAATTGCGATGGAAATTATGCTTAACCAAAATGTAAAATATCCAATCTCATCCATATATGAAGATAAGGAGGAATAAACAGGCATCATTTCAAATACATAATCGATAATGTCATTATGCAGTGTCCAAATGGCGGCTGCCATAATATGACGAAGTTTTATTTTGTAAAAAGGGGCATAAAGAAGTCCTTGCACTGCCATGGCTCCGTGTGAAGCCATCAGCATATAGCCCTGCCAATTCAGAGAACCTTCAACAACGAGGGTGAGCAAATTCATAACTACTGCCCATACACCATATTTAAACAAGGTGATGACTGCTAATGCTTCAATATATGGTGTGCTTTTGCCAAACAGGAAAAACAGAAGAAATATCGTAAAAAACAAGCTGGCAGTCGGACTATCCGGTACAAATATCAAAAAAATATCAGGTGTTGCCGCGAGCTGAAAGCGATACCAATAATATCCATAAAGTGTTCCAAGCAGATTGATAATAAATAGTATAAAAATGAACCCTTTGTCCAACAGTATGTATCTGATCATCTGATAAATCCTTTCTGAATTACTCCCAATCAACAAGAGCACCTTCACCGACTTGATGGCAAAAGTGCTCGTTGATTATCAGTTATTCTGTTGCATCTTTATTAACAGACATGATAAATTGAACTAATTTGTCCAGTTCTTTATCCGAACCTTTAAACATACCTGGTGGCATTGAGCCCGTACCTTCACGTGCAATTTTTGCCACTTCTTCTGCAGAACGGTCAATGCCGACTAGTGGAGGTGCAGCACTTCCACCCTGTAAATCTTCGCCGTGACAGCTCATACAGTTATTCTCATAAATAGCATAACCTGGATCTTCTTTGTTAATCTCTACCTGTTGTGACGGAGGAACCGGCTGATTTACCTGAGCGCGTTTCTCCCAATCGACATGTGATGCCGACTCATATGTTAACCAAATACAAGCTGCAAGACCAAGCAGCATCATACCTACTGCAACAGGACGCTTATGCGGACGTCTTCCTGGTCCGTTATCCAAAAATGGTGCCAGTAACAAACCACCGAATGCCAGACCTGGAATAACAATAATACCCAGTAATACATATGGTCCAGCTGCAAAGTCATATTTTAAAAGTTCATATAAAAATAGAAAGTACCAGTCCGGCAACGGGATATAGCTTGCATTTGTCGGATCAGCCATTCCTTCCAGTGGAGAGGGATGTGCCAGTGTCAAACACATAAAGCCGACTAAGAACACAGAACCCGCCAGCCACTCCTTTAAAAGGAAGTTGGGCCAGAATGCTTCCGTTCTACCGGGATATTCTGAATAATCTTTTGGTATATTAGGTGTTCGTTCGGCAGTTATACGTGAGTCGCCGACGAATTTCATTCCCTTACCCTTATGCACAGTTCTACCTCCTTTTATTTTATAATGGTCCGGAAATACCCTGTCTGCGAATCAACACAAAGTGAACAGCCATTAAACCGAACAAGGCGGCAGGTAAAAAGAAAACATGTATCGCAAAAAATCTGGTCAGTGTCTGTGCACCAACTATTTCCTGGTCACCTGCAAGTAATGTCTTAATTTCTTCTCCAATAAACGGAACCTGTTCCGCAATATTCAATCCTACTTCTGTAGCAAAGTAAGCTTTGTTATCCCATGGCAATAAATAACCTGTAAACCCGAGTCCGAGCATTGTAAAAAATAACAGAACTCCTACCATCCAGTTAAGTTCACGCGGTTTTTTATAAGCACCTTGGAAAAACACCCGCAATGTATGTAGTAGTAACATTACAATAACAACACTGGCTCCCCAGTGATGCATACCTCTTACAATCTGACCATGTGCCACTTCAGTTTGCAGATAATAAACGGATCTCCATGCGTTCTCGATGTCCGGAACATAATACATGGTTAGAAACATACCTGACAAAATCTGAATGACTACAACGAAAAATGTCAATCCTCCAAAACAGTAAACAAAAGCTGAAAAATGATGGGCAGGATTAACATGTTCAGGAACTTCATGATCTGCAATATCGCGCCATAATGGCGTAATATCGATACGATCGTCTATCCAGTCATAAATCTTCTGTAACATAATCGATTACGCCTCCCCTTGTGGATGTGCTTTACCAAGAAACAGCATCCCATTTTCAACTTTGTGTTCATATACATCCAACGGTGCCGTCGGCGGTGTATTCGGAACGTTGTCGCCATTTTTCTCATAGCGTCCGCCATGACATGGGCAATAAAATTGATTTGGAAATTGATCACTGCCTTCCCATGCAACAACACAGCCAAGGTGTTTACATATTGGGGAAAGTGCTACAATGTCGCCATTATCATTTTTATAAACCCAGGCAGATTTACTGACTTTTGATTCATACCAGCCATCAACTTGATTTACTTTCCAGTCAACACGCTGCGGTTTACTCGTAATATCCTCCACAGCAATGCCTGCATTCGCCAATTGTCCGGCACTGGACTTTTGGAAAACTGGATCAATAGCCATTCGAATCGGTGAAATCATTAAGCCAGCTGCCATAAATCCGCCTACACCTGTTAAAGTGTAGTTCAAAAACTGACGACGGGATACTCGCTGCTTATCTTCGCTCATGAATTTCCCCCCTCTATACATTTTTCACGGACAAAATAATTTTAATCAGATTACTAGGACATTACCATGATAGCGCAAACTGTTTGTCCGGTCAATATATAATCAATATAATCATAAAAGATTCGGGAATAAACTTTCCTGTCCGGTAATCTATTCTGCCCAATAGGTTCGGATTAATTCACCAACTTGTTCAACCTGGCTACGAATAATCGATTGCATTTCCTTGGAATCTATATCTCCTGTTGTTATGCCGGGCATCCACAATAAAGTTCCTGGTAAGGCATGTTCAACTTTTTTCCAGGCAGAATCGAAAGTTGTGAAAAACACATGATGAAAAGGCTGATTGCCTATATCATCTGTCCAGCTTTTCAAGCGGGCGATTTCCGACTCTTTATCTGCTGTTTTTAAATAATTGTACGCCGGAATGCGTATCACTCTGCCGGTAAGCTCCATTTCCAGTTCGTTTGTAAATGTTTCAAGAACTTCCCTTTGAAAGGCATCTTTGCCCATGTTTGAATCATCTGATAACTGGAATGGCAGCAATGGTATGATAATTGTATCCACATATTCCTTTGCATTTATGTATTGTTCCAGCTCATTCTTCTTCCATTTCATTAAGATATCCAGCCTTTCTATGATAATGTTCTTACGAGGATAATAATAATCTTAAAATTAATCATATCCTATTTAAACAAAAAAAATCAACCGATTATCAATGAATATCGGGTTGATTTTCAGCAATGCTTTCCAAGTGATTCAGTTGTTTTACAAGTTGCTCAAACGTGTCACGGTCATGTTGATCCAAAGCTTTATCAATCTTATTGAGGAGTCTCGTTTTCGTTGAATCAAATAGCAGTTTATCCAATAAATCCTTCGCCAGATCTTTGTCTTTTTGTGTGATGAAATACTCGTTTGGAATAAATGGATTCTCCACTAACACAGCAGCGTAAAAGATGTTTTGGTTTGCTTTATCAAAATTCAGTTGTATATACAGTGGATCGTGCTGGTTAAGTCGAATATCGTGAAAGGACTTTTCTGCATCTGTCGTTACAAGCTGGTTTTTATAAAAACGGAATGGCACCTCATCGGAGCAGTGGCTTGTCATGATAATTCCCCGTGGACAAAACTTTGCTTCCCGTACAAAGTGTACATTTGACAGAACTTCATTATGGTTAACCAAATAATTTAAAATCCAGACACTTTCCCGCTTTTTCAATTGATAATGATTTAAAAACCATTGAATAAAGCTTTTTTTATCTTGTAAGGAAACAGGAGTTTGCAATGATAGTTAACCTCCTTCAGCATCTTTTTTTGTTAATCAGTTTCTCCCATCTGTTTTATTCTGCTGATGTACTCCTCCATTTCGATATCCTCCGGCTGCTGAGACAAATATTTTTCAAAAACCGATAACGCTTTTTTTTGCCTCCCTTCTTCCATCAGGAAATAGCCATATTCTTTTAAAAAGTCACTGTCTTCGTTTAGGCTATTATATGCTTCATCATAGTGATTTAATGCATTCTCATATGATTCATTTTCATTATACGCCCGGGCAAGCTCCCATTCATAAAGCGGATCAGTGGCACCGGTGCTTTTGATTTCAGTGATCAGATCGATAGTTTGCGAATAATTTTCATCTGTTTTGAACAGTTCAATCAAAAATAATACTGCTTCCTTATAATCGGGATCAAGTGCAACCGCCTCACGCATCCACTTTTCACTTTCATCATTTGCATTCAGCTGATGTGCAAGGGATCCAGCAAGAAAATATAGTTCTTTGTTGAATTCATCAACCTTCAGCCCTTTTTTAGCAGTCTCGTATGCCTCATTTATCATATCCTCCGACTCGTATGTTTTGGCAAGCTGATAATATGCTGTGTGGTAGTACATGTCGATTTCAATAAGGTGTTCCCATGCTTTGATGGCAATATCTTTTCGTCCGGCATGCAGTGCGGTGAAACCGTATTTAAATAATGTATTCGAGTCCTCACTGTCAATATCCTGATAAATGCTTAAAGCCATTTCGTATTCGCCGGATGCGGCATATGCTTCAGCAAGTCTGTCATTAATGGATACGTTGGCAATTTCCTTTGTAACTGGCAAAACTTTTTCATAATACATGATCGCATTTGTATAGGAACCGGTTGAAAACATCAGTTCAGCAAGCGCAAAATCGATAATCGGTTCGTTGGGCTCCTTTTGTTTTGCTGCCAACAGTTTTTGTTCAGCAACTTCAAACAACCCTTGTGCCTGGTACAAATCAGCGAGTTGAATCAGCGTTGCAATATATTCCGGATCATCCTCTTCAATTTCATTAAGGAGATTCATTGCTTCTTCATCCCTGTCCAATTCTATATACGTATCGGCAAGCATTACTTTCAATTCTCCCTCTTGCGGAAATTGCTGGAGAAGTTCCTCTAAAACAGTACTTGCTTCTTTCAAAAATCCCCATTGTATATATAATTCGGCAATTGTATACTTTTCTTCAACATCCGCCTGAGGTAAAAAGTTTTCCAAAAGAGCAATGGCTTTTTCTGACTGCTTGCTCTCCATCAGACGTACTGCATCCATGATTGATTCGTCCATTAATTACTTCCTTTCTCTAATCGGACAATATTTTCCGGTGATTTTAATCATACAAAACTTTGCTGCTGACTTCAATCAGAAAAGAACCTGCTTTTATGCAGATTCTTTAAGGTGTCTTCAATGTATCCAGGTGTTTGAAAAAGCCAGGATATGATATTGCCGCGGAAGAAATGTCATCAATTACTATATTATCATTGGCAATCAGCGAAGCAACAGCAAGCATCATCACAATTCTGTGATCATCGTATGATGCCACTTCTCCTCCAGTAAGTGACGCTTTTCCATGTATGATCATGCCATCTTCAGTTGTCTCGACATGTGCACCGAGTTTAATCAAGTTGGACGCAATCGCTTCAATCCGATCCGTTTCCTTCAGTCTGAGTTCTTTTGCATCACGGATTTCTGTATCCCCTTCTGCCTGTGTTGCAACCAGAGCAATGACAGGAATTTCATCGATCAGTCTCGGAATCATGTCACCCTCGATAATCGTACCTTTCAAATTTTCATATCTTATGGTTATGTCCCCGATCAATTCGCCACTTATAACCTTCTCGTTCGAAATGTTCAAACTGGCCCCCATTTCGAGCAAAACATCAATAATTCCTGTACGGGTCTTATTCAGACCAACATTATGAATAGTAATGTTACTTCCAGGAACGATTGCTGCGGCCGCTATAAAAAATGCCGCTGATGAAATATCGCCAGGTACGTAAACGTTAGTAGCGGATAGTGACTGATTTGTTATCCGAATTACATTGTTTTTTATCACTATATCGGCTCCAAACGCTGCCAGCATATTTTCAGAATGGTTTCGCGTAGCTGTATGTTCGATGACTTCAGTAACATCTTCAGCAAATAACCCTGCCAACAAAACCGCTGATTTCACTTGTGCACTTTTTACTGGAAGGATATACGATATTCCTTTAAGACCACCTCCATTAACAGCCAGTGGCAGAAAGCTCCCTTCAGCACGTCCATTAATGGAAGCGCCCATCTGCCGCAAGGGTTGTACAACCCGATCCATTGGTCTGACCGTCAATGATGGATCACCATATAAAGTTGTGAATAAAGGCAGTCCCGCAAATACACCCAGCATTAACCGGGCCGTTGTTCCGGAGTTGCCAAAATAAATCGGCTGCTTTGCTTCGACTAATGATTCTTTTCCATCACTATGTATGGTGACAGTGGTGCCTTCCTGTTCAATCCCGACACCCAGACTTCGGAATGCGTCAATTGTTCTTCGACAATCCTCTCCATCCAAAAAATTTGTAACCTTGGTAGTCCCTTTGGCCAGTGACCCAAGGATAACAGCACGGTGCGAGATCGATTTATCTCCCGGAACCTCTAATTCTCCGGTTAATGGCTTTTGATATGGTTCCAATTTCATTGCAGTCAATATTTTCACTTCCTTCATTATTCCAATTATTCTGCAAGCATGAGTTCATAACCGTTTTTTGCTAATACACTCCTGCTTTCCTGTTGCTGTTCTTTCGATGGAACGCTTAACCGCAATACTCCCGTTATTCCTTCGCGTATTTCCAGTATTTGCAGATTTTTTATGCTGATCTCTGCTGATGCCAGTATGTGAGCAACAGAAGATATTGCACCCGGCTGGTCACGGATATCGATGTACAAATCATAAAATGCCGGGATAGCACCTTTTTCCGAAATACCAAGTCCGTCACGATATTCTTTTGCCTGTTTCAAGTAAGCGGTCATCTCAATCCGGTTGTTATGGTCAATTAGATCTTTTAACTCGTTCATTTCCGCGATCCAGTCTCCCAATAACTGTGACATCTTACTACGGTTATGGTAAAAAATATCCTGCCATAAATTCGGGTTGCTTGAAGCAATTCTTGTAATATCACGAAAGCCGCCTGCAGCAAGTTTGGGAATGTATGCATGAGTATCCTGCCATTTTCTTGCCTGATGAACCAGTGATGATGCAATTAAATGAGGAAAATGGGAGATGACTCCTGTCATTTCATCATGGTCCTCGGCCGGCAAAACAATAAAATTACTTTTTGCGATACGGAGGACTTCCTCCAACTCATCGACATAATGTGAACGGCAACTTTCTGCCGGACTTAATACATAAATAGCGTTTTCGAACAGGTGTGCTTTAGCTGCTGTTACCCCCCGTTTATGGGAGCCCGCCATCGGATGGCCCCCAATAAAGTTAATATTTTTATTCGTGATCATCTTTGCCTTGTTCATTACAGGTGATTTAACCGAAGAAACATCCGACACAATAACTTCATGATCAAACGGTACCTTATCTAATTTTCCAAGGATTGCGATTGTTTCACTGATAGGTGTGCCTAAAATAATGATATCAGCCTCCTGTGCAGATATGGTAATATCCTCACAGGAGGCATGAATAATATTGTTTTTCTGCGCAAACTCCATACTCCGCATGTCTGAATCATATCCGATAATATAATTGCTGCTGTCATTTTTAAGACTTTTGGCAAGTGAACCGCCAATCAGACCCAAGCCAATGATAAATATTGTTCTTTTCAAGATTGAATCTCCTCTATTACTTTGTTGTTCAGTTGTAAAATAATAGTTTGTAGTTGTTTCATATCGGATTCGTTGCCAATTGTGATTCGGATTTCATTCGGACAGCCAAGACCCTCGAGCGGACGAACAATAAAGCCATGTTGCAGCAAGTATTCAAACACTTCATTACCGCTTATCGGTGTGGAAATAAACAGAAAATTGGTTTCTGAGTCATAATAATGCCAATCAATCGACTCCAAAAATTGTTGAAAATCCTGTTTGATCCTTTTATTTCTCGATACACTATCAGCAATAAAAGCATCGTCTTTCATAGCAATTAAAGCAGCTTTCTGCGCAATGGATGATGTATTGAATGGTCCTCTGACAACATCCAGTTTTGCTATCAGATTAGAATCAGCGATTCCATATCCGATACGCAACCCTGCCAGACCATAGGCTTTTGAAAAAGTTCTCAGCACAAGCAGGTTTTTATAATTCGGCAGATTTTCAAGTGTATCCAAGTCTTTCTTTTCATCAAGATATTCATAATACGCTTCATCCAGTACGACAAGCACATCATCCGGACACTTATCCAAAAAGGTATAAAAATCCTTATGAGGAATGGCACACCCGGTTGGATTATTCGGTGAACACAGCCATACGACATTCGTCTTCTTATCAATAGCATCAAGCATTCCCTGCAGATCATGATAGCCATTTATAACTGGTATTTCTTTAACATCTGCACCCTCGATACGTGCGTTGTGCTTATACTGCGGAAATGTCGGTACCGCCATGACAGTATTTACTCCAGGGTACAGGAATGCACGACAGACGGACTGGACAATTTCATCAGACCCGTTGCCAAAAACAAGCTGACTCTCATCAATATTCAGTCTTTCAGCCAGGGCTCCTCTTAATTCTGCAGTATACCCATCAGGATAAACCTCAAAAGACGGTGTTAATGTATTCAGGTTGTCAAGTTTTTTTGTGTAACCGAATGGATTTTCATTCGATGCCAATTTAACAATTCGATCCAGACCAAACATTTTCTTGACCTCTTGAATTTGCTTTCCCGGTTTATATGGTGTTAACTCATTTATAATTTGCTTTGTATCCATTCCAGTCCTCACCTGTCCTTTACTCAAGATCTGCCTGATAATGTTTCCATAAATAAATCGATATAGTTCAATAGGTCGTCATCGCTGATTTCAGCCGTTACAGGCTGGGCGACAGACCGTAAAAGTACCATTTGAACTTTTTTGCCTTCTGTTTTTTTATCAAGTTTCATTTTATTTATAATATGCATTGAGTCCAATTTCGGCAATTGTAACGGATACCCATTTGATTTCAGCCAGGAATACAACTGGTTAAAGGGTAAGCTGACAGGAAATGTTTGTTCGCTAACCTGAAATGCGAAAAGCATGCCAATTGCTACCGCTTCACCGTGTGAGAAACCATGATAATCCTGTATTGCCTCTAATGCATGCCCGAATGTATGACCCAAATTCAGATATTTTCGGATTCCAGCCTCTGTCTCATCTGCTTCAACCACATCTGCCTTAATTGCTATTCCACGATTAATATGATCTGCAATGGTTTTACTTGTTAAATCAGACAGATGAACAGACATCAAGGAATCGAAAAATGGCTCGTCAGCAATTAATGCTTCTTTAACGAGTTCAGCATATCCGCTTCTGAACTCCTGCTGATTTATAGTTTGCAAAGTATTGACATCATAAATGACAGCTGCAGGAGGATAGAAATTCCCAATTAAATTTTTCCCCTGTGCATGATTGATTGCTACTTTACCGCCGACACTGCTGTCGTGCGCCAGGATGGTTGTAGGCATTTGGATAAAGTCAATGCCCCGCATGTACGTTGCTGCAACAAAACCGGCCAAATCACCGACAACTCCGCCTCCGAGTGCTATAATCAATGATTTTCTGTCCAGACCGCAATCGATTGCTTTCGTATGAAGTTGATGAAACATTTCAATTGACTTGGAGCCTTCCCCATTTTCAATTATTGCTGTATAAACATGTTCATTGTCAAAGTTACGCTGAACGTCTTCCAGATAATGACCTGCCACCAGATCGTCCGTAATGATTAAAATGGAAGAATATGTTGTTGGAAAAAATTCTTTAATCTTAGTTCTGAGACCTTCACCGATATAAACACCATATGTTTTTGCAGAAGATTTTACTTTGGTAACCTTCACCTAAAAACACCTTGTTTCTTCACGGTATTCATTGATGGCGTCTGCCAGTTTTGGAAACTGGTCATACGGAAATTGTTCCAAAACAGCTTTGGCAATTTCAAATGCTACAACATGTTCCATCACAACTGATGCTGCCGGCACCGCACATGAATCAGATCGTTCTATACTGGCATTGAAAGGTTCCTTGGAATCAATATCAATACTTTGCAGTGGCTTATAAAGGGTTGGTATAGGCTTCATAACACCTTTAACAACTATAGGCATTCCTGTTGTCATTCCACCTTCAAATCCACCAAGACGGTTTGTTTTCCGGTAATAGCCATCTTCGTCGTTCCAGGCAATTTCGTCATGAACCTGACTCCCGTTCCTTCGTGCTGCTTCAAAACCGAGACCGAATTCCACTCCCTTAAAAGCGTTTATGCTGACAACACTGCCAGCAATCCGAGAATCCAGTTTTCGATCATAATGTACATAGGATCCGACTCCGGCAGGCATCCCTTCTACATAAACTTCGACAACACCCCCGATTGAATCCCCATCTTTTTTCGCCTTGTCGATCGCATCCATCATCGGTTGCTCGACTTGCTTATCCAACGTTCGTACAGGAGAGGCTTCTGACATTTCCTGTCTTTCTTTTATGCTAAGCGAAGGAGAATCTTCCGCGACAATTCCGGCGATTCCCTTTACATATCCTGAAATTTTAATCCCAAGCTGCTTCAACAATGTTTTGGCAACAGCTCCGGCTGCTACCCTTGCAGCGGTTTCCCGGGCTGAAGAACGTTCCAGTACATTCCGCATATCACGGTGGCCATATTTTAGTGCCCCATTTAAGTCGGCGTGTCCTGGTCTTGGTCTGGAAACGGTACGCCTGATTTTTGCATCTTCATCCAGCGGTTCTTCCCCCATAATATCTGTCCAATGCTTGAAATCATCGTTAGGGATAACAAGCGTAACAGGAGATCCAAGCGTATATCCATGCCTAACTCCACTCATTATTTCAGCCAAATCCTTTTCGATTTGCATTCGTTTGCCTCTGCCATGTCCCTTTTGCCTGCGCAGTAATGATTGGTTGATATCATCAATCGTCAGCGGCATCCGGGCAGGAAGACCTTCGATAATTGTTGTAAGTTGTTTTCCATGTGATTCACCTGCAGTTAAGTAGCGCATAATGAGATCCTCCTTTTCAGGATTTTCATATTACTATATCATATTTGTTTTTATTTTTGTGAAAAAAACATCATTATTTTGCATAAAAATACGCTTGTTGTGTAACAAGCATGTGCTGAAGCTTATTTAACTGGGATAAAGTCAGGAATTTTTATTTAAAACATAAAAACCTCCGCATATAAAACGGAGGTTTTTCATAATTAGTAAATCCATTCGCTGTCTTGTTTTGAATAAGATAATACGTCATTTTCATTGAAGAAAAGACCAATTTCGCGTTCTGCACTTTCCGGTGAGTCAGATCCGTGAATGACATTTTTACCAACTGTCATGCCATAATCCCCGCGGATTGTTCCGGCAGAAGCTTCCAGCGGATTTGTTTTGCCCATCATATCTCTGGCTGTAGTGATAACATTTTCACCTTCCCAAACCATTGCAAATACCGGACCGGAAGTAATGAAGTTGACTAACTCGCCAAAGAATGGACGTTCTTTATGTTCACCGTAGTGATTTTGAGCCAGGTCATCTGTGATTTGCATCAGTTTTGCACCAGCCAGTTTAAACCCTTTACGTTCAAACCGATTTACAATCTCTCCTACCAAATTGCGTTGTACGCCATCTGGTTTTACCATTAAAAATGTTTTTTCCATAGTAGCACCTCGTTTAGTATGTATTTGAGTTTTATAACCGTTTAAAAGTTTATCAAACTTCATAGTAAATAACAATGTCAGGAACGTCTTTTGCCAATATATTTGGCAATGCTGAGAAGTGTCTGTTTAGCTTTATGATTTTTAATACAGTCTAGTGCATTTAATGCTTTTTCCAAATAGTGATCACTTACCTGGTACGATTTTTCAATCGCAGTCGTATTCTTCAGTCCTTTAATTACTTGAGTCATGTCAGCATCTGTTACCGTTTTGGACGAATCAAATGTTTCCATGAGCATCTGTTTAAAAGCCGAATCCTGCATTGCAAATAAAACAGGCAATGTTATATTACCTTGTAGAAGGTCATTTCCAGCAGGTTTCCCCAGTTCATCCGCTGAAGAGGTGAAATCCAAAATATCATCAATAATTTGATAGGACATTCCGATGTAGTAACCATACTGATATAATTTTTTTTGCTCTTTTTCTGAAAGTCCAGAGACGATAGCGCCCAATTTACAGCTTGTCGCTATAAGCAGTGCGGTTTTTCGTCTGATTCTTCGTAAATAATCACGCAAATTCTGATCCCAGTCAAATTTATCCTTAATTTGTTCAATCTCACCGACTACAACTTGGACAATTGTTTTGGACAATTCCTGATGAGCATTGACATCGGGGATGGTTGTGATATTTTCCAATGCACGGGCAAGTATGTAATCTCCTGTATACATCGCGACACGATTCCCGTATAACTGTTTCGTGGTGGATTTTCCTCTGCGCAATGATGCATCATCAATCACATCATCGTGCACCAGCGTCGCCATGTGTATCAGTTCAAGCGAGACTGCAACCGTTTTTACCCGGTTCAAATCATAATTCCCCAGCTGGCCGCATAACAAGACAAAAACAGGGCGAATACGCTTCCCCCCTGCCTGAAGCAACTGTAAAGATGCTTCCCGTAACACAGTATGATCGGCTTGTATTGCACTGTTTAATGCATGTTCAATTATATCCAATTCTTTTTTTAAATATCCATATGTTTTACTTAGTTTCATGCACGTCACCTTTTACATTAATTTCCCGCTAATCGTTTCGTTTATTTTTTCTCACCCAAATGCATGGCTGCCACGCCGCCTGTATAACTTTTAACCTGTACCTGGCTGAACCCCGCATCCAGAAACATTTCCTTCAGTTCCTTTTTATCAGGAAAATTTTTAGCTGATTCATGTAACCATGCATATTCCTTATAGCTTTTAGCAAACAATCTGCCAATCAGCGGCATAATGAATCGAAAATAAAAATAATACCCTTGACGAAAGCCGAGCATGGTCGGCTGGGATGTTTCCAGACAGACAACTTTACCGCCCGGTTTCACGACCCGGTACATTTCTCTTAAAACCGTCATATAATCGGGAACATTTCGCAATCCAAAACCGATCGTTACATAATCAAAGGAGTTAGCATCATATGGCAAATTCATTGCGTTACCGTGAACGAACGAAAGCTGTTCGTACTGTATATTTTTATTTTTCTCCCGGGCTACTGAAAGCATATTGGAGCTAAAATCAATTCCAATCACCTTACCTTTGTTCCCGGTAGCTTTCGCCATCGAAAATGCCCAATCCCCTGTGCCGCAGCAAACATCCAATGCAGATGCTCCCTCTGAAACATTCATCCGCTTCATAACGTCCCGCCGCCATGCCTTGTGACGCTTAAACGATATGATTGAGTTCATGGAATCGTAATTGTTATATATTTTCTCAAACACGTGGTGTACGCGTTCTTCTTTGGACTGAGACATGTGTTATCCTTCTTCCGAAATTATTCTTAAGCTGCTTAATTGTTCACTTAATGTGTCCATCAAGTCAGCCTTTAGTGAGGTCAGCCTACTAGGGAAATTATCCAGTGAATTTTTGAGACTGGTCACATTATCCAGGATTATTTGATTAATCACTTCCGGATTGTTCAATTGTTCAGTAAAAGCGGAGTAGCCGGGCCGGTATGTGAATACTGATGAGGCATTATTCATTGCCAAATTACGCTTCGCTTCGAGTAGTTTGCTTAAAAGCAGCCAGTCACCTGTTATATTACTGATTTCTTTTTCTTGTACAAATTCTGCAACATACATAATCAAAAGTGAGTCGATTTTATTATTTATAGTTAAAAATTCGTGCAATGAATCTGCTTTATTATAATATAATTGCATTTTACATTCATTTATTTCTTTGATTGCTGCAGCGAGCATATGAACCAATTCAATCTCTTCGATGCTGGAAAGAATTAAATAATATAGACCACTGTAATAATCACCAGCAAGTACCGATAATTGTTTGTTTTTTCTCTCTGAATCAGTCTGTACATAGTTATTGGTCTGCGGAACCAGATCATGCGTATCCAGGGCCATTTGCACCAACATAGTCGTCGTGATGTAATTTTCTTTTTGTAAACCGGTTAAATCAGTATCATCCAAAATTGCTTTTAATAGGAATAGTTTATCATCATTGATTTCCGGTATATCGACATAACTTTCTATATATGTATGCTGCATCTTCTCATGTATTAATGACCTGAGATTTCTCATTTCCGTATTGGACGTCTGCAAACCAACCACCCGTGCCCTTTCATGCATTCTTATTAATAATGACATTATAGCACATTTTATAAGTGTTCCATAATTATAAATTATAATCAGAAATCGCTGAATAAAACAAAAACCAAAGTGTTTGTCTGGCAACTTATATAGTGAAGCTGCATTTCGTTGTTGGTCTTTTCGCCAGGATCTCTGTCAGTTGCTGGGTGCTGGAGCTGGACGCAGCTGATAATTTATCAAAGATTAATCATTGTTCATTTCTCCATGACTTGTCTGAATTAATGCCTTACCCCTGATTTTCACTGCGGAAGTATGTTCCGTAAACTGAGCGATCATCACTTCACCTTTATCCAATTTTTCGGAATGATGAAATCGTGTGTCCGTTCCTCTTGTCAGACCAATCACATTTACACCGTCTTCCAACGCTTTTATTACGAAATAATCATCTTTTTCCATGATTTTTACCTCCATCCATAAATGGTTGCAAAAAATATATTTTTTTAAAAAACTTGGCATTCGCCAAGTTTTTGGACGAATGCCTCAGTTGTACTTTTGGAGATAGGAAAGTATAAAACTTTCCTATCTGCCAAAGAAAAAAGGGCACGTTGACACGCGCCCTTTTCTCGCCCTATGTACGTTTTATTTTACACTTTCTTTTAGGGCTTTACCTGGTTTGAATGCAGGAACTTTGCTTGCAGGAATTTTGATCTCCTCACCTGTTTGAGGGTTTCGGCCTTTACGGGCAGAACGCTCACGTACTTCAAAGTTCCCAAATCCAATTAATTGTACTTTTTCACCTTGTTTAAGTGAATCCATGACAGATTCGAATACTGCATCTACAGCTTTTGTAGCATCCTTTTTAGAAAGCTCACTTTTTTCTGCAACTGCATTTACTAAGTCTGTTTTGTTCATGATATTCACCTCCTCCCAAAAGTTCAATAGACATTGGAACAAATTGAATCTAATTTCATTTGTTTCCAATTTGTCATTTTTTATACGCAATGCCACCAATTCAATGATGACAAGGCTTATATTAACTGAGATTGAAGCAAAATTCAACAATAAGTGCATAATTTTCCGGTATTTATTTAATTATTGGCGAATTTTCCCCATAAATTTTCCAGATTATGGGAAAAATCTGCTAAACCAGAACCGCACTGTACTTAAAAGGTTAATATAAACCTCTTTATAAACTATACGACATAAGATGTCAAATTCCTGCTGTTGATCAAAAAAAACTTTAAATTAAATAGAAAACACAAAATCCTATATTAAACTGAAACCTACATAACTGCTAAAAAAAGTAGCAACTATGTTCAGCTGCTACAAGATTATTGCTATTAATCCACCGGATCCTTCATTTATAATTCGTTCCAGTGTATCTTTGAGCTTATACCGTGCATTCTCTGGCATAAGTGCTATTTTTGCCTGAATTCCTTCTCGTACAATCGAGCTTAATGACCTTCCAAAAATATCTGATTCCCAAATGGATAAAGGATCTTCCTCGAAATCCTGCATCAGATATCTGACTAGTTCCTCGCTCTGTTTCTCTGTACCAATGATTGGAGCAAATTCTGATTCCACTTCTACTTTAATCATATGAATCGAGGGGGCCATTGCCTTAAGCCTTACCCCAAACCTGGAACCCTGACGAATAATTTCCGGTTCATCCAGTTCCATATCTTCAAGCGAAGGAGCGGCAATTCCGTATCCGGTTTGCTTAACCATTTGTAATGCTCCTGCTACCTGATCATATTCCCGTTTCGCGTGTGCGAAGTCCTGCATTAATTCCAGGAGGTGATCTTTGCCGCGAATCTGCTGGCCAACAATTTCCTTCAATATATCATCGTACAGATAATCTGGCGCATGTAAGTCAATTTCCGCTACACCGTCACCCATTTCCATACCTGCCAGATTTGCTTTAGCAATGTTGTCGTATTCCTCGAAATCTCCAACGATACTGTCGACATCGCGAAGCCTTTTGATATTCTGGACAGTTGATTGAATTGCATCCTGATAATTTCGCCTCAGCCAGTGATCTTCATTGAGAACCATTACCCAGCTTGGGAGATTCACATTCACTTCCAAAACAGGGAATTCATAAAGTGCTTCCCGCAGAACATTATACACATCATGTTCTGTCATTGATTCAATACTCATGGCAAGTACGGGAATATCATATTGTTCAGTTAGCTCCTGACGATACAATTCTGTTTCCTGGCTTGTCGGACGAGTGGAGTTTACCACCATAATAAAAGGTTTTCCAACCTCTTTCAGCTCTTCCACCACTTTCGATTCAGCTTCCTGATAATCAGATCGCTCAATCTCACCAATTGTCCCATCAGTAGTTACAACAACTCCAATGGTGGAATGCTCCTGAATGACTTTCCTGGTTCCAATTTCCGCGGCATCATGAAAAGGAATAGGGTCTTCGTACCATGGGGTATTTATCATTCGTGGTCCATTTTCATCTTCAAATCCCTTGGCACCTTCCACTGCATAACCAACACAATCAACAAGTCTTACGTTAACATCCAAACCGTCATCAACATGAACAGATACCGCCTGATTCGGAATGAATTTCGGCTCGGTCGTCATAATGGTCTTGCCCGCAGCACTCTGCGGCAGTTCATCATGAGCACGTCCTCTTTCGCCATCATCCTCGATATTTGGCAATACTACGGACTCCATAAAGCGTTTAATAAAGGTAGACTTCCCGGTTCGGACTGCACCGACAATTCCCAGATAAATATCTCCATTCGTCCGTTTCGAAATATCTTTAAAAATATCAACTCTCTCCAAACGATCCCCTCCCGATCTCCATTTCCGATAATCCTGAAAAACCTGCGAATAATTGACATTACAAGTCTATGATGTTGTCCCACCAAATTATGACTTGATTTTGACTAAAAAAATAAATTCTGGATGACTTTCAAACCTTGGTATTCGTTAACGGAATTTTTATAGAAGCATCATTTCAGTTTTTAACTGCACAAAAAATCCCTTGCAACACAATATATGTTACAAGGGACATATTATGATATATTAATGATCCTGAAGAAAAACCGGTTCCCCATTTTTTATTGTATATGGCAGTGAATAGGAAGGTACAAATGGTGAATGTTCCGCTAATAAATAACGAATATCTTCACCCTCTTCATAATCGTGATCATATTTCTTCAATGCGGCGGTTAAATCGATCCTGTAATCCACATAAAGGTTACCTTCTGTATCCATAACGATTGGAAGATTTTTATGCGAATATGGACTTACAACATATGGCTCAGTATCCAGCCCTAATTTTTCATAATCAATTTTAAATACACCTTCTGAAATTCTTTTGCCAAATGGGGGATAGAGATGTTCATTCCGGTACATATTTAATTTGATATTCAGTTCACGGATAGCATCGGTTACACGCAGATCGATTAATTTGACAGTTGGGTCCTTGTCAGCATGAATGATGGTATATTGATAAATACCACCATTTTCATAAGCAGTGCCTGGAATGTCCGAAATAATGTTACGCTCCAGTAATTTTTTGAAGTTAATTAAATACTTACGAAAAATAGGTGTATCCTGTTCCTTGGTTTTAATCGGGAGTAACCCCTGTGTCTGTTTCTGGTAGGTATCAACTGCTGATTGCATCATATCCAGTTGAGCTTCATTCGGAATTTGATTTTTGGACTTTTCACTTTCCGGATACAGACAGCCGCTTAATAAAATTGTGAAAATGATTGCAATGCATAAATAAATATATGTAGCTTTCACGGTAGATCCTCCTAACTTGTCGGCCCGCTGAAGACAATGTACAAAATAATAATCCCACCAAGGATTAACGACAGGTAAGCCAGTAATGAGACAATACCTGCGAGCCAGCCTCTCAGTTTATGCCGGCTGAGCAGGATAAGTCCGATTGAAAGTAGGAGGAGTGCCATACCGATAAATGAAATCCACATATTCAGCATACTCTGAGACATTTATTTCACTCCCGCTTCAAATTCAGCATAATTGCACACCGTATTATAACATACTGGGCATGATTCATATATTTAAAATAATTTTAATCAAAAAAATGTCACAATTTATAATGAAGCGGAAGCGTCATTTAGCATCTTATTATCGTAGTGGAAAGTGTGAAGTTTGGAAATGCGCTCCCATCAAAATCTCTGCTGGTTGTTCGACAATGAGCCGAACATGGTTGAATGTGTATGTAAAATCCGATTAAAAATCCGGGACAGAGGGGGCTGACTCCATCCCGGTTGACTAAATAAAATCCACAGCAACTCTATCATGAATGCTTGTGCGATTTATATTATGCGAGCAGACTTCCAATTGCATCCTCACTTGCCTAAATATCGCTACTTTTTAAACAGCTGATTCAATGTTTGCATATCCATCGGCATATTGTTGTCTGTGATGGATTGTACAATCTTATCCTCTTTCGCTTTTGAAATAGGCTTTCCGGCTATTTTTGCCAGTTTCTGAACCAATGCTCTTACCGTTGTTTCATCGGAAAAATCAGCATTTTTGACGGATTCAGCTACTTTGTAAATTTGATCCGGGTTGATATCTGCCTGCTGCTGTAATTGATCAAAAGGATCGTTCCAGGAATTACTCACACGCTCGCCTCCCTGCATTGTTACTTCAACACATTATATGCAAAGCATGCGTTTACGTGTTATTTGGAATAGTTTCCTCCAATTAATTCTGCAAGATCATCCATCTCTTCACGTTTGTTGCGACTCATCAATTGCTCCACAATATCGCGAGGATATTTATTCTCAAACAGAATCTGGTATATACCGGCGGTTATTGGCATTTCTATATCCTGGTCTTCAGCAAATTGATATGCGGCCTTTGCGGTACGAACGCCTTCAACAACCATCCCCATTTGGTCAAGTACTTCATCCAGCTTATGTCCTTTACCCAACAGATTGCCGGCACGCCAGTTTCTGCTGTGGACACTGGTACATGTTACGATCAAATCCCCAACACCAGGAAGCCCCAGAAATGTTAGCGGATTGGCTCCCAGAGAGGTACCCAACCGGGTAATTTCAGCCAGACCTCTCGTAATCAAAGCTGCTTTAGCATTATCACCATACCCTAAACCGTCCGAAATACCCGCACCAAGTGCTATTATATTTTTTAATGCTCCGCCAAGTTCAATTCCAACCACATCAGGGCTTGTATATACACGAAAAGATTCATTAATAAACAGATCCTGTGCCAATTCGGCATTGGAACTGTCAAGCGATGAGACGGTTACCGTTGTTGGCAGCCGCTTGCCAACCTCCTCAGCATGACTTGGACCCGAAAGCACCACAATATCTTCATAGCTGTACGCATCCATTTCTTCACTGATCATTTGGGATACACGTTTAAGTGACTCCGGCTCAATTCCCTTGGTGGCATGAATAATGGTTATTTTTTTCTTCAGTAAACTGTATAGTTGTTTGCTTACTTCGCGTATAGCTTTTGTCGGTACAACCAGTACGATGGCTTTGACGTCATCAATTGCTGCCTGTAAATCATCAAATGCCTTAATGTTTTCAGGTATTTTTACTTCTAAATAATTTTCGTTTATTCGTTCGTTATTTATTGTATCAGCCTGCTTTTTACGATGTGTCCACAGACGGACATCATGACCATTGTCAGACAATACAATACTGAGGGCTGTTCCCCAGCTGCCTGCACCAATTACTGCTACTTTACTCATTGGTATAGCCTCCTTATTGACGTCGTCTTGCAAATATTTTAATCGGAGTTCCTGTAAACCCAAAAGCATCCCGAATTCTGTTTTCCAAAAAACGTTTATATGTGAAATGCATTAAATCAGGATCATTCACAAAGACAACAAAACTTGGTGGTTTAACTGCTACCTGCGTTGCATACAGTACCTTCAGTTTTCTGCCCTTAACGGTTGGTGTTGGATTCATTGCCAATGCATCCATAATCACATCATTCAGTACGTTTGTCTGTATGCGCTTTGCATGGTTTTCACTGGCCGTTCTGATAGCGGGAATAAGTGTATGAAGCCTTTTCCTCGTTTTAGCTGAAAGAAATACAACAGGGGCATAATCAAGGAATTGAAAATGTGCCCTTACTTTCTCCTCAAATTCTTTCATCGTTTTGTCACTGGATTCGATTGTATCCCATTTATTCACAACAATAATAATTGCCCGACCGGCATCATGTGCATACCCGGCAATTTTTTTATCCTGCTCCCTTATTCCTGTCTCTGCATCTAACAGAACTAGGACTACATCCGATCGTTCAATCGCCTTTAAGGCACGTAATACACTGTATTTTTCGGTTGTTTCATACACTTTACCACGTTTACGCATACCGGCAGTATCAATTATTACAAAATCCTGATCATCTTTACGCAAGTGCGTGTCAACTGCGTCCCGGGTTGTTCCTTCTATTTCACTCACTATGACCCGGTCTTCGTTTAACATCGAATTAACGAGTGATGATTTACCAACATTGGGTCTTCCAATCACACTGAAGTATATGGTATCATCAGGCATTTCTATCTCCTGCTCCTTGGGAAAATATCCGACCACTTCGTCAAGTAAATCCCCCAATCCAAGCCCATGCGACCCGGAAATCGGATACGGTTCTCCAAATCCAAGTGAATAAAATTCATAAACCTCCTGGCGCATTTCCGGGTTGTCCATTTTATTAACACCGACAACTACAGGTTTATTTGATTTAAACAGTAATTTAGCCACTTCTTCATCAGCAGCAGTAATGCCTTCCCTGCCATTCAACAAAAAAATAATAACATCAGCTTCTTCAATGGCAACTTCCGCCTGTTGACGCATTTGAATCAATAAAGGCTCATCTCCAACGTCAATACCACCCGTATCAATCAAATTGAAAGTGGTTGTAAGCCATTCAGCTTCGGCATATATTCGGTCCCTGGTAACCCCGGGAGTATCTTCAACAATTGAAATTCTCTCTCCGACCAGTCGATTAAAAATAGTTGATTTACCGACATTCGGTCTGCCAACTATTGCTACTACAGATTTCCTCATGAAAGGAACATCCTTTCCATCATTACGTTCCAGATTTATTTTTATGTATACAGCATTTATTTATTCTAGCAAAAGAAAGCCACATAGACAATTATTAATGGAAAACAATTTCCGGACGGATGGATTCATTTATAATACCGTATAAAACAGCACTATAAAGAATGCTCTTCCCATTTGGAAAGAGCATTCGCTAAAAAGTTATGATTTATATTTGTCCAGTTTATCGCCAATGAAGTCCCCAACCTGGAAGCCAAGTTGATCATCATCTTTTTCATACTTTTTAAATTCGGCCGCTTCCTGTTCCATTTCCAATTCTTTTATGGACAATGACATCCGCTGTTCTGCCTCGCTGACATCCAGTACTTTTACTTTAACGGTTTGTCCGGTATCCAATACCTCCTGAGGTGTTCCGATGTGTCTGTTGGCAATTTGTGAAATATGAACAAGTCCTTCGACACCAGCCATTACTTCGACAAAAGCACCAAAACTTACAAGGCGTTTTACCGTCCCTTCAAGCACATCTCCCTTTGATACTTTTTCTTCAATATCTGTCCAAGGTCCAGGAAGAGTTTTCTTACGAGAAAGTGAAATACGTTCATTATCACGATCAACGGATAAAATTTCAACGCTTATTGTATCCCCTTCTGCGACAACATCTTCTGTCTTTTCCACATGTTCATGTGCCAGCTGTGAAATGTGGACAAGACCATCGATTCCTCCAAGGTCTACAAAAGCACCAAAGCTTGTTATACGTTGGACAGTGCCGTCAAGTACCTGTCCCGCTTCAAGGTTTTGAAGTAATTGCTGTTTTTGGCTTTCTTCCTCATCTTGAACCACATCACGATGCGATAGAATAACGCGGTTCTGTTCTCTGTTGAGATCAATAATTTTTACTGATAATACTTGATTTTTATAGTCGGAAAAGTCTTCCACAAAATACGTTTCAACGAGAGATGCCGGAATAAATCCGCGCAAACCAACGTCAACAACCAGTCCGCCTTTTACAATATCTTTAATTTCTGTTTCAAAAACTTCTTCATTCTCAAATTTCGTAGCAAGTGATTCCCATGCCTTATCTGCATCTACCGCTTTTTTGGATAGAATGACTTCATCATCCTCAATCTTTTTAATCTGCAGTGAGAGTTCGTCGTCCTCTTTCACCACGTCACTTGCTTGTTCAACATGAAGGTTTGACAACTCACTTATCGGAATAATCCCCTCTGTTTTATATCCAATATCTACAAGAACCTGTTTTTCTTCCACTTTGACAACGGTTCCTGTGATAAGGTCTCCCACCTTCAATTCTGGTACTTCGCTGTTAGATTCAGTCATTCAAAAGCCCTCCTTAAAATACAAACCAACAAAGTTCGAAATATCTCTTTTTTATAACTTCTAATATTTATAATTATTTGTCAAGCAAAGCAAATCACGAATGATAATTATCCACTAATTTTCTTATTTCATCCATAATTGCATCTGATGTATCTTTTGCTGACGATTTATTTTGACGGTATGTTTCCATTTCTATCGGTTTCCCGTAAATTACTGTCAAACGCTGGCCGGGCTTATATGGTCCAATAATGGCACAGGGTACAATTGCTGCTTTAGAACGCAAAGCGAAAAAACCTGCTCCTGCCAGGCCTTTTCCCACCTTTCCAGTCCTGCTGCGTGTTCCTTCGGGGAAGAGTCCCAGTGTTTCATTGTTTTGTAATATTTTCAACCCACTCCGTAGCGCGTTCCGATCTCCCATTCCTCTTCGTACAGGAAAAGCATGTATTTTCCTTAGTAATGTTCCCAGTACCGGTTTTTCAAATAACTCGCCCTTAGCCATAAAATAGATATCACGCGGTGACGTAATGCCTACAACTGGCGGATCCAAGTTTGAAATATGATTGGAACAAATAATGACAGGTCCTTCTTTCGGTACATTTTCCTTTCCGACAACCTTGATACGGTATATTGGAAACAGAAAAATTGCCACTACTGTTTTAGCAAATGTATAAAGACTCATGCTCCGTCCCCTCTACGTCCCATTACGTTGCAGGCTTCATCTAAAATACGTTCCGCCACTTCGGCAATGGTAATGGAGGTTGTATCTATTTCAATGGCATCATCGGCTTTCAGCAATGGCGAGGCTTCCCGTTTGGAATCGATCAAATCCCGCTGTTCGATTTCTTTTTTAAGTGTCTCCAGATCGGAAGAAAACCCTTTTTGTAAGTTTTCTTTATGTCTTCTCTGCGCACGTTCTTCAACGGTGGCAATAAGAAATATTTTCACTTCTGCATTCGGCAGTACATGTGTGCCAATATCCCGGCCGTCCATAACAACGCCTCGCTTTGCCGCCAGTTTCTGTTGACGTTTTACCATTTCCTTCCTAATATGTGGATGCTTGGCAATATAGGAAACATGGTTGGTTACCTGATCAGAGCGAATGTCATTTGTTACATCATTCCCGTCCAATAAAACATGCTGGCTATCTTCTCCTTGAATCAGTTCAATGGTTGTATGCCCCAACAGTTTAAACAGCGCATTTTCATTATTCGGATCAATTTGGCTGTTTAGCGCTTTTAGTGTCAACGCACGGTACATTGCCCCCGTGTCAACGTATATAAAGTTGAGTTTCCTAGCTGCTATTCTTGCTACAGTGCTTTTCCCTGCAGCGGCAGGTCCATCAATTGCAATCGCTATTTCTTTCTTATTCATTTATGACTTTCATTCCTCTCATTTTCCCTTGTAACCCACACGATTTTTATGCTTATATAAACTTGGTGAAGTGTGTGAAAGTCAACACCATTATGTATTACAAACATGATTCCGACATATTTTTTCCATAACCCTACAATAAATAATAACACATTATTGAAATGAAGGTCTATTTGTTTTTGTAAGAAAACAAGGATGGGACAAATATGTTTTCTCAATAGAAAAATCCCAAATAATTGTATTAGTGTATTCAGCTGCTCCGAAAATAACTTCACTTTTCATAATATAAAAGCGCAAAAAATAAAGCAGCCTGTATCAGTTTACGTGATACGGGCTGCTTTTTAACATGTGTTCCGTTTCAGGAAACAACATCAAAATTTACTTCTTTGCCATCCAGTTTTTCAACCTTTTCCTCTGTCCCATTCATTGCATTGATAAAGATACGGTATGTCTCATTGCCAAGAACTCCGAGAAATTCATACGTCAAAACTTCCTTGCCAAGGTCATTATCGATAATCGCCAGATGTTTTTCATTAATTTTCACATCAGCATTGACACTTTCTTTTGCTTCTTTGGCAGACAGCTTAGGCTCGGGAATATCTCTTTTCTTATGGTTCATAAAATAATTCTTGGCGGTAAATCCGAGCAGGTCACCGTTATCCAGCGCAACTTTTACCTCAATTGCATCGGAATAAACCCGTACCCCATTCTGATTATACAAAAAGGAATAAACACCGATGTTGTCATATTGATTGCTCTGGAAAATTTCCATCTTTTCAAAACCATGTTTGTTAAGGTAGGATTCAGCTTTTTTTAACCCATCATTCAAGCTGATCTTCTGCTTTCCGACTTTGCGGTTAACAAGCAGAGAGATAAGATGCCCACCCTTTTGTGACATATCCATATAAGCATTTTTATCACCATTCCGATAAGAAATGCTGTAAATAGGTATATCGGATCCCTTACCACTTTCGGTTATCGTAATGTTTTCCGTGTTTTTTACATTAAAAATATTTTTACTTCGCTTTAAAGCTTCTTCTTTGCTAATTTTTTCACCTTTCAGGAACTGATACTTGTGATCCTGGGATGATGTTCCAGGCAGTGGTGAATCAACGTTGCTTTCACTGAAACCTTCCACCGTTTTTTCCACTGTTTTAAATCCGTCCACAATGGTGTTATCCGTAGGTTCGCCTTCCTCAGCAAGAGCCAATTCAACATCCATCCACCGTAAATTTTCTTCCAATACAACATTCTGTACTCTTCTTAATTCATTTTTAATATCGGCTGATTGTTGATATAATTTTTCCAGTCTTGTCATTTCCTTATCTGTCAAGGCCTTTTTCCCTGAATCTTTAACAGCTGTTCGATACGTAAATTTACCGATATCAGAAAGAAATTCTTCCGTTTTATTAAATGGCATCAAAACCAAAGGAAGCTGCCCAACATCTGCAGTTGCTTGTGAAGTCAGCCGCCATATTTCCACCAATTGTGGAGATAGGCTTGTTTTTGAATCCATAGCCAAAGCGGTTCCTATCTTATCATTCATCAAATCCAAATGATAGGTAAGTTCATGAAATGCACGCTGATAGTCATTTTCCGCTTGAACAAGAATCGCATTCTTTTCCTGATGTTCCTGATATCCCCAAAAACCTACAGCGGCTATTCCAACGGTTAGAACACCAATTAAAATCCAACGTATCATGTATATCACACCTTTCTATTTACAAAATATATGCTTGCCAATTTTCTTGATTTGCGGACGGGACCATATCCAATCAGATGTTGCGGTTTTCGGGTTGAAATAATACAACGCCCCTCCGGAAGGATCCCAGCCGTTTATGGCATCCATCACTGCCTGTTTTGCAGTTTCGTCCGGAGTCAGCCAAATCTGTCCGTCAGCAACTGCGGTAAATGCTCTTGGTTCAAAAATAACGCCGGAAATAGTATTCGGAAAAGACGAACTTTCAACACGGTTTAAAATAACTGCCGCAACAGCAACCTGACCCACGTATGGCTCGCCTCTGGCTTCACCGTGAACGGCATTCGCCATAAGCTTAATGTCATTCTGCGAGAAGCCCTGTGGTACATTTACCGCAGTAGGTTGAGGATTTGCCTGATTACCTGACTGATTGTTTGTTTGATTATTTGTCTGATTAGGGGTGTTATTTCCCTGTGGTGCAGATTGTTTCGATCTATCGACGCCTCCATAATACGTAAACTCATTTCCGCTTCTGATTTGACTTTTAACGTATTGCTTATCATATTTACTTTCCTGGACGAGTTTGTTTTTAGTTACTGGACCGGCAAACCCATCCACTTTCAGCCCAAATTCATATTGGAAATTTCTTAATGCCCAATACGTTCCCCATCCAAATACACCATCGATATCTCCATTATAGAACCCTAGATACTGAAGTCTTGCCTGAAGCTCGATGACATCATCCCCGGTTGAACCATGCTGAATCACCTGCGGACTAAATGCTTCCACCTTATTTACAGGGGCTGCGGTTTGTAATCCGATAGCAATAAAACATATAATAATAATGGATAGTGACAATTTTCTTGTTTGATAGGTCATGTAATTTCCTCCTGCTGCTAGAAGATATGATGTACCTATTTTAAAACGAAAATCGCTTTTTATTCATTTTCTTAAAAAATAGAAAGAGGCTGGGACATAACTAGCCAAAAATAACTTAAAAATGGTTCCGATCATCGATTGTTGGTGATCGGAACCATTTTGATTTGGATTATTTTTATGATCTGTTGGTTGATTTACGTTCATGGCAGTGTACTTTCGCAAGTTCACCGCCATGAATGCAAATCCTAATTCATTTTCCACTTTCTCTTTGCCCCGTACAGAAAAACGGGTGAAACGCAAATTAGCCTTCAAGAATCCGAAGACTGGTTCCACCTCAATTTTACGTTTACCGTAAATTTCACCAGTTTCTTTTTCCGAAAGCTGTTGTCTCGTATATGCTTTTTGTTGCTCCCACTTTTGGTTATAATAAATTCTTCGGTTATGGCCTTCCTTTGCTTTGGTGCATTGGGATCGTAACGGACAACCGGAACAGTCTTCACATTCATAAACTTTAAATGTCCTTGTATAACCATATCGGTCTGTTCGGTTGGACATATAGCGGAAGGTTAATCTTTTACCATTCGGACAGGTAAAGGTATCATTTTCCTCGCTATATTCCCAATTGGCTACATTAAAGGCGTTTTCCTTATATTTCTTTTTCTTCTCTTTACGGTATTGGTTATACGTAATCAGTGGCGTGCGTTTCCGATTCTCGATGACGTCTTCGTAGTTTTGTTCACTTCCATAGCCTGCGTCAGCGACAATATACGTCGGTAGCTTAAAGAAACGTTCCTCGATATGATCCAGAAAAGGAATGAATGTACGTGTATCTGTCGGGTTTGGAAACACATCATAAGCGAGCGCATATTGTCCTTCTGTCGCAAGTTGCACATTATAGCCTGCTTTCAGTTGGCCATTTCTCATATGGTCATCTTTCATTCGCATAAACGTGGCATCATGATCTGTCTTGGAGTAACTGTTGCGTGTTCCGAAGGTTTCCATGTCCTGCTGGTATTTCTGTTTGCGTGCCACGTAATCCTTAAATTGTTTACGATATTGTTTCGGTGTTTTGCGTTCGGAGCGAAGCCGTTTCCGTTCGCTTCCATCTTCACTTGCTTCGATTTTTTTATTATAGGCTTCAACGTTCTCATCCAGCTTTTCGACTACTTTTTCGAGCTCATCGGTAGATAGCTCATCTGCGCTTTCCCGTTCGATTTCCGGAATAATTTCTTTTTCCAATAGTTCATCATACATCTGGTTGGACTTCTCCACCAAATTGGCACTGTATTTTTCAATCGCTTTACGCCAAACAAATGTATACTTATTGGCATTCGCTTCGATTTTGGTTCCGTCCATAAAAATCGCTTCTTCATCTATCTGTTCTTCCTGTACAAGCTGACAACGAAATTGCACGAAGCACTGACGCAATAGTTCTTTGACCTCTGGATGAACACGGAATCGATTGATGGTGCGATAACTCGGCTCATATCCCTGGGCTAACCACATCATACGTACACTATCGTTCAGTAATCCTTCCACCTTTCTGCCAGAGAAAACAGATTGCGTGTAAGCACATAAAATAATTTTCATCATCATGCGTGGATGATAAGCTGGACAACCAGTGTCACGTAAAAAGTTAATGAATGCATCATCCGGAATAGCTTCCACTATGTCATTCACAGCGTAAGCAATATCATCTTCTTGAAGTTTTATTTCTAAATCTAACGGCAAAACCACTTGATTCATGTTATAATGTTTAAACATAAGGACACCTCCGATGATTATTGTGTGGTTACTTTAATTTTATCAGAAGGTGTCCTTTTTGTTTATTAAAAGCAAAAAAATAAGCGTGGTCTTTCCACTTAATGGTGGAGACCACGCTTATTCTATTTTACTGGGTTTTGTCCCAGCCTCAAACTTTACGTTCAGTCTGATTGAATAGGCTTATTAGCAGCTTTCATCCTATTCAGACAGACCATCCATAATATCAGCATAAATGGAATTAGCAGAGCAAGCCAGTCGCTTGTGACCGTTTTTAGAATGAAATTATAGCTTCCATGGAGCAGGAAAGGAAATACAAATGCAAGCACCACATTCCATTTTTTAAAGTTATTATTAACTTTCGCTTTTCCAAAGTAATATCCCATTATGACACCAAATAAGGCATGTGATGAAACAGGAAATAATGCACGTGAAAAAGCATATTCAATTCCATTGGTGACGAGATACAAAACATTTTCTACAGTGGCAAATCCAAGACTGATCGAAACAGCGTAGATAATGCCGTCATAGTGCGTATCAAATTCAGTATGGTTATAAATAACAAAAATAAATATAAACCATTTGAAAAACTCTTCGGAAAACGCAATCAGCAAAAAGGATTGAATAAAATTATTGTCGCTGAAATTTTCCGCATGTAAAGCATATTGAATAAACATAATTGGAAAGACAAGCGCTGCGCCTGATATAAAAGTTTTGACTACTAATGTTATTGGCTCTGAAAAACGATCTTTTAAGTAAAAAAAGGACATCAGTGCAAATACAGGTGCAATACCAGCTGATATAATAGCAAGCAAGTTATTTCCCCCCTTCCAATTATGCTTCATTAAGCTTACCATTAAGTGCCGGGAATGAAAATAGTTACAGGGAGGTTCTTATTGTGAAAAATATACTGATTATACATACAGGCGGGACCATATCCATGCTGGAAAACAAAGAAACCGGAAAAGTTTCAACCACTTCCGAGCATCCATTAACAGACCTGTCTTATTACTTTAAATCTTATGCAAATGTGGATGAGGTTATTGCGTTTTCACTTCCTTCACCACATATTACGCCGGAACATATGCTGGAACTGTCCAAAAAAATTGATAAGATGAGTAAGGATTATGATGGCATTGTAGTAACACATGGTACAGATACACTGGAGGAAACGGCTTATTTTCTGGATCTGACAGTTAAAACCGCAAAACCAGTCATAATCACAGGGGCGATGCGCTCAACGAATGAAATTGGGTCAGATGCCCTATACAATTTAATCAGTTCACTGCGGGTGGCTATTGATCAAGAGGCTTCCGGTAAAGGAGTCCTTGTCGTGATGAACGATGAAATTCATACTGCAGGCAATGTAACGAAAACATCAACTAGCAATGTCGCAACATTTCAGAGTCCGCAATATGGACCGATAGGAATTATTACGAAAGAATCCATTATATTCCATCATACCATTTTGGCAAGGTACTCTCATCCGGCTGCACAAATCTCTAAGAATGTGTTTTTACTTAAGGCATATGCCGGTATGAACGGGCAGATACTCGAAGCATTATATGCCGGTAATCCGGATGGTCTTGTGATTGAAGGTCTTGGACAGGGCAACCTTCCCCAAAATACGGTCACCCCCATCTTGAAATTTATAGCAGATAATATTCCGGTTATATTGGTTTCCCGTTGTTACCAGGGAATTGTGCAGCCTACTTACGCATATGAAGGCGGCGGAAAACAGTTAAAAGAAAAAGGAGTTATCCTGACAAACGGCCTTAACGGCCCAAAAGCCCGTATCAAATTATTACTTGCCCTGGAAAAAACCAATGATCAAAATGTTATTCGGGAAATGTTTGAGAATGAAAAGTAGTAACAAAAAAATCACGAATTAAACTTATTTTCCTAAATGAATATCCCGTACCATATCAAAAATGGTACGGGATTTGCTACTTTGCTTCTATAAGCTGTCAAAGAATATACAAATTAACCCTTCTTTACAATATCTTCAGCAATTTGTTTGCCATGATGCCGGCCGTTTTCAATAAATATTTCGTTATTATTGTACCCGGCTGCAACAACTCCAGCGATATATGCATTTGGTACGTTCGTTTCGTACGTATTTTCATCAAAAGCAGGCTTACCATTATGTTCATCAACAGAAATACCAATTTGCTTTATAAATTTATTGTTCGGCTTATATCCGGTCATCGCAAATACAAAATCATTGTCAATCGATTTGGTCTCGCCATCCACCCTGTATTCCACCTGATCTTTCGTTATACGCAGTGTTTCAGCATTAAATTCCATACCGACAATTTCTTTTCTGACAAGTGAATCGAACTCCGGCAATATCCATGGTTTAATACTTTTTGAATAACCGTCTCCTCTGTATAAAACGGTAATGTTTGCACCTGCTTTGTGCAATTCCAGCGTAGTATCAACTGCAGAGTTTTTTCCACCGATGACAACAACATTTTTTTGAAAAAACGGATGTGCTTCTTTAAAGTAATGCATTACTTTTGGAAGGTCTTCACCAGGTATATTCATTTTATTCGGCTGATCATAGTAACCGGTAGCTATAATAACATGCTTTGCTTTATATTCAGCTTTTCTGTGACCTGATTTATCCGTTCGTATTAAAAAAGCTTCATCCTGTTTACTGACTTCTGTAACTTTTTCAAACGTATTCACCCGGATATCCGTCCGTTCTGCTACAGCACGATAATATGCCAGCGCCTGATTTCTTACAGGCTTTTTAAGTTCCGTAATAAATGGGAGACCGCCAATCTCAAGCTTTTCGCTTGAACTGAAAAAAGTCTGATGTGTCGGGAAATTATATAACGTGTTGACAATATTTCCCTTTTCAATAATAAGCGGTCTGATACCCTGCTTTTGAAGTTCTATTGCACATGACATACCGCATGGCCCGCCGCCGATAATTATCGTATTTTCCATATTCATATCTTACACACTTCCTTTATTCCCTCCAGAATATTTAATTATAAAGGAGCATTTTCATTAATATCTCTATCTTTAATGCTTTCAATTGATATAAAATAAGAAATAGTTCCAGTAAAAATTAGTGAGTCATTCTTCCCAGTGTTTGATTTTTTTCAAACATAATAAACAATCCTGAATTGTCTTTGTACAATCCCAAAAAAAAACTCCTATCCAACTATACATGATAAGAGTTCTTTCGTCATTTATTCTGTTTTGAAGCTGATAATTAAACCCATCCACGGAACCTGGCGGCTTCGGCCATTTTCCGTACACCAATCATATAAGCGGCAAGACGCATATCCACCCGTCTTGTTTGAGCAGTATTGTAGATATTATTGAATGCCTTAATCATAATGGATTGCAACTTCTCTTCAATCTCATCTTCTTCCCAATAATACCCCTGGTTATTTTGCACCCACTCAAAATAGGATACTGTGACACCACCAGCGGAGGATAAGACATCAGGTACGAGCAAAATACCGCGCTCTGTCAATATTTTAGTTGCTTCCAGTGTTGTTGGACCGTTAGCAGCTTCGACTACAATACTGGCTTTAATCCGATCCGCGTTCTCTTCGGTTATTTGATTTTCAACTGCTGCTGGAACGAGAATATCACAATCCAATTCCAACAATTCCTCATTAGTAATCGTATCGTTAAACAATTTGGTGACCGTTCCGAAACTGTCTCTTCTGTCAAGAAGGTAGTCGATATCAAGCCCATCGGGATCATGCAGTCCACCGTAAGCATCGGAAATTCCGACTACTTTGGCGCCGGCATCATGCAAAAATTTGGCCAGGAAGCTTCCAGCATTACCAAAACCTTGGACAACTACCCTTGCACCTTTTACATCAAGACCTTTTTTCTTTGCTGCTTCATTTATAACAATTGTAACACCTTTTGCTGTAGCAGATTCTCTTCCATGTGAACCGCCAAGAACAATTGGCTTTCCGGTAATAAAGCCAGGACTGTTAAATTCGTCAATTCGACTGTACTCATCAAGCATCCAAGCCATAATTTGCGAGTTTGTAAACACATCCGGTGCAGGAATATCTTTTGTAGGTCCAACGATTTGACTTATCGCACGGACATAGCCACGGCTGATACCTTCAAGTTCCCGGAATGACATTTCCCGGGGGTCACAAACAATACCGCCTTTACCTCCACCATATGGCAAGTCAACAATGCCAGCTTTTAAGCTCATCCATATCGATAATGCTTTCACTTCCGTTTCTGTTACATCAGGGTGAAACCTGACACCGCCTTTTGTAGGTCCAACTGCATCATTGTGCTGTGCACGATATCCGGTGAAGATTTTGATTGAACCATCATCCATTCTGACGGGAATTCTGACTGTCATCATGCGGATTGGGTCCTTTAACAGCTCAAATACTTCATCAGGGTAACCCAGTTTTTCGAGTGCAGTCTTCACAACAGTTCGTGTTGAACTTAACACATCCATCTTTTTATTTACCTCTTTGGTAGAATCTGCTGCTTTATCGGCTACCATGAATTTACCTCCTAGATTGTCAATTAATGATTGTTTTGATTATTGCTGTACTCAGAGATTAGTATACACCTTCATATTAAATATGCAATAATATAAATCTATTTTCTCCGGGAATTTTATAAAAGGACTGTAAGCGATTGCATCTCTGTATACCAAACATATTTATTTTAACATAAAAATGCTTTGACGACCTGGTGCACGGCTTTTTCCGACATAATTTCCTTACCATACTCTTTAAGCCGGTAAGATGTAATAATACTTGGAGTCGAGAACTCCGACATAACAGCGATAATATCCTCTTTGTCAGCATACGCCAGTTCATTCTCATGAAGAAGCATATAATAACTGTTATTAAAGTAGTATACTTGACCACCATCCACATTAAGCTTTGTTAAATAGGAGGAAACCTGGATGATGTCTTCAAATTCGGCAAATGAAAAGATTAGTTCTTTACTTTCATCCAAAGTAACTTTCATCTCAATAAAATCCTCATCCCAGCTTATATTTTCGTTCTTTTTGGTAACAACGACATGCATGCCTTGCGCCTGCATTAAATGAACCTGTACAAGCAGTATCCCCTCCAGTTCAAAATCCAGTTCGGTACTGGCTTCATACATCATATCGCTGAACAGACTGCGCACACTTGAAACATCATGCCACAGATCTTCTTTCGTAAAGCCACGGTCAATTAAATCATCAAATGTGAGAAAAATCGTGAATTGACTGCTGGATACTTGTTCTATACGCATAAAGCATCCCCCTTTATATGCCGAATGGTTTCTTTTTATCCCGTTTATAATACTATATGTCAATTTAGCAATTGTTGAACATTTACAGGCAAATTATACATGCCCATTCTTTAAAAGCCAACTTAGACAAACGTTATGTACAAGGATATTAGTATTATGATGCAAAGTAAACCAATCCAATTCATTTCCGAAAAAATTTCCCGGTACATTAACCCTGACAAATATAAAAAGCAACAATCATATGTTGTTTCATGATAACTATTATAATAAGTACTTTAAATAATGGTTATTCGGACAATCTGAAAGGTCATACACATGAAGCGATGAAGTAATTTGAAAGGAGGAAATTATGTATACACAATACAAATATTGGGAGCCTTTTATAAGTCCTACCGATCCATGCCCCCCAGATCGGGTAAAAGTTTATAGCACGCCGCCTAATCTTTATATACCTTTTCAACCAAGAGGATTACCCCAATTCGATCCAAAAGAAGCCTTATATCATGGTACATTGTGGCCCGCTCTGTTCAGTCCTTATCCACCGTCGACAAAAAGAGGTGAACAAAATGAGTAAAACACTCCCCCCTGAATATTACCAATTATTAGAAGAGCTTCAAGCTGTCGATTTTGTACTGGTTGAACTGACATTATATCTGGATACACATCCATATGATTATGATGCAATTGAACAATTTAATTTATACGTCAAAAAAAGTAAGGAACTGACCAATAATTTTGAAGCGAAATTCGGCCCGCTCATGCAATTTGGAAAAAGTTATTCAGACTATCCATGGAATTGGGATGATACGCCGTGGCCATGGCAGGTATAACCTGAAAGAAAGAATCGTTAATTAGGAGGAGATAGTTTGTGGTATTATAATAAAAAGCTTCAATACCCCGTAAAAGTCAGAGAATGTAATCCACATTTAGCATTATTTTTAATCGAACAATATGGTGGCGCTGACGGTGAACTGTCCGCTGCCTTACGATACTTAAATCAACGATATAGCATCCCTGACAAAGTTGTAGGGTTACTGAACGATATAGGCACTGAAGAATTCGCCCATCTTGAAATGATTGCGACAATGATCTATAAATTGACCAAAGATGCCACTGCGGAGCAAATGGATGCTGCGGGTCTAGGTGGCCGCTACACTGATCACGGTCATGCATTATTCCCGGAAAATACGCATCGGACACCATGGACCGCTGCATATATCCAGGCCAAAGGTGATCCGATTGCCGATCTCTACGAAGATATTGCCGCCGAGGAAAAGGCAAGGGCAACCTACCAATGGATAATTAATCTATCCGATGATCCAGAACTAAATGACAGCCTGAAATTTTTGCGTGAACGGGAAGTTGTTCATTCAATGCGATTTCGTGAAGCAGTTGAGATACTCAAGGAAGATCGGGATAAAAAAACATTTTTTTAACTTAAAAGGTGCCTCATATAAGGCACCTTCTGCAATTTTCATTAAATAAGATTTAAAACTTCTTCGCCCCATAAATAAAATATGCCGCCCAGCACTATAATTATCAGGATAATTACGAAAATCAGCCGGAACAGTGCATGATTGATTTTAACCCGTTTGCGACTTTTAGCAGCACTATGTACGTCCTTTCGAGGCGGCAAATTTAATACATCTATACCCCGTTCCTTTTTCACCGAGTCAGTAGATTCATTTGTTTGATGTGGCTTATGATTATTTTCCCCGCTCTGCACTTCATCAAGTAATCTTTTTAATTCCGTTCTGTCGTCTCCATGATTTTCGGCTTCATAACTCATCCTCAGCACCCCACTTTTGAAAACGGATAGCAATTCCCAAGGTAAAATCAACAATAAAATGCGATATTATTGTAACAAGCAGATTCTGTGTCAGCAAAAATATATAGCCAAGATAAAAACTGACAGCAAGGACTGAAATTAACAAAACAGGCTTACGTAAATACCTGAAATGAATCAGTGCGAAAAGTATACTGGCAATCAGGTAACCAAATGTTGTCTGGATGAATCCTCTGAATAATATCTCCTCCGAAATTGCCACGAGTAATGTCAGTGCAAAGGTCTCTGTTATTTTTCGATTGCCGAAGATTCTTGCATTAATGCCATCATCATCATAATATCGCTTCGGAAAAATCTTTATCAGTAATAAATCAACTATAACAATTAACAGACCAGAACATACTCCATAGTAAAGAATCTCAGTTATATTTAACTCAAATAACTCAAACCAGACTGAAAAATCGTCAAACAGGAATATACTCAAAAATAACCCTGTAACGAGCATAATCAACTGGGAAAGCACTAGTTGTTTATTTAATTCTGCATCAGATAGTTGTTTTATTATTTCACTCTGCCTGGTCATTCTTTACCCCGCTTAACAGTATATAACGCAATTTCGTCTGCCAGGTCATCTGTTTTTCCTCATTTTCTGTTTGTTGAGGAGTCCATTCGGAAAATGAAAAGCCGCAGCTGCTGCAGCACATGCTGGCTGGTTTTTCATATGTGTCCTGGAAACTTTTATATAGATGCTCACGCAAACAATTGGTATGATTAATCCAGCTTACCATTTCAGCTAACTTCGCTTCCTTTAAGGATTTTCGATGACTGACAAGCCTGATAATCTTTGCTTCAGCTGCTTCCCAACAATTGGTATGATAAAGAAATTTATTTTCCCTCATCATATCATGTTTTTCAAATTGATAGTGCAAAAATCGCCATTGAATTTCATTCAGCTGAAATTCTTCGATCAACTGATTTTTAATTTGGTTATAATCCGCAGAAGAGTGGCATAACTCAGCCAATCGTTGAAAAATTGAACGTACCATAACATCTGTTGGCAGTTCACTTGTAATGATTGATTCTGGAATTTGTTCATCCCCCTGTGCATACATTAACAGGCCGATGCTTTGCTTACCGTCCCGCCCGGCTCTGCCCACTTCCTGAATATAAGATTCAATTTGCGGAGGAAGATGATAATGGATGACCAGGCGGATATTGTGCTTGTCTATTCCCATTCCAAACGCACTCGTACAGCAAATTATATCCAGTTGATTGTTCATAAATTGCTGCTGAATAGTAACCCGGTCAGTCTGATCCATCCCCCCATGATAGAAAGCTACCCTGTGTAACGGAAGTGTTTGCGAAAGATAATGAGCTGTCTCCTCGCTCATCCGTCTGCTTGTAAAATAGATCAATGCCGGCACACGATATTGTCTGAATAAATCTGTCAACGCTTGTTTTTTCTCTAAATTGCTGCTTACATGCTCGACTGCAAACGTAATATTTTTTCTGTCTATCGGATAAATATGTTTGGTAATGGATTTCCTGTCCAGTGCAGTAATAATATCTTTTTGAATTTCTGCAGTTGCTGTTGCGCTTAACGCTAGTACTACAGGGTTTCCCAATTGCTTGATAACAGCTCCAAGCCGTAAATAGTCCGGTCTGAAATCATGCCCCCACTGGGAAATGCAATGTGCTTCATCAATAACAAACAAACTTATTTTTATATGGCTGAATAGTTCGATCAGTTTAGGCTGTTGAAGTAATTCAGGCGATATGTAAATTAATTTAAATTGCTTTATATTTCGAAGCACATGAATTCTTTCTTCCGGATCCATAAAGCTGTTTAATGCAGCTGCATACTTAAATCCTTTTGATTTCAACTGTTTTACCTGATCCTGCATTAACGAAATCAGCGGGGATACTACGATGGTCAGCCCATCCATTAGTAGTGCGGGAAGTTGGTAACATAACGATTTCCCCGATCCTGTCGGCAAGATACCCAAAACATCGTTCCCCGCCGTAATATCCTCAATAATCTCTTTTTGTCCCGGCCGAAATGAATCAATCTGAAAGTATTTTTTAAGTTTTTGGTCAAGATTTGCCTGGCTGATCAAGTTTATCACCTGACTCCTTTATGGTGTGTCGCTAAAACAAGTCGTATTTGAAAATAACTTATCTCATCATCAATCCCGCTTTTAATGTCCTTCAATTTAAAGCTTTTTGCTTTTCTGATTGCGGCTGCAATTTTTTCCTGCTGTTCATTTGAAATATATGCATCAATTGGAAAGTTTGGCTCGTAAAGAGCGATTTCGACAATATGATCGTAAACGGTATTGATTTTTAGGTTTCGAATCCTGGCAATTTCCGCAGGGTTATGGTTTTCACGCAAAAGGATATCAGTTTTAGAAGCTGACTGGGAGAGCTTTGTCTCCTGTTTCACATCCTTTATAATATACGATATGATTGGGAATTTTCCCGGTTCCTGTTCCATTTCCCAAAACATGCGGTGTACGATTGCTGTCAGGTGCAGTGGAACATCAAGTCTCTCCAGTTCATGATGCTTAGCCAATTGATAGCTGCTCATCCCGTAGTGTTCAAAACCAGCAAGACAGTCAACGAAAAATTCAGCGTCGGCTTCCGGAAAACGTTCAAGAAGTTGCTGCAGTTCTTTGTGAATTAAATAGAGTACATTCTCGTGTTTTGGTTTCATTTGCTTGTAATGATCTTTAACCCAGCCGGTTATTTGAGGTGTATCCACAACAGGGATAAATGAAAAATGATTGTGCCAGCTGTTGGTTAGCGTTTGAATCAGTAAAAAAAGCCGCTGACAAAAAATTGTATCAGCATTTGAATACTTCATACCGTTTAAATAAGGTACATGTCGATGTCTATCCATTTTTTGCAAGAATGCTGTTCCTTTCTTTCCGGATAGGACTGATCCACCATACAGGTGCAGATACCCGTTATCTTGTAATTGATTTATTATCAGGTTGAAAGATTGTTTAGACAGTTTTTTATATATGCCATAAAACTTCTGCAAATCATAAAGAAAAGCATCCTGCTGCGTCTGAATTGATTTTCTCCCTTTAAGAAGATGAAAAATGGCTGCGACACTTCGTTTATCCTGAAATTGACTGCTGCATTTGATAATAATCATGTCTAGAAGCATTTTTTCATTCTCCTTTGTAACTTCCAACTTAATAAATTAATGGTATCACATCAGTTGTAAGTTGAAATGTAAAAACTTCCGTCTTAAAATTGATTTATAGTTTGGGGAGGAATACTTTATGGCTAAATACACGATAGTAGATCAAGAGACGTGCATTGCCTGCGGAGCATGTGGTGCTGCGGCGCCGGATGTATTTGATTATGATGATGAAAGTATCGCTTACGTCATGTTGGATGAAAATAAAGGAAATAAAGTAATACCGGAAACGCTGGAAGAGGATATGCTGGATGCTTATGAAGGCTGCCCAACGGATTCCATCAAAGTGTCAGGTACACCATTTGATGGTGACCCGCTGAAATATGAAGAAGGTTGAGTGCCTACGGGACTGATTCAAGACAGGGAATGGATCTCGCACATCTGTGACCTGTAAAGTGCAAGTTTTTAGACGAATGCCATAGTTGCACTTAAGCAGATAGGAAAATTTTATACTTTCCTATCTGCAAATAAAGAGCAGCCTTTCTTCATTTTGACCTTGTATAAATAGGGTTAACACCTGCAGGGACATTGAGCGGATCCGTCAATTGATATGGACCTATCATGTGCACTCCGGTATTTTTAAATTCAACCTGTTTATATCCGAAACTTTTGGCAGTCATCAGGATGGATTCAATCATTGTCAAACTTTCCTGGTTTCGCGGTATGTTTTCAGCAAACGTTAACTGCAGTGACTCTCCCTTTTGATGCGTTGAGATCTGGATATTTTCAGGGATGGTACGCTGTAAATGAAATTCCTCTTCACTCTGTTTCATCTCTTCGAATGCACCAGTAATTTCCCTCTTATTTTCCATATTAACCGGAACTAAAAAATTTCTTTCGGATTGAGCCGGATCATACAATTTATATGCTTTATTCTGAATTCCATTTATTTTTAACGCCTTCACACTACCGATTGGTCCAAGATTAACCTTGCGGGTAAAGACGGCCTTATCAAACTGCAGTGGACCAAACATGGATTGCACTGTTTTGCTAAACATATTAGCCTCAGCCCCCGAGTTGAGTGAAAAACCTTTCGGCAAACCCACTAATACCGTACCATTTGCTCTGTTCATTTCAAACATTGCACCGGCAAGCATATAATCGCCAGGCGGCCTTTTTTTCCCTTTAAGATAGCTGCCGATCTTATTATACTGTTTACTTAAATCTTCCGTTTCAGAAACAATAAATGTCAACGGTATAATGAACTGGGCCTGTTGATTGGCAACAGCTCCGTACACAATGGAATTTGTATCCTTTATAGAACGAACTACATGTGATTGGAAATTTTTATCCATCCTAAGCATATTTTTCTTATTGGACTGTGCAGCACTGAAATCACTTTCTTTCCCAGGTTTCATTTGCCCCGTATTAGTCCGATTGTCAGATACCGCTTTTTCCATTTTTGCTTCATCGTGACTGTTATTGGTCAGAAAATTATCTTCATTCATCAAAAACGGTACACTAATAAGGAGGATGGTCAATACCGCCACTATGCTGAAAATCGGTACAAGAGGAATCTTTCGTGATGCCTGCACTCGCTGCGGTTCCTTTAAACTGGAGGAAATTTGTTTATAGAGCTCATCTTTTTTTCTTTTGTCTTTGACCACTGGCATCTGTTTTAGTGAATCAGTTATCTGCTTCTCATCGTTGTCCCGGGACTTCATGATCCATCCCCTCCCTTCTGATTCGCTTCAATCATCCATTTTTTTAACCGCTTTAAACCGCGATGCTGCGTTGTTTTCACTTTACTTATACTAAAACCCAAAATCTCCGCTGTTTCCTGGATTGAGAAAGATTGTATGTATCGCAAAATAAGTACACTTTTTTGTTCGGGTGTGCACTTATCCAAATAAAAATACATCCGTTTTATTTTCTCATTCTGTTCAGCAATTTCATCAGGAAGCGGCTTTTGATCGGAAAGATACCGATCGTTTTCATTCCAATCGAAATACCCGGCTATTCGATTCCGTTTTCGTTTCAATGAACGGAAAAAATCAATCGTAACATGACGGGCAATGGAAAAAAGCCATGTTTTTTCACTGCTGTCACCTTTAAACGAATCATATGATCTTAATACTTTGATATAAACTTCCTGAATAAGGTCTTCACAAACTTCTTTATCTTTCACCATATAAAAAATAAACTGATATAAATCCTGATGGTATTTTTCGTATAATTCCTCAAAAACGGCCTTCATAAGGGTCCCCCGTTCAATAAATCAGTCGTCTGTACTGATCAAAAGTTACACCTTTGCTCTAACTATATTGGAAATTGAGAAAAAGTAAAAGTGTTATTTGAATGAATGTCAACCGGGAATTGATTTTTATCCGTATTAACTACTGGTATCAAACAATAAATACCAGCCTATTTCAGCTGGTATTTTTTAAATAAAAGTGCTTATTTGAATATGTTTTAAATAAATGGGATATAACCGGATAAAACACAACCATAAAAATTGCGTTACCGACCGCATGGTTGACAGAAAAAGGCAGACCCGCCAGATAATACGGCCAAAATTCACCGGCAATCGAATATGTCATCAGCGAAATGACAAAGCCGTATAAAAAACCGCTGAATATGGAAAAAGCGACGATGACCCAAAATGGAAATTTTTTAGGATATTTTCCAAGCAATCCACTTAATACCCCGATGAGCCCCCATGAAACAACTTGCCAGACTGTCCATATTCCCATTCCCAAAAGCATATTGGACAAAAAAGTTGTTAAAATTGCCAACAGTACTGCTGCCAGCGGCCCGAGCAACAACCCGCAAATGATAATCAGTGATGTGACAGGCTGAACATTGGGCAGAAAAGCAAAAACATATCTGCCAACGACTGCAAGTGCTGCAAGTACCGCCAGAAGCGTTAGTTTATACGTGTTCAAAATGCATGCAGATCAAACGTTATTTGATCGCCTGGGGACAATTCGAGCTCTTTTGCACCAACTTTAGCTGCTTCTCCATTCACGGTAAACATCCATGCCGTTTTTCCTTTATCATGTGAAACACCTTCAATGGCGGTAATAAATCCACCATTATGGGATGTTTTCAGTGTAAAATTTTTTTTCATAACCGACATCAATGTTGTCCCTTCCTCAATTTCAATTTCTTTTTTCCCGAGCTGCTTTTCCCCATTATTTTTGGAAAGGATAATGGTGACTGTTTCATCCTTTTGTTCAGATGCGTTGCTGCTTTCCGTTGATTTAGCGCTCTGATTATTCTGTGACGTCGACTGCCCTTCACTTGTTCCACAGCCAACTAATAACCCAATAACAATTAAAAATGATGCCAAACGTAAGAAACCTTTATGCATGTTCCCATTCCTCCAGTACTGTAATTTTGAGGAGAATTGGGCGCTGGTAACCGATACTGTCAATTCAACCGCAAAAATAAAAAGCTGACCCCTTCAAGCGAGTCAGCTTTATAGACAATCGAATATATAACTATTCCATAAAATGTATCCGGTTGTCCCAATCGCTCATATCCTCGAAGCATTGAAACGATAGATGGCTGGCAGGTCTACTGACTCATGATCACACCCTACTCTAAGCCCTTCCCATATGAATTCATACAGTGGATTATGCTTATTTCGCCGATCATATACAGTTGCGAGGACAGTTTCAGCTTTGCACTGAATTCCCTATTAAGTAATACACCAATCATCATTACCTATTCAATTACCATTATTATATCATAAATAAATTGCCTGTCCACACGGTTAGTCATTCAGTGGCAGTTTCAATACAAATGTGGTACCTTCATTAACGATACTGTTAACCGTAATCGTCCCGTTATGCGCATCAACAATGTTTTTGGCAATGGACAATCCAAGCCCGGTTCCTTTTTTCTTTCCATTCCTGACGCGTGATTTATCCGCCTTATAAAATCGTTCAAATACGAAAGGAATATCTTCTTTAGGAATACCACTCCCATTATCTGCAACAGATACCGAAAACTCACTGTCATTGCTTTCCACTGTCACAATCACCTTTCCTTCTTCTCCAGTATGTCTAATTGCATTATCAATCAGATTAGTAAGCACCTGTTCAATCCGGTCGGGATCGATATAAATGGATTGAGCGGATAGCTTTTTAATTAGCTGCAGATCAACCTTGCTGTCGTTTGCCAGTCCGGAAAATTTTTTGATAATCCGCTCCACATATGGATCCAGTTCAACGTGTTCCACGTTAAGGCTTATTTGTCCAGCTTCCATTCGGGCAAGATCCAGTAATTCATTAACTAAACGACCCATCCTCAGGGACTCTTCATAAATAATCTGGGCAAGTTCTCTTTTTTCTTCCCTGCTTTCTGCCACATCATCAACAATTGCTTCACTATATCCCTGCAACATGGAAATCGGAGTCCGCAATTCATGCGATACGTTGGCAATAAAGTCTTTACGCAGCTTATCGAGCCTGCGATCTTCTGTCATATCCCGGATAACAGCGACAGCCCCTCGTACATATGATTGGTCATATAAAGGAGTCATAATCATGACCCATGTTCTCCCTTGGATGTTTATCTCATTAATTGCTTCTTTTTCCTCCTGAATAACATCTTCCAGTATTCCATTCAGCGGATCAGGAAGTTTGTTATGTTCATCATTTAACCGCAAGTTATTTTCATAATAAAGACTTTCAATTAATTGGTCTGCGGGAGAATTTGTGACCAGCATATCACCATTTCGGTTCAGCGTAATAACGCCATCCGCCATTGAGCTGACAATGCTGGAGAGCTGTTCTTTCTCCTGCCTTAGTGCATTAATATGGAATTTCAACTGCCTTCCCATCCGATTAAAGGCTATCGCCAATTCACCTATTTCATCATGTGTCAAAATCGGAACTTTCGTATTAAACTCGCCTCTCGTTAAATCAAAAGCTGCTTCACGCATTTTAATCAGTGGTGATGTAATTCTCGTTGACAGGAAAAAAGCGAAAATCGTTGTCAATACAATCGCAATACCTGCCGCAAGCAATATGATTTTCGTTGTATCGGATTTTGTCTTATTAACAACATCCAATGACTGGTAAACAAAAACAGCGCCATTGTTCTGAATGGGAGTTCCGACCATCATAGCCCGATCATTACCGCCGGGCAACCGCATTTGTTCCTTCAAATTTTCCCCTTTAGTGAAAACTGCGTTTAACGAATCCTCTGAACGAAACCACTGTTCACCAAGTTCATGCAGGTTATCAATACTGTGGGATGTCCAAAAATCGCCATTTCCGTATACGACCGCAATATGACTTGCCGGATCTTTAATAAGTTCAGTGGTTCGATAGGCAAGCTCTCTATCGTCATACTGCTCAATCATCAACGAAACTTTATTAGCTGTTTGCATCATTTCATTTTCAGCCTGTTGAACATGAAAATTTTCAAAGAACTCCAACAGTAATATAGTTAAAATAAATAATACAAAAGAAACCAGCAATAAAATGGTTATTGCCAGTTTCCCTACAACACTCCGCCAAAACATCAGACATCATCTACCTCAAATTTATATCCTACGCCCCAGACAGTGACTATCATCTTGGCAGCGTCTGCGGATACATTATTCAATTTCTCGCGTAACCGTTTTACATGTGTATCTACCGTCCGCAAATCGCCAAAAAATTCATATTCCCAAACGTCCTTCAGCAACAGTTCACGATTAAACACTTTATCAGGCGATTTGGCAAGATAACAAAGGAGCTCATACTCTTTAGGTGTTAATGCTACTTCTGTTCCGTCCGCAGTGACACGGTGTGCGTCGTGATCAATTGTTAAATGCGGAAATACCAATAAATTTTTGGTAGGTGCACCATCACTGAAACTGGTGGCAGAAATCCTTCGTAAAAGTGCTTTAACACGTAAAACAACTTCCCTGGGACTGAACGGTTTAACTATATAGTCGTCCGTACCAACTTCAAACCCCTGGACACGGTTGGACTCCTCACCCTTGGCGGTAAGCATAATGATTGGTGTAGATTTTTCTTTCCGCAATTCCTCGGTTACCTTAATCCCGTCCATTTCAGGCATCATAATATCCAGTAAAATGACATCGTAATTATTATCCAGTGCCAGTTGCAGTGCTTCTGATCCATCCGCAGCTTCTTCAACAATGAACTCTTCTTTTTCCAGATACATTTTAATCAGGCGTCGAATCCTTGCTTCATCATCAACAACAAGTACTCTGGCATTTGTCTCCATGTAGGTCCCCTCCATTATTAATGGTTATTATTAGCCTCCATTCAAGGTCATGCATAGGAATGCAGTCCGGCCAGCACGAGATTCACCGCAATCAGATTAAACATAATAATCGCGAATCCACCAACTGCTAGCCAAGCTGATCTTTCACCATGCCAGCCTCTGGACAGTCGTAAATGTAAAAACGCTGCGTAAAAGAACCAGGTTACTAATGCCCATACTTCTTTCGGATCCCATCCCCAGAAACGATCCCAGGCAATTTGGGCCCAAATAGATGCAAAGATCAGTCCGCCCAGTGTAAATACCGGAAAGCCTATTGCGACCGCTCGATACGAAACTTCATCCAATAAATCAGGTTTTGCTTTTTTCAGGAGCGGCTGGATTGCCGCACCAATTCTTTTCCGTGTAATTAACCGTGCTGATACATAAATTATAAAACCGGTAATCACGGACCAAATAACCGTATTGAATTTTCTTGCTGCATCCGCACCTCGCATCCATTCAGGCGTTTCAAACCATGGTTTCATTGCACCTTCTGTAACAAGTTTGCCTTCATTTGGTCCGGCAATTGGTGGAAGAGGATAATCGGCAGTCAATGTCGCGCCATTTTTTGTATATTCGAACTGAGCCTTATAATCCATTGAACCGAATATAACAGATATTACACTGAAACCGATCAGTATAAAAATGGAAAACAGGATAACTTCCAGCCAAGCAGTTCGTTTATTTGCTTTTGATTGATCAATTTGTCTGATTAAATAAATCAGACCCGCTACAAAACTGATCGACAGAATTGCCTCGCCAAATGCTACTGTTGTTACATGAACGTAAAGCATCCAGTGCCTAAGTGATGCCACAAGCGGCGAGATCTCACTGGGAAACATACTGGCAAAACCAAGTACGGTCAGAGCTATTGGCAGTGCAAACACTCCTAGTACAGGCAGCCTGTAAATGAAATAAATAATGATAAAGGCTAGCACGATTCCCATACCGAAAAATGTCATAAACTCAAAAAGGTTACTGACAGGAACATGTCCGCTTACAACCCATCTCGTTACAAAGTAGACCGATTGTGATATAAAGCCGATTATCGTAATAACAATTCCGATTGTTCCGGCTTTCCCATTGCCCGATTCCTCTTTTGCCTTGTTTCCTTTGATTGTTGCACCAAAGAAAAGTGTGGCAATTAAATATAGGGCAAATGCTGCATAAAGTGATATATTACTTAGATTAAGCAACGCTTCCATCTGTATCCTCCTTTTTCAGGCCTGTTAAGATAATTCTTCGAGTTCCTGCTGATCATCAACCATTTTTACATTCGTACCTTCGATTATACCTTCAATGTCCTTTTTGATACCGTACCAGTTTTTATTTGTATGTGCTGCCATCAAAATACCACCTTCTTTAGGGCGAATCCAAATTCTGCGGTGCTGCCAGTACATTCCTTGTGCGACACCAATCATGAAAATCGCTGCACCGATAATGAATAATGGCAATGTATAGTCACGTCGTACGGTTAAACCGCTGACATCGCGCATCTGAAAATCCTGGATGCCAAGTTTATACTGATTGTTATTACTTGGATCAATGTTTTTTCCGATTCCGACAAAGCTAACCTCAGCTTTATCAGTGCCCGGAGGATAAACAGAAAATACAAATGCCGGATTTCTTGGATATTTGGTTTTTGATCTTGGTTCACCATCATCCATATAGTAGTCAGGATAATATTGTTCCATTACAACGCGAAAACCGTTATCCAGCTCATATTCTTTCTTTGGTGATGTTAAATCAACCGTAATACTTCCCATTGCCTTTTCTTTCGGGTCATTTGTTTTGTGTATTTTAAAGGTCATTTTCGTGAATTCATTTTGTTGATAACCAGCCTGATACAACGTATACCCATCAAATTTAAGCGGATGGTTCATTTTAATCTGATCTTCAGTGACTTTCTTAAGTTGCTGCTCTGATCCCGGGATGGAATTATCTGTTTCCTTGTAGATTACAACGTTAGTCTGATAGTTCTTCACAACTTGTCCTTCTTGTTTGAGAGCCTCTTGAAACTTCTCGTTTTCCTCGGAATATGTCTCCTTAATAAAATTTTTGTTTTTTATGTAATATTCTCCCTTTGTTCCGGGGATGACGGTCTGTTCACCTTCCCTGACCCAGACATATTCATCAATATACATAGGGGTGGCCATTCTGAGTAATGCCGCAATCAGTACTATAATAAGTCCAATGTGATTCACATATGGACCCCAGCGGGAAAATCTTCCCTTCTCAGCTAAAATATGACCATCCTCATCCCGGACTTTGTAACGTTTATTTTTCATGGCTGTAATAAGTTGTTCTTTTTCTTCTGCAGTAACTGTTTCGGTCTTGCTGTACAAACGCTGTCTGTTCAAAAAAGTCTCGTGCCGTTTTGCTTTTTGCATTCTTAATGCTTTGTATAAAGGAACAAAACGATCAATACTGCATATCACCAGCGATACTCCGATTAAAGCGATGAGAATCAGATACCATGCCGAGCCATATAGATTATGAAACCCTAATTGATAATAAATCTGTCCCAAAATACCATACGTCTGTTCGTAGTAAATCGAAGGGTCTCTGGATTCCGCATCAGCCGGAATATACATCTCCTGTGGAAAAATGGTGCCGATGGCTGAGGCAACCAGTGCAAGCACAATTAACCAGACCCCAATCTTCACGGATGAAAAAAAGTTCCATGTTTTATCGATAATTGATTTATTATACGTCTGTGATCTGCGTGCACTGCCATCATATCGCATGTTCAGCAATTTTTTCTTGTCATTACCGTCGATATGCTGGTTGCCCTCCACCGGTTTACCGCATGCTTCGCAAAGAACGGTACCTTCCGGGTTAACATGTCCGCATTCACATTTGATGTGTTTCATATTCATCCCTCACATTATGATTGTTGCTCTGGTTGAATCTGTTTTAAATAGCCTTCCAGTTTTTCAAGCGTCAGTGCGCCTTCCACAACTTCGACGATTTCCCCTTCCGGACTGATAAAGAAAGAACTCGGAATCGGCCCCACATTATACAGGTTCATTACCTGATCTTTCGCGTCATACAGTACAGGGAAAGTTAAGTCATATTTGTCAACAAATTGATGTACAACAAATTTACTCGCATCCAGATTAACCGTTACAATTTCAACGCCTTTTTTCTTATACTCCGGATAGAGTTTTTGCATAAACGGCATTTCAGCTTCACACGGTTCACACCACGTGCCCCAGAAGTTTAACATGACACCTTTTCCTTCGAGATTACTGAATTGAATTTTTTCAAGTTCATTATTTTTATTTATCTGATTAAGTACAAAATCAGGTGCCTCATCACCTACATCGACATTGGTGTTTTCTTTAGTCAGATTTGAAACTACCGCGTATATCAGTGCAACAAGGAGTACGGCCAATACTATGGAACGAAAAATCAGCCGGTTTCTCTTTTTAGTTTTTTTGTTTATCATCCGCTGCTCTGCACTCATCTTTTTCACTCCCTCCGCAAGTATACCATGTATGCATATTGACAAATTTGACTATTCTTTAACAATTAATGTGACACCTGACGCATTTTTTTTACTTCTTTCGGGTTCAACATACGGTAATCCCCGGGCTGCATACCATCCAGTGTTAACAATCCATAACGTTCCCGCTTCAGCTTGGAAACGGGAAAACCGATTTCCTCCATCATGCGTCTGATGTGGCGGTTCTTACCCTCGTTCAGTGTAATTTCAAGTATCATGGTGTTTTTGGCCCGGTCAACACGCATGATTTTATAGCCAACTGCTTTCAACAATTCATTATTGGATTTCACACCTGTTCGTAACCGGTTCAGATCCTTTTTATCCGGTATGCCTTTAACTTTGCAGACATATACCTTTTCGACACCGTGACTGGGGTGCATCAACAGGTTAGCAAATTCACCGTCATTGGTAAGTAATAAAATTCCGGATGTATCATAATCAAGCCGTCCTATTGGATAAATTCGCTCCGGAACTTCTCCCAGGAAATCGGTAACGACTTTTCTCCCTTTATCATCAGACAAACTGGAAATAACACCCCTCGGTTTATACAGCATGTAGTATACCGGAGCTTCTTTTTCCAGTTTGATTCCATTTACTTCAATTTCATCATTGCCTGATACTTTTGATCCCAATTCTGTTACAACCTTATTATTAACTTTCACTTTACCGTCAGCTATAAGTTTCTCCGCTTTTCTCCGGGAAGTAACCCCACTTTGCGCAATAACTTTCTGCAATCTTTCCATGTGTAATCACCAAACTTTTCAATTAGTTATGTACCTTATTTAACCTTGTTATATCGTCACACATAATAATAGCGTTAACAACATGTTAACGCTAATGATAATACTTATCCAAATATTAATGTAACGATAATAATCGAGGCAATTATACCAACTAAATCGGCCAGTAGTCCAACCTTTACTGCATATCCCATTTTTCTGATGCCAACTGCTCCGAAATAAACGGTCAATATATAAAGAGTCGTATCGGTGCTGCCCTGCATGGTGGATGCCAGACGACCGATGAAAGAATCCGCTCCATGTGTACTGATTAATTCAGTAGTCATTCCCAGTGCAGCTGTTCCTGATATCGGTCGTACAAGTGCCAATGGAATAATATCGGGAGGAATCCCGATTTGTACGAGGAAAGGGGTAATCAGATTAATAAAGGCTTCCAGCGCACCAGAACTTCGCAAAATAGCAATGGAAACAATCATACCGACTAAAAAAGGAAGTAAAGAAAAGGCCATACTGACACCTTCCTTTCCTCCCTCAACAAACATTTCATAGGTTGGCACCCGCTTCCAAGTGGCAACAACCAACACAATCAGAATAAAACAAGGAATCAGCCAAGTGCTAATAGCAGTTATAACTCCCATTTTATTTCCTCCTGATACTTCTATAGTAGAATAACCTGTCAATCAAGAGTGCACTGACAGATGATATTGTTGTAGCGATAATTGTTGTCCCGACAATTTCGGTAGGTGACGCTGAATCATATTGCATGCGGATGGCGATTACGGTAGTTGGTATTAGAGTCAGACTGGATGTATTAAGCGCCAAAAAAGTTATCATAGACCGTGAAGCTGTATCTGATCCGCTTAATTCTTTCATTTGTTCCATCGCTTTGATGCCCATTGGTGTCGCTGCATTTCCGAGACCGAAAATATTAGCTGTAAAGTTTGATAATATATAGCCCATCGCCGGGTGATCTTTCGGTATATCAGGAAATATCTTTGCAACAACAGGACGAAACGCTTTTATCATAACTCGCAAAATTCCTGCTTTTTCCGCAACCTTCATAATTCCCAGCCAAAACACCAAAACACTTATCAAGCCGATTGATAATGTTACTGCTTCGTCCGCGCTTTCAAATAATGCTTTGTTGACGTTATCCATGGTTCCGTTAAACATTGCATAAATGATGCCAATAGCGGCCATTGCAGCCCATATTATATTTACCATATTAATAAATTCCTAACATCCGCAGATAGACTAGTTTGATATACGACAGAAAATCTTCCTTCTTTTTTTCAGCATAAATAGGTGTTTCCAGCACCGGAACAGAGTCGATAAAGTAAATTGTTTTACCAATAATGTCCTGTACATCCTCAACTGATGCATCTTTTAAAATAAATGATTGACTTTCAACGGTTCCCAATTCTTGCTGATTCAACGGATAGACAATATCATGATGTAAATATCCTATCGTATTGTCGGAGGAATTGTTCAGATTGTATTCCACTCTGCCTTTATTTCCGAGTGTTTTCATTTCATACTTATCAAACCCCCACTCGAACATGGAAATATGATCCTGCCAATCATCAGGTCCATTAAGTGTTACAGCAATAAGATTCATATCTTTCTTTTTAGCAGTCGAAACCAGTGTCCTTCCAGCAACCCGAGTATAGCCGGTTTTTCCTCCAGTACTATATTTATAAAGCCGGGTCAGTAATTTATTTTTGTTTTGCCATGAATAGGACCGCTTTTCAGATTTATATATTTTTGTTCCGGTGATTTTCCTAAACAGTTCATTGTCCATTGCGTAACGCATGAGCAGAGCCATGTCATAAGCTGTGGAATAATGTTTGTCCGAATCAAGTCCATGCGGATTCGCAAACGATGTATTTGTCATACCGATCCATCTTGCCTTTTTATTCATCAGGTGAACGAAACCTTCCACACTTCCGCCTACATGTTCGCTTATCGCAACAGCTGCATCATTTCCAGAGCGGAGCATAAGGCCATATACAAGATCTTTCAATTTCATTTTTTCACCTTGCTCCAAATAGATCGACGAGCCTTCTGTATATACTGCGCGTTTACTTGCGGTAACAGTTTCATTCATCATCCCTGATTCGATTGCAATGATAGCGGTCATGATTTTCGTTATGCTGGCAATTCGTTCCGTTTCATGTGCATTCTTGGCAAACAAAATCCGACCGGAAGACTGTTCCATTAATACGGCATTATTTGCAGATACACCCGGTTTTGCTTGTCCAATTGCTGGAAATATGAGTAAACTAATTAACAGGCTGATGGCAATTATCATATGACGCATGTACGTTCCTCCCGCTTCAGAAGACTATTCTGTACAGTTTATGCACCACTGGGATGGATATGCCTAATTAAAAAAATCCACACAATGCTTGCATGGATGGCTTTTAAATTTATTTATTTCGTATTATTCGGTGCCACCAAGCCTTTAGGTAACGACCTTAGTTGTTACTACGCAATTCATCACCAAAAAACAAATCAGCTTCCTGATTGAGATCCTCGTCACCTTCCGGAAGTGGAGGAAGCTCCTCAAGTGATGTCATTCCGAAGTAAGTCAGAAAATCTTTCGTGGTACTAAACAGAATCGGGCGGCCAATTCCTTCTCTTCTGCCTACTTCTTCAATCAGTGACCTGGCAACTAAAGTCTGTACAGGACGATCGCTTTTAACACCCCTTATGTCTTCAATTTCAGTCCTTGTGATTGGTTGGCGGTAGGCGATAATTGCAAGTGTTTCCAATGCTGCCTGTGACATTTTTGCCGATTGAGGGGATGCAAGGTACTTTTTGTAATATGAGCTGTGTTCCGGTTTCGTAGTGAGATGAAAAGCATGATTTGCCTGCATTATCATAACACCACGATCCATTTGATTATAGTCTTCTTTTAATTCATTGAGTGTATGGTGTACGGTGGTATCCGTAATACCAAGTACTGATGCAATTTGCTTTGCGGTAATTCCTTCATCACCGCTTGCAAATAATAACCCTTCGACAACACCTTTGATATGACTTAATTCCAATTCTAATCCCCCAAATAAACAACGTATAATGCATCAAAATGTTTTTTTTGTATGCAATGAATCTGATGTTCTTTCATTAATTCCAGTACAGCCATAAACGTTGCAACAATATGTTCTTTTGATGGTGTCTCAAACAAATGGTCAAAGGAAACTTGGGCGCCTGAGTCCTTAATAATCTGAAGCACCTCTGTCATTCGTTGTTCAATCGGTATTTCTCCTCGCTGTACTTTTGTTTCCAGTGGATCATTCCACTTTTTGCGTTCAAACACTTTTTCCAGCGCATGCAGCATATCATAAATGGACGTATCACTTTTTTCCATTACTGGCTTTTGTTCATCCTGTTCGAATGCTGCTGGAGATCTTGTGAAAGTCTGTTGTTCGTCGCTTTCTTTTTCCTTCAGCTGTTCCGCAGCCGATTTATACTTCCGATATTCGACCAGACGCTGCATTAATTCTTCACGTGGATCTTCCATGTATTCTTCATCTTCTTCATCAATTTGCTGTACTGGAAGGAGCATCTGGCTTTTGATTGCAAGCAGCGTAGCAGCCATTACAAGGTATTCACTCGCAACGTTCAATTCCAGTTGTTGCATGGTGTGTATGTAGTGCATATACTGTTCGGTAATACGGGCAACCGGGATATCATAAATATCGATTTCATAGTGATTGACTAAATGAAGAAGTAAATCAAGAGGCCCCTCAAATGTGTCCAACTTAACTTGATACGGTTTATTCATACCTCTCATTCCTTTTAGAAAACTTGGTGTTTCGCCGAATCATTGACAATAACCCTATTTGTATAGATGCGGCAGGATGGATATAGCCTTTTCCATTTGCCAACATCGCCGAAAATACCGCAGCAGATCAAAAATAGTTTAATTTGTCATAGACGCCTATACATGATACCTGTTGCAAGCATAAGTTATTACGTAAGATAAATGTTAACAAAATAACATTTATTCGTTAAGTGAAAAAGGAGGAATTTAGCTATGAGTGGCAACTATGGTGGAGGATTTGCGTTAATCGTCGTTCTGTTCATACTGCTCATTATTGTTGGTGCAGCCTGGATGTAGATCCATCATCCCAGTTACACCAAAATAACTTGCTTAACAATAGCCAGCTCCCAAAAAGAGCTGGCTATTGTTTTGCGTGAGTCCTGCTATTGATTATTGTTGGAATCATTATATTTATTAAAAAAGGCTTGTGTAAATTCATCTGCACAGACAGCATACTTATCACTGTACATTTTATTAATCTCTTCAACCATTTTTTTGCCGATACCCATATTCCGGTGGGATGGATTCACTGTTATGTGCTGGACAACCGCGTTTATATCATTTTCTATTTTTATTCCGATCGCACCTGTCACATCTTCTTCTTTCCATAAGAAGAGCTGCCAGTCAGGATTGGTTTCATATTCCTTTATGGTCTGTTGCAATTTCTTCACGTCTTTACCTTCAGGCATAAAGGACAACAATCCCATTGCTATTTTTTCCATATTCTTTTTATAACGAATTAACATAGATACCCCTCATTATGAAAATAACTTTTCAAAATTTATTGGCAGTTATGTAAGTTGTATATATATTTATGCCTTATCCCGCTTAATTTGTCAAATTACATTTAGAATACAAAAACAAACCAATAAATGGATCCCGCAGTAAAACCAATCAGCAGTAAAATGACCAGCAACAACCAATTTTTTTTACGTTGGTTCAACTCACTCATCCTTTATAAAGTATTGCCCTGACGGATGTTAATCATACCGCTGACTTTCTGTTGGTTTCATCAGCTAGTGGACCGTGGGCTTACCGAGGAATCTTAATTACTCTGGAACTACTCTTATTTCCTTCATTGTATCACCATTTTTCATTGCTTTTGCATGTTCAATTCCAGATGTCACCTGCCCAAAAACAGTGTGAACCCCGTTTAGATGCGGCTGTTCTTCATGCACAATAAAAAACTGACAGCTGCCTGTATCCTTACCCGCGTGTGCCATGGATAATGATCCTTCAACATGCTTATGCGGGTTACCTTCTGTTTCGCATTTAATCGTATAGCCGGCAGATCCGGTACCAGTTCCGTTCGGACAGCCGCCCTGACTGACAAAGCCATCGATTACCCGGTGAAAAGTCAACCCATCATAGAAGTGTTCATTCGATAGTTTTTCAAAATTCTCCACTGTATTTGGAGCTTCATTCGGATAAAGCTCAAATTCAATTTTATTGCCATTTTCCATTAGAATATAACCTGTTTTACTCATTTCGACATCCCCTTTTAATTTCTTTAAGCACCTGTATATCTTATCATTTTACACTGTTTATTGGAAGTTAATCATGCAAAGTCTATTCATAACTTAAATCATTTTTAACTAAATCCTGATAACTTTCCCTTTTGACAACCAGTTTGTCGCGGCCATTTTCAACAAAAACAACTGCAGCATTGGGAAACCGGTTATAGTGATTTGCCATAGAATATCCGTATGCACCGGTAGAAAAAACAGCAAACACGTCCCCGCTGTCAACCTGCGGCAATGGAAGATTCCAGATAAGCATATCACCGGATTCACAGCATTTACCGGCTACGGAAACTTCCTCAGTAGCGGTTGCATTTGCTTTATTGGCCAAAATTCCTTCGTATTTCGCCTGGTACAGCGCCGGTCTGAGGTTATCAGTCATTCCTCCGTCCACTGATATATATTTACGCACGCCGGGGATTTCCTTAATGGATCCTATCGAATATAACGTCAACCCGGCATTCCCGGCAATGGAGCGACCGGGTTCAATCCAAATTTCCGGTAAGGGGATATCAAGCTGATCAGCATGTCTTTGTACCGTCTTCACTAACTCCTGAACGTAGGCTGGATAAGGAAGCGGCTTGTCCTCTTCTGTATAGCGGATTCCAAATCCACCTCCAAGGTTAAGGACATCCGGTGTGAAGTCATGATTGTCTTTCCAGGATTTCAATTTACCGAATAACATCTCGGCTGCAAGTTTAAATCCATCCGTTTCGAAGATTTGCGAACCAAGATGACAATGAAGACCTTTAAAACGGATTTTATCATGTTGCATCAATTGCAGAAAAGCCTGATCCGCTTGACCGTTGTGCAGATTAAATCCAAACTTGGAATCTTCATTCCCTGTCATAATATATTGATGTGTCTTTGTCTCAATCCCGGGTGTTACACGCATCAGGACATCGATTTCCGTCTGATGTTCTTCCAGTAAACTGCTCATCAGCTTAATTTCATAAAAATTATCGACTACAATACATCCAACCCCATGTTCGATGGCCATGGAAAGTTCGTTCCGGCTTTTGTTATTTCCATGCAAATGTATTTTATCGACAGGAAAATCTGCCTGCAATGCTGTATAGAGTTCACCCTGAGATACAACATCCAAACTCAGACTTTCCTGTTTCATAACCTGCAGCATTGCAATCGATGAAAAAGCTTTACTCGCATATGCGACCTGTGCTTTTACTCCCAGTTCCTTAAATGTATCGACAAAAGCCCGGCAGTTTTGACGTATAACCGATACGTCATATACATATAATGGTGTTCCGTATTTAGATGCTAATTCCATTGAATCCATTCCGCCTATTTCAAGATGATCATTTTCCGTGATGGTAAACGGGTGATATTCCAGTACCATAATGCATTTCCCCTAATCAAAATAATAGAAATACTGTATCATAAGCAGAAAAAAAACAAAAGGATAATGCCAGTATTTGCGGAAAGATTATCGTTTGTCAACAGGTTGGCGGTAATTATTACGCGGATGAACAATACTCGGTCGTTTATTTGATTTAGGAACAGGGACACGAATGAGAATATGTGCAAGTGCACTCGCATTAAACGGCAGGAAAGGCCATAAATATGGTGTTCGAATCGATCGAAGTCGCACGAGATATAAAATGTATAGGGTGAACCCGATGGAAAACCCGATTACCCCAAAAAATCCGGTCAAGATGACTAAAATAAACCGGGCGAGCTTGTTTGCTACGCTTAGCTCATAACTTGGCGTAACATATGAACCAATCGCACTTACGGAAACATATAAAATTACTTCCGGTCCAAACATACCAACATCAATTGCGATTTGACCAATCAGAACAGCGGCAATTAAGCCCATTGCAGTTGATAAAGGTGTCGGTGTATGAATGGCGGCCATCCGTAAAAATTCCACCCCTAGATCAGCCAGTATGATCTGTAGAACCATCGGAATGTTCCCTTCTTCCCTGGGACCGATAAAAGCAAGCTGCTTTGGAAGTAATGTTGGTTCGATTACAAACAACAGCCATAATGGAAGTAAGAAAACGGCAGCAAGTATTGCCAAAAATCGGACCCATCTGATAAATGTACCAATCATTGGTGCCTGCCGATACTCCTCCGCATGCTGAACATGATGAAAATAAGTCGTTGGTAAAATAATAACACTTGGTGAGGTATCAACGATTAATAATACATGTCCTTCCAGTAAGTGGTTAGAGGCAACATCAGGGCGCTCTGTATAGCGCACCAGAGGATAAGGATTCCAGCCGCGCTGTACAATAAATTCCTCAATTGTTTTATCCGCCATCGTAATGCCGTCAATTTCGATATTATTAATCCTTTTTTTGATAACTTTTATAAGCCCATCATCTGCGACATCATCCAAATAGCAAACACACAAATCTGTTTTGGAGCGCTCGCCGACTTTCATCATTTCCATACGCAATCTTGCGTCGCGTATTCTCCTCCTCGTCAAAGCTGTATTCTCAATAACATTTTCCGTATAGCCATCTCTTGAACCTCGTACAACATGCTCCGTGTCCGGTTCCTGAGGAGTTCTTCCCGGGTAATTCCGGACGTCCACGATAAATGACCTTTTCTCTCCGTTTACAAAAATCACAATCAGACCGGATAATAATTGATCAATGGTTTCATCCATATTTTCCGTCGAGTTCACCTGCTGATGAACAATCCGGTTTTGAATGATTTCCGGTATCTTTTTTCGATTCCGCTCACTGTCATTAATGTCTACCATCTTTTTGATGATCTCCAGTATGACAGATGTATCACAAAGTCCGTTTACATAATAAATTTGAACTTTTGTTTTCAGAATGGTAAGCTCCCGAAAGCCAAGGTCAAATGATGTACCGAGACCGATTTTATCTTTCATATATGTTTCATTTTCTTTAATTTTTCCCGATACTTGACTATAATCTTTCTGCTGCTTCACAAATAAACCCCCCGTACATAAATTGGATCGTTATTTCACAAAAATCGTCCATTGAAAAATGGAACCCGCGATTTTTCCGAATACAATTGCCATTAGTAACCACAACAGCTTGTCATCCATTCTGATTCGCTTGGAAATAATCGGAAACACATTCAAAATCTCCGTAAGTGCTGCCGCAAGCATTCCGTTAAAAATACCATGAAAAATTCCCCAGAGAATTAAAACTGCTGTCGGTTGATCCCAGCTCACATCTGCAAAAGACATATATGTGCCGAATATGGTACCGGTAATAACACTGACGACATAAATTTGAATATACTTCGCTGTGCGGCTTAGCTGAATTAATCGAGGAATAATACCAAGTACAGTCAGGAATGCAACGAACCCGCCACCTACAGCCAACCCAGCAGCCAGACCGATTGTGGCTTCCAGAATATTAATGAAAAGGTTTTGTATCATTTAACCGATTTTCATAGTAACTGACATATTGATCCAGATCCTGCTGGTAATTATAAATTTCAACTTCAAGCGGGCTTGGTTCTTCGTTAAACCGTTTCGTAAACCAATGATTAAAAAACAGCAGCATTCCAATGCCTAATCCGAATGAATATGGAATTTGTATCCACAGCGGGTATTGATTTTCCTCACCGGTCAGCAGGAAATGCAGTTTTTGCTGTACATCCTGCATACTGACATCGTAGTGAAAGTTCATAATCGTCATTGCAGTTCCAATAAACAACAGAATCCAAACACCGGATGCAAGAAGGACGCTCGGAGTTTTACGAACCTTTTTAATCCGTATAATCGACTGTGCCGGTCCAATAAGCTGGAATTCTAATCCCGGATATAGCTCATTTAAATGATCGATAACCATAAAACTGTCGATAATAATGATATTCCGGTCTTTCTTTGTAACCTCGTAAATAAAATTGTTCTCTAATTTTGATTTTAAACCTGAAGGAGCCGATATATATGCAATATCTTTTAAAAATAAACGTTGCATTCGGTTCAACTCCACATTCTTTTTCATCCGGAGATATATTATGTCTGCCATCAATATCATCCTTCGCTACTTGGTGTCATATAGTTTTTGTTAAAAAAAAATTGTTATAGCTAGTAAAAGTTGTCAAGTTAGAAAAGATGCAGCAACTGTGTAGAAACGCTCTTATTAACTTAGAAAACAGTAAGAAAGGATTTTTTCTTTCTTAAACTGCCAAAAAAATCACCACTCTGTAAAGTGGTGATTCAGCTTAATTCATATTAATTTTCATTTCATATAATATCTTTTTCTCCAGTCTCGATACCTGAACTTGCGATATACCGAGCCTGTCTGCTACTTCAGACTGTGTTCTGTCTTTGTAATAACGCAAATATACAATCAGCCGCTCCCGTTCATTGAGCCCCCTTATCGCCTCCTGCAAGGTCAGTTTGTCGAACCAGTTTGTATCCTCTTCTGCAATTTGGTCCAGCAACGTAATTGGATCCCCATCATTTTCAAACACTGTTTCATGAATCGAATGCGGTGCCTTTGCTGCATCTTCCGCATGCACTACATCCTCCGGGGTAATATCCAAAGCATCAGCTATTTCGTGGATTGCCGGTGACCTCCCAAGCTGTTTTGTCAGCTCGTCTCGCTTTTTTCTTATTTTATTTCCGGTCTCCTTCAAGGATCTGCTGACTTTTACACTTCCGTCGTCACGGATAAACCGCTGGATTTCCCCAATGATCATCGGCACTGCATATGTGGAAAAACGCACATCATAGGACAGATCAAATTTATCAATTGCCTTGATCAGTCCAATGCTCCCGATCTGAAAAAGATCATCAGGGTCATAGCCTCTGCTGATAAATCGCTGTACTACTGACCAAACAAGTCTGACATTCCTTTCCACCAAAACATCCCTGGATTCTTTATCACCCTGTTGACTCTTGTAAATGTATTCCTTTACCTGCTCATCTGTCAAAGCCTCTCTTTGCTCATTCTGATCATCTTTTTTTACATTTACATCCATAGGCATCCCTAGTTACATACCGTCTTGCTTTTTGTTAGTTGTTTTGTCATATGCACAGTTGTTCCATCACCAGGGTTTGAAATCACTTCAACAGAGTCCATGAAATTCTCGATGATGGTAAATCCCATACCGGAACGCTCCAGTTCAGGTTTTGATGTATATAGCGGCTGTCTTGCTTCATCCAGATCACCGATACCTATTCCATTATCTTTAATCGTCAGTTCCACTTCGCCATCATTTAAGGCACACGTAATCGAAACCTGATTACCTGGCTGATTATTATATCCGTGAATAATCGCGTTTGTGACCGCCTCCGATACGACCGTTTTTATTTCGGTCAATTCATCCATTGTTGGGTCAAGTTGGGCAACAAACGACCCGACTGTTACCCTTGCAAACGATTCATTTGCACTGACACTGGAAAACTCTACAAACATTTCATTATTCATGAAGCCACCCCTAACGTGGACAACGCTATTCCTTCGTTCTCCTCTAAACGAATAATTTTAAAGATACCCGACATTTCAAATAATCGTTTTACTGGTGGCGAGACAGAACATACCACCATTTCACCGCCAAGCTGCAGAATTTCCTTATATCGTCCCAAAACCACTCCCAGTCCGGAACTATCCATAAAAGATACAGCTTCCAAATTCAGTATCACGTGTTTTATCGCATTTTGATAAATCATTTCTTTCCATTCATTCCGCAACGCTTCTGCTTCATGATGATCCAGTTCCCCGGAAATTCTGACAATCAGCACGTCCTCCTTAACTTCAAATGCAGTAGACAGAATCATTCATTCTCCTCCTTACAAAATGTTGTAGTATATCTTTTTCTTTATGATGCAGCTGAAATCCTGCTTGATGACAAAAGAAGATGCCATTCGTTGAAAACAGAAGAAATCAGCTGCTTTTCGCCATATTTTGCAGCGATCTTTTCAACAATGTGAAATAACCGGCGGATTCAGCATCCTGCTTTAAAACCAATTGTGATTTGGAAACAATTTTTCCATCTTTCTTAACAATTAATGTTCCTACTTTATCACCTTTTTCAATAGGCAGCTGCAGGTTTTCGGATAATACTGCCTCTGAGCTGATATCTTCAGTTGACTCCCCTTTCCGATGAATCGTACTGATCGATTCTGAGGTGATCACGTCAGTATATTGATCCTCTGCTTTCAATAAATTTAAGGTTGTTATCTTTTCCCCTTTTTTATATAAATTTTTCGTTTCAAAATGATTAAATGCGTAATCAAGCATGTTCGACACTGTACTATTACGTTCTTTCGTTGAATCTGCACCCATTACAACCGCAATTACACGCATCCCGTTTTTTTCTGCTGTTGCTGTTAAACAATATTTAGCTTCATTAGTATAACCTGTTTTCAGTCCATCCACGCCAGGATACGATTTAACCAATTTATTTGTATTAACAAGCCAGAATTCATTTTCCTGTCCTTTTCGCAAGTAATCCTCATAAATGGATGTATAATTTGTTATAGATTCGTATTTTAATAATTCTTTCGCCATTACCGACATGTCATGTACCGTACTGTAATGATTATCGGCTGGCAATCCGGTGGAATTATTAAAGTGCGTATTTTCCAGGCCCATCGCTTTCGCCTTTTTATTCATTTTTTTCACAAAAGCTTCTTCACTTCCGGCAATCCGTTCCGCCAATGCTACAGTCGCGTCATTACCTGAGGCGATGGCAATTCCTTTCAGCAGATTATGAACGCTCATTTCCTCTCCTTCCTCCAGGAAAATCTGCGAGCCTCCCATAGATGCTGCTCTTTCACTGACACGGATGATTTCATCTTTCTTAATTTTTCCTTCTTCCAATGCTTCCATGATCAACAAGAGTGACATTACTTTGGTCATGCTTGCCGGGGGTAGTCTTTTATTCGCATTCTTCTTGTACAGCACCTTGCCTGTATCCCGTTCCATCAGGATTGCCGATTCGGCTTCAGGTGCCAGATTAACATCCTGAATGGATTTATCCTGTGAATCTTTTTCCTCCCCATGCACGATACCGGCAGCTGCCGACATCATAAAACAAACAATGCTGGTCATGATTACAAATTTTTTCATTGTTTAACCTCCAACAATCAATATAGTAAAAGGATTGACTTTATCGACTGTTTTTATACTTATTGGAAATACAAAAAACACACATGGATCATGTGTGTTTTCCGCAGAATTTACGCCTTATTCTGTTACGGTATTATAGATAAGTGTTGGGGGATCTACTGTTGTATCCGATATCCGGATACTTTTATACAGCCTGTCCTTCACTTCTTCTATATCATCTTGATTTGTATGAATCGTTAACAGCGCTTCATCTTTGGTAACCTTGTCTCCGATTTTCTTATGCAGAACGATACCTGCAGCCAAATCAATTGTTGATTCTTTCGTTGCCCGGCCCGCCCCAAGCATCATTGCAGCTGTGCCGACCTCATTGGCTGCTATTTCCGATAATGTACCGGTTTCCAGTGCCGGCAGTTCTATTTTATATGATGCCTGCGGAAGCATTTCCGGGTGGTCGGCAACGTGTGAATCTCCACCCTGTGAATCAAGGAAAGTTTTAAACTGGTTGAACGCTTTACCGTTTTGCATGTTTGTTCGCAGTTGGTCACGTGCTTCGTCCAATGTCTCCGCTTTTCCTCCCAGTACAGCCATCTGACTTCCCAGAACAAGGCATAATTCTGTCAGGTCTTCCGGTCCACTTCCTTTTAATGTATCAATCGCTTCTTTCACTTCCAATGCGTTTCCGATTGCATTACCCAGTGGCTGACTCATATCCGAAATCACTGCCATTGTATTTCTTCCTACGCGATTTCCAATGGATACCATCGCCCCGGCCAATTCTTTCGCATCCTCCAGTTCTGCCATAAATGCACCTGAACCGGTCTTCACATCGAGAACAATACTATCAGCGCCTGACGCTATTTTTTTGCTCATAATAGAACTCGCAATTAACGGAATTGAATTGACTGTTGCGGTTACATCCCGCAAGCTGTAAAGTTTTTTATCCGCCGGCGTCAGATTACCGGATTGACCAATAACTGCTACCTTATTCTTATTTACCAATTGGATAAATTCATCGTTGGAAATTTCCACGTGAAAACCTGGAATCGATTCAAGTTTATCAATGGTCCCCCCGGTATGGCCCAATCCACGACCGCTCATTTTGGCAACCGGGACACCAATAGATGCAACCAGTGGCGCAAGCACAAGTGTCGTCGTATCACCGACACCGCCAGTGGAATGTTTGTCCACTTTGATTCCTGAAATAGCCGATAAATCAATCTTATCTCCGGAATCTACCATGGAACTTGTCAATTCCGCTCGTTCCTTTTCTGTCATGTCTTGAAAATAAATCGCCATCATCAAGGCGCTCACCTGATAATCCGGTATGTCACCTTTTGTATATCCCTCAATAAAAAAATGAATTTCCTGATCAGTAAGTTCTTCACCGTTCCGTTTTTTTTCAATGATGTCATACATTCTCATAATCCATCAACCTCACTCATTATTTGGCAATGTACGGATAATTTCTTTTACAAACCGTAAAAAATTTTCCTTCACTTTTTCCGTTGTTTCAATCACTTCATCATGTGTCAGCGGCTGGTCAAGAATGCCAGCGGCCATATTCGAGATACACGAAATACCGAGAACCCGCAATCCGGAATGGGCAGCAATAGTCACTTCCGGAACAGTTGACATCCCCACCGCATCACCGCCGAATGTCCGTAACATGTTAATCTCTGCTGGCGTTTCATAAGCAGGCCCTGTATTTCCCACATATACACCATGCTGAACCGTCAGGCCAATTTTTTCCGCACACTTGTCGGCATGGTCAAGAAATAATGTATCATAGGCCTTTGACATGTCAGGGAATCGATCCCCCATTTGATTATCATTTGGCCCAATCAACGGGGTGTCACCCATATTATTAATATGATCATCAATCAGCATCAAATCGCCCGGATTGAATGTTTTATTTATGCCACCTGCTGCGTTTGTGACAAGGATGGAGTTAATTCCCAGCTCTTTCATGACGCGAACCGGGAACGTCACCTGCTGCATCGTGTACCCTTCGTAATAGTGAAACCGACCTTGCATAGCAATCACCTGCCGGCCCTCCAGTGTACCGGTCACAAGTTGTCCTTTATGACCAGCGACTGTTGACTCCGGAAAATGTGGAATATACTTATATCCGACAGATACAGGATTCTCGATTTCGTCGGCAAGCACACCCAAACCGGAGCCCAGTATTAATCCGATTTCCGGTTTCTTCTCCGTATTTTCCTTCAGAAATGCTGCTGCTTCTTTCACGTTGTTCAGATTCATGCACTCTACCACACTTTCTATTTAATTTCGTTTAAAAAACTTTTACCGTGTTCAGGCATTGTTATTTTAAAGTTATCCGAAACAGTTGCCCCGATATCGGCAAATGTCTCTCTTAACGGCAATTTTTTTCCTTTACTGATGCCGTTATGGTAAATGATTAGCGGGACATATTCACGTGTGTGATCGGTTCCGTGATGGACAGGATCATTCCCATGATCAGCTGTAATAATCAATAGATCTTCATCCTTCAGTCTGTTTAACACTTCCGGGAGTCTTGCATCAAATGCTTCCAGCGCTTTTCCATAGCCTTCCGGATCCCGGCGATGGCCATATTTGGCATCAAAGTCGACCAGGTTTAAAAAATTGAGGCCGTGGAAATCTTCACTCATTGATTCGATCAACTTGGTCATCCCGTCTTCATTATCTGCAGTCCGAATCGCAGAGGTAACACCCTCCCCGTCGTAAATATCGGAAATTTTACCGAGTGCAATGACGTCATGACCGGTATCTTCCAGTTCATTCATAACTGTATGTCCGAACGGCTTCAGTGCGTAATCATGCCTGTTTGCTGTCCGCTGAAATGCCCCCGGCTGACCGGTAAATGGTCTGGCGATCACACGGCCGACCATATATTTTTCATCCAACGTCAGTTCACGGGCAATTTCACAGATTTTATACTGCTCTTCAAGTGGAACGATATCTTCATGGGCAGCAATCTGCAGCACAGAGTCTGCTGACGTATATACGATTAATGCACCGGTTTTCATATGCTCAGCACCAAGTTCTTCCAAAATAACCGTTCCGGACGCAGGCTTATTGCCGATTACTTTCCGACCGGTCCGTTCCTCCAACTCTGAAATCAGTTCGTCCGGAAATCCATCCGGGAAGGTGCGAAAAGGCTGTTGGATATTCAACCCCATAATTTCCCAATGTCCAGTCATCGTATCCTTTCCATTGGACGCTTCTTGCATTTTTGTGTAATGTGCCTGCGGACTATCCTGTTTTGCAATTCCTTCGATTTCCCGGATATTACTCAGGCCAAGCTTTGCCATATTTGGCATATTCAACCCATTCATGCGATCAGCAATATGTCCAAGCGTATCCGCCCCTTTATCATTAAACCTTTCCGCATCAGGTGCCTCGCCGATGCCTACCGAGTCCATTACAATCAGAAAAACCCTTTTGAAATTTTGCATATCTATCCCTCCAGTAAGTATTAATCAGCATGTCAAAAATATGTCATTTTCATTCTGTTGTATGATGTCTGACCTCTCTATTTAAAAAAATTTATTCCTTGTTACGCCCTTGGGTGGTACGATTGATAAATATCCTTCAGACGTGATTTATTGATATGTGTATAAATTTGCGTTGTAGAAATATCGGCATGTCCGAGCATCTCCTGTACTGACCGTAAATCTGCGCCATTCTCCAGCAAATGAGTTGCAAACGAGTGACGCAGCGTGTGTGGTGTTATTTCTTTCTTAATCCCAGACTGCCTGGCAATGCCCTTCAATATCTTCCAGAACCCTTGGCGTGATAACGGACGGCCATGCTGGTTAACAAATAGTGCATTTTTATCCTGCCTCCGTCTTGTCAATTGTCCGCGTGCCTCCCGCAAATATTTTTCCACCGCTTCTTTCGCGACATCACCCAAAGGAACAATTCTTTCTCTTGAACCTTTCCCGAAACATCGTAAAAATCCCATCGTCAAATGAAGGTCGCTCACTTTCAGACTTATTAATTCTGAAACACGCAGCCCTGATGCATACAGTAATTCCAGCATCGCCTTGTTACGGATACTTAACGGACTGTCTTCCTGAAAAGTCAATAACTTCTCCACATCTTTGGAAGACAAAACTTTCGGCAATTTTTGTTCTTTTTTGGGAGTTTCAATATGGATGCTGGCATCCTGGTTCACCTGTTGGTCCCTGATCAGAAATTGATGGTAAGCACGAATAGATGAAATTGCCCGTGAAATAGTGGCTGCGGATTTCCCATTATCTTTTAATTCATACAAAAATCCGATAATATCGTTACGTTCCACATCATTCCAGCTTTTCTTATGTATGTGATTCTCGATAAAAGCCATATACTGTTTTAAATCTCTTTGATAGGATTTCAGTGTATTATCAGACAAGCCCCGTTCAACCTGCAAATAATGAATAAAATCCTCAATACCGGCTTTCAGCATAACAGCTACTCCCCTAATCGAAAAAATATGTCCAGACGGGCTATGATATCTTCCACTTCATAAAATACTTTTACAGAAGGTCCTTCAGGTGGATCATAGCGGTGCTCCTTTTCATATTCAGCATGCATGGCATGCAGCCCAACATAAAATAAACACGTGCAGGCTGCAAAAATGACAAATACTTTCAATGTTTCCCATATCATTTTTTTCATTGTGCATGTCCCCTCTTTTACTATCTATTGTTAGAAGATATGCTAAAAAAGGAACACAATATACATTGAAAACAATTTCATATTACTGATTCAAACGTAACCCATCTTGACCAAAATGTAAACTTAAAACAAAACACAAACGGCTGATTAGAGCTGAGTAGCTTTATCCGCAAAATTCTGCAGCATTGGAAAAACTCAGCATTTGCCTCTCTTATAGCAATTGCCGATGATTTTCTTATAAGGTCAACCCTATCTTATAATTTCTGACGTTAAAACAAAAGCCTCTTTCCGGTGAAGAAAAAGGCATACAAGTTTCATTATGATGTTGCTGATTGTACGGATGCTTTCTGACATTGCTTGCAAAGCCCGTGAAATGTCAGACGGTGATCCTTCACTTGAAATCCCCAGTCACTTTCCACTATTTTTTCTACATCCTCAAGCAAGTCTTCAACAATTTCTTCGACAGACCCGCATTCAATGCAGACAAGATGATGATGAAAATGCTCTGCCCCCTCTTTTCGAAGGTCGTAGCGGGAAACGCCATCACCAAAATTTATCTTATCCACAATCTTTAATTCTGATAATAATTCCAATGTACGGTAAACAGTTGCCAATCCGATTTCAGGCGCCAATTCTTTAACAAGTAAGTATATTTCTTCAGCACTCAAATGATCTTCTTCACGTTCAAGCAATACTCTGACAGTAGCTTCCCGCTGCGGAGTTAGTTTATAGCTTTGTGCATGGAGCTGTTTTTTAATCTGTTCAATTCGATGTTCCATGGCAAGTCTCCTCCCTGATATCCCCAACTATAATTATATGCACATAGATAACGAGTGTCAAAGTATAATTATTATAAACTGTTATCGATAATTATTATTATATAATATAAATTATTTTTTATAAAGTCATCAGGGAATATTTGTTATGGCAGGAAAACTGCGACGTCCTCTATTTGATAATGCCAGGATTTCTAAAAGGTAATTGTTATTACACAATATCCATAAACTGCGACACAACTACTGGAATGTTTTTATATAATTACGTCCACTTTCTCGCCCTACCGTCCGGGATCGCTTCGGGCGGATGCTTTCACTGCCAGCATAAGTGCGACATCAGTTCAAGAAAATCACTTTCACTGTGTCTTCTTTACCGCGGGCACGGCCTCAGCCTCCTTGCCCCGGCAAGGGGTATGTCGACGTTGTCCGCAAAGGACGATTTTAGTCGACCTTCCTTTTCCACTCTGCGGGGTCTTCGGACTCGTGCTGTTCCCGCAGGAGTCACCGCCCTCCGCTCACCCGGACTAGTGTAGTGGTATCATCCGTTTTTCTATAACGATTTCGATTCCAGCAAAGAGTCATAAACGTAAAAATAGCGGAGGAAATACGCGGAGACTCCTGTGGGAGCAGAGGCCTAGATGAGACTCCGTAGCGCGGTAGCGCAAGGAGGCTCATCAGCCACCCACGGTAAAGAAGACACTGCGAAAGCTTGCTTGAGCAGATGTCGCACTTATGCTCGAAAGTGAAAGCGACGTGTATTTCCGCAGCGGTGGTAAAACATCATACTATGTCGCAGTTTACTTCAACTGTTAGACAGCAACGAGAGCATTCTAATAAAACGACTCAATCAGCGCTTCCATTGCTTCATTGGCGACGAACGCCTCCAGGGACGCGGCCGCAAGTGAAGCTATCAATAACAATGAGAAAATCATGATATAACGGCCAAACGGCTGAAAAATCGGCTGCGGAATCTTTTTTGAAAAAAGTTTACCAAGCAGTGTTAGTGAGAATATCATCGCCATACTTCCGGCAATTAAATAGACTGGTATAATCAGAAAGTTCTGCGGTGCAATTGATAATGATGCCAACAGCAGCCCTTTCGCCCCAAGCTGATTGACAATGAACCCAACTGAGAAGCCCACAACAAGTCCTTTCAGGAAAATGAGAATCCACACCAATGGAAGACCGATAACGGACAATCCCAATATAAACAGTAAAATTAAATATTTGGCATGATAAAGGAAGCTGGATTTTAATATTTCACTATTATTTATTTGTTCACTGCCATTAAGCTGTCCGAAAAAACGCTCCAGATAAAAAAACAAACCTTCCTTCTGTCCGAAACTCATGCCGTTTACAATAATTGCTCCAAACACTACACCGGTTAAAAACAGAATGATCATAAACATATAAATAGTGGCATGATCTTTTACATGATTCACTGCTAAAGTTCGTTTGGTATACATCGAAATCCTCCATTGTCCTTTTTTCCTCTCTACTAAAAACTATGAAGAATACCATGTAAAAATACCAAAATGCGGATAATTTAATGAATGATTTATTCAGGAAGTTACACTCCCATACCTGCCGCCACCGCCAGCTTTTATTTCTAAATCCCCTTCCCGCATCCGAATGATAGAGGCTGCTAGTTTTTCGGGTACGATCTCCTGCAGTTCCTCAAATGGAACATGGTGAATCACATTCATTTCTGTATCAAAATGGGATAATAGCTTTTCAAATGTTTTGGGACCAAGCTTCGGCAAATATTCCAATGGAACCTGATACAAATATGGCGGCCGTTCCATATTGCTGCCATCCGCATTGGATAACTCCTGTATCCGGTCATACACCCCTTTGATAATTTTAGTTGAATGACACGTATGACATTGATCTGCATCAGGTGATAATGGTTCGAGACACTGACTGCAAACCGTTGTATAATATTTCCCCAAATGCGGATTCATGCCAAAGTTCTGTTTGATGCCTCGCCCGTTAACATTGCCCAGTGCCCATTCAAATTCTTTAAAAGAAGGCTCATCCATCATAATTTCCTGATATTCTCTCGCTATTTTCGCAAGCGAGTGCGCATCTGAATTCGATACAAATGTGTAATCGTGCAGTTCGGCAATTTGATCAGCCATCATCGTATCTGAACTCAGACCCAGCTCAATGGCATCAATCAAGTCCGGATCGAATACTTCTTTTAAAGATTGGCGAACACCTTTTCCGTATAAGCTTTTAAACGGAGTAAATGCATGAGCAATAATAAACAGCCCGGAAAGTTCCTTTACTTTATATTGCAGTTCCTTTGCTGAACCATAATATCGCTGGGAGCTCAATGTGACATTTTTCATCTTTCCTGTCAGCCACTCCGTGAACTTCCCGATTGCCGCAAGTGTTGGGAAAAAGCAAAGCACATGAATTTGTCCGTGGCAGTTTTCATCATATACTTCAATCTCCGCCCCCGGCAGCAGTGTAACCTTTTCGAAACGAACTCCTCCATCCGCCAGTTCATATGCTTTTCCAGCATCAATCAGCTGCTTTATTTCTTCTTGTACTGCCGGAGCATGGCTGTCAATCACCCCCGCCATGTGGATGCCCTTGTTACGGCTTGCTTCTTTCAAAATATTTGTCAGCGTCAACGTCTTGGCACCCGTTATTTTTACCGGTTTATTGTACATATCCCTGCCGATATGAATGTGCAGATCGGTGAAAAATGAATTCAGCATTTCCTACATCCTTTCTAGTAATTCAAGATACAACATTGCATAGTTTGTCTTCGCATCATGAATGCGTTGTTCTCGTACATACTGTTTTGCTTCGTCCAGTGTCAGTTCAAGCAATTCAACAAACTCATCATCATCACCCGTAACCGCATTTTTCAGTGGTTCCAAGTCTTCCGTTATATAGATATACATGATTTCATCCGCAAATCCCGGCGAAGTATAAAATGATGTAATCAACTTCAAATTACTAGTCGTGTAACCTGTCTCTTCCTCCAGTTCACGAACGGCAGTTTTTTCAGGTTTTTCACCGGGTTCCAATTTACCGGCCGGAATTTCCACCAGTGATTTTTCCAGCGGCTTACGATATTGTTCAACAAAGACAATTTTTTTATCCTTTGTAACCGGAATGACCGCTACTGCACCCGGATGCTTAATCAGTTCCCTTTTCGCTGTTTCACCATCAGGAAGTGTGACATCATCCACCTGCAGTTTAACGACCTTTCCATCATATATGTGTTCCGTATGAATGGTTTTTTCTTCAAATTTTTTCATTTATCGGTCCATCCTTTTCTTTCAGCACTATTTTCATTCTAACACACCTGTTTAGTTGAATTTAGCAGAAACAGTTTTCTACAATGGAGATAAGAACATTTACTGGAGGGAACGACATGAAAAAAAATCAACTCGGTCAATCGAATTTAAATGTTTCTGAATTAACGCTTGGATGCATGTCTTTGGGGACAGATCGGCAAAAAGCAAACGATATTATCGATGCTGCCTTGGATGCCGGTGTTAACCATCTGGATACTGCTGATTTATACGATTTTGGTGTAAACGAGGAACTTGTCGGTAAGACAATCAAAAACCGGCGGGATCAGATTATTTTAACGACGAAGGTTGGCAATCATTTTAATAAGGATAAACAAGACTGGTTCTGGGACCCTTCACCTGATCATATCAAGAAAGGTGTTAAAGACAGTCTTCACCGTTTAAATACAGACTATATCGATTTTTATATGCTGCACGGCGGTACCATTGATGATCCGATTGACGAAACGATTGGGGCATTTGAGTCACTAAAACAGGAAGGTGTTATTCGTGCATACGGCATCTCTTCCATTCGCCCCAACGTCATTCGTGAATATGTAAAACGTTCCAATATAGATGGCGTTATGATGCAGTACAACATGCTTGACCGGCGATCGGAAGAGGAAATACTTGATTTACTGCATGCGAACAACATCAGTGTGCTGGCTAGAGGTCCACTTGCAAAAGGTATGCTCAGTAATAAAGCCACTGAGCAGATTAACAAAAAAGGTCAGGACGGATTTTTGGACTATTCCTTTGAAGAACTTAAAGCGGTTAACCAAAATCTTACTGAACAATTCGGTGATGAACATTCGTTTAATGAGCTGGCCCTGAAATATGTGCTCAAATCCCCTGCCGTTGCTACTGCCGTGTTTGGTGCAAGCTCAACTGACCAGGTAACAGAAAATACTGCGTTCGATCATTCCAGAGCTTTGACTGACGAAACATATGAAGCTTTACAGCAAATTACAAAAGCAATTCAATATACGAACCACCGATAAAGCGAAAAAAAGTGGCATGGACAGCTTATTGTTATGCCACTTTTTTATTACAGATTTTTAAGTAGCGATATACTCGTTTTTACCCTTATCCAATCGCCGAAATATATCCGCGATTTTACACCGGATATCCATGATTTCGAACTCGATATCCGCGATTTTGGAATTTCGCCCCCACCTCTACAATAAATTTCCATTGCTAAAATGACAGTTAATTGCATATAATAGGAACAAATGTTCTAGTTCGAAAGTAGTGGTGGCAATGAATTATTCAAGCTATCCAAGAAATGATGTGCTGTGCATCGATATGCGTTCCTTTTATGCAAGTGTTGAGGCTGTCAAGCTGGGCGAGGATCCGATGACAGTTCAACTGGCTGTGGTCGGGGACACAAATCGGCCGGGAAGTATTGTTTTGGCGGCTTCTCCGACATTGAAGAAAAAACATGGTATCAGTAATGTCAGCCGCTTTTTTGAACTTCCTGATGATCCGGAAATTGTTATTGTTGCAGCGCATATGGCTGATTATCTGGAGGTCTCTGTTGAAATCACCCGCCTGATTAATCAATACGTGCCGAAAGAGGCTATTCATCAATACTCTGTTGACGAGGTGTGGGTAACTGTAAACGGACTGGAAAAACAGTTCGGCAATCGCCGGGAGGTTGCCATGTCCATTAAACAGGAAATTTTGGAAAGCTTCGGCCTCACCTGTTCCATTGGTATAGGCGACAATAAATTCCTTGCAAAAGTTGTAATGGATCTGCATGCCAAAAAAACAGGTATAGCCGAATGCAAATATGAAGATGTAGAAGAAAAATTGTGGCCAATCCCTGTTCAGCGTATTTGGGGAATCGGACGGAGAATGCAACGCAATTTAAACCGAATGGGAATTGTGAATTTGGGACATCTCGCCAACTTCCCGTTAAAAACCTTAAAAAAACGCTTTGGCATTATGGGGGAGCAACTCTACTGGCATGCCTGGGGGATGGATTTCAGCCCTGTCTTCGGCAATTTTACTAAAACAGAACAAAAGGGATTTGGCCATGGCATTTCCCTATTGCGGGATTACTCCGGAGAAGAAGTCGCCGCCTGTGTTCTTGATCTCTGTGAAGAAGCCTGCCGCCGGGCGCGAACAGCAGGAAAAGCCGGGCGAACAATACATCTTGGAATTGCATACTCCAAAGAAACAGGCAGCGGTTTCAACCGGTCAAGATCTGTCCTGCTTCCGACCAATATTACAATGGATGTTTACGGGACTGCTATGCAGCTTTTCCGTGAATTTTACGATGGAATCAGTAAAATCAGGCATGTCTATGTTACCCTGGATAATCTTTATGATGATGGTAAAACACAACTTAATTTATTCGATAATAAACTGAAGCAAAAAGATATTGGCTTTGTAATGGACACAATCCGCGACAAGTATGGGACAACTTCCATTTTAAGGGCCACAAGCTATACCGATGCCGGCATCACTATCGACCGAAGTCATAAAATTGGCGGTCATCAGGCGTAAGGAAAGCGTTACTTCTTATCAAATTGCTTTTTTAAAAGCCGTTCCAAAGCCCGTGGGAACAAATGATACAATTTACTGCCTAGTTCCATCCAGCCCGGTAAATTAATTTCCCGCTTGTCCGTAAAAAGTGCTTTTACCACTTTCACCGCCACTTTATCAGGATTAAGCATATAGCGCTCAATGTTTTTCTGATAATCTCCGGTTGGATCGGCACCAGCAAAAAAGTTGGTGTTTACAGGCCCCAGATTAACCGATGTAACACGGATATTGTATTCTGTTGTTTCCAGACGGAGTGAATTGGTAAATCCGAGAACAGCGTGTTTGGTTGCAGCATAAACAGCAGCTTTCGGAGTAGCAATTTTACCGGCCTGTGAAGCAACGTTGATAATATGTCCTTCATTATGCTGCATAAAATGCGGCAACAAACATTTTGTCCCCTGCATAAGTGCAAATACGTTCAATTGAAACATCTGTTCAACATCGGACCACAGCATGTTCCGGACATAGTCAAACACAGCTGCACCGGCATTATTAATCAGCCCGTGAATTTGTGTATGGTCTGAAATAATTTGATTGATTACGTTAACGAGTTCCTTTTGATTCAGCAAATCGGCTTGATAAGCATAACTGTCTACCTGACAGACCTTCTTAATTTGCATCTGCTGATTTTTGAGTTTATTGATAGAACGGGCAACCATAATCGGAATCCCGCCATTTTCAGCAATTTGCCAGGCTATTCGTTCACCAATACCGCTTGACGCACCAGTTATGATAATCTTTTTACCAGCAATTCTATTTTGCATAGTAGTAATAGACTCCATCCTGAAGAAATTTCCCCGCGAGATGCTCATCTTCCAGATAATCTAGTTGGCCAACTGTTTCAGATATGGTTAAATCCAATTGTTTTTCATATTGTTTCGTAAAAATTTGCCGGCAAATTTCAAATACAGACTGTGCATGATCCTTCAAGAGCGTAAGTACCTTATTAGCACGCTGCTTCTGTTTTTCCAGTCGATACGGCACTAAAGATGCAACATCCGAGAAAACTTCGCCGTGTCCGGGAAACACGTTGCTGATTCCCAGTGTCTGACACTTCTTCAGATTGTCCCGGTATTGCAGCATCGGTCTCGGGCGTTCATCCCCATCAATTGGTGCCTCAAGCAGCGGATTTGGTGAAATATGATGGAGCAAATGATCACCGCCTAAGAATGCCCCATCAGACTCACGGAGAAACGATAAGTGACTTTGGGCGTGGCCTTTTGTGTCAATAACCTGCCAGTCTTCATGACCCGGCAGAACATCCCCTTCTTGGATAGCAATACCCACGTGGCCGGTGCCTGAAAAATCCAGCGGTGTCCGAAGTTTCTTTAATACGTCACGATACTTGGACGGCACCCCGCACTTCATAAAGAAATCCGCAAAAAATTGCTCGTAATGCTGAAAAAATGCTTCGTTTCTGGACAGCCATAAATCAACGTTTTGATGTGCTGCTATATTCTTAACCCGTGGAAATTCTTCAATAAGCCCAATATGATCCGGGTGGTGGTGTGTCAGAATAATTTGTTCAATATCCTCCGGGAAGTATCCAAGTTCTTTTAATTGAACCGTTAACGCTTCCCAGGCTTCCTTTGTTTTAACACCTGCATCAACCAGCGAGAGTGTGTCCCCTTTGAGCAGGTATACATGGGTATCCCCCACTGCAAATGGTGTCGGTACGGTTATCTGGCTGATTGTTTTATCCATTACTTTCATGTTTTCACTCCCCAAATGAATGACTGTTCAGTTTAGTATATTGTATATCCATTACGGCAAAAAGTCACATAAAGGGCATTTAGTTTGCAAATAGCCTGTGGATTGCTTCAGTTAAAATATCAGGCAAATAATCAAAACTGTACGTCAGTTCCAACCGCTCTGTCCATTGATGCGGATCCTTTCCCAATGGCCCGATATTCAAAATCGGCATCGTAAGCTGTTCCATAACATCTTCTGGAAAATCAAAACCATTATTCTGCAATGGCATATTGGTAGTCAGCTGCTGCAATTTACTTTGTGATGTATCCGGTCCGATAAAACTCAAATCGGACAGACCGGTAAAAAATTCAGCAACCGTCAGATTCTTGTTAAATTGTTTATTTGTATACGTTTTAACATAATCCATGACATCCTGAATTTTCGCATCATCATAGGATGACACAGCAGGATAAAATGGCGGACTGTAGAATAAGATAATCATTGGTGCAAGGTCTTTGCACATTGCGGCCAGTTCCTGAACCAATAATGTGGAAAAATCACGATCTCCGGAATTACGCTGGCTGACGAGCAGATTTTCTCGGCGCTCCACTTCTTTTACACCATGACGTTGCACAGCTTCCGCATACAGTTCATCGTACATCATAACATTAACCCGCGAATCAGGCATTGTAAAATCGTCAGCTACTTCCGCAAACCGACCAGCCTTGAGCCGGATGTAATCCTCCATTTCGCGGGCGGCAGTCTCCGCACCTGCCAACAATTTTTTATTGATTTCCGCAAATGATTGTTTCAGATATAACACATTATACATCGCAATTGCAGCATGTGGGGTTTGAACAGAATACTCCTCCTTCAAATCACGCTGCATCAGGCTGATAGGCGGAGGGGTAACTTCATCACCAATTTTTTCGATAAACGATTCATTTAACTCCAGCTGCTGGGATAAAAAACCCGTCATCAGGTTCGGGTTGATTCCGGCAAAAGGCTCGCCTACGTGTGATGCTTTTCCATAGCAGTAGAAACCTGGAAGCACCTTGCCGATGGAGCCTGTATAAACATAGTAATTCGTATCCCCCGGATATTTACTGAACATCGGCTCACCATTCAGACATGCTGTATATGTAAACTGTTCTTCCTGCTTTAACTGATCCAGAACAGGAAGCGCCGTCAGCATTCCCATTGAATTGACCTCTTCATCCGGAACAGTAAGCAGCAGAATATTTCCATCAAACTCGCCTTCAATAGCCCGCTCGAGCATGGAAAAGTGTAAGGAAACCCCTGCTTTCATATCCATCGCGCCGCGGCCGAATAACCAATCACCGGTTTTGAGATCTCTTTGGACTTCTTCCGGAAGACTGCCGCGTATCGCCTTCATCTCTTTTGTAAGTTCACGTGGATAAAATGCAAGATTTTCAAGTGAACCATAATCCTCAACCCCAACTACATCAAAATGGCTCAATAAAATAATTGTATCGGAAGTACTTCCATTTTTCACAAGGGCTGTCAGGAGTTGTCTGCCATCTGACAGTGGATGCAGTTTTAAATAATCCGGATTATCCCGAAAGTATTTTTTCTGTGCCAGTAAATGCCGCATGTATTCCGCCAAAGCAATTTCAGCATTGCTTCCCGTTATACTCTGGTGTTCAACAAGAGAACACAATAATTCCGTCAATTGTTCTTTTGTCTGCCAGTGTTTCATATGTTTTGCCCCCCATAAAAATTGACTTCTTATTTAAAATAAAACACAATCGAAGAAGAGGTGAACGAATTGTCAACTACCATCATAGCCCATCGAGGCGCCAGCAGGTCAGCTCCTGAGAATACCATGTCCGCCTTTGAACTCGCATACCAGTCAGGTGCAGAAGGAATTGAAACAGACGTGCAGCTGACAAAGGATAATGTCCCTGTAATAATGCACGATGAACGTCTGAAACGGACAACAAACGGTACCGGTTACATAAAAGACTATACTTTATCTCAGCTGCAGCAGCTTGACGCCGGCACCTGGTTTTCAACAAAATTTTCGGGTGAAACGATAATTTCACTTCATGAACTGCTTCAATGGCTGCGCAATAAGCAATTATATTTAAACATTGAGCTGAAAAATAATAAAATAGACTATAAGAATCTGGAAAACATCGTTGTTGATATGATATCACAATTCCAACTGCAAAACCGCACCACTATTTCAACATTTAACCCAAAAAGTGTGAGAAGGTTAAGCACAATAGCAAACCAGATTGATATTGCGTTCTTAACATCAAAACGCAGGAAAAGGTTGGTTGAAAATGCCAAGTTGTTGGGCGCAAGCGCAGTACATATAAAATACCCTCTGCTCAGTAATCGTCTGATCCAGCAATGTAAACAGGAAAACATACCGGTTCGCGTTTATACCGTGAACAGCACAAACCGCATGCAACGCTGTTTCGACTATGGAAGTGATGGCATCTTTACCGATATACCCGAACAGGCCTTGCAGTGCCGTGAACAATTTAACAATCAATCGACATAGCATGCAAGACATTATTTTCCGCGAGTTGAACTGTGAAGTTACCTTAAAAGAGAATTGCTATGTCTCTTTGATTAAAAAGATGTAACAGACACAGTGGAATTGGTTACCAATGGACTGCATGCAGTAGAAATTGTCCAGAATGAACGTGCAGACCTTATGATTAGTGACAACACATTATTTCTGAATTCAAATCAGGATAAAGAGGCTGCCGATACAGAAGTATAAACACACTGCACCACAACTATACAGACAAGGATGGAAATGACTATGGAACTGATTTTTCTTGGTACCGGTTCAGGAATCCCTTCCAAAAACCGGAATGTTTCAGCACTCGCATTAACCCTATTGCAAGAAGAGAACAGCATCTGGCTGTTCGATTGCGGGGAAGCAACGCAGCACCAGATTATGCACACTTCCATTAAACCGAGGAAGATTAATAAAATTTTTATCACCCATTTGCACGGTGATCACATTTTTGGCCTGCCTGGATTTCTTAGCAGCAGATCCTTCCAGGGAGGTGATGATGAATTAACCATTTACGGTCCGCCTGGCATAAAACAATATGTGGAAACCAGTCTGAAAGTGAGTGGAACACATCTTACCTATCCCCTTTCTGTTGTTGAATTTACAGAAGGCAAGGTAGTTGAAAATAACAATTTTACTGTCCGTACAAAAAAACTGGAACACGGCATTGCCAGCTACGGGTTTCGCATCGTTGAAAAAGATAAACCGGGTTCTCTTTTAGTTGAAAAATTACAAGACCAAGGAATTATGCCTGGTCCAATTTATCAGCTAATAAAGGAAAATGATGTGGTTACTACAAATGATGGAAAGATAATTCATCGTGATCGCTTTCTTGGGCCGGCAAAGAAAGGGCGTATTATTACCATAATGGGGGATACGAGAAATTCCGATAGGTTCCGGGAGTTTGCGGTTGATTCGGATATACTCGTACACGAAGCGACATTTGACCATTCCAAAGCAGATCTTGCCCGTCAATATTTTCACTCAACCACTGTAGAGGCTGCTACGCTTGCAAGAGACAGCCAAACAAAAAAGTTACTGTTGACGCATATATCATCCCGGTATCAAAAGGATGAATCGCAAAAATTGCTCCATGAAGCACGGACTGTTTTTTCAAACACAGAACTTGCGCACGATTTCTGCAGGGTAAAAGTAGATTCCAAATAGAGGGTTTGATTTTTGATGGAACAATTTGACCAACTTGTAAACAGACAAAGGGAATTTTTCCGCAACGGTAAAACGCTGGATTATGCATTTCGCAAATCCCGATTAAACAAAATAAAACACATGTTGAAACGTTATGAATCAGAAATATACCATGCATTGCAAAATGATTTAAACAAATCCGCCCAAGAGACGAAAGAATCCATTTCGATAAAATGGATTCTTTCGTTTGTAAGACATTATCCCATTATTATAAAAAGAACGGAACTTTTTCTGCTTTCAGCAATAACGATTATTTCCGCAAAATCTTCTCCATCGTTTTTCCCTTTGCCAACTCATCAATCAGCTTATCCAGATAGCGAATTTCCTGCATAGTTGGCTCCTCGATGTCTTCCACTCGAACACCGCAAATCACACCTTTAATCAGCGTTCGTGATGAATTCAGTTGGGGAGCTTCCGCAAAGAAAGTCTCAAAGTCTGTCTGTTTTTCCAGCTGCGCCTCTAACTCTTCCTGGCTATACCCTGTCAACCATAGGATAATTTCATCGACTTCTGTTTTTGTACGCCCTTTTTTCTCCGCTTTCGTGACATAGTGAGGATAGACACTTGCGATACTCATTGTATAAATTTTATGTTTGGTCATGATAATCTCTCCCTTTCGTAAACATAGGATACCATTACGAATATACGTTCTTTATTCATATTACTTTAATTCGATGGGAACTGCAAATCAGTACAGAATGTCAGAACACAAAAAAATAAGTCTTATCCCATCATTTAAGGATAAAACTTATTATATCTTCTAAGAACTACTATTTTATCTGCTTTGTTTTCAACTGCTTATTTTTCATTTTCTATGATTTGAAGTGTTTCATCAAATTCACGATTTACTTCGGCATTTGGTTTATAAGTCATTAAACTGACGACCACTGTAATGATAAGGTTTAATACAAAACCAGGAACAATCTCATACAATACACCTGAAAGCTCTGAATTACCCCAGACAAATACAGTAATTGCACCTACAGCCATACCGGCCAGTGCACCAATACCTGTGATTTTTCTCCAATAGATGGAAAGTAATATGATCGGTCCGAATGATGCGCCAAATCCTGCCCATGCAAATGCTACTAATCCAAGGATTGTATCATTTTGCTGCCATGCAAAGATCATTGCCACAATCGAGACAATCAGTACAGCGATACGTCCCAGTGTTACATATCTTTGTTCCGACGCCTTCGCATTAAATAAATCCTTATAAATATCCTCAACAAGAGCTGAAGACGTAACAAGCAATTGAGAAGAAATTGTACTCATTATCGCTGCCAATACTGCCGCAAGCATAATTCCGGCAATAAAAGGATGGAAAATGACCTGACCAAGATCGATAAAGACTGCTTCCGGGTCTGTTATGGAAGCGTTCGGATTTTGCTGGAAGTAAGCAATCCCGATTAAAGCAGTAAATGTTGCACCGATAAGGCTGAGAATCATCCAGCCAATACCTATACGTCTTGCGGATTTCGTTTCTTTAACAGACTTAATTGCCATAAATCGTACGATGATATGCGGCTGGCCAAAATAACCAAGCCCCCATGCCAAGCTGGAAATAACTCCTGCAGTTGTCGCAGTGGCAAACAAACTTAACATATTTGGATCCACCTGACGGATAGAGTCAAATGTTTCGGCTGGACCCCCTGTCACAAAAATACCGATTGCCGGTACAAGAATCAATGCCAAAAACATAATCAGACCCTGTACAAAGTCTGTATAGCTAACTGCGAGAAATCCTCCAAAAAGTGTATATGCGATAACAACTGCTGAACAGAGGATCAGTCCTGTATGATAATCAAGTCCAAACGAGCTCTCAAAGAATACTCCACCCGCGACCATTCCGGAAGAAACATAGAATGTGAAATATACTAAAATAATGACACCGGATACAATGCGCAAAATTCGTGAATTTTCCTTCAGTCTGTTATCCAAAAAACTCGGTATTGTAATTGAATCATCAGAAACTTGAGTATAGGCACGAAGACGTGGTGCGACAAAAACCCAGTTTAAATACGCACCTATTGTCAGCCCGACTGCAATCCAAACTTCAACAAGACCTGAAACATAAATTGCACCGGGAAGTCCCATTAAGAGCCACCCCGACATATCAGACGCGCCGGCACTCAATGCGGTAACTGCCGGGCCGAGTGAACGGCCGCCAAGCATATAATCTGATAAGTTACTAGTACGTTTAAATGCATACCATCCAATTAATAACATTCCAACCATGTAAATAATAATGGCTAAAAGTTGATAAACATCCCCTGACATACTAACTCCCCTTTCAAAGTATTTTTTGTTAATCTTCAGATAACAAAGATTTTAATGGGACAGAAATGCCCAGGATCGTAAAAAACCTTTCTCATTTTATTCTGGTAATACATGCAGTTAACAGGACAGATGCTGAAACAACCAGCGCACCAACTATAATTGGTCCTTTTCTTAATTTTTTTTCTTCTGTATAGAACGTATCCTGCAATACAAGGTTAATATTTTGTGGCCGTTCTGCGAGTCTGCGCATAAAGTAACCAAACCAGTCATTGCCAAAAGGGATATACGTACAGAAATTATAACCCTCCTCTGCCAGACCATAATGCATCTCTGTTCGGAATCCATAAAGCATTTGAAATTCAAAATTTTCTTTGCTGATCTGATTTTCTTTAACAAATTTCTTTAATTCATTGATGATATTATGGTCATGTGTAGCAATGGAAGTGAATGTATTCCCAAGCAGACGTTCCTTGGCCATTTTCATGAAATTGCGATCAATATCCTCTTTGGATTGGTATGCTACAACATCACTTTCTTTATATGCACCCTTCACCAGGCGGATTCTGATATCTTTCAGTTGTTCAAGATCTTTTTCTGCACGATAAAGGTAGGATTGTATAACTGTACCAACATTTTGGTATTGTTCGCTAAGCATTTGTAGAATATCCAACGTTTTTTCATAATGAACATACTTTTCCATGTCAATATTAATGAAAATATTGTACTCTGATGCTTTGGACAGAATCTCCCTCATGTTTTCAACACAAAATTCCTGCTCAATATCCAGACCCAGCTGTGTTAATTTCACCGACATGTGACAATCCAGATTTTCATTATGAATTCGCTCTAAAATCCGGATAATATCATTTTTTGCCTCATTGGCTTCAGATTTATCTTTTACAAATTCACCCAGATTATCTAGAGTTGCGGTGATACCTTTTTGGTTCAGCCCTTTGACTACTTTTGTAACGCTTTCAATATTCGTGCCGGCAACAAACTTTTCCGCTCCCAGCTTGAAGCCCCATTTCTTTGCATTTGTATTCAATAATTTATTATTTGATAAACCAATGAAAAAATCTCTTGTTAAATTGGCCATAATAACTAGCTCCTTTAAACATGTGTTTCATTCGCTGTAAACAACACATACACAATAATAAGTTTTATGGAATTTAAAATTGGCAATGGATATTAGCTGAGACAGTCTTTAAACTGCCCCAGCCACCAAATTTATTAAAACGTTTCAGAAACCATTTTGGCTTCAAGAAAATGCTGCAGATAATCCGGTCCGCCGGCTTTCGAATCAGTACCGGACATTTTGAATCCGCCAAATGGATGGTAACCAACAATTGCAGCAGTACATCCACGGTTGAAGTATAGATTACCAACATTAAAAGAATACCTAGCTTTGTTCAGATGTGAACGGTTGTTGGAAATGACAGCGCCGGTCAGACCATATTCCGTATTGTTGGCGATTTCCAGCAGTTCGTCAAAGTTGGAAGCTTTCGCAAATCCGACTACTGGCCCAAAAATTTCCTCCTGCATGATTCTTGCTTCAGGATCCACATCTTTAAAAATCGTCGGGTGGACAAAATAACCTTTTGCATCATCTGTTTCCCCGCCAAAAGCCAACTGTCCTTCATTTTTGCCGATTTCAATATATTCTTTAATTTTATCGAATTGTTTTTGGTTAACAACTGCACCCATATAGACATTTTTATCTGCTGGGTTGCCGACTCTAATCAATTTTTCCGTCAAAGCGATTGATTTTTCAAGCACTTCGTCATAAACATCTTCATGAATCACTGCTCTTGAACATGCGGAACATTTTTGACCTGAGAATCCAAACGCAGAATTAACGATGGAATCTGCTGCAAGGTCAAGATCTGCATCTTTGTCAACTATAATTGTATCCTTGCCGCCCATCTCAGCAACTACTCGTTTAAGGAATGTTTGTCCTTCCTGCACTTTTGCAGCACGTTCCATAATTCGAGTTCCGGTTGCACGGGAACCAGTGAAATTGATGAAGTGTGTATCTTTATGATCTACTAAATAGTCACCGATTTCTGCAGGATCACCGGGTACAAAGTTGAGTACTCCTTTTGGCAGTCCGGCTTCTTCCAGTACTTCTGCAAGTTTGTAAGCGATAACCGGTGTATTTTCAGATGGTTTCAACAGTACAGGGTTACCCGCAACAATTGGTCCAACAGTCGTTCCTGCGACAATCGCAAACGCAAAGTTCCATGGCGGAATCGTTACGCCAGGTCCCATCGCCTGGTAAAAGTAAGTGTTTTGTTCATTTGCACGGTCATTTATCTCTTTTCCTTTTTCAAGCTCAACCATCTGGCGTGCATAATATTCCATGAAATCTATTCCTTCTGCAGTATCACCATCTGCCTGATTCCACGGTTTACCAGCATCATATACAAGCCATGCAGAAAACTCGTGCTTACGGCGACGTACAATAGCTGCAGCTTTATATAGAACGTCTGCACGTTCTGCTGCTGTCCATGAGCTCCATGTCTTAAAGGCTTCCAGCGCAGAATCCATCGCCTGATCCACATGCTCTTTTGTAGCTTTGGATACTTTTCCTATCAATTGCGATTTATCAGCAGGATTATAAGATGAAAGTTTATCATCTGTATATATCTTTTCTCCATTTATTATCAATGGATACTCCTGACCTAACTCACCCTGAACTTTTTCAAGAGCGGACTTAAATTCACTGATATTTGATTCAACTGTAAAATCTGTAAATGGTTCATGTTTGAATGGTAGTACCAAAATAAAACCTCCTAATAACTATTTGCTGATACGAGAAATTAAAAGCATAAAGAGCCTTTTTTCTCTCTACCAGTTATAAAGCAAAAATCATGCCAACAAACCTTATTTTGTATTTGCATTGAATGGAATCGCTTACACAACAATGGTTATAAAAATTTATTTTTTTGTGACAACTATTAATTTCAGGGAAAGGGATTGTTAAGTTTCTTTACATAGTTGTAAACTGAGTGTACAATTAATTTACAACACAGTTTAATATGTGATGGAGTGATTATGTGGAGAATAATTTATTTTTTCATCTGAAAGCTGTACTTAAAGCCGAAGATGATGCCATAACTATCATCAATAATCAAGGTATGGTGTTGTACTGGAATGATGCTGCTATCCAGACTTACAATATCAACGAGTCAGAAATTACAAATAAAAAAATTACTGAGTTTTTCCATACAGAGGACCTTATGATCTTGAAAGTGCTTAAGACCAGAGAAGCCGTTAATAATGTCTATCATCGTCCAAGAAAGGATAAGCATGTTGTGATAAACGCATCTCCGATATTTGATGATAAAAGTAACATTATCGGAGCTGTATCGGTCGAAAGAGATATAACACAGGTTGTAAAACTGAATGACAACCTGGAAACTACATCAGCAGAACTGGATGAATTAAAGAAAAAAATGCATGCAAATGAACCAACCTCTCCCTTTTCAAAGCTGGTTGGAAGAAGTTTGCCATTACAGCAAACAATACAAATAGCACAAAAAGCTGCGAATACTGAAACGACAGCATTAATACTGGGAGAAAGCGGAACTGGAAAAGAAGTATGTGCAAGAGCAATTCATGAAGCAGGCCCCCGAAAGGATGCACCATTTATTCCGGTCAATTGCGGTGCCATTCCCGGAGCATTATTTGAAAGTGAATTATTTGGTTATGAAGGCGGATCATTTACTGGAGCCGAAAAAAACGGGAAGGCAGGAAAAATTGAAATGGCAGATGGGGGTACATTATTCCTGGATGAAGTTGGTGAGCTTCCGTTGGAAATGCAAGTAAAGCTGCTCCGCGTTCTGCAGGAGAACCTTATTTATCGTATAGGGGACTCAACCGGCAGAAAGGTAAACGTCCGTTTTATAGCAGCTACCAACCAGAATCTTGTCCAATTAATAGAAGAAAAACAATTTCGCACGGATTTATATTACCGTTTAAACGTTATTCAGCTGACAATGCCGCCACTAAGAGAAAGAATCGACGATATCCCTGAACTGGCAGATCTATTTTTGAAACAGTTCGCAACAAAACATCAAATGGTTAATTCCCAAATCAATGATGAAGCCTTTCAACTGCTTCTTAATTATGATTGGCCCGGGAATGTCAGGGAACTGCGAAATATGATGGAAAGACTTATAATTCTTTCCGAAAAACCTATTATTACTAAGGACGATATACAAAAACTCCTCCCTCATATGATGGACGTACAAGCAAATGAAAAAGCTGAAATAAACCCATCACTGCCTACAGAAAAAGAAAATATCGAACAACAATTGATTAAAAATACACTTGTCCAGACTAATGGAAATAAATCTGATGCAGCAAGAAAGCTGGGGATTTCCCGGGTAACTCTCTACAATAAGTTGAAAAGATATGATATTAACGTCTAGGTTGATTATAAGTTTATTTTTTACCTAAAAACTCCCCTTGGACAAAGCATCCAAGGGGTAAATTGGCATCTTTATAAAAGTTATTTACATAAATATTGTAAAACTTTTAACCTAAAAGCTGACCGAATGTCATCACGTTCTCTGCATGAGCCTACTTAACTGATGGTATTCTTTGAGCGTGTAAATGGAATCAATTTCCACATTAGCGGATTCAATTGCAACCTTCAATGTATCCAAACAAGTGAACAAAGGCACTTGATGGGAAGCGGACAGATCACGTGCCCTTCGCCCTGTTTCCTCTTCCTGGAATCCGGATGTCAAAATGACTGCACCTGCTAATAATTGTTCATCATACAGGTTTTTTAATTTTTCATGACTAGTTACCTCATAAGCGAATATTCCATTTTCTGATAAATACCTGCTAGTTTCTTGTGTAGCAAATAACTGAAATTTGCTGTTCAATTGGTGTATTTCCGGTAAACTGGACAATCGTTGATTCTCTGCTACCGAACAGAATAAATATGGCTTTTCAACGTTCCCTTCCAGGACAGAGCCGGTTGAACGTATTGCTTTTGCCAGGGCTTGCTGAAATGTTTCAGCAATACCGATAATTTCACCCGTTGACTTCATTTCCGGTCCAAGTGCAGGATCCACTCCCTTCAGCTGGAAAGATGAGAACGAAGGTGCCTTAACCGTATAGTTCTCAAATGATCCTGGCAACGTATCATGCGTTAATTTCTCGCCCAGCTGTACTCGGACGGCATGATGAACAAGGGGTACCTTCGTAACCTTACTGATTAATGGAACCGTTCGTGATGCACGTGGGTTGACTTCCAATACGTGAACTACTCCATTCACAAGAATAAATTGTATGTTAATCAAACCAACTACATGTGCATGCCTACAGATAGCTTTTGTATAATCAATCATGGCATCCTGCTGTGGTTTCGATAAATTTACCGGCGGAACCGACGCCATACTGTCACCGGAATGGACACCTGCCTTTTCAACATGCTCCATTATCCCGGGGATTATGATGTTGTCACCATCACTGACACAATCCAGTTCCGCCTCAATTCCGTCAGCGTATTTATCAACAAGAATCGGCCAGGCACTATCATGTAAATGAGACAGTTCCTTAAAATAATCGGTTAAATCTTCCTCATTATGAAGAACATGCATGGACTGACCGCCAATTACATATGAAGGCCGAACAAGGACAGGATAACCTATCCTGTTTACACAAGCTTCAATCGCTTCCGGATTGTCGGCTGTCTCTCCTTCAATGTGTGGGATATTTAATTGATTCAGCATTTGATAAAAATCATTTCTGTCTTCCAGTAAATTGACTGTCTCAACTGAAGTGCCAAAGATATTAACTCCGGCGGATGCCAGGTCCTTTGCAAGGTTTATTGCTGTCTGCCCGCCGAATTGAATCATGACCCCGGAAACTTTCTCCTTCTGGATTACCGATAAAATATCTTCAACTGTCAACGGCTCAAAATACAGGCGGTCGGCAACAGTGCTGTCGGTACTGACTGTTTCCGGATTATTGTTGATAATAATCGTTGTATACCCGGCATCTTTCAACGCATACACACCATGAACCGAACAATAATCAAATTCCATTCCCTGACCGATCCGGATCGGTCCGGAACCGATGATCAGCACTTTCTTATTGTCATCCTCTGCAGTCTGACCTGAAGAAGTTTGCCATGTAGAAAAATAATATGGAACCTGGTTAGCAGACTTGGCTACTTCATAGTTTGGTGTCAATTGATTGTCAGACAGTAATGCCTGGATATTTGATTCGGTTGTACCAAGATATGACGCAAGAGCTTCATTACTGATTTGTATTTGTTTAGCCTGAAACAGCTTTTCAGTATCAATCGAATGCACGGATTCGTTTTTAAGACTTTCTTCCATGCTGACTATCCGATTTATTCCTTCCAAAAATTCCTGGCTGATTGCGGTATGATGAAAGATATCGCTGACCGATTTACCTTGTCGCAGCATTTCCGCAACAGCAAATAAGCGTAAATCAGTCGGCAATGTCATATGTTCCAGCAGAATCGCCTCATCCTGATTATTAACCATTGGGTGCGACAAATCTGTATGTCCCGAATCCAATGAACGAACCGCTTTATTCAATGCACTTTCAAATGTTAGATCAATTGCCATGGTTTCCCCGGTTGCCTTCATCTGCGTTCCCAGTTTTCTGCTGGCGGATGGGAATTTATCAAACGAAAAACGGGGCATTTTAAGAACTGTATGATCGATGACCACATCATAAACCTCGAAATTTTTATCCGGAAAATATCTGTCCAATGAATGACCCAAGGCGCATTTTGCTGATAACTTGGCAATCGGACATGCAGTAGCTTTCGACGCCAGTGCTGAAGAGCGGCTGACTCGCGGATTCACTTCAATTACATAGTATTGTTCCGTTTCCGGGTCGATTGCAAATTGTATATTACAGGCACCGACAACACCCAAACGTTGTATAATTCGGATGGCTGCAGAACGAAGTTTTTGATAAGCCGATTCACTTAACGTCTGTACAGGCGCGACTACGATAGAGTCACCTGTATGTACCCCGACAGGATCCACATTTTCCATCCCGCAAACAATGACACAATCATCATTTACATCGCGGATTACTTCGAATTCGATTTCCTGCCAGCCTTTGATGCTTTTTTCCAAAAGCACCTGGTTAATGGGGCTTGATTGCAATCCGCTCGCAACAAATGATTGCAATTCCTCCTCATTTGCGGCAAACCCGCCGCCGGCTCCTCCCAGTGTATATGCGGGACGTATCATAACTGGATAACCAATATCCTTTGCCTTATCCAACGCCAATTCAATACTGCTGATAATATGGGATTCAGGAACAGGTTCTTCCATTTCCTGCATGAGGCTACGGAATTTATCACGATCTTCACCATTTTGAATGGATTCCATAGATGATCCGATTAACTGAACATCGTATTGATCAAGCAGGCCCGCATTGCAGACATTCATTGTCAAATTAAGTCCGACCTGCCCGCCTAAAGTTCCGATCAAATAGTCAGGTTGTTTTTTCTGAAATATTTTTTCAACCGTTTGTACTGACATGGGTTCCATATAAATGTAATCGGCAACCGTTTCATCTGTCATAATTGTGGCTGGGTTGTTATTAAGAAGAACGACTTCCAACCCTTCCTCTTTTAATGCGAGACATGCCTGTGTCCCCGAATAATCAAACTCGGCTGCCTGCCCGATTACAATCGGTCCTGACCCAATAACAAGCACCTTTTTATTAGCATTTCCGTTTTTATTATCATTCATGAAGATTCACCCCTTGATCGCAGTATTTATTCACTGATAGATACTTCCTTACTAACCGATTCGAGCACAGCACGAAACCGTTCAAAAAACAATAACAAATCATTCTCCGTTATATTGAGCGCCGGAAGCAAGCGAACGACATTCGGTCCAGCCATCGTAATTAATAAGTTTCTATTGATTCCAGTTGTGACCAGGTCAATAGCGGGCCCATCTACAACAATACCGACCAGCAATCCTTTTCCCCTGATAGATTTAATTTGTGGAAATTCTTCCTGTAACTTCTTTAAACCTGTGAAAAGTTTTTCACTCATTTCCATACAATTGTCCAGGATGTTCGAATTCACTATTTCAGAAAGAGTTGAAACTCCGGCAGCAGAAGCTAATGGGTTTCCTCCAAACGTGCTGGCATGACTGCCCGGCTGAAAAGCATTTGCCACCTCTTCTTTGGCCAGCATGGCGCCAATCGGGAATCCTGATCCAAGACCCTTGGCAAGTGTTATAATATCCGGCTCAAATCCATACTCTTCATAGGCAAACAATGTACCGGTCCGCCCCATCCCTGTCTGCACCTCATCAATCACGATTAGTATTTTTTCATCATTGCAGATCCGCACAAGTGCATTAACCCAATTGTGGTCAGCGGGTATAACACCACCTTCTCCTTGCACCAGTTCAAGCATAACTGCTGCTGGAGGATTTTCCCTCAGCCAACGCAAACTATCAAAATCGTTGTAAGTTAAAAAAGTGAATCCCTGCACCAAAGGCTCGAAGCCAACATGAAGCTTTTCCTGTCCCGTTGCACTTAATGCCGCCATTGTTCTGCCATGAAACGATTGCTGAAAAGCCGCGATCGTTTTGTTATCCTGATTATATGCACGTACCAGTTTAATAGCTGCTTCATTTGCTTCCGCCCCACTATTGCAAAAAAACACCTGATCCAAACAACTATACTCCGTGAGCAAATCAGCAAGCTGTTGCTGCGGCCCAATTTGATATAAATTAGAACAATGCCAAACGTGATCAAGCTGGCTTGTGATGGATTTTTTTACCTCATCCGGAACATGGCCAAGATTGCATGTGGCGATGCCCGCCGCAAAGTCCAGATATTCCTTTCCGTCAGCATCCCAGACGTAACTTCCTTTTGCCTTATCCACCGTTATTGGAAAACGGTTGTACGTATTCATCAGACTCGATTTTATTTTTTCCATTTATGGTTCATCCTCCCTTCTGAACCTTCATCATACTGACATCCTCAATAACAGTACCCACATTCTTACCCTTTATTAAATCGAGCAGGCTATTTTCTTCCAGTCCACTAAGGATAACGACCTTTTTTACACCCTGATGCACACAATCCAATGCGGCCTGCACCTTAGGAACCATTCCACCGAAAATGGAACCAGTCTTCACCATTCGGTCAGCTTTTTCCTGATCCAGATGTGGAACAAGTTTTCTTGACTCCATAACACCGGGGATATTGGAAACAAAATACAATGGTGCTTCTAATTGTATGGCAATAGCAGCAGCGGCAAGATCTGCGTTAATATTCCAGCGCTGACCATGTTTATCCGCAGATATCGGCGAGATTACCGGTATAATTTGCTGTGCTGTCATGCCATTTATTCCATCCGCATTAACAGATTTTATCTTGCCTACAAACCCAAGCTGCTGATCTGTATACATCTTCTCGGCTTCAAGCAGCATACCGTCAACACCACTTAACCCATAGGCATTTCCCCCGACTTTCGTTATACCGCGAACAATTTTTTTATTAACAAGGCCTGATAGCACCATCTCCGTAATATCGAGTGTTTCTTCGGTTGTTACACGCATTCCATCAATAAACTGAGATTCCACATTCAGTCTTTGCAGATAATCGGAAATATCCGGGCCGCCGCCATGCACAATAATCGGTTGAATACCGTGTTCTTCAGCTAAATCGACAACATTTTGGTAAAATGATTCCGGTAACTGATCCAGTACACTTCCTCCACATTTTATAACCACGTATGACATAAACAGACCTCCCTATGTTCGATAGGAAGCATTGATTCGTACATAATCGTACGAAAGGTCACATCCCCATGAATAAGCTTCCTGATTACCATCGTGCAAATCTACAGTAATCTGAATTTCCTTTTCATTTTCTAAATAGTATTGAACACCAGATTCATCAAATTCCAATGGCATACCATTTCCGACAATTTCCGTATCTCCTATTGACACTGACACCTTTTCCGGATCAAGTTGAATACCACTGTATCCGGCTGCGCAAATAATTCTTCCCCAGTTGACATCGGAACCGAATATTGCTGTTTTTACCAGACTGGACCCGACAATTGATTTACCAATTGCTTGTGCATCTTCCTGCAGCAGAGCACCTTTCACCAATACTTCCACCAGTTTGGTAGCCCCTTCCCCGTCACTCGCAATCTGTTTTGCCAGTTCAGTGCAGACAAGAGATAAACCATGTTGGAATAGTTGACGGTCTCCCTCATTATCCATCGTAATAGTGGAGTTACCAGTCATTCCATTAGCCATAACCATCACGGTATCATTTGTGCTCGTATCTCCATCAACGGTGATTGCATTAAATGTCTTGTTGACGGTGGATTGAAGCGCACAATGAAGTGCCTCTGCTTCAATTGCCGCATCTGTGGTCAAAAAAGCAAACATTGTTGCCATATTCGGATTAATCATTCCGGAACCTTTCGCAGAACCCCCGATGGTTACAGTCCGACCATCTATTTGCAACTGTACCGAAGCGGACTTGGTAAATGTGTCTGTCGTCAATATTGCCTGATTAAAATTTTCATCGATGGATTCTTCCATCGTAATTTGTTCAATTCCATTTTTAAGCTTATCCATTGGAAGTTGTTCACCAATAACACCGGTTGAATTCACTGCAACATCATGGTCTTTCAACCCCACTTTTTCAGCAAACCAATGGCGCATTTGATATGCATTGTGAAGTCCTTGTTCACCAGTACATGCATTGGCTATCGCAGAATTCACAATTAATCCCTGCAGCAATTGCTCGGTGGCTATGCTTTCTTTTGTGACTTTAAGCGGTGCGGCCTGAAATAGATTAGTAGTATATACAGCTGCTGCATTTGCGGGAGCTTCTGAATACAACCAGGCCAAATCCTTCCGTTTACGACGCATGCCGCAGTGCAACCCACCGGCATGGAACCCTTTTGGTGCTGTAACTCCCTCTTCCATGACGCTCAAATTATTAATAGGCTGTTTGGTTTCTACCACCATGAATCACTCCCTCCTTATGGATAAACAGGTACCACATCAAGACCTGTTTGTTCATTCCATCCGTTAATAAGATTCATATTTTGAATCGCTTGTGTTGCTGCACCCTTGCCTAGGTTGTCGATAACGGAAATAACAGACAATACATTTGTACGCTGGTCAACTGAAGTACCAATATCACAAAAATTTGTTCCATAGACATCTTTAGTTGCGGGTAAACTTTTTTCAGGACGCACCCTTACAAAAAAATCATCCTGATAAAAATTTTCGTACAGTTGATTGACTGCCACATTTTTGATCGTCTCATTCAACTGTATGTATATCGTACATAAAATCCCTCTAGTCATCGGAACAAGGTGCGGATTAAAAATAACCGCTGACTCTTTGCCAGATATATCCGCAGCAATCTGTTCCATTTCGGGTGCATGCCGGTGACTTCCAGGCTTATATGCTTTCGTATTCTCATTAATCTCCGAAAACATCATCCCCTTTGCTGGCTTCCTTCCAGCTCCGGAAACGCCTGTTTTTCCGTCAACAATAACCGGTGTGGAATAATTCACCAAATTTGATTTCAACAATGGAGCCATCCCAAGTAATGCTGCCGTTGGATAACAGCCAGGGTTTGAAATAAAATTACCCTTACTAATTTCATCCCGATATAATTCAGGAAGCCCATAAATTGCCATGTCGAGATATTCTTGCGGGGCTGGTGCATCTTTATACCATTCTTCGTATAAACTTCCGCGCTTCAATCGAAAATCTCCTGATAAATCAATACATTGAATTCCTTTTTCTACAAAACCGGGGGCATGATCCTTGGCTACACCGGCTGGAGTTGCAAAAAATAAAATATCAACCCGTGAACTTATTTCATTTTCATTAAATCCATTCAGTGGCAGCTCCATAATATTGTGCAACTGTGGAAATTGATCCGTGAGCTGTTCGCCCTGTGTCGAACTGGAAACCAGCAACTCAAGTGAAACCTTTGGATGGTTATGCAAGTTGCGGATTAATTCTACACCGCCATAACCGCTTGCACCGATAATTCCTACCTTCATGAATATCTCCCCCGTAAAATGATTTGAGAATAATTATACATATTATTGCATAATTATTCAACAATAAATTTAAATAATTTTATAAGATATTACATGCAAACTAAAAAGGACATAGACTCGGATCGTATTCCGAATCTATGTCCTTAGGAAGATCAATTATAGTATTTGATTAACACTTCATTACATAGTGAGCGAGACAGTTTTTATGGAAATTTTCTACCAATAACCTTGCTATTTTTTGCGATAATCATCCAAAAAATCTTTTTGAAAGCTTGTTCTTGGCTGTTGATCGTCTTTTTCATCGTTTTTTAATTGTTTGAAGGTACTTTTCCCGTATTTTTGGGTCAGCTTTTCGATGGTGTCGTACAATTTTTCTTTATCCGCTTCTTTTTCATACGTAAACAAATCCAATTGCTTAGCAATATACTGCTTTTCTTCCACGTCTTGAACAGTAATTCCCAGCAGGCGGATCGGCTCCAGATTCCAGTGCTTATGCAGTAATTCATTAGCAAAATACAGAATGTCGTCCTTGTTTTCAATATAGGTCTGCAGCTTTTTGCTCCGGGTAATGGTTTTCCGGTCATAGTAGCGGATGGTAATCTGAATACTTCTTCCTGCAGCCTGTTTCCGTTTCATGCGCCGCTCCACATTATCAGCAAGCTTGCCCATCAACTGCCGAATCTCGGTATCATCTGTTGTATCAGCCGGCAATGTTTGTGAGCTGCCAATACTTTTGAATTCATGTACAGCTTCCGGATCCACTGCCCTTGTATCAATACCGTTGGCTCTGTTCTGCAAACGTTCACCGTTTATTCCGAGCACCTGTTTTAGTTGATATAGTTTCCCCTTTGCCAGATCTCCAATGGTATTGATATTAACTGCTTGCAATTTTTCGGCAGTTTTTTCACCTACTCCATACATTTCTGCAATTGGCAACGGCCAAAGTTTGTACGGCAGGTCACGTTTGCGTAATACAGTAATTCCCATTGGCTTCTTCATGTCAGAAGCCATCTTCGCCAAAAACTTATTCGGAGCGATGCCAATACTGCTTGGCAAATCCAATTCACGATTAATCCTGGACTGCAGATTATCAGCAATCTCCAGCGGGGTTCCAAATTCCGTACTATCCGTAACATCCATATACCCTTCATCAATGGAAACCGGCTGAACGAGAGGAGTGATTTCAGCCATCATCTTGAAGATTTCCCGTGAAGCAGTCCGGTACCGATCGAAATTCGGACGAAGCACACGCAGTTCCGGACACAACCTTCTTGCCTGCCATAACGGCATCGTTGTTTTGACACCTTTGGCCCGCGCTTCGTAGCTGCTCGTTACAACAATTCCCTTTCGCTCTTCGGGATTGCCGGCAATAGCTAAAGGTATCCCCTTCAATTTTGGATTATAGGCCATTTCCACGGAAGCATAAAACGAATTCATATCGACATGAAAAATAACCTTGCCTTTTTTAGGCTGCATGACTAACACCCTCTGCGAACATCCGTTTGTATTACCAATTATAACATAAGAAAATTATAACCGTGAAATACTTTTTAGAAAACCTTCCCTTATGGGAAATCCAAAACTTCCCCTTATAATGGTATCATTTAAAAGCCAGTCCTTACCCGACTGTATAAAGAGTTAACTCCTGATCCAAAACGGGTTTTATTGGCAGTCACCGAGCTTCCAAAGTTTATCGACTATGGCAGCCGGTCTGATCCGATTTTATCTCCGGATCTCTTTCCGATATGCATAAGAAAAGAGCAAGGAAATAAAGATGGCACCACCAATAATATTGCCAATACTTGCCGGGATGAGATTAAATAATAAATATTCATACCATTCATAGTTGTCGGATGCAAATAGACCAAGGCTAAAATAGCCCATATTTGCCGCGCTGTGCTGAAAGTTACCTGCCACAAAAAGGGTAACAGGCAACGCTGTGCCCATAATTTTGCCGATCATATCTCTGGCCGAGGTTGTTAAAAAAGCAGCCATGCCAATAAGCCAATTGGCGACGATCCCCGACAAAACGACCTGAATCCAGCCAATCCAACCATGCTCAGCAAATTGCATTTTATGACCAAGAAGGGTTTCAAGTCCTTTCGTGAATTCAGGTGTCATGGAGCCTGAACCAATTATTAACAGGGCAACAAACAACGCGCCTGCAATGTTGCCAATATAGGTTGCAACCCAGAATTTAAGGTATTTATGTTTCTTCCAATAAGATTTTTGCAAATAATATGTTGGCAAAAGCACATTCACTTCGGTAAACAAAACAGATCCTGATATAAATACCATTAGATAACCTGTTGCAAATCCAAGTCCCTGCAATAAATAGGCCAGTCCTTTAGCATCAACGCCGAGAGAAAGCAATACCGAAAAAACAGCCCCAAAGGTCATAAATGATCCGGCTGCTAAAGACAGAATGAACTGGGATGGCATATTTTTATTAAGATGCTCTTTCCCTTTTTCACCGAACGTCCGCATAACCTGTGATGGAAGAAAAAACTGCCTTTCAACTTCCTTTGGTGTGCTGTTGGCTTGGTGCGATAATTCCTGGTTGTCTTTGTCTCCCATAAGGTTGCCTCCGATCTGTTTGGGGTCTGAGCTAGCTGGATTGATTTAAGTAATTAGAAATTCTGTGAACTGAAAAAGGGAGTCACCGTTATTCAAAGTTTAGCTGTTAATTAAATGCCATCTTCCTACATTCCGAAAAGCAACCCATGACGACTTTATGACGTTTGATTTGTTCCCCCGGTAAAAATGGACAAGTGGCTATTGTGAATTTTTGTCTGACAAAAACCCTTTCTCCTCTATTTCTGGGAAGAGCTTATCTCTTTCAAACTTTAATCATTAAAATTTCTTTTTTCTTCTAATTCATGATCTTTGTTTGAATAAGCCAGCTTAATCAGCTGGTTTTATCTCGCCGTTTCCTCTAACTGAATCAAAGGCTTAATCTTTCTTGTCATATTCCTCTATCGGCGCTCCATTTTCCCGCGCCACCGTCTATATAGATTCATTGTTGTAATATCCCCATTTATTTCTACGTCTAAACGTACGATATTTCCCTTACTATTTATCCTGTCTTGTTGGTGTTTGCTGAAAAATAATGTCTATTTTTTCCGGATAAATTTACTTATTAGCTCATACAAGCACAGGCCCTACAAGACTCGCTACAAGTGAATGGCTAGTTCTTACTAATACATCTGCTGTTTTGCGTATGTTGTCTTTCACGTATTTTCCTCTTGCGTCATGCTTAAGCATGTGCTGGAGCCGTATAAAGTTTTTGCGCTTTTTTCATGTTTTTGCGGTTAAAGCTCTTTAGCCGCATAGCATTAAGGATAATCACCAGAAAACTGGCTTTTTGGATGAATATCAAGTTTGATTATATTCTACACTACTTAACTCCGTTTTCCAGAATTGAAAAAGTTTTCTTGGAACAATCAATCTCCGCCATTGCACCATACGGCAAAACTAATTTTGGCTCAGTATGACCGAAATTCAGGTTATAAAGAACAGGTAAGTTTTCTAAATTATTTTCCCTCATAACCTGATGAATGACTTCTTTATATAATTCATAATACCTCTCATCCATTGGTTTGCCGAAGATTAAACCGCTTGCCTTTTGCAGTATGCCCTGTGCGGCATAATTACGAAGCCAATATTTTATAAGATCGGGTTCCGGTTTCTCTTCGGAGGTTTCAAAAAAGAGAATGCTATCCTCCCAATATTTTGGTTCTGGCCAGATTTCTGTACTTTTTGCGAACTCCAAAACGTCGATGCAACCGCCAATAAGTCTCCCTTGTGCAACTCCAGATCCGTGCAGCACTTCATATCCTGTATTTAGTTGCATTGTTCGTCGTTGATTTTTATTTACTGCATCCCATTCCAAATGTTCACTCGTCCATTTTTGGGCAGGGTTGATTTCACCAATAACTTCATCAGAAAAAAGTGTGCGTTTCAACATTTCAATAGTATAGGGATCCATTTCAACGTTTTCAGCAAAATCCGTCAAAATGGCTGGACCGTAAAAGGAACTTACTCCTGCTTTAAGACAAAACAAATGAGAAACTGTCACGTCGGAATAGCCCATAAAAATTTTAGGATTTTCACGAATTACATCGAATTCAATATACGGTAGTAAACGAATACTATCTTCACCACCAATATTAGCAATGATTCCTTTAATGCTTTTATCCTTAAACGCCTCCATTAAATCTTCGGCACGTGACTGTGGATTCTCATAAATATAATCAGAACCTTTCAAACTATTGGGCATTGGAACAACCTCAAGTCCAAAAATATTTTCCAACCTCTTTACACCTTGCTCATACCGCCATCTAAGTTCTGCGTCCCCTGCCCCTCCCCAAGAGGGACTTACTGTCGCAACTTTATCTCCCTTTTGCAATTTGTTTGGTTTTATTAACAAATCAACCCCACCTTCCTAAAATGCATAATTTCATAATCTTGATCCATTTTAGCATCTTCTGTCTCATCCCTATCTTTTCAGCAAACCTAATTGATCCTTTATTCATTTCCTGAACTCATTTACAATTCTTGCGCCCGTTCGTATAAATAAAAACCACTCAGATACTTTTCAAATGAGTATCCTAAAACTGTGGATATTTCAATCCATAGGCAAGCATTCTATCCATCCCAATATGGGCTACCCAAATTGCAAAATAACATTAAAGAAATATAGCTTAGAACTTGCGTATGTATTGGGCGCCAAGGCTTATTGCGGAATGACGCCCGATCGTATAGTTGAACAAGGTTTACCTATTTCCCAACAATCTTTTGATTGTTCTGATCTGTCCACGATGGTTGATTTCGTCTTCCATAACATGAAACCATAGATAATAATTGTTATAAGGTACGCCATTATCCCATTTATTCTCCTCAAATAACCAGTTATCATCCTTGGATTTAAGATGGGTTATTGTATTTTCTCTAACTTGTGTTAATTCATCTAAATAATAATCAATAGAATGATTTTTAATCACTTCTCTTGCCTTATCTCCTAACTCCAGAGATGTTCCCCTTTTTAGGTATTCATCTTTTGTTAAATCTCTTTTTTCAAACGAAATAATTTGATGAACATACTCAATTGAGGCAATATGTGATAAAAGAGAACCAATTGAATTTGAATTATCATTTGGTAAGTAATCTAAATCGCTTTGGTTTAAATTAGAGACTTCACTCCATGTAATTTCCCTCGAATGTTCAAGCATCCATACTAGTTCCCCTACTTTTTCAGTAAAGTTTTCTTTTGTTTTTATTTTATAATCAATCACCCATCTACCTCCATTCTATGGTATGCACAATAATACCAATAAAAAAGAAAAAATAAAGACTGATAGTTTGTGAAAATATATGGTATAATTTAATTTGAACATACAAGAAACGCAACCTATTTTTAATTAGTGTGGATCTATGTCAATTAGCTGTTTAAACTCAATCAATGAATCGAAAAACAAATTCTGAATACGTTTCATTTCTAAATTTAATTGTTCTTCATTCTCGCCCTCGAATTGTTTATATCCCATGATGCAATATCAACGCCAATCCTTATTAGAGATTAGCGCCCTTTTGTGGAATACTGGTTAGTTTTCTCTGAGATACCGTGCTGTTAATGTTTGACCTTCCCCTGACATTTGCTTGGGAGTACCTTCAAACATAACTTCCCCACCTTTGATTCCTCCATCAGGGCCGAGGTCGATAATCCAATCCGCTTGTTTTATGACATCCATGTTATGTTCAATCACCATTACAGAACTTCCGTTTTCAACCAGACGATTTAAAATGTCCAACAAGTTGGTGATGTCCGACATATGCAGACCTGTGGTGGGTTCATCCAAAATATAGACATTTCCCCCTTTGTGCAACTCGCCAGCAAGTTTAACCCGCTGGCATTCTCCTCCTGAAAGAGTGCTTAGAGGTTGTCCCAGTGTTAGATAGTCTATTCCAACATCATGTAGTGCCTGTAATGTACGGCAAATATCTTCTCTATCGAAAAATTGAAGTCCCTCAATTACTGTCATGTCTAAAATATCTGAGATGGATTTTTCATCTAACTTATATTGAAGCACCTCATCTTTAAACCGTTTACCATGACAGGTTTCACAAGTGGTTCTCATACCTTCAAGAAACGCAAGGTCCGTATAAATAAATCCGTTCCCCTGGCATTCCGGGCAGGCCCCTTTTGCATTAAAACTAAAAAGTGATTTACTTACCTTGTTGGCATGCTAACGAATCTCTGATAGCATCCATAATGCCCGTATATGTCGCAGGGTTTGATCGAATTGAGGTACCTACAGGCTTTTGGTTGATCACAATGGCATCTGGATGCTGTGCCACAAACTCATCAAAAATCAATGTACTTTTCCCCGAACCTGCCACTCCGGTAATTGCTGTAAGCACTCCGCAAGGAATATCAACAGTCACGTTCTTTAGGTTGTGTTTTGAGGCTTCGACAATGGGAAGGTATCCATTATGTTCGCGGGTTTCCGTTTTTATCGGTTGTTCAGCCCTCATATATCTCCCGGTTAATGTTTCAGCATCGTATAACCCAAGCACATTTCCTTCATAAACAATTTCGCCTCCATTTGTACCTGCCTCTGGTCCAATATCTACAATATAATCAGCGATCTCAATCACATCCCGGTCATGTTCTACCACAATTACGGTATTCCCTTTGTCCCGGAGTTCTTGCAGCATCCGATTGAGTCTGTGTACATCACGGGGATGCAATCCAATACTTGGTTCATCGAAAATGTAAATCATGTCCGTCAAACTGCTGTTAAGATGTCGTATCATTTTAACGCGCTGAGATTCACCGCCCGATAAAGTTGAAGTTTCACGGTTTAGCGTAAGATAATAAAGTCCCATGTCCATGAGATGATGTAATCGACCTGCAATATTGGAAATAATCGGTCTTGCTACTGGATCCTTTATGGTATCTATTACCTTTATCAGTTCTCCTACTTCCATCGCAGCGAGCTGCGCAATGTTATAACCATTAATTTTACAATTTAATACTTCTTGATTTAATCGAGTTCCATTGCATGCCGTGCAATGTGTTAAGGTGATATATTTCTTAACATTATTCGATAATTGATTGATCTCTTTTTCCAAGTACATGCGTCTAAACCTGTCTACCACACCTTCAAAATACTTGACGGGTTCATTTTTCAAGGGCAATACGATTTTCTTATCTTTTCCATGTAGCAACGTTTGCCACTCTATATCCGTGTAATTCATTAACTTTTTGTCTGGATTGAATATACCTGAGATTAAATGTTTCTGCCAATACCAGGTCCCCACGGAGAAAGTGGAAAACAAAATCGCTCCTTCATTAAGTGACTTTGCCTTATCGAATAATTTTTCTTCATTCGGCTCTATCCTCCGTCCGATTCCTTGACATTTTGGACACATTCCTTCCGGATTATTGAAGGAGAAAACTTTGGATTCACCAATAGACGGTTTTCCAATACGAGAAAATAACAATCGCAGCAATGAATAGATATCTGTGATTGTACCAAGTGTTGAACGTGCATTTCCTCCTAAACGCTTTTGGTCAATCACCATAGCAGGAGAGAGATTCTCAATAGATAATGCCTCAGGTTGACTGTATGTTGGTAATCGATTTTGGATAAATGTCGTAAAGGTTTGGCTCAATTGCCGTTGTGCTTCCTTACTGATTGTATCAAAGACAATGGATGACTTCCCTGATCCGGATATACCTGTAAATACGGTTATTTTCTTTTTTGGAATTTTAAGAGATATGTCTTTTAAATTATTTTCATTTACTCTTTGAAGCTTGATATAATCGTTTTCGTTCACCATCACACCGCCTTAGGAATATTTATTGGGTATAATCTTTAATGTTTAAATTGTAAATGGAGGAATATACTGACCATCTATATCGGTGAATTGGTACTCTTTTGCCAAGTCGCCAACTCGTAACACTTGCCCGTTTTTCTCCATGACATCCGGGTCACTTGCCAGTGCCTTTATGCCACGTCCAACATAATAAGGTGTTTCGGTTCGTATTAATTCCTCTGACTCTTGCCAATGTTCCTCATCTGACTTATGGTGCTTTAACACTAGCTCCGTTCTCATAAAACCAGGTGAAACAGCAAGAACCGCTATGTTATCCTTTTTCAACTCTATTGATAATCCATACGACATTCGTATCAGTGCATTTTTAGCTAAGTCATAATAAAACTGTCCCGTGTATTTGTCTTCGTCCCAAAAGGTCGTGTGAACGATGAGAGCATGTTCATTCTCCCGAAGTAACGGAATGGCGAAATGATTCGTGGCCAACTGAGCCCGCACTCCAGCAGTGAACATCGTATCCCAATGTTCCAAAGACAATTCCCAAAAAGGTCTGGCTTCGATTGAAAGATCATGTGCACCCCATACATTATTAACAAGAATATCTAACTTTCCTTGTTCCTTACGAATGCGTTCAATAACTGATTTTGTTTCTGCATCATTCTTATGATCACAACGAACGGCTATTCCTTTCCCGCCGTACGCTTTTATTTGTGATACAGTATCATCAATCGTTCCTGGCCAATTATTCGTCGATCTCCCTCTAGTACTTCTTCCTGTAACATAAACAGTTGCTCCAGCTTTTCCTAATTCGACCGCAACGCCACGTCCAGCCCCTCTGCTTCCGCCTGTTACTAGTGCAATCTTTCCAGTTAATGATTCCATGTGTACCAATCCTCCATGTATATGTTATTTTCAATATACTGGAGTATTCTTGACATCCTTTGTCATATTTTATTAAATAATTATAATAAATTTTTTGAAGGGGTGATTATATTGAGAGGAGATAGACTAGTATCCATACTTATGTTATTACAATCCCACGGACAAATAACAGCTAAACGATTAGCAGAGAAATTGGAGGTTTCCGAGCGAACCATTTATCGGGATATGGAGGCATTAAGTCGAACCGGTATCCCGGTTACAGCAGAACGAGGTATAAACGGTGGCTGGTCATTACTTGAAGATTATCGTACCAATTTAACAGGTCTGAAGGAATCTGAAATTCGTGCGTTATTCGTTCCCCAGTCTACACACTTACTTGATGATCTAGGGTTGGCCCGTACTTCCGAAGAAGCTAGGAATAAACTGATTGCTTCACTGCCTTCCATTTACCGTGAAAACGCTAAAGATGTCTGGAATCGTATTCACATTGACACAAGCACATGGCACCAGCGAAAAGAAAAGATCGAGTCGTTCGAAATCCTTAAAAATGCCATTTGGGGGCAACAAAAATTAAAAATTAAGTATCAGCGTGCAGACGGAGAGACAAACGAGCGTATTGTACAGCCACTGGGTCTAGTAGCTAAGGGAAACCGCTGGTATTTCATTGCTTCCAAGGAAAATGATGAGATCCGAAATTATAGGGCATCACGTATTCGTTCTGCAATGCCCACGGAAGAAACATTTAAAAGGCCGGAGTATTTCAACCTCGCTCAGTATTGGGAGTCCTCTACAAAAGCCTTTATAGAAAAACTGCCTCGTTACGAAGTGTCGGTGAAAGTAGCGCCGTCTATTTTGACATGGCTAAAATTCTCAAGTCGATTTGTTCAAATTGTTGAAGTCGACAATTATGTTCAGAACGACTGGATATCTGTGAAGCTTTCTTTTGATACCGAAGATGAGGCTAAGGGATATATCTTAGGTTTTGCTAATCGAATAAAAGTGGTTGAACCTAAAGAATTACATGATAAGATCCTTAAAATGGCTGAAGCCACTGTCGCGTTTTATAAACAATGGAAATGATATTTGGGATTTTCTAGCTTCCCGTTTATCACTAATCAGGTGCAACAGAGAATTACGCAACTACTTTATCTATTTTATAAACGGTTCAATTTTATTTCAAAGCCAATCCGCACTATCCATAATTAGTTCATGTTCTTAGTTACTCTGCAAGGCTTTACCAATGTACTGATAAATTTTTGCATCTACACCATGCTGCAATTCATTTCCAGGGTTTTCTTCATGGAACTTTTCAGCAGCCTTTATAAACTCAGGATCATTTTGCGATCCTGACATCCCTGCAAGCTCTTGCCATTGATTAGCAAGACTTTGAACATCTTTATCCGTTGCAGACGTACCTTGTTCCATGTGGTTACGAAGCTTTTCCATAACCAAATCAAATTTTTGTTCTGCCTTCTTTAATTCTTCTTTATCCATGCTATCATATTGCTTTTTCATTTGATCTAACTGGTCTTTCGAAAAGTATTTTTCTTTATTCATTTTCATCACTCCTAATAATTTTGTTAATTCTTCAACCGATAAGACTTGCTGGTTTTGAATTAAAGCTAATGCATTCGTTAACTCATTTAAAAGATCTTGTTGCTTTTGTATATCCTCTTTCAAACGAGTTATTTGAATAGACAAGACTTCTGATGCACTATAACTGCCGCTGCCGGCTAGGACAGATTGTACATCTCCCAACGATAAGCCAATGTGTTTTAAAGACAGGATTTGCTGCAGCTTTGAGAGGTCCGACTTATTATAAAGCCGATGACCAGATTCGGAGTGATCGGAAGGAGAAAACAATCCGATTTGGTCATAATAACGCAAGGTCCTTACCGTTAATCCTGTTAGCTTCGCAAGTTCTCCAACTTTCCAATAATTCTTCAAAATAATCGCCCTCTCAATCCTGTTGCTTATCTGTACCTCAACTGTAATCCCTTACGTCACGTAAGTTGCAAGCCCAAAAGCAAAAATTTTTAATGAAATTCAGTCTGTTTTAAATGTGGACTAATAATAGGGCTTTTATCCAACTTAGTTGTACTTTGAGATTAGATTAGCTTTTAATTACACTTCCCACACATCATCGTAAAATGGTTTTGATTTCAGGAGGTGAAAATAGATAAGACCTTCCACAGATATGACAGCTGGATTCAATCGACTTATTAGCATGAATATATTCCAATAAGTCTTTACTTTCCATGGAATATAGTAATCCATAGAACATTTCTTTTGAACATCCACACCAGAATTGAACTTGATGCTGACCTATGACTTCTGAATCGCTGAAGTATTCTTTTAAATTTTTGTTGATCTGTATACTGTTCATATCTTTAAGGTTTTTAAAGATGGTTGAGTTCGTATCTATCTTTTCTTTAACTTCGTTTAACAAATATTCGGGGGCACCTGGAAGCAATTGTGCATACATGGCATAGCTATAAAGAATTGTATTTTTTTCATCCAAACATACGTTTGTTTCTATGTACGTTTCCACTTGCTCACTTTGCTTAAAGTAATGGGAAAGGTCATCGTCAATGTTCTGATAAGGCATGTCTGTGATTCCCGTAAATTGATTCATATCCGATCCTTTAATCATACGAATGGATGCTTCATGTCCAATGAGATCCTTAAAGGAAACATCTTTCATACCTTTAGCCTTTAAAAGACTTTGACTAGCATATCCACGAATATTACCATGTGCATCTGTATCCGCGAATATCCTATATTTAGGGTTACTCATTGTAATAATAGCACTCAATCTTTGCTCTCCCTTCATAGTTGCTGAAAGCAGACTAATCCCAGAGATTGTTTTACCTAGAGCAAGATTAAGCAATCGATGATTTTGCCTATTTAAACTGATGATTTCATCAATTAACGCTGTATTATCTAAAATAAATAGACGGACTTGTTTATCAAAGACCAAAGCCTTTATAATCTTGTTTCTCATATCAATTATCCTTTCCTTACGTAATGAATTGTCGTTATACAACTATAAAACATTACCTTACGTAAGGTTCAAGTACAAATTTATACTATTTATTTGAGGTAAGGGTTAAGACCTTGACCTACTATGACTTTTTCAACAAACTTGCCAAGTTTCGGAAGGACACACTATTCAATTAGGGCGCCCGTTGTAGTTCTACAATGCTTCTGTTTCGGAAATTACTTCCTTTAAGTTTTCTACGGTTTTATTTGTCTTATCGTTATCTGTAGGGATGGGTGATTTTACTTTTCTTTCTGCTGAATCGTTATTTATTGTAGTCATTGGGGGATTTCTTGTATTCTTTATTGGAGGGTTAAGTTTTTTTCAGAAGCGGGCTTATTGAATAGCTTAATATTCCAAGTTTGATCAGGGTTTAAAGGGGTAGCGACAGGTTCCCTGTCACTACCCCATACAAACGTTGGCGATACCTCATATAAGAAAACGAAAATGGATCAACTTATAAGGAGGCCTAACTGTGATGAGTATATCTAACACGGTTGCCGATTCCAGAATGCAAAAACGTAAAAAGGGAAAGAAAAAGCGCAGACAGCTGAGGTTCAAACGGTTCCTCCTCTTTTTTGCTATATTAGCCGTCTTATCCCTTGCAGGACTTACCGCAATTAATGCAGCTGGTAATGTCTTGATTGATCAAGAGAAGATTGAACAATTGCAGAATCCTTCTACAGGAAACGCGGAATCAACCCGCGAGTATGTGTCAATTCAAGAAATGCCGGATTACGTATGGAAAGCCTTTATTGCCATTGAGGACCACCGTTTCATGTCACATTTCGGTGTTGATCCGATTAGTCTGGGCCGGGCACTGTGGACGAATATCCAAGCCGGGGCATTCGTACAAGGCGGGAGTACGATTACGATGCAGCTTGCACGCAATTTGTTTTTATCCTTTGAAAAAACCATCCCCCGCAAGTTGAAGGAAATGATCATCGCTGTGAATCTGGAACAGCAATACTCGAAAAAAGAAATTCTTGAGATGTACTTGAATGACATCTATTTCGGCCATGGAAAGTTTGGCATTGAACAGGCGGCTCAACTTTATTTTGAAAAGACCGTACGTACTGACGGACAAAAAGAAACCATTCGTTTGGCTGAGGCGGCAATGCTGGCAGCTTTGCCGAAAGCTCCGGAATATTATTCGCCGATCAAGTATCCGCAAAAGGCAAAAGAACGTCAAGAAATCGTATTACATCGGATGGTCGAGTTAGGCTTTATTACGAAAGCCGAGAAAGTAGCTGCATTGGATACAGAAATTATGCAGGTTGCGTCTTAGTGTTTAGTGAATCTAAATCCTTTAATTTTGAAAATAACAAGCCGCATTTTCTATTGAAAAATGCGGTTGTTTATAAAGTGAATCTTCAATCATGGTAATCCTTAATCAAAAATTCTGTTACTATTTTAAGATTAGGCGCTTTGAACCTTTCTCCAATAGTAATTTTTATCATCATCAATCCTTGTATGGAAGCGAAATAGTAAAAAGCCATTTCTGAAGCATTCCCCTGTTTAAATTGATCAAGTTCCTGGCCTTTTTCGATTAAATGAGTTGTTTGGTTTAATAATGCTTCACTCTGTTTGTTAAGATCCTGTATTTGAGAAGAAGGTTCTTCCATGCTCAAGGATTGGTTCATAAGCATATAAAATTCTGCAACCTCCTCATCATTATCAAGATCATTCAAAATGTCCAGCGTAAAAAGTCGAATTAATTCCTTTGGTGACTCATCACTTTGAAACTTTTTCACAACCTTGTCTAACCCTTCTGCAGCATAAGAAACCAGTTCATTAAATAAATCCCCTTTGGTTTTATAGTGACGGTACATCAGCCCGATACTGATTCCCGCACTGTCCGCAATATCCTTTACACTTGTAGCTGCAAACCCCCTTTTTGCAAACAGCTTTATTGCGGCTGAATGGATTTTATTTCTAGTTGCAGTTCTCATTGCCTCATATTGTTCTTCCGTTCTAGGCAAGAATTTCCCTCCTATTAACCAATCATGTTTTCCTTATTATCTATACTTACTATTTCATATATTTCAAAGACAATAAATTATTGATTCCACTTTTCTGGACACTCTTTTCTGGAAGAGGCGTCCTTTTATACTCTTCAAAACCCAACTTTTTATATAATTTCATGGCAGGAAAATTCGTATCGGCAACTTCTTCAATTACGTAATCACTGTACGGAGCATTTTCAAGAATATGTCGTATAATTTGCGATGCCACGCCCTTTCCTCTGAATTCATTAGCCGTTCCAACAAATTCAATCGAACCTGAATTGGGAGGAAAATTTTCAAAAGGGGCTTCCCATTCTTTTTTTAAAACAATACCTGCAATGATACCTTTAAAAAATCCTAAGTGCTTTCTCAACTCTTTTTTATTAAGTTGTATCGATAAAGTTTTACCATCTGTACATGCAGCCATTCCAGCAACTTTATCATTTGCTATAACCACATAAAATTGATTTAAAACAAACATATGCGCAAAAGCCTTTGCAATTTTATTTTTATCCTTGGAAAAATAGTCGAGCCACTGTGAGAATCCTTCCGCAAAAATTTTAGACATCTGCATTCTTACATCTATATCAACTTTATCCGCTTTTACAACTTTAAACTTACCATCTCCTGATTGCATTTATACCCCCCTTTTTTTAATGAATGAATATATTTTCATTATAAATCAAAACACCGTGATGTCAAACAATCTCTCCAATTCAAAAAGGCACTTTCTTATTCATTATCATGAAGAACGATTTCCTTGGTTCTTCCCCGGTATTGGCGAGTAAACAACTCTGATGGAGAAAGCCGGATTTAAGGTTACATTTGCTTATCTCTTTGAGAGACCGACACCACTAAAAGGCACTAATGGTTTGAGAAACTGGATTGAAATGTTCGGAAAGATGATGTTTGAAGAATTAGATCGTAAAACCTTAAATCTGGTCATCGCAAATGTTGAAGATAATTTAAGGGAAACCATGTTTAAAGAAGATACATGGATTGCAGATTACAAAAGGATTAGAGTTATTGGGATAAAGGAATAAGATCGGGGCGGAAAGTCTCCCCTTATTCCACAAAGGGACCACTTCCGGAACAAAATTTCGGGTTTGTCAAATAAAGTGTGTAAGTCATAACTTACTCAAGATATTTTAAGACCCTGTCTTTGAAATGATCATGTACAAGAAGCTGGTTCATAACCATAGCCCAGTTCCGGAGATGTCCGCCATCCCATTTGTCTTCCAGTTCCCGAATTCGTAAAAACAATAGTTTTAACAGGGCATTCTCGTTGGGGAATGCTCCTTTTTTCGTTACTTTTCGAAAGCTGGAGTGGATACTTTCTACGGCGTTTGTAGTATACATGACTTTGCGTATGGCACTTCCATAATCATAAAGCTGTTCAACATGATTAAAATTTCGTATCCAAACATCAATCGCCCCCGGATAGGCAGCCCATTGTTGTTTAAAGGATTCAAAGGCACTGTGACAAGCTTTTAAACTTGGTGCACCATATACCTTTCTTAATGCTTGAGTAAATGGCTTATAATCCTTGCTTGGAACGTATTTTACAGAATTACGTATCAGGTGAACCATGCAGCGTTGAACGACAACGTTTGGAAAAATGGCTTGTGCTCCTTCCTCCAATCCACTGACACCATCCATGGAAATAAAGAAAATGTCCTCCACTCCTCTGGCTTTGATTTCATCAAAAATCTGCATCCACTTATGCTTGCTTTCTGTTTCATTTAGCCATAGCCCAAGTATTTCTTTTGTTCCCTCCATGGTGTAGCCAAGAATCGTATAGACGGCATATTTCTTTGTCTCATATTGGTTCCGGATAGTCGTATACATGCAGTCCACAAATACGAAAGCATAACAGTTACTTAAAGGCCTCGCCTGCCATTCTTCCAAATCAGGTAATACACTGTCTGTAATGTCCGAAACCATGTCATGGGAAACCGAAAAACCATAGATATCTTCCACCGTGGAGGAGATATCACGTTGGGACATTCCACGGGCATACATGGCTATCACCTTGCTTTCAATAGCCGAAACATCCTTTTTCCGTTTAGGGATAAGTTTTGGATTAAATGACCCGTCACGATCCCGAGGGACTTGAATATCCAATGCACCTGAACTGGTATGAATGTTTTTCTTACCATATCCATTCCGCCTGTTCTCTGTGTCCTTTTCGGCTTTATCATTCGATTCATACCCCAAATGATGATTCATCTCTCCCTTTAACATAGATTCAAACATGGGTCCAAATATATCTTTTAGGGCGTCCTGCATATCTTCAACGGACTTTGGCTGGTATTCTTCAATAATCTTGTTCGCTAATTCTTCGGAGTAAGGATTTCTTTTCGGCTTTGCCATAAAAATCACTCCTCTAGTCTAGTAATTCTATTTTACCAAATAAAAAAACTGTGTGAGTAAGAACCGTACGCATTCCTACTTACACAGTTAATATTACACTCCCAAAATTTCTTCCAGAAGCGCGCCCTATTGCTTAACATTTTATCTTTAGGTCAACTTAACAAAAAAGAGTGCTTATTGACTCCTTAGTTACTATTCCTATTTTTTAAAATGTAAATTTCTTTCTCCGTTTAATCCGTATTCGCATCATATTTTTTACGGATGGATTTCTTGGGTTTCTCAAAATCCTGAGATTTTATACTCCACAAGTCGTCCCATATTTGGTCTTTTAGTTCCATTAACTTATCCATACGCTTATCCTGTTTATCACCCAGTGCTAAGGCAAAGTCCGTGTTTATCTTCTCTACTTCATAACTTAAATAATCTACAACCTTATCGAAGTTATGTCGTTCACGTCGATATCTATCTACCCATTCTCCCCTTATGTCACGTATCATCTTTGTTCGTTTCACTGCCTCGGTTCTTGCTTCCCCCATGGCATCTGCTTGCCACATACGCCATTTACTGGCTATTTCAGCGGATCTATCAAACTCTTCCTGTAACTGGGACTGATTTTGAACATTTGTGTACGTACCATCAGCAGCTTCTGCTACATCTTTTAATTGCTTTTGTCCATCATTATCCACTTTAAACCCAATAACATTAACTCTTTTTTGAGTGGCAACAAGAATCCGGGTTAAAAGAGTGTTCATATTCGTCATGACGACGAAGCCATGTCTTTCCGTTGCCGTCGCTGCGTCCGGATGGCTGTTCCCAGTCCTCCTGCCTGCCGAGTGCTGTTAAATCGAGATAATTGAAGTTACCAAGCAGTAGATCAGTTCCACGGGCGTACGTTGTATACGTGTGAAAAATTCTTTCACCATCGCGAAGAAAAGTGCTTACACCAGGTACTTCCATTGACTGTCCGGAATCAACGGGCACACCCTTCTGAACAAGCTCATCCTTAGTCAAGTAATTGTATTCAATTGGGGCAACGGATTCGTCCAACGTCACGTGAAAGTCATAGTTAAAGTTGCTATCGTGAGATGAGTACCAAGGAATATTCCAACCCATGCGCTCCTTGTAGCGTTGGAGCTTGGGAAGTGGAGCACGGGATACCAGAGCCAGCGACGTATTTCGTGCATGCAGGTGGGCAAGATGACCGATATTGTCCACTGCCAGTGAGCAAGCCGGACAACCTGCTTCCCAATCGGGGTCGAACATGAAGTGATGCACGATAAGTTGAAGACGCCCTTCAAACAGATCAAGCAGACGTGTCTTACCATGCGGACCCTCAAAGACATAGTCCTGATTAATCTCTACCATTGGGAGCCGGCGACGTTCAGCATTCAGCGCATCTCGTTCCTTAGTGAATTCCTTCTCTTTGGTCAGCAGTTCCTTACGTGCCACAAGCCATTCGTCACGTGATACGACATTTGGTAGTTCCAGATGATTTTGCGTTTTTTTCATATCATCTTCTCCCTTTTGTTTTTTTAAGGTTAACACGTATGATGACTATGAACTTCTTCTAGATTGCTAAAACAATTCCTTTATTTTTTTGCCGTTTCTTTTTATTCAATTAAATGGACCTAAAAAATTAGCACATTTCTTACTACAGAAATGCGCCTATTGTTGAACTATGACAAAACTTTATTGGTCCATATATAGTTTGTAAATTTTAAATTCTGGTCCCCAAGATTTTTGACCATAAAGATCTTCTTGGTTTTTATCCTCACAAGTCATACAATAGTGCCAAACTCCTCCAGGCTTAAAATTAAATGATTTATTCTCTGTTTTCCAGCCGGTGCCCCCACCAGTTAGCTAAGTGTTCTGATTCTGAAAACGTTTTGAAGACGAGTTCCCTTGGTGCATCAAATACTTTCTCCAATACAAGTTTCTTCCCATCAACATAAGAGTTCAAATGATTTGTCGCATCCTTTTCAGACATTAATGTTCCTCCTTATTTTTATATATTCATCCTCTTGATAAGGTCATGACATAGTAAACTTTTTACTCCTTCATAAAACCAGTAATTTTACGATACAGCTTCTCAGGGTGAGTAAGATTGACCGTATGATCAGCACCAGGAATTTCTACAACCTGAGCGTCTGAGTGCTGTTGAAAGTAATCTGCAACACGATGGTTATCGAGTGAATCCTCCTTACCGATTATTAATAAAGTCTTGGTCGTCAATTCTCCTAATCTTTCGATAGCCGGTGGTTGCGGCCAAACCATTTCAATTGCGGGCCATTCAAACATTCGGTTCATATGGTACCGGAGCATTTGAGCCATCAAATCGCGGTGAGGACTTGCCGTTACCACACGGTACGATGAATCACTGAGCAAAAGCTTAACCATTTTATCAATATTAGGGGCAGCTTCATGAATCGTCTTCATACTCTCCTCGAATTCCTTCGAATAGCTAAATCCGGATAATCCAGGCGCAAGTAATACAAGTTCTGAAACTCTTTCTGGGTAATCTAAAGCAAATTCAGTGGCAATTTGACCACCCATTGAGTGACCGATAAGTGTCGCTTGATTAATTTCTAGATGATCAAGCAGCGACAGCAAATCTTCAACATGGTTGACATCTTCTAAAGGGGACGGTGATTTCCCGGTTCCCCGTCCGTCAAAAGCAACGACCTTGTAGTGTTTGGCTAAATGAGGTGCGACAAATGACCAGTTCCGTACATCAGCACCACCAGTCATAAGAACCACAGGATGGCCACTACCATTTACTTCGTAATACAAATCCATAAAATACCTCCATCCAAATTAAATTTATAATTTGATAATTAAACTATGTTATTTTTCCTAAATAAACCTACCCTTTTTTGCTTAACTTCGCTTTTTCTGTAAGCTTCTTGTTAAATAATAAAATCTCCCCTTTTGATGGCCATGTTATATCCGTAAGCATTATCTGCACCATTTTTTGACCAATAAATTCGTAAGTTTCCCTTTTTAATATGGATGTTAATATCGGGCACAAGTTCCTCCTGCTGACTTTTTTTATTAAGTTATTCGTTCAAATAATGTAATCCATAATTGAATCCCCTCTCAGCTATCTATCATTATTATAATGATTAAAAACAACTTTTTTCTTTCTTATTCCTTACATTCTTAAGTTTACGTCGATTACAGGTTCTTGATGAACACCCTTCTAGTCAAATTTGCCTAGATGAACCTATTTAGTATAATAAATCGTAAAACAATTAAAATTTGATTAGATGATTTCATTCTTTGGATTGGGGGTGTTCAATGTCCACAGTTAAATTACTTCCTTGAATAAGCTTGAATCACAGGGAATGACCAAGAAAGTAAATTCAAAGAACGATGTAAAACTTGGTCCATCGCGAACGGAATACACAACCACAAAACAAGGGGAATCCGAAATTGCAACTTTTCTTGAATCGGCACTTGTTAATGTCGACATTCAGCAGTTTGCGTTTGGTATTGCATTCACAGACATATTACCACGGAAAAAAGTGACTACACTTTTAAAACAACGCTATAATGTACTAAAAGAATCAGCTAACTTTTTGAGAAGTCTGCCAACGGATGAACTATCACGCAATCCCTTCAAGCACCCCGAACTTGTTGGTCTTTGGGCGGACTCCGAGCATGCAAAAATAGGACATAGTGTGATAGGAACTTTTAGATCGCTATTTTTGCAGTACTGTAAGCAATCTAGCACAAAATCAATTGTGTTAATTGTGTTGTGTTAAACGGAATCAAAAGTGGGCTATTAGCTTTTTACTTTCTGCATTTTGTATTGGCGTTATCACGTTTCCAATCGATCAATTTTGGGTTGCTAGAAGATTTATGAAAGACTAACTTTCTTCCCTATGTTCAATACAAAATTGGGTGCTTCCTTTATTCATCAAAAACGCCCTTTAGCGGAAGATTACAGTCACAAATTTATAACCAATTTGAAATTAAGGAAGAAATTACTTCACTTAAAAAAAACTGATTTTTCCATAATTTCTTCACCATCTAAAAGTGTAGCCTCCTCCACGGACATGCCTGTTTTTTTAAGAAACGCCTGGACTGCGTGGTACCCAACAGCATAACCTCCAAAGCGAGGTGTTCCTGTCAATTCAATAACTTCATAATCTAATACCTGATCACCAAATATATATTTTTGAACTTCACTAAATCCTTTGACAGAGAGAACTTCTCCAATTATGGCACGAGATTTTTCTAAATCCTCGGTAGTAATTTCTTTGACCCAAGGACCTACAAACTCAAAGCCATACATGCTTTCTGCAAAACTCTCTGCCAATCCTTCTACAGCCAAATACTTTGCTACTGTAATATCATTCATGAAATTCCAGTCAATATTTTTGAAAAGCACATTATGATGGAAGTCATGGGCAATAGCAGATTGAAGCATGGATAAACTGTTTTCATTTGGGGCGATAACAATTTGTATATAACCTGGAATGCCACCAAATCCCATTATACCTTGTGTACTTGCTAAAGTTGTAGAGTCACCCAAAAAAATCCCCAATAATACTTTTTCAGGTATAGGTACTCCTGCAGTTTTAAATCTATTTCCAGCATTTTGTATTGTTTCTTTCGCTAACTTCCAAGCATCAATAGCCTGAAGTTTATCCAGTGCTTCCTCCATTTCTTTGTCATGCCCTGTCAATGGCAAGGCACCCAACCATTCCGGGTTGAAAGGCAAATACTTCTCTTTGAGTTCATGATAAGGTTGTAAAAACTCTTTTTCATAAAACTCTCCTCTCTTCTCTTCAGGTGTTGCCAATAGTTTCTCGTATAAACTTTGTGTGTTTTGGATTGTAATTTCCATCTTAAAATCCTCCTCACTCACTATAATTTTATTTTTAATGAAAATTTCCCTCAACAATCTGGCGCTTATATAAGATATTGGCGCTACTCATTTATTAGGGAATAGCGCCCGTTTCCGTAATATAGTTACGCTATCTCTAGTCCTGCAATATTATAAATTCATTTAAAATGAAAAACCTTATTCCTGTTCATCCCCTTACTATTTTTAGATTTAAGATCGAAATAACTTGAGTTTGCTATCTTTTTATTGTTTTCGATAGTATCACCCACTTTAAAGCACTTGAAAAAAGTAAAAGGAAGATGATGCCTGTGAGACACCATCTCTGCTACAAAAATCTTCGGTAGTTCACCCCTGATCCATCGCACTTTCATCCATGTACATGACTTCCCAAAGGTGGCCGTCTATATCCTGAAAACTCCATCCGTACATAAATCCATGGTCTATAGGGTCATTTGCAGGCTTTCCGCCAGCTTCCAATGCTTTGTTTACAAGCTCATCAACTTGTTCTCTACTTTCAGCGGAAATAGCCAGAATAGCTTCGGTATTGTTGGATGTATCAGCAATTTCTTTGTTGGTAAAAGTTTTAAAAAACGTTTCGACGAGCAGCATTACAAATGTATTTTCATTAATCACCATACTTGTTGCATTTTCATCCGTAGCTTGAGGGTCAAATTCAAAGCCTATCTAAGAAAAAAAAGCAACAGATTTATTCAGGTCTTTTACCGGCAAATTTACGTAAATTTGTTTCGCTTGCAATCCCATTTCAAATCACCTCATCGTTTATTTTCCTTACTGGATTTCTTTCAGAGGGCCATCTAAGCAGTCGAGTTGTTCGCCAAATTCCTTGACGGTACCTTTTTCCATGACTTTCTGCAGATCAACGACTGATGCGTATTGGGAACAATATCACATTATCAACTTCGTCGTTGTTCCTTCGTGTTCAACAAACGTCATTGGCACCAGTGTGCCGGACATGGTTTCGTTTGTACCCTTCCTCATCAGTGATCGTATCCACGTAAACAATTTTCTCTAATACAACAATTTTATGATAAACGCCTTCACCCCCCCTGGATTCCATCCTATAAAATTCTCCCTGGTTTTTTATCAGTACACCGCATGCAATAATGCCATACGCTGTCAGGGTTAAACTCAAACCTACAAATGGCAGTTTCCCATCCTTTCAGTCCACACCACCTTAGATAAAACCTAAACTTTAAACTTTTCAAAGTGTCTCCTTGAATTTCTCTGGTTTTTTCACGTAGCTTTCAATGATAAATCCGCAATCCGTACAAAGAATATACTCAACCTCTGAGCCAAAGCTAAGCTTGTTATTTTAAGTTGGACAAAGAACCAACAAAGGTTTTTCCGTTTTGAGTATTAGTTAGTTTATAGATCACACAAGTGGATTTGGTTTCTTTAGCTTTTGTTTTCATTTCTTTTCTATAGTCCACTTTTGACCCTTCTTTCGTATAGGTTCAATAAAGTCTCTAAGGGACAGATATATTACTGATACCGATTTTGCTGATTTTGTTGAGTTCGAGCTTGTTATGCTTCCGACTTGGAAAATTTCATTGTTGCTAGAGTGACAAATATGGCACCAATAACACCGACTACAATAATCTCTTCCGTAAAGGAAATGACATGACCGAATACTTCCAAGTCAAGTCCCATCGCCTGTCGAAGGGGTGCACTCATTGTTTCCGGTTGTAATACAATTTCTTTAAACATATCGACGGAATACGTTAATGGATTTATTTTTACAATGATGTCCATCCATAACGGCAGGCCATTTAGCGGAAACATGGCTCCTGATAAAAACAACATTGGGAATAAAAGAATTTGGATAACCATTTGAAAACCTTGCGATGTTTTTAAACTACTCGCAATCAATAAGCCAATGGCGGATATGGTGAAACCAACCAGGAACATGATTGGGATCAATTGGAGAATCATGGCAAGCGAAATGGAGACACCGATAAACGGAACAAAAATCAGCATCATTAATCCTTGAATAACCGCTACTGTTGTACCACCAAGAACCTTACCAATAGCAATCGATACCCGGGACATTGGTGACACAAGGATTTCACGCATGTATCCGAATTCTTTATCCTGAACAACGGATAAGGCAGAAAATATCGCCGTATTAAAGACGACCATACCGATAATACCCGGGAACATGAATTCAACAAAGTCAAAATTGGCAAGTGGTCCACTGTTTGAGCCACCACCAAGCATTGCTTGCATGGCGCCACTCATCCCGCTTCCAAATAATATTAGAAACATGAATGGCATAGCGAATGAACCTATTAAACGTCCTTTATCACGGAAAAACTTGATAACATCTCGTTGCCATACGGCAAATACTGCCTCCATCAGCTCCCCCTCCTTTTGATTGGTTTTTTATCTTTTTTGGAAGCTGTCTCTTCACGAATCTCACGTCCGGTTAGTTGCAAGAATACATCATTTAATGTAGGCCTGCGCAAGTTTACAGTGGTTATCTCAATCGAGAATTCTTTTACAAATTGAACTAAAAATGCATTGCCTTCATTCACTTGAAATGTAATTTTATCGTCAACTTCCTTGACTTCCACATTGTACCTTTGTTCTACTTCTGTTTTTGCTTTTTCGTTTTCGGTAGTTCTAAATTCAATGATATCCCCGCCTATTTGGGTCTTCAAATTCTCAGGGGTATCAAGTGCAATCACATCGCCATGATCCATCACGGCGATACGATCACAGATTTCCGCTTCGTCCATATAGTGTGTTGTCAAAAAGATCGTAATTCCGGCTTTTTTCTTTAAACGCAAAATATATTCCCATATATGATTCCTCGTTTGTGGATCGAGTCCAACAGTTGGTTCATCAAGAAAAAGAACCCTTGGATAATGAAGTAATCCCCGCGCTATTTCCAACCTGCGTTTCATCCCTCCAGAATAAGTTTCAACAACTTGTTTGCGCTTTTCTGATAAATCCACTATTTCCAATACTTCTTTGATTCGTTCCTCACGCTTTTCTTTAGGTACTTTATAAAACCTGCAGTGAAGCATCAGGTTTTCGTTTGCGGTCAGTTTTTCATCAAGTGTTGACTCCTGGAAAATTAGTCCGATGCTTTCCCGTACTTTATTTTTATCCGTAACAATATTATATCCATTGATTAATGCCTCACCACTTGTTGGCTTATTTATGGTTGATAGCATGTTAATTGTCGTGCTTTTCCCTGCCCCATTTGGGCCGAGAAATCCAAAAATTTCACCATCGTCTACAGTAAAGTTTACCCCTTTGACGGCTTCAAAATCTTTGTAACTTTTTTTAAGGTCATTAACTTCAACAATCTTAGTAATGTCATTCACCCCCTCGCCAACATCATTTCTTTGTAATAGTTCTTTCATCAGGATTAAACCACTTGTGACTCGTTCCATATAAGAGATATTGGCGCTATTCTTATTAGGGAAAAGCGCCCTTTAACAGAAGACTTGATTTCAAGGTAATCTTAACGACATTAATATCAAACTTCAGTTACTGCTCCCTTATATGTCCTAGTGACAGGGTTCTTACCATAGACCGCAAAGCACCATGATTTCAATGATTTCCCTAATTTGAATATTCTTCTTTTATGATTTAAATACAATGCAATTATAGTATTTCTATATACCCTTCTGTTCCATTCATCCTGATCCTTTGTCCGTCCCTGAGCATCTTAGTAGCATTTTCCACTCCGACAACTGCTGGCAGGCCGTATTCACGCGCGATCACCGCTCCATGGGTCATAAGACCGCCAACTTCGGTGATTAGTCCTTTGATGGATACAAACAATGGTGTCCAGCTGGGATCCGTAAAGGAGGTGACTAATATATCCCCATCTTCCAGGTCAGCATCCTCCATGTTCAGGATGACACGAGCCCTTCCTTCTATAACTCCGGAAGAGACAGCCAGGCCTGCAATAGCATTCTCTGGTAGATCTTCCCGTTTGTACTCACCGGCAATTATTTCACCGTCTGACGTTATAACACGCGGAGGATTCAGTTTTTCATATAATCTGTAACCATTTTTTCGTTTGCTGATTATCTCATAATCCAATTTATTAGTTGTTACAGCTTCGTGAAATTCTTCAAACGTGAGATAGTATATATCTTCTTTTTTCTGAATAACGTTAGCTTTCACAAGTAGTTCGGCTTCTTTCAGCAAAGCCTGCTTATAAACGAAGTAGTGTTTCATCCAAGTGTATTTGGGATATTCCCGGTAACAGCTGAAATTCCGGATGAGATCGATCCTTCGTTTTGTTTCTATGGCTTTTTGTTCACCATCCGGTAATGGCTTCAATCGATTTATTAACTCTTGTTCTTTGTCCATAGCTTCCTGTCGCCCATGTTTGAATTGCAAGCTGCCGGCATGGGGCTCGAAGTTTCTAATGTTGCCCAGGATCATGGGAACAAGCATACTCGGTTTTTCGCTCCATCGCGTTCTTGTTATATCGATTTCTCCGGTGCATCGCATTCCGTATTTTTGGAGAAAAGCATAGATCGCGTCTCGGGCTTCCTGCCCGCCGTCAAACTTATGGATTTCATCCAAAAAGTTATCCGCTTTTACATATTGCAAATAATCAATGACCTCCGGATAGGGACGAATCACATCTGCGACATCCATTAGCTCCAGACCCATTTCCGACGTAACGTTGTTCGGCACAGATTGAGAAAGCGTATCCGCCGCATTTTTTTCGCCTAACCACTCGTTCATGTTTTCATTGATCCATCTTGAAGCATTTATAACGGCCATAATGACACTCAAACCTTGCGGGTCACTCAAGAACTTCATTAATTGCTGGATATCTTCCCGAATAAAATCGAATAACGCCGATCCCGACTTCGTTTGAATGTTTTGTTTCAACTGTTCGATCAACACTTGACTGCGCTTGATCAAATTCGAGACGATTGTCGGATCGTTATCGAATTGTGCCAGCGGATCTAGATTGCTACTACTAGGACTCGCTGCTTTTGTATCCTCTTGTACCGATTTTATAAAACCTTCTCGCTCTACTATGGTTATGAGTGCGTCTTTGATAAGTGGATCGTGTTGTCCCATGCCATTTAAAAACATTTCTCTGCTATTAGGCGAAGCCAATTGATGTGTGACATCAACAAACAACCTTCCGCCAGCTTTATGCATCGGCGCTGGAGTCATTAATAGGTAAAAAGATAATCCCAATGGTTTCATGGGGTCGGTCATCATTTGTTGATGACCAACAGATATATAAACGTGATTTTCTTGATCATTCACCTCAGGAATGGGGTATAAAGTTGTGATTGGACGACTCTGGACAATATAAAATGTATCATCAACCAAACACCATTCGATGTCTTGGGGGCAACCAAAGTGAGCTTCGATCTGTCTTCCGATGCGTGCCAGTTGTAAAATTTGTTGGTCAGTAAGGGCTTGCATCTTTTGTTGATCTGGAGCAATTTGAAGTGTCTCTGTTCCACCTTCTTTTCGTCCATAGATAGCCAACTTTTTGGTAGAAATCGTCTTCTCCACAATACTGCCTTCCCGCACTTTATAATTGTCCGCAGACACTAAACCAGAGACGAGTGCTTCACCCAGTCCAAAGCTGGCATCGATTGACAGCAGCTTTCGATTGGAGGTAATGGGGTCAGCAGTAAATAATACCCCTGAAGCCTGTGGGAATACCATCTGTTGGACGATAACGGATAAATACACTTGGCTGTGGTCAAATCCGTTTTGCATACGGTAAATCACGGCACGATTCGTAAAAAGGGAAGCCCAACATTTGCGAATATGCTGCAGAATGGCTTCTTTTCCAATGATATTTAAATAGGTATCTTGCTGACCAGCAAAAGAGGCATGCGGTAAATCTTCAGCAGTGGCACTGGAACGCACTGCATAAGCCTGGTTCTCGCTAAATTGAGAGAGAGCATGAGCAACTGCGCATGCAATATCGGAAGGAATTTCTACTTCCGTAATGGTTTGTCGGATCCTTCTGCCGATTTCACTAATTTGATCACGATCCTCTGCATTTAGTATTGTTAATTGATCCAATAATGCATGGAATGTTTCGTTATGTTCAAGAGCTTTTTGAAAGGCTGCTGTCGTTACACAAAATCCTTCTGGCACTCGTATGCCATGAATCTTTGATAGTTCCCCTAAATTAAATCCTTTTCCACCAATCATCATTTGTCCCGTATTATCAATCCCGTGAAAATCCAAAACAGATTTTTTCATTTCTTTCCCTCCCAATTATTGTTCCTCACTGAAACATTTAACAAAAAGAGGCATTAGCCATCGAAGCGACAACTTCGCATAAATAATACTAATAGTTAATAAAATTAAAAAAAGACTAAAAATTCTTGATTAAACATGGTATAATTAAATTAGAGAAAGGGGTCAGTTACTGATTATTTATCGTAAACCGTCCGTTTTTGTAACAAATCCCACAGAACTATCCTACCTATAAAATTGATAAAACAATTTCGTGAGTGAAAGACGGGCGCAAACATTTATTCTAGGATTTACGCCCATTTCATAAATAAACCAAAACCATCCTATATTGAGTTGATTTCTCCAAGGGTATCGCTAGTCACAATTTATACTAAGGGTTAGAAGAAATTTATCTTACAAATTTATTTAATCCCACGAGCTATAGAGCCTGTCAAATCCTCTACATCAGTAAAACCTCTGGCTCGGTTGATTATTACACGTATGTGTACTGAGACCATAGTAAAAGGTGTCCTGAATACATTTACCAGTTTGCTCATTCTTGAACGATATTGTCCCATCAGAGTGTCTAATGACCCACCAACTCTGGTATTCACTTTTGTTTCTTGGGTATGTTCGGAGCCCGTGAGCACTGTGGTCTAAAGCATAACCCCCAATCGATAACTCTACTGTACCGTCATTCCAATGATGAACATTCCAGTAATCTGGGATAGCGCTAGCATAGGCTGGTAAAATCCCATAATCCCCAGATATATAACGTCCAGTTTTTAAATTATTGAAAGTCTGAAAACTATCAGCAGATACGGGAAAAGCGGTAGACCACATAACTATTACCGTCGCAAATACTGCTACAACACCGCGAATGAATGTTTTCCAATTGATTCTCATTATCTATCATCTCCTTTGCTTAATTTTGGGCATTGCCAATAACCCCTCATATGTGATGTGCTTATTACTTTTTATGAAAGAAAGCTCTGTAATTCAGAAAAGTTAAGTGTGCTCAATATGATGGAAATAACCATCAATACGAACGCAGGTGCTGTTTTACTAAAAGAATCCTTTACTCTGATGTGCGTAATCATGCCAACCAGCATGGTGACTGCAAACCATAATCCTGCTATGACCACAACCCCCGGTAACCAAAAGCCAATAATCAATCCTGCGGCACCAACTATCTCTACCCAGCCCGTTACTAACCGGAGCCACTGGGGAAGCTTAAGATCCTTAAATATATCAACCTGCAGCTCATGACCCATTATTTTCTGTATCCCGAGACTTAAAAATAATACAGCCAGAATACCTTGTAACACAAATGAGGTAATCAAAATAATCCCTCCATACAATTTAAGTAATAATTTTCAACAGATTATATCTCTCCAATTTTTTCCGCTGTTATAATGGAAAGTAAAACACTGAGAATTCCCAGTACACACAGCACTGCAAGAACTAGATCAAGATTAAGGTTAACCATTGGTGCGAGATTGGATTGCATCAGAACAATCGCGCAAATCACGTTTGGGACTGTCGCTCTTTTCCAAATCCCTAAATAAAAAAGCGGGATAAAACTAATCAAGGTGATCATCAATGAACGAAAAATCATCTGACTAAAAAACGTGATTAAGTCTGAACGAGTCGGCTCACCATTTATAATCGGTTGCACCTGATCAATTACATACGTGACAGTACCTGTTAATAAATAAGAAGTCATTGTAAGAAGAAATACAAACATCGTGATAAACAATATTTTCACCGCAAACAGTTTTTGCCGGCTTATCGGATAGCTAAAGGATAGAGAAATGGTTTTATTTTTATATTCATCAATAAAAACCTGGCTAATCAAGGAGGCTCCAAATAAGATAAACCCCACTTGACACGCCAAAATCAGATCAATGACTGTAGCATAGCTCCGGCCAAAATCAGCACTGACGAATTCTATAAAAAACACAGGCAAAAACAATGGTATGAGAGAATAGATAATCACTTCAACTATCACCGATTTTTGTTTTAGCTTTTGCCATTCTAATCGCATTAATTTAATCATCCGCATCACTTCCATTAATTTGCTGATAAAAATAGTCCTCTAATGAGTTGGAATGTTTCCGTATTTCTTCAATTGCAATATCATGAAAAATAAGCACTCTCGAAATATCGCTTTGGGTATACGCCGTATCATAAACCCGAATTGTATGATCTTGGATGATTTTCATATTCGAAATATGGAGGTCTTTTTCGAGTAAATAAACGGCTTGCTTCACATCCGACACTACAAGCTCGATATAATCAGAACGCTCTTTTCGAATATCTTCCAGAGTAATCTCATTTAATAATTTTCCATGATGAATCACACCAACTCTGTCAACAACCTGTTCCAATTCTCCTAATATGTGGCTTGAAAGAACAAAGGTCATCCCATATTCCTTATTGAGCATCCGAATTAAATGACGCATGTCTTTAATCCCGATCGGGTCCAGCCCGTTTGTCGGTTCGTCTAAAATAATTAGTTCTGGTTTTGTTATGATCGCTCTCGCAATTCCGAGTCGTTGCTTCATGCCAAGCGAAAAATCCTTCACGATATGGTCTTCAATTCCTTTTAAATTCACCAATTTTAACGCTTGTTCCATGTCGTGTTCGTCATAAAACCCTAGATACTCACAATGCAGTTTCAAGTTTTCGAACGCAGTTAAATGTTCAAAAAAGACCGGATATTCAATAATGTTTCCGACTCTTGCCAATACAGACTTCGATTTTTCTGTAAGCTTCTCATTAAATAATAAAACTTCTCCTTTTGATGGCCGTGTAACACCCGTAAGCATTTTTAAAATCGTAGTCTTACCAGCACCATTTTGGCCGAGAAATCCGTAAACTTCTCCTTTCTTAATATGAATGTTAATATCGGACACAAGTTCCTTCCCTTTGGCTTTTTTCGTCAGGTTATTCGTTTGAATGATGTAATCCATAATTGAATCCCCTCTCAGCTATCTAACATTATTATAATGATTAAAAATAACTTTTTTCTTTCTTATTCCTTACAAATTTCTTAAGTTTACGTCGATTATTAGAAAACTTGGTTGTCACCAAGCCTTTAAGTGACAGCCATAGTTGCACTTATGCAGTAAGAAAGGATTTTATACTTTCTTACTGCCAAAAAAGAGGTTGTTCTTGATGAACACCCCTTTGGAAATTTCTAATACGTTATTCGTTTAAAAACACAGGTAAATACTGTTTTTTCATACGGCTTGCTGCTTAATTGAATCTTACCTTTCATCGCTTCCGTTAAGCGTTTGGTAATGCTTAGGCCAAGACCACTTCCTTGAAATTCAGGATTTCTCGCATCATCCAGCGTATATAGCCTTTCGAATACGCGATCAATATGTACTTCAGCAATTCCTTTACCACGATCCCAAATATCAATGGCGATATTTTCGCCTTCTACTCGAATGGTTAACCCAAATATGCCACCATCTCTTCCATAACGAATCGCATTTGAAATGAGGTTGCTCAGAATCTGATTCAGCGCATTCTTATTACCAAGAATAAAGTAATCCTGTTCTGGAATATCAACCTCTACTTGAAGACCTTTTGATTGCATTAAATGATAAAACTCCAATACGTTCTTCCGGCAAATTTCGTTGATTGATAACCGACCCATTGGAAAATCAACATCACCCGACTCCAGTTTGACAAGGTCAAAAAATTGGTTCATTAAACCGATGACACTGATTGTTTTTTCATGAAGGCGAGCAACGACCTCACTTTGCTCTTCTTTCGACATCTTGTCATCCTGTTTTAACTTTTCAACATATCCCAGAATAACAGTTAGAGGCGTTTTTAAATCGTGCGACATATTGGAAAGCATTTTTCTCATATTTTCTTTTGTTCTAACGGAATCGGCAAACACCTTTTGGTTATAGTTTAAAAGACGATTCACTTGAATGAGCAGCTGCTGAGCAGCATGTTGATTCGTTTGCATGAACACTTTTTCAGCTGTTTCTTGCTCAATGATACGAGATAATTTATCACGAATCTCATAGAGTTCACGATTTGTTTTTTGCCTTGAAAAAAATTGCAATCCGATAACAAGCAACAAAGTAAATATCATAGCAATAAATAAAAAATTCATACTTACTCCCCTAATTTATAGCCAATTCCCCAAATTGTTCGTATATACAGCGGGTTAGATGGGTCCCCTTCAATCTTTTCCCGAAGCCTTCTAATATGGACATTTAGGACATTTTCATTGCCATAATAATCATCTTCCCATATCAACTGATACATTTGTTCTTTCGTGAAAACCCTGCTTTGATTCTGCATAAACAGCTTTAAAATATGAAATTCCTTCGATGTGAGCTGTATACTTTTCCCGTTTACTTGTGCAGAAAAAGTATCTAAATCAAGAGTCAATGCTTTAAATTGAATTATATTTGAGTAGGAATCCGCTACTTCAGGAAGATACTGTGTAGCTCTTCGAATAGCAGCATGAACCCTGGCTGTTAATTCCATAACAGAAAATGGTTTGCTAATATAATCATCTGCACCGAAACCGAGACCTAACGTTTTATCAACGTCACTTTCTTTTGCTGAGATAATTAGTACCGGAACAAAGCTTGTCTCTCTAATTCTCTTCAAAAAATCCATGCCATTGAGCTTTGGAAGCATTAAATCAAGCAATACCAGATCAACTGGTTTATTTTCAAAGAACTGAAGTGCCTTCTCTCCGTCAAAAGCAGTGAACACTGTGAAATTTTCCTGTTCTAAATGACTTGTAACGAGTTCACTTATTTCCTTGTCATCTTCTACAATCAATATCTTTTTTTGCATAATAAAACGTCCATTCCTCTGTGATCAAGTCCAAGTACTTCGTTGTAGAAGTGATTTGCTTTGGTAATATCAGATGTATTCACCTTGGTAACAATTCGTTTAACCTTCATTCTTACCACCTCCAATTGCTATTAGTTTCTACAACCCGTACTAATAATCCTTGTTAAATATCGAATTTTATTTAAACGTCTAATTCAATTAAGTGTGGCTCATATACAAAAAAGACAATCGCAACAACCCGCGATCGCCTTACTTCGATTTCCTTTTCCTCTTTTCAATTTCCTTTTTGATCATCGGTAAACCTTTCTCTTTAATCGCCTTTCTAACTTTAGGGTTGTTCAGCAGTTTTGCAACCTTCGCCAATTTTGACATGGTTCGTTTCTACCTCCATATTTATCATTACAAGAGAAACATATATTTCATTCAGTCTTTATTGTAATCCATTACCTGACCAATATAAAAATATTCCCCTTACTGCTCAGGATTGAAGATGTGTATCAAAAATGTAAAAAAACCAGGTTCTGGATGAAGCCTGGTTTTTTTGAGACTTTATAGATTTATTGTGACATCCGCCTTTTCACGTAGCTGACCAACAATCTTTTGTTGTGCTTTAATTTCTTTTTGTCTTTTAACCTGTTTTTTTAAATCTGATTTCATATCGTTATAAGAAGGGATGTCTCCCCCTTTATCTCCTTTTTTCTTGTTCATTTGTTTTTGCTGGGATTTATACTGATCATAGAGTTTCTTCAGCTCTTTCTCTGTAGGTTTGATATCACCCGACTCATCAGCAATCAGCTTGTCCACTTTTATAATCTGTTCAACCTGGGACATGACTTCTTTCTTCTTCATGCCTTGTTTTTTCAAAGCAGATAAAAACTTATCTTTTGACTTAAGCTGATTTTGTTTAGCCAATTCCTTCAATTTTTTATCAATCTCTTTTTGTGAAACTTGATAATCACGATTATTCGCTTCCTGTTTGAGCAGTTCGGAGCCCACCATGCTTTCTGCCGTCTTTTTTTTCAATTTATCCTGATCCAGTTTCTGTCCACTCATCTTGGCTTGCATGGCCATCCGCTGAAACTGACCTTTGTAAATGTCTTCAAATTCTTTTTTAGTTATTTTTTCTCCATTTACCTTTGCAACAACGTCAGGAACATCTTTCAAATCGGGTTTAGGCTGTTTTTGCTGTTGGGATGCTTGTTCACCTTGACCTTCTCCAGAGCCCTTTTCACCATTGTTGTCTTTAGATTCACCGCCGCAAGCTGCCATTACCAAAGCCAGAGCCAGCGCCATTACTATCACTGTTAACTTCTTCATAAAATACTTTCCCTCACTTCCGATCATTGTTAATTCATTCAAACATATTTTATGTGGATAGAGCAAGTTTTATTATACGAAGATATTTTATGTACATCCCATGATGACAGCATTTATAGGCATGATTAACATTTCATTTACACATTCAGATCTGATTTACTAACATTTGCCACATTTCCGGTAATTTTAGAAAAGGGATTGAAGAACTCTTTTATAAATGATCATCAATCAAAATGGGTTTCCAAACATTTTAAAACTAGTAAAAACTATTATCGCTATTCCAAGTACTATTACTATTAAGGTCAAAGGCTTTTAATTCACTCAACAAACTGGACCTGCAATGGCAATTGTGCGTGCTATCTAAACATGCTCATAGCAAGCTGTTTTCATAGTTTTTATTTTATCTTTCTTTGCGGAAAAAGAGATAAAAACTGATTTCAAATATAAGAAATGCTACAACAAAGCTGCCGAGCAAGAAAAATGGACTGCTAAAACAGTCCAGCAATGTTCAATTCTTGCACCCTTTGAACTGTTAATATATTCTTGTCCCGTTTTATATGTTGGTTAAGTTACAAATTTCAATCTCCATAATCCACAGTATTTCGAAAACTAATTATCGGTTTGACAATGTCTCCTTGAATCGGTTCCTTTCCACTTTTAAATTGTATACGAACTGAATTTCCCTCTGAAAAATCAGGAGAATCCATTACTTGGAAGTGAATATGAGGTTCACTGGAGTTTCCTGAATTACCACATATCCCCAGCACTTCTCCTCTTTCAACATAGTCTCCTACATTAACTGAAATGGAATGTTCCTTGAGATGTGCAAGCAGACTATACTCTCCATTTTCGTGTTCTATAATCACATGATTTCCCAGAGGTTGCTTGGCATTCATTTCTCCCGGAATGTTATCTTTAACATCTTCAACTACCTGTATTACTTTACCATCGGCTGGAGCGGCAACTTCTTCCCCGAAAGCATAGTAATGTTTATTTTTTTTAGGATTTCCATGATGAGTCCTGCCGTTTTTCATCATCACTAAATCATAAGCATATCTTTGATTGCCTGATAAATAGTGATAATTAATCAATTGATTTGTCCCTCCCCAGAAGACCATCCAATTTACTTTGACAGGCATCGTATACTCATTGTTTGTATAAATTCGATCCGTCTTAGGAAAAGACATTAAAGGGACTAACTGAAGAGCTTGAATGATACCATGTTTATCAAAAACAACTTGAATCCCCTTTGTTTTCTTTGCAGTGACCCAAACATACCGTCTCACATGTTTATCAATAGATAATCTAGTTTGCAGTTCATAACTTTTTACTTCCTGATTGAAAGAGTCGGCCAGTTTTTCAAATTTGGAAAATGAAACACTCCGCCTAAACTCTTCACTCGTTTGCTGATAAATCTTAGAGAAATGCTCTTGCAAAAAATAGGCACCGAATTCCTCCGGTAAGATTCTGTATTTTTTCTTGATGAATTTTTCCTGGCCAGTTATAATTTCTCCACTTTGTCCCCAATTCACAGGCTGTCCGGATACTACCGAAAAGGGAAGCAAACTGACAGCAACCAATACAAGCAAGCTTCTTTTTAGCTTCAAGAAAAACATCACCCTTCTTTAACTCTTTTACGGTATATACGATTTAAATTTGAAAAAAGTTCCATTTAGTTTCGATTCTTCTAGCATAAAGCCTGCTAACACTACAATAACTACTGATAAAATAACTTTTGGTATCTTCAAAATAACCTACCTCCCACAATTTTCCCTACTCAGAAGAACACACTTATTAGGTTAGCGCGCCCGTTTGTGTTAAGCCCATATCCAATAGTTATTAAAAAATTTCTTTACTTTCCACTTAAAGTTTTGGTATGATTATCTAACATTAAAAAGCCACAATCAAATAAATGCCATGAAGAGAAGAGTACAATCGGCAATTCTTCAAAGAGAGCTCCGGTGGGTGAAAAGGAGTAAGAATTAATGGTTGGAAGCAAGCCTCAGAGCAGCACATTGGATCCATGTAGGTGATAGTGTGACAGGAGCTCCTGTTATAGAGCTAGGGTATATGTATGGACTTCATACCGTACCTAATGAGGGTAATATGGTGACATATTACCAAACTGGGGTGGCACCACGGCGCGCAACAACTCGTCCTCAAGACAAAGGTCTTGGGGGTGAGTTTTTTATTGTCCAAGTTTAGATTCACAAAGGAGTGGAAATAAAAATGCGTATAAAAAAGTTTATAAGGTCGTGGAAATACCCTTTCATTTTATTGTCCAGCATTGGTATTTCGAGTATAGGGGAATGGGTGTATTTTATAGCATTAAATTTAATCGTTCTTGATATGATGGGCGTAATTGCTGTCTCGGGTCTATATATACTTCGAGCTTCATCTACGTTGTTTACTAATTTTGGTCAGGTAGTCTAATTGACCGATTAAATAAAAAGCATCTTATGGTGTTGCTTGCTATATTCCAAGCAGTGTTTATTGCCTTACTGCCTTCATTATCGTCACTTTGGGCAATATACGGTATTGTGTTTCTCATAAGTATAGCTGGTTCTATGTATGAGCCTACGTCAATGACTTATATCACGAAGTTAATTCCTCGCCATCAAAGAAAACGATTTAATTCATTCCGAAGTTTAATTGATTCTGGAGCATTTGTTATTGGGCCTGCTATTGCAGGAATGATGTTTATGATTGGCACCCCCAATTTCGCGATATACATTAATGCAATAGCTCTATTTGTATCAGCAATAATCACATTATTCATGCCCAATATTGAAAAAGATGATTTTATTGAGACGAAAGCTGAAAAAATAAGCTTGAAGGTATTGAAAGTTGATTGGCAAGTAGTTGTTGATTTTAGTCGTAAACACGTATACATTATGGTTATTTACTTACTATTCAGTGCGGTGATGGTTTTGGCAACTGCCATAGATTCACTGGAGGCAGCATTTTCTACAGAAGTGCTTTCTTTATCAGAAAGAGATTATGGATTCCTAGTGAGTATTGCGGGTGTTGGAATAATTGTCGGTTCCTTCGTAAACATAATAATTGTTAAAAAGGTAGCTACCTCCTGGCTGATTGGTCTTGGATCCTTAATGATTTCAATCGGTTATATGATCTATGCTTTTTCAGGTAATTTTTTTACCGCAGCGATTGGTTTTTTTATCTTATCATTTTCAATGGCTTTTATGAACACAGGATTTTACACCTTTTATCAAAATAATGTTCCTGTCAACGTAATGGGACGGGTCGGTAGTGTTTATGGTTTCATCGAAGCTTTTTTCATTATTATTGGGACTATAATTTTTGGAATTATGGCTGAACTGATATCTATTCGCTTTGTCGTTGTATTAGGAAGCCTAATTATGTTTGCAGTAACGATTATATTATTTATCTTTAATACACAACCCTCGAAAGCAGATTATTATTCTGAAATTCATCAGTTACAAACTTCTGACACTGATTAAGTATGGTCAACAATAATAATCCCAATTCTCCAGTGTTAAATGGAAAATTGGGATTTATAAATCGGTCCATATATGTGATATCCCTTTATGGAATAAAACAGATAATAACACTGTTAAAATAAACTTTTGCCATATGAAGTACTTGTTCAAGATCATGCTTATGTAAAACACCAAAATGACGTTTTAATTCAGACCCATGCACAGAAATAATTTTCGAAGTACGTGCCACAGATGGTTTTAACAATCCAGCTTCGTTCCAATACAGGACTCATCATCGTTACGTTCGTACAAACGTCTATTTTAACTAGCAAAAGTATTTTTAGTTAGACATTTTTTAGTACTAATTTTGTGACTGCTTCCACATGCACCGTTTGCGGAAACATATCCACTGGCTGAATACCTTCAACCGCATAGCCGTTCTTCACCAAGTACTTCAAATCCCGTGCCTGGGTCACCGAATTACAGGACACATACACCACCCGCTTTGGCTGCAATTTCACCACGCTGGACAAGAACGCTTCGTCACTCCCGCTTCGTGGCGGATCCATAATCACCACATCTGTTTTCTCACCACGTGCTGCCATCTTTACCATGAACTCCCCGGCGTCTCCCTGATAAAATCGGGCATTTTTCACGCCATTGCGCTTTGAATTATGGATAGCATCTCTAACCGCATCCTTATTCAACTCCACGCCAATGACCTTTCCGGCCTTCTGGCTGGCAATTAGACCAATCGTACCAATCCCGCAGTAGGCATCCACCACGGTTTCCTTTCCAGTCAGCTCTGCCATTTCAATGGCCTTTGCATACAATTTTTCTGTCTGGACCGAATTAATCTGATAGAAGGATTTCGCCGAGATGTCGAACTTGAGCCCGCAAAGAGTATCTGTTATGGTCCCCTTGCCGAACAGTACTTTTTCCTGGTTGCCTAGAACCATGCTGTCATTCCTCTTATTCACGTTCATCAGGAGGGTCGTAATTTCTGGATGGGCATTTCTTAGTGCTTTTACAAAATTATTCTTCCCTTTGAACATAGGTGATGCTACTACCAGGACCACCATGATTTCACCACTGGCTTTTCCGACCCTCACCAATACGTGTCGCAAAAAGCCCTGCCCAGTGTCTTCGTTGTAAGGCTGCATTTTAAAGGATTTCATCATCCCTTTGATGGTTTGAATAATCTCATCCGCTTTTTGGTCATGGATGATGGACCTTTCCATTGGTATGATCTTATGAGTATTTTCAGCGTATAGCCCACTTATAATCTGCCTTTTTTTATTCAAACCGAATGTCATAACATTTTTGTTACGGTAGTAAAACGGAAACTCCATGGTTATGATTGGCTCTGGTTTTCCGAAAGGCTTCATTAGTTCATCTATAATTTTCTGTTTGAAACGCTTTTGGGCATGCTCATTCATGTGCTGAATGTGGCACCCCACGCCCTCGTGATAAGATGAGCGCGGTAAATTGACACGGGATTCTGAAGGTTTAATCACCCGCTTCAGCTCTATATCGAAAAAGCGTCCTTTCTTAGAAATATCCACTTCAGCCGTTTCACCAGGCAACAAATTAGCTACTTCAAGCTGCTTCCCTTCCCACAGGGCAATGCCTTTACCTCCATCGGTAAGGCCTGAGCAAGTCACCTTTGCGGTTACGGTTTTCTGGCTATGCTGGCGCGTATCGTTTGCCTTAAGCTTGCCTTTGGATTTGCCGTACGTTCGATTCGCCCCCGCCGGGTGCTGTCTACCGTACTTTTTCTCAGGTCGATGGCGTTTTTTTCCTGATTTTCTATATTCGCTGTTCTTCCTTTTAGTCATTGGCACTTTCACATCTCTTCTTCTTCTTTGACACTCCATTATATATTACCCAAAGCCGTCAGTAAACCAACTGTTGTAAACTCTACACATTGGGTTGGCAGTCCTTCTCGAATTGTACGCGACGGTCACCGTACTTTTGACTAGGGCCGTGCCTGTGCCTGTCACCCCCGAATTATCTTGTTCCACTATTAGATAGAGCAAATATCCTTTTATTTTTATCAATCAAAATTAAAAACAAAAAAGAAGCCCCTCAAATCTGACGGGCCGCAAACCATTCATCTCTTGTAACAATTTCGGGAAGATTTGTACTAATCTCTTTGCTCATAATATTACTCCTTTCTGATTGCTTTTCTTCTCGTTTGTTTTAATTCACTAGTCACATTATTCTAGCCCCCTAGCCAAACCTTCACGATCGATAGCTTTTGGTGGTTGTTCCATCCACTCATTGTCAATCATAATATTAGCACCGTCTTCTACATACAGTCCAATATCCATTAACAATTTAGCATACATTCCACCAATATCACGCCTTCCATTAAGTGATGCACCATTTGCATAAGTTCTAACTTTCATGGAAAACATATCTATTTTATGCCATAACATTAATTTATCCGAAAAAGGTGGAGCAGTTGAAGTGCTCACCATGTCATCCAATAACAAAGGAGACGGCAAATTATCTTTATTTATTTTTTTTGAACAGATTTCGATATGTTTACCGGTAATTTCTTTTCCTCGTAGCATAAAGTTTTTAACCTTTTCAGTTTTAGCGACTTGACTAAAGCCAATTAACAATCCCTTACTTGTTACATTGTTTTCGATGTCATCGTAAAGATGTGCAATCTCAAGAGCGTGAAGTGATCTAACATCTCCAACAAAGCCATGTAAATAACTTTGTTTTTTAACAACATCGACCTTATTGGGAGTAGGAATTTTAGGAGGCTTTACTACGAGACCTTTTTCCTCTAATACATCATTAATTTCTGTTATAAGTTTTACCGTGGAATCAAGCGTATTAATAAAAAAGTTTCTTACATCTTTTCTCATCATTAAAGGTATAGCAATTGAATAGATGCTCATTCCAGCTTTAATCGTGTATTTCAAGTAGTGAAGATAAAATTCGTCAGAAAACAATCTTGGTGCATCTAAATTGACATCCTTGTCTGTAAAACCAACCGGTATCGGAAAATTTTCTTTAATAAATATTTCTTTTATATTCCCAACAATACTGTCATTTAAATTAAAAGCATGTTCTACAACCGTTTTGATATCTTGATCATCAATATGTTTAAGATAATAACTAAGAACACACTTAGCCATAGTATTACCTGTATAAGTTGCCCAAAGCTTACCCATTTCGGCTGATGTTAATTTTTCATTTATACCATTGGTGTTTTCACCCATATAAACACTCCCAATTGATACTATAAACATAATGTTCCCCATAACTCGAACATATATGAGTGATAGACTTATTATATACTCTTGTTTCAATAAACTTGCTCGATGAACCTTATTCAATTATTTGGTCCTTATATGCGATACTGGCGCTATTCTGTCTTAGAGAAAAGCACCCGCTAACAGAAAAGTTTGTTAAATCATATAATCTATTCTGAAGGTTTTTCAATTGCTGCTACAGATTCGATTTCCCCCAGTTGATTTTTGTGACCTAATACCGTAACTCCTGTTAAGGTACTTGGAACGTCATGGTCATCAAATTCATTCCTTGTTGATTCCCATGCAGTTACCAGATCTGAACGATCTTGTGATGCTTCAAGCACTCTAGTGTACACAACATCATTCCACCTATGCTTCGTACCCCAAGGCCTGTCAGCCTTAAAGATTTGTTGACAGGATGGTTTCAAGACATGGTTCCATCATCTCCCTTATAAAGTTGATTTAAGTTAAAATTCTCAGCATGTTCACACCTTAATGCCTTTATAGTAGAACTTATCGCGCGCGTTGGTTGAACTATAGCGGGAACTGGCACACATTTGCAATACAATTTCCTTAAGCACCCTCACCTCTTTAAAAGACTTTCATCGGACAAACATACAAGCAAACCTGTCTTTTTTTCATATGGTAGTTTGAGGTGAAAAAATGAAAAAAATAATCTTATTTGCCGATACAGGTATAGACGATACGATCGCGTTAATATACGCGTTGAAAAATCCCGAAATAGATCTAATTGGAGTGGTCAGTGGCTACGGTAACATCGATCGGGGTAAAACCTATAGGAATGTCGAGTACTTGTTAGAAATAGCAAACCGTACAGATATTCCTGTAATTGCTGGTGCTACCCGTCCCCTGAGTGGTGAAGAGCCTGTCTTTTTTCCTGAAATTCATGGTGTAGAAGGACTAGGACCAATTGAACCTCCAATTCCAGAAGAACGTTATGCAGATCGGACGAATTTCAGTAAACTGTTCAATTTAATCAAGAATAACCGTAATGAGTTAATTATCGTTAATGTAGGACGTTGCACATCTCTGGCTATAGCCCATTATTTAAGTCCTGAAGTGATGGAAGATGTTAAAGAAACCTATGTGATGGGCGGAGCATTTATTGAACCTGGCAATGCGACCGAAGTAGCGGAAGCGAACTTTTACGGCGATCCGATTGCAGCTAACTACATTTGTCAAAATGTAGTTAATCTGACGATTATACCTTTAAATGTGACAAGGGATGCCTTATTAACTCCTAATGTTGTCAATCTCATCGACATTCGTTCAGATTCACCTCTTGAAGAAATAATCAAACCAATCTTAGATTTCTATTATGAGGTCTATCAACAACTAGAGCCAGGTATTCCAGGAACACCACAACACGATTTGGCAGCTTTAATGGCAGTTCTTGATATCAGCGGGTTGTATGAGTACAAAAAACGAGAGGTTAAGGTTGCACATAAAGGTAACTTTTCATACGGTAAAAGTATCGCTGACTTCCGACCAGGGTCGAGTAATTGTTTTGGACCAAAATGTACACGTATTGCCTTGGAAATTAATCAAGATATCTTTGTAACGAGCGTCTTCGAAACCTTAACGAATCATAGATGAACCGACCTGAAAGGGCGCATCCTTCCGGATTTGCGCCCTCGTATATTATTATTAACCAGATTTTTTCTGGTGTTAATCCTATATACCTTCATTCAAAGTATAATGGATGTAAATCAGTGAGAGGATGTCGTTCTGCGCCCTTGGAAAAGGGCAAATAAAAATTAATATTTACCCTTTATAAGTATAAAAGCTGAGTGGTCTTGGATCAGCCAGATTAGTTAGATTAAAATGGGCAAGGCACTCTACGATATTTTACGTAGGATGCCTTGCTTTATTTTATGTGTTAACCCTTAGATAAAATTGAAAAGTAACTATTTTACCCATTTGAAATATGATCAGTTAATAATTTCGCCATTGTTTTTGGCTAATTTTTCGCGCCATTCACTTCGCTCCGAAGTTGTCAGTTTCGTCCACTCTGTTTCCTCACCAATAATTCTTAAAGGTTCTTGTGAACGATAAGATCGTGTTAAGTTACCTGGGAACTTTATGTCAGTAACATTTGGGTCGTTTTCAAATTCTCCTATTGGTTCTATTATATAAACGCGTTCTCTTCCTTCTCCTTTAGCTAATGCTGCTGCCAGTCCTGCACCATTGGCATTAGCAGTAAAATAAATGTGGTTCATTTTAAGATCAAGTTTGTAATTTGAATCTCCACCCGCTGTCAGTAAATCACCAACCCGCAAATCCGCCTTCGTCCCATGATAAAAGGGTCCTTCATCAGAAAGCGCACCCTCATATGAATTTGACAATTCATAATTTCTTTTTGCGTTATTAGAATCACACAACTCCTCATAGCATTTGGCAATGTTTAAATATAACATTGTGTAAGCACTCTTAACATTTTCATCGTTTATATTTAGCGCACACTGTAAAGATGTTTCCATCCATTTCAATTTATCTGTAACACTCTTTTGTTTGCGTGCCAAATGATAAGCTGCAATAAACTTTTCATAGTCATTTTTTGCTTCGTGCCATGCTTGATGAAATTTCGTGGTTGCCCCTTCAACGTTTCCGCCATCTTCCATGTTCATCCCACTCAGACAAAGTTTAATAACGACGTTGTTTGGATCAAATTTCATATTCATTTAATCTCCTCCAAATTATTGAAATCACATTTTGAACTCCATTTCCCTTGTATGCAATATGGTGCGATTTCTATTAGATATCGCACCCGATGGAATACCACATTCAATAATTCTAATTAAAATCCATCAATCTTCTTTTATGAGAAAAGCTGTTACCATTTGTTTAGTCGTTTTGAATTGTTCTCCCATATTAAGTTTTTTCATCATCCAATCTTATTATCCATCCTTACTTTTCGAATATTTAAAGGACAAGTAATGATTGATACCACTTTTCTGGGCGATCTTTTCCGAAAGTGCCTTCCTTTTATATTCTTCAAAACCCAACTTTATATATAATTCTACGGCAGGAATATTCGTATCGGCAACCTCTTCAATTACGTAATCATTGTACTGATCATTTTCAAGAATATGTCGTATAATTTGCGATGCCACACCATTCCCTCTAAATTCGATAGCTGTTCCGACAAATTCAATCGAACCCGAATTGGGAGGAAAATTTTCAAAAGGGGCTTCCCACTCTTTTTTTAAAACGATCCCGGCAATGCTACCTTTTAAAAAGCCTAAATGCTTTCTCAGCTCTTTTTTATTAAGTCGTATCGATAACGTTTTACCATCGGTACATGCAGCCATTCCAGCAACTTTATTATTTGCTATAGCCACATAAAATTGATCCAAAACAAACATGTGCGCAAAGGCATTCGCAATTTTACTTTTGTCCTTGGAAAAATAGTCAAGCCACTCTGAGAATCCTTCCGCAAAAATTTTAGACATCTGCCTTCTTACATCTATATCAACAACCTTATCCGATTTTACAATAGTAAACATTCTATCTCTTGATTGCATTTATACCCCCCCTTTTTAAGTGAATACTTTCTTGTCAAGATAAAAAATTTCTTCTACAATATGGCTTTTATCCAATATTGGCGCCATTACTTATTAGCAAATAGCCACCATTCCTTCAACAGTAGACGTTTCGTGCATAAATTCCACTCTTTACATCTCAAATGATTTAATTTAATCTTAACAGCTAAAAAAACAAAATAAAGACTGAAAATTATTGAACATTAATGTTATAATAAAATTAGGGAAGATAAGAGGTCTGTGCTGAAATCTTCAGCACAGACCTCTTATCTTTTTATGCCCATCTTCAACAATCTGCCCCTTATATACGATTGTAGCGCGAGTCTTATTAGTTAATCGCGCCCGTTTGCGGAAACATCATATTTATTTATCCACCATTTTTACGTTGGCATAAGCCACTATACCCACGTGCGCAAAAGCTGCCAGCATAATAGCAACAATCATAAAATCTTGTGAAATAAAAAATGAACTTACAATCAAAAGCGCTCCTGTAAAAAGGTCAGTTGTTCCCACCATTCTACTTAGTAAAGTGGACCCCATTGTCAAGACACTAATTTTATAAAAATAAGGTGGGGTCATTAGTTGTGTCCCTTCCCATCTTGTAGACCACGCCTTTCCTGTGCCAGGTTCTGTCAAGGGCGTACTTTCCCTTGACGGGTTCTGGCATAGGAAAGATAATCGTTCCAAGATGGAGGGGCAATGACCTACTGAAAATAAATGGATGCTGGTGTTTTATAACCTAATGACTGATGCGGGCGGTCACAGTTATAAAGCCCCATATAGTCGCGAATATTTAGTCTTGCTTCTCTTGGCGTGCCATAATCTTTTAAATAGACTTCTTCATACTTGAGGCTTCGCCAAAAACGTTCTATCATGATGTTATCCAATGCGCGACCTTTACTGTCCATACTGATTTGTACGGATGGATGGTCTTTTAAGAGATTAATATACTTTGGACTGGTAAAGTGACTGCCCTGATCACTATTGAATATCTCAGGTGTTTCTATGGTTAATGCACGCTTAACAGTATCCAATACAAAGCTCATTTCAAGTGTCTGGTCTAATTCCCAACTGATAATATAACGGGAATACCAATCGATAACAGCTGTTAAATACATCCAGCTATGCTGTAATTGAATATACGTAATATCAATGCTCCAGACTTGATTGGGACGGGTAATATTCATTCCTTTCAGCAGATATGGATAAACACGGTGCTGCAGATTGCGCTTACTTAAATTGGGACCGGGATAAACTGCTTGAATGCCCATTTCACGCATGTGACGCTGTACTCTTTTGCGGTTGATGTTCACTCCTTCAGCCTTTAATTTTTCAGCAATCTTGCGTGATCCGAAATATGGAAATTTCGTATAAATCTCATCAATCCGGTGTTTCATGGCTACCTCTTCAGGTGAAGGCTCAACCGGTTTGTAATAAAGACTGGTACGATTTAAGTTCAACAGTTCGGCTTGTTGGGTGATGGGAAGTTCAGCGTCTTCCCATTCCACCATCTCCATGCGTTCCCGTCTAGTCGTGGTAGATGCCAGATTTTTTTTTGAGCCACGACAATTGCGTGGTCAATTTCCCAACTTCTGCATAAAGGTTTTCCAGCTGTTTTTCATAATCTGCTTTGATTTTTTCCTGATCCCTGTTTTGCTTCTCAAACACCTGTGGCATTTCCTGCAGGAAGTGCGTTTTCCATTTATGCAGCTGGTTCACATGTATACCATGTTCCGATGCAATCTGACTCATTGGTTTTTCTTCCTTCAAGATTTCCAACACGATTTGAGATTTGAATTCGGGGGTGTATCTTTTTCGTTTCATGTACCTACCTTAACATCTCCTTTTTTCGTGTCTAAAATCTTGGGTCCATTATATAGCTTTTCTTTATCTCGTATACGGTTCTGATTAAAACCACTAAGCAACCAAGTTTGTTTTTTAACTCCAATTAAATAAGAAAATATAATGAGCAAAACGCCTATACCAAATATTGTTCCATTGAATCCCATTATTTTCACCTCCCTAGATTTTTACTTACATCATTCCAAAATCAGAAAAGCAACACCTAAACAAAAAGTTATTCCACTGTACACCCAAAGCGGCCCTCTTTGGTTTACCTTACCAGGATTCTTTTTATAATAAGCAAAAGCAAAAGGGTTTTTAGTCAGAACTGCATGTATTGCTATGAATAAGAGTAGAATGCCAATAGGGGCATATTTATAAGGAGTAAACAATACAATTCCCAATGCTGCCAAAGAAACTATTAAATGGATTGGAACTCTTTTCTTCGGTTGGTGTTTAAACTGACCTTCGAGGGATATTTCATCTAATAATTCTTGCGGACTTCCAAATTCCCGATAAATGGATGAACGTAATTGTTTTTCGGAAGTTACCATATTTCCTTTCTCTTGCAAGTAGTCAAAAATATGGGTTTTTATTTCCTCAAAATCTTCCTCTTTAATGGTTTTATCCTGTTGATCGGCGGTCTCAACTATCGCTTTAATGTATTCTTCATAGCATTTTTGAATCAACATTAAATTCACCCTTTTTTTCCAAGGAACATAATGCATGGTATAGATTATGGTATTTAAGCATCCTTGCTTTCAACGTACGAATTCCATTGTTGTTGATATAATAATATTTTTTGGATGGACCTTTTTCCGACTCTTTCCAGTAGAAGTCAATCATTTTATATTTGTGCATACGCTTTAAAATTGGATAAATTGCTCCCCCGGCAATAGATAACTCGCCCGTATCTTTTAATTGTTGTGTAATCTCATATCCATACATTGGCCTTGTATTCAGTAAAAGTAAAATGGCCAATTCATAGCTGCCTTTTTTTAATTGGAAAAGCCATTTGTCACTCATCTTAATCACCCTTTAATATGATATTAATATAGCCCCGACTATATTTCAATGATATATAGTGATTAAAAATAAATAATCGATGTTAATAACTCATGGTAATCACCATCACCAATATGTGATGAGAACGCCACCCTTTATTCAAGAATGGTGCCCGATTGAAGAAGATTACCTTTCACGCTTTCTTTTGAAGAAATTAGACGTAATCATCATTATTATACCTATGACAATTAAGGGGATTGATGATGCTGCCAATGATTCTGGGGTACCTGAAATCCCTGATATCGTCTCATTAAATGCAATTCCAAAGGCAAAAACCAACAATCCTATAAATGCAATAACTTTTCCTGTTCTATTAAACCTGTTTAAAAGCATCTATGTTCCCCCTTTTCATCAAAAAGTTATTCCATTAAATAGCCCTGCAATGGCAAATTGGGCGCTTTCCTTTATTCCAGAACTGCGCCCGATTGATGAAGATTAGAGAATTGATATTAGCTAGTTTTGATGAATTAATGATTCCATGATCCTGGGACTTTGCTTTGCAAAAAATTAATCAACTTTTCTTTGTTATTTGTCTGAAATGCTATACCTTTAGTGTCAAAAGCAACAAAAGTTGGAAGTTCTTCTAACTCTAAATATTCAAATTCCTTTTCAGCTTTCTTTAAAGAAGTTTCCTGAACAGCGGTAAACCCATCGACATTTCTTATATTGTTTTTATTCTTCCAATCAAACAAGTCTATTTCATCCGTATTCTTACCCCTTATTATCAATAATGAGTAATGATCTTTCTCGTCAGAAAATAAATCTTTTGGAGGTTTTACATGATCCTTATCAACATTCGAACAACCTGCTAACAAAACAAGGGATAACAAAATGCACGATATGAATACCTTTATCACAACAAATCCCCCCTTGTAGGTAATACCTTAGTATATACTATTCAGCAAAACGCTCCGATGAGCAATTGGCATTAATCTTTATTAGTGTAAATCGCCCGTTTGCTGAACTGTTAAGGTGCTACAAGTTCCACTTTAATTCTGTCTGGATCTTCGAAGTAAACAGCATAGTGGTCTTCCCCGCCAGCGAATGGATGCTGATTCTCATAAAGAATATTCATTCCTCTATCTTTTAATTTCTTTGTCATATCATCAACGTGTTGGCGTGAGTCTGCGTGAAACGCTAAATGATTTAGACCTACTCCGCTTCTATGATATGGAACATCCAGAAACCGTTCCTCTGTTTGAACAAAAACGATGTAAGTATCTCCTATTTTCCAACTTTGTCCACTTTCCCATTCTTGAAAAGATCTGTACCCCAATTCTTCGAGATACCAACTCCAAAAGTCAAGCGACCTTTTTAAATCGGATACATATATCTCAATATGGTGTAGTAATCCCTTTGACAAAAAATAGCCCTCCTCTTTTTCCATCAAACTGCCCTATTTCTAATTATTCCAAAATAAGTAATCCAGTTCAATATTTTTCTCAAAAATTAGACACCTACCTTATTCAAGATAGGCGCCCGTCGTATTATATGAATAAGCCAGTCATTTCTGGTTGACCTATTTTTTATAGGTTTCATATGCTTGAGGAAGTCGGGGGAGGACGCCGGCGCCCGTGGGACACTGATCCCGTCCGTAATACTGTCCACCCCTTCCTTGTAGAAACATGTTTGAGGCTGGTTGGGACATGATCCCGTATAACAAGCGAAGCTATGAAACTACAAGGGATGTGAGGGGCGCACTGACGAATTTATCAAAGGAGTTGTGATTACTTATGAATCCTGTCATCGGCCTGGATGTCGCAAAAGGAGAAAGCCAGGTCCAAGCCTTTTTACAAAGGAAAAGCCCATATAAGAAAAGCTTTAAATTTAAACACCATTTACAAGGTCTTCATACTTTTTATCAGTTTTATCAGGAAGTGGAACAAGTATCCGGACAACCTCCGGCTGTCATCTTTGAATCCACCGGACACTATCATGAACCTGTGCTTCAATTTCTTGAGGATCAGGCTATAACGTATTATGTCATCAATCCGGTCATTTCCTATGAGGCTCGAAAAACAAGCCTCCGTAAGGTGAAAACAGACAAAATCGATGCCTTCCATCTGGGGGAGTTGTATTACAAAGAAGATCTGGAAGTGTTTCAAAGGAAAACCGAACAATACCTGAATCTGCGGCAATTAACCAGACAGCACAGCGCTTTAACGGACAGCTATGTTGAAATCAAACTTCAGTTTCAGGCTGCTTTGGATCAGATTTTCCCGGAGTTTCATAGCGTTTTTAGTAATCTTTGTGGCAAGTTGTCCCTGAACACTTTACTGCATTATCCGACTTCTGCGGATATTGAAGGGGTCTCTCAACAGGCATTGGCCACGGAGATGCGTCAAGTCGGAGCAAGACGTTCCGATACATGGTTTCTCGATAAAGCGGCTCAATTACAGGATGCGGCTGCCCGCAATCCCTTTCAAGAGCCAATCTGCCGTGGCCATGTCCTTAGCCTACAGATGTACATCCAGATGATTTTTCAATACCAGGAACATCTATCCAAATTACGGAAGGAAATCAATGCCTTGGCCAAGACTTTTGACGATTATGCGTTGGTTCAATCCGTTCCCGGAGTCGGAGAAAAGATTGCAGCAACAATTATCTCCGAAATCGGGGGAATCGATCTGTTTGAACGTCCTAAACAACTGGCCGCCTATGCGGGACTAGATCCAAGTGTTTTTGAGTCAGGCAAATTTAAAGCATCCATTAACCGTATCACGAAAAGAGGGTCATCAAGATTACGTCAGGCTCTTTATACGGCTGTGCAGTGCGGTATTGCCAAAAACCGAAACAAGAAACTTATAGCCTTTTATAATCGCAAAAGAAGCGAAGGCAAGCCACACAAGGTCGCTGTGATTGCCTGTGCTAATAAACTTATTCACTGGATCCATGTCATGTTAAAACGTCAAGAAGCCTTTGTAGACCAATCATGAGATGCATTTAAATTGCCAATCTTTTGAAACCTTATCAATTCAACGGTAAGGCTATTTGGCATGTCCGATTTTAGTATAACATGTTTTTTTAAACTTTTTTACCTTTAATTGTTGACAGCTATTGGCTGGTATTGCGGTATAGTCAAATCAAGGTTCTTAAGCTAACGCAATTAAAGAACAACTTCTGTTGCTTATTAATCCCTATGATAAAAAACCATCTAAGAATTGTGACCATTCCTCGATTAGGTAATAGTTAATATTAACTTCAATAATTTTTTTATTTCACAATCTTATTTGTATACATCCGACACTATTTTCAAAAAAGCCTTCAAAGCACGTGTTTTATAACGATTTTTCTTTAAAACGATGCCAATTTTCCAAGGGATATATTGACTACTGATTTCTTTGACACAAAGATTCTGTGAGCACATTTCGGTTAAAGGACTTGGAATAATAGCTACTCCTAGTTCATCACGAACTAATGCCATTAATAAATCCCACTGCGTTGTACTATATGCAATATTCGGCACAAAATTCTCCTTACGACAACTCTCTAAAACCACTTGGCTCAAGGCAAATGTAGTATCAAACAATATCCAATCATCCTGTTGCAGTTGTGCAAGTGTAATCTGCTGTTCCTCTTTTAAAACGTGACTTTTAGGTAAACAGGCAACAAACGGTGCTTCAAAAATAAGCTGTTCTTCTAGTTCCTTGCTTTGGGTTGGTATCACGACAAAAGCTACATCGACTTCACCCTTTTCAACAAGCTTTTCTACATTTAAACCTCCTTCTTCGACAATTTCAAGTGTAACCTCTGTATACTTCTTTGAGAAAGCTTTCGCCACTTGTGGAAAGAAAAAGGTACCAATAATTTGCGGCAGCCCGACTTTTAAATGCCCTTTTATATTTTCATTTAGATGTTCATTTATATCTTCAAGCTCTTTTTTTAACTCCTTCATTTGCTGTAGCATTGTAATCGCTTTTTCATAAACAAGCTGACCTTCATCGGTTAAACGAATAATCCGATTAGAACGCTCAAAGAGTGTTACGCTAAGTTTTTTCTCTAGCTTTTGAATTGTTTTAGATAGGGATGGTTGTGCGATAAATAGCTGCTCACTTGCCTTTGAAAAGCTTCCACATTCCACAATTGTTTTAAATACCTCGAAGTCTCGTAAATTCATCGTATTCCCCCATTATTCCCTTTTGGCATATTCAATATGATTATTATATATTTTACATTATAAACGATTCCTCTTACACTTTTAGGAAACAGGAGGGATTCAGATGTCAACATGTAAAGTTGGTGTCGTTCAAGCAGGTTCAATCGTAATGAATAAAGAGAAATGTATCAACAAGGCAATAAAATTAATCAAAGAGGCTGGGGAACAAGGAGCCAATATTATTGTTTTTCCAGAAGCATATATTCCAGCGTATCCACGTGGGATGAGCTTTGGGGCAGTGGTTGGAAGTCGTTCGGAGAGTGGACGCAATGACTTTTTACGTTATGCAAAAAATGCCATAACAGTACCTGGTCCCGAAACAAATCAATTAGGTGCTGCGGTGAAAAAAGCAGGTGCTTATACTGTTATTGGCATCATTGAACGTGACCAACAAACAAGTAGTGGCACACTCTATTGCACAGCGATTTTCTTTGGTCCAGACGGAAGATTGCTGGGAAAACATCGAAAACTAAAACCAACGGGCAGTGAACGTCTTATTTGGGGTGAAGGGGATGGCAGTACGCTCCCTGTATTTGATACACCATATGGCAAAATTGGTTCCCTTATTTGTTGGGAAAACTATATGCCTCTAGCGCGTGCCGCTATGTATGAAAAGGGTATTCAGATTTATATTGCACCAACTGCTGATTCACGTGATACTTGGTTTGCTTCCATGCGGCATATTGCGATTGAGGGACGTTGCTTTGTTTTATCTTGCAATCAATATAGTACAAAGGATATGTATGAAGAAGATTTAATAGCAACAGAGGAAATGCAAAAAATGCCTTATGAAATTACTCGTGGTGGCAGTTGCATCGTAAATCCACTTGGAGAATTTTTAGTAGAGCCGGTATTTGGAAAAGAAGAAATACTATATGCTACTCTGAATTTAGACGACATCACACGTGGTCATTTTGATTTTGATGTAGTTGGACATTACGATCGAAAAGATGTGTTCCAATTAGTCGTAAATGAAGAAAAGCAATAGATTCCCTTTTGGCTGTTAATATATATCTATGTTTATTGATTCGGGTGCCTGCCCAAGTATTGTATAATCAATGCTTAAAGGTTTAGGCACTTTCCGTTTTAAACCTTTACAAAAAATTATAGGTTTTCTTATTGAACTCCCCTTTAAGTACATTTCTTCACAATCTCACACCAACATCAACATAAATATCCAGTGATTGAAGCGTAACTCTTATTCAATTACTGCGCCCGTTAATGGAATTATCCACTTCTACTATTAGCTGGTATTGCAGAATATCGTCAATATTCTTCTTAAAGAAGAGTTCAATATCACTTCGCTAATTTATCTACCTGGACCTAGCTGACAGTCATAACAAAACCCCAAGTAACAGCTGCTACTCAGGGTTAAATAATACATTTTATTTCTCACCACTTAATTCCACTAATATTTTTGCTTGTGATTTATCGTTTGTCAATGCTTCGAATCCATTTTCAACAATATCATCCAATTGAATTTGGTCTGTAATAATTCCCTGTGGTTTTAATTGTCCTGTTCCCATTAAATCTACAGTTTGTTGGAATGTAGTAGGTGTATATGCGATTGTTGATGTAACTTTTACACCTGTATTTGTAAGCTGTATTGGATTCCATTCAATCTCCCTAGCAAATATAGAAACAATAACCATTGTTCCACGTGCCCTTGTTGCATCAATTGCTTGTTTAAATGTTGGTGCTACTCCGGCAACTTCAAAGGAAACATCTACTCCATCTGGAACAATTTCCTTGATTGCTGTAACAGCATCTTGTTCGCTAGAGTTAACGACATGGGTTGCTCCTAATTCTTTTGCTTTTTCAATTCTAGTTTCCGACAAATCTAAAGCAATAATCTTGCTGGCACCAGCAGCTTTAGCTGCAATAATTGTCACTAAACCAATTGGACCTGCACCAAATACAGCTACCGTATCACCAAACTGCAGTTTCCCTTCTTTTACAGCTTGTACGGCAACCGCAGTTGGTTCTACTAAAGCTCCATCCTGTAGTGTTAAAGATTCTGGAAGTAGATAAACGTTATCTTCTGGTACATTTGCATATTTAGTAAAACCACCGTCACCGTGAAGGCCGATAAAGCTGAAACCATCATAAGGATCAAGGTCTTCCGACTTATTTCCATAAGTGATTGTTGGATTAATTGCTACTCTATCGCCAACTTTATATTTTGTCACCTTTGGACCTACTTCTTCAATAACACCCGCAAATTCATGCCCCATGGTTAGCGGAGCGATTTCTCCAGTTAACGGATCCTCTTTTTCATTTGGTACAAACACCGGTCCCTCTTCATACTCATGTAAATCACTGCCACAAATACCTGCCCAAGCTACCCTTACTTTAACATCGGTATCTTTCGTTTGTTTTAGTTCTATTTCCTCTACCCGTAAGTCTTTTTTTCCATACCAGACTGCAGCTTTCATTGGATATTACCTCCTGCTTAATTAGTAGAAAATAGTTATAAGAATACTATATTGAAGGAATAATCAATATTAATTCCTATGATTTTATTATACTATTGATTTTTCCAACCTTCTATTAAATAGACTTTAATTTCTAACCAAATACACATATCTCATTAACAGTTTTGCGATTGTTTATTTTAATTCGGTTGCATGGTTTATTCTCGGGTCTTTGTTCATATAATTTTACCATTCCTCGATATTTACCTTTTTACTTATCCAGTTTATTCAGTGAACTTTTATTTAACCGTACAAATATTCATAAGAAGAATTCCCCCTCATCTGAATCTCTTTTTATTTTCATCGTATATGGATTATTTTATTCAATAAAATGACCCTTATATATGATGCTCACGCTAATCCTTATTCAAGAATGGCGCCCTTTTCTTGAATAGTCTTTTTCAGCAACTAGTTGGTATCGTATTGTGTAACATCTTTATTGTAAAAAAACGATTTGTAACGGAATCAACCTGGAGTACAGCAGCCTTGTGGTCTCAGGAAGTTGATGCATCATTTGCTCTTTTCTTCGCATCTGTTTTACCGGATACAAACCATCCTATTACAGCAATGCCAAGCAGGATTGCCCAGAAAATTATCGTCCAGACGGTAGAATGTGGAAAATGTGCAGGTAAAACACCAACATCTTTATGTGCAAGTGTAATGACAGCAAGTTTGACACCAACCCACGCAACAATCAAGTATGCAGTTGTCTCCAATCCGGGACGTACGTCAAGAAGTTTTACAAACCAGTTAGCAGCAAACTTAATTAGTATCAGTCCTGCCACACTGGCCAGGACAATAATGGCGAATTTTCCACCGTCCATCCCACCGAATTTGGGTAATGGTGTATTAGGTAAAGTTACAGCAAGTGCAACAGCAGCAAGGATTGAATCAATCGCAAACGCAATATCAGCAATTCCGATTTTTGCTACAGTTGGCCAGAAACCTGAGCCAGGCTTGTTCGCCTCTTCACCGCTGTCATCCTCTTCTGAACTGAATACGTTTTTATAAACATGTTTTCCGCCCAAATAAATAAGATATGCTGCACCGATGGCTTGTACCTGCCAGATATCTGCAATAAACGTTATAAGAAATATGGCAGCAAACCGAAAAACGAAAGCCAAATAAATCCCAAGATCGATTGCACGTTTTTTCTGTTTATCCGGCAGATGTTTCGCAATAACTGCCAACACAAGTGCGTTATCAGCTGACAACAGGCCCTCTAAGCCTATTAGTATCAATAACGTCCACGCATATTCCAGAATTAGTGAAGAATCCACAAATATTTCTCCCTTCAAATAAATAAAGACTCTTACCAAATTAATGTGGTAAAGGCCAAAAATGAAATCAGACCTTTACCATCTATGGCAAAGGTCTTGCTAACAAAATTATATGTTGCCAATAATGCCGAGAATGACCTGATTCACTCTGTGATGACGACATTACTGTAAAAGCTACTCCCCTTTTTACTATTTAAATTATATCACAAAAAAATAAAAGTTACTCAATAAACTGATCTGATATCAGAAGGATGTTCTCTTATTCGGTTACTGCGCCCGTTAAAGGAATAACCTAGATAAAAAACAGCGTCATAATTTATTGGATATAAGACCTATTCATTAATACTATTCGCCAACCGTCAGGGTCTTCTATTGTAATCCCTTGTTCCTTCCAGTATTCATTCTCCGGTTCAACCTCTGTATGCCCCATTTTCCTTAACCGTTCTGATACTTTATTAATTTCATTTTTATCAGTTATGTAAAATACTAAGAGATTATCCTTTGTTGGGGCAGGGCAAGGACTACCATCAATATGGCGGGTGAATTCTAAATGATAGTCAACATCTGGCAATCCAAATATGACTCCTTCATAACCCCTATGTCCTTTAAATTGCTGAATTTGTTTAAGTCCCAAGCCATTTTGATAAAAATCAATAATTTCTTCAAATTTATCAGTAGGTCTAGCTATTCTTACCTGTGCTGCAGTGAAATCTTTAAATTCCAAATTTAAAACCAACCTTTCTTAATAGAATTCTTTAACTTTAAGTTGCTTTCTTGTTCAGCAATATGGTCCATTTCCGTAAAGCAGGACGCCAATACTTATTCCAGAAAGGCGCCCTTTAGCGGAATACACTAATGTTCAATAAAGACCCACCCAATAGCACTTAACCCAAAATTAATGACCTGCCGTGCACATCAGTCAATGTGCACGGCAGGTCTTAGAAAGCTGTTACGCTTTTTCCAGTATTTCTGGTTTTCTTCCTTGCATCGGATTGGTACTTTCCAACGCATAGCCGGCATTCAGGATTCTTCCTTCCTTAAATGCAGGGCCGATAAATTGCATTCCCACTGGCAGTCCTTTACTGAAGCCACATGGGACGGACAATGCCGGCAGTCCTGTCAGATTTTCCGGTCCCATAAACCGTATGATATTGTCAATCACATCCACTTTTTCCCCGTTTAAGTCGGCGAAATCATCACCAATATCATTTGGAGGGACGGGCAATGTAGGGGCTATAAGGATATCCACCTGCTCGAAAGCTTTTTGGAAATCCTGTTTCAACTGTCGCCTCACCTGCTGAGCCTGCAGATAATCTACGGCTGATGGCAGTTCGCCCATCTCAAACAACATACGGATGTCATTGCCGAAATCCTGTGGCCTTGTCTGCAGATCACTGTGGTGTATAGCCGATGCTTCGGAAAGTGAGGTGATGAGTTCCGCCCATTCGGCATACTGCAGTGCCGGTATTTTGACTTCCTGCACTTTTGCCCCCTGGTCAACCAGTTTCTGAATGCCATCGCGGACCAGTTTTTCAATACCGGAATCCACCCGGTTAAAGAAATATTCCTCGTTCACACCGATAACAAGATCCTTCACGTTACCTGTAACTTGTTCCAGATAATTATCAACTGGAACATTTACGGTAGTTGGATCATTTTTATCAAATCCGGCAATAATCTCCAGCAGCCCTGCCGCGTCTTTCACTGTTTTCGTCATTGGCCCAACATGGTCAAGTGTCCATGCCAATGGATAAACTCCATATTTGCTGACTCGTCCGAACGTTTGTTTTAATCCGACCGTTCCACAGGCAGATGAAGGTATTCGGATGGAACCAGCGGTATCTGTCCCCAGTGATGCAATAGTTGCATCAGCTGCAAGGGCTGCGCCGGACCCGCCACTCGAACCTCCCGGTATTTTATCCGGATTCCACGGGTTTTTTACCGGTCCGTAATGCGGGTTATTGTTGGTTATTCCCCAAGCATATTCATGCAAGCTTACTTTACCTGTGAAAACAACCCCCGCCTCCCGTAATTTGGAAATGACCGTTGCATCGAAATCGGATACGAATTCTTTATGGATTTTTGAGGCCATGGTTGTTACCTTGTCTTTCATGTAAATAATATCCTTGATGCCCATTGGAATCCCATGGTACATGCCGCGATAAACCCCATTGTTAATTTCTGTTTCTGCCTTTTCCGCTTCTTCCAGTGCGTCTTCCCTATATATGTTGATGTATGAATTAACTGTCTTCTGGGTGGCTTCTGCCTGATCCAACACTGCTTTGGTAACTTCCACAGGCGAAATTGTTCTGTCTTTAATAAGCGGGGCCAATTCCTCGACTGATTTGGATGCCCATTCCTTACTCAACATGATCACCTCCAGGAATGTTACGCAGGCTAATGTCGGCATCGTCAATGTTTGCATGTTCCAGATTTCCCCGGAGTGCCAGCATCCCTTCCCACCGCTTCGCCAAAATTTCCAGATGTTCCTCTTTCGGGTTTATTCCTTTGTTCTCCAACAATTGTTTAACTAGTAGAGACAATACGAACCACTCCTTCTATAATATTTATCCTCAAAGGCAATTTGCCTGAAGACATTTATAAAACTACTCATTCCATAAAACCATTTATTTAGTGTGGGTTGTCGTTTTGTCATGAGAGGTAAATTCTTATCTTCATAAATACAACGGGGTCATTCGCATAGAAGCTTGGGAAAGTTTACTACTGTGTAAGCAGTTTCAACGAACCTATCATAAACATAGCATTACAACATATAACTGTCAATTTATTTAAACTATTACAATTTTTATGACGGGGAGATTTCAAAACTGGGATAAAAACTTGTATTGTACCAAATTTCTCTAATAACATTATCAAAAGCTATAGAGGCGCAGAAAAACTTGCAGAGCGCAAATGTATCATATTTCTCCTTTTCTTCAGGGGCATTTATCAAGCTATTAAAAAGGACCCTTTGCCATTGATTAGAAAAAATTCCTGACAAAATAAACACCCCAATGACAAACATCATTAAAATCAGCTTAAAAAACAAAATGCCAATACTTATTCCAGATAAACACCCGATGAATAACTTCTGTGTGCCACAAACACTATAAAAAAGATAAATCATTTTCTGACAGGTCAACCCCATAAGTTTTTGACAATAAAACAAATGAACCCCAGAGATTGCCTGCACTTTCCTTCAATTGCTGCACATTCGTATTCAAGGATAAAAGACCAAGCATATTTCTCTTATAATTTTTGGGTAGGTTTTCAAGCTGGAGGCTATCCTGGTAAATAGTGTAGACTTGACAAATACCTCACTTTATTTTTTAAAGCGACACATATTGCAGCCCAATATGCAATTTGTCTGGATTCATCTGCCACAGATAATGTATTAGATTCAGTCAAAATAAAAACCTTGTATACATGTTCATACATATCAGCTAGTGCTTCTCTTAAAAAATCATTAAAATCGACACTTTCTTCTGTTTTTCGGGCTTGTTTTGTTAACTGCCCATAAATGTTTTTAGGGTCATACAGGATCCTGCTGGTGAAAATTGTATCGCCTTTAACGGGCCATTCGTAATCTATTGAATTTGCCTTTGAGGAAAGTCTTTCCAAACTACTGAAGCCTTATACCTACAAAGATTCCTTTATAAAAAAATGGATACCAACCACTTTCAGCCCCTTGTACCACATCACGCATTTCTAAGTCAGATTCTGGACAATCCAAACCTTTGGCTGTAGAACCTTCAATGCTGCAGTAACAAGATCTTCTCCGTACTTACTATGCAATTTCTTATAAATTTCATTTGCGACATTTAGTCTTTCGTTTGAGGAGATTCCCACCCATCATACCAACTCCTTGAATTTCTCAAATCTTTATTTAAATGGCCCTTCAGCAGGATTGTGCCCGTTAATTGAACAGTATTCAGGGCGATTCGTAATCTTTTAAGTCATCATGCAAAATAAAATCTATAGCTTTAATTAATCTTGTAAGTCCTCTGGGAAGTTATGACCTAACCCCTTGCTTATCATTAGTTTGTAAGGGAACTTATACTTTTCAAATGCTTCACACAATCCCTTGGCTTCATCAAAGTAAGGATCTTGATCTCCCCCAACGAAGATTGCGTGACAAAGCTTTTTTAATCATAGATTCATATTTGTTTGCTTCTCCGACTGTATTGAATCTTCTTCAAGAGCTAATTCAACAGCCAATTTACCACCCTGTGAAGCACCTGCAACTATTAATGGACCCTTAGGTGGATTATCATTTGATATAACTTTGTGATACGTTTCAATGGTTCCAACCTTTGACTCCAACAGAAAGCCTCTGGAGCAAATAATGGTGACGATTGTGGAAACGCCATTGAATATCGACTTTTAAAGTTCTTCATCATCCCAGTAACTTGAAAAATTGTTTATATTATCCCCGCGTCAATGAAGGAAATAAATCAAAGGATGAACTGAGCTATTTTTTGATGGCCAAACTATCGTTTCAGGTTTGGTTTGAGAACAAAATTAATGATTCTTCCACCCTCTTTATTAGGGAAAGCATTTTCGAATCTCTTAGCGAATTCAGTACTTAATACTAAGGTTCCGCTGTTATTCACCTTATAATGTTTTTCGAGAACCTCTGCATCCAAAGTACGGAAGTCAACTAATTTTTCATAAGTTGCATTGTTTATTAACACGCTTGGAGTACCCAAAGTTTCTTCAACTTGATTTAAAATATTTGTTGGGGTTTCCGGCCTTGATAAATCGGCTTCTATGTGTTCACAACGTACTCCTAAATTCCTTATCTTGTTGTATAAAACATTTTGATATTTTTTTTCGGAGCCAACACCTTCACTTTTATCATAAGTGCTCCAATGGGTAAAAAAGATATCAGCTTTGGCATGCATTAAACAAATGGCGTAACCAATGCCTTGGGCACGACTTGCCCCGGTTACAATTGCTATCTTTCCTTTTAAAACCTTCATATTTTCCCCCTGATGATTATTCCCGATTTAGTATTAAAAACAAATGTAGTTTTCTTCCAAAATGAGGCCCATTTGTTGAAGACTAAAGTTTATATTTACAATTTACCAAGAAAATTGATATCTCTTATCAAAATAAATTTTATTTAGGACTTACATGTATGCCTTCACTCTCTCGCCAATCTGCGTAGAGTATACGCTTTACATTATCATATCCATTGGTAGTTAATTGGTTATCTAACCACTGTTGATCAAATCCGAGTTCATGTAAATTATCCCATAAAATTTCCCCATCTATAATTAACGATGTTGGGAGGTCTACTGGACTTTCTGGAAGATTGAGATCTTGCTTGTCTGGTTTTTGATACTTGGATTTTAATAATAAACTTATTTGCCCATTAGCTTCCAATATACCGTATTTGACTTCGCGAACTGAAAAGACATTATTTTGACGGAGTATACTCAATATTTGATTTACATCCAATTTGTTCTTTGTAAGTAACTTTCTGTCCATAACACCATCTCGAATGATTATGTTAGGATTGCCTATTAAGAGAGAACGTGTCGATTTATTTTTTAGAGTCATAAACTCTATTCCCAACATAAGAAACGTCCACAATCCGATGGCATATAAAAAATGAAAAATCCCTACCTTATCTTGATAAATGGTATTTCCTAAAAAATCTCCAAGTACTAACACAAAAACTAAATGAAACGGGGTTAACTGATAGATGGATGTTCTGCCTGTTATGATAATGATAAAAAATAAAGTGGCAAAACCAACAATGACTTTGATCGTCAGTAAACCAATATTAACTTCTTCCAAAGTTTATTCCTCCCTCTATATAATTAAAATATCTTTAAAATGCTCTTGTTCTCTTAGAATTTCTTAAACACCATTTTGGGAATTGTATAGGGGCGTATCAGCTGGATGGGAATCAGAAGATTCTAACACTATCCATGCCATCCTAACGACCAACTGGTAGTATTTGGTTAAAAATGAATATAACCATGCTTCATACTCCACACTACTTATGGTCGCTCACCCTCCCATGTATCACGGGATTTTGATCCATACATTCCTTCGTCTTGCGTATCCACAAGGTGGAGGTCGGATAAGCTCCTATGCTGGGTCGTGTGCCCGTATGGAAAAAATAAGCTCCGACTCTGCATTATTGGTGTTTGTTTATTTCAAAAATCCAAGTACATTTATTCATGACCACTTTCATTCATAAGGCTTAAGCAGCTTGTATTGATTCGGGCTTGAGGTAATCCCTTCAATAATTTCCTTCCATCAAATTCACAGTGCTTTTGGCCAATCACAAACAGTACACATAATAACTTGCAACACAACGCTATAAGCAATTGTTGTTTTTTCAGTGGACGATTTGGGCGGGTCGTGTAATACGCATGCAATGCTTTAAATGTTGGGTTAAGAGCCACAAGTGGCCGAACCGCTAAATATAAAGCCTTTCTCAGTTTCTTTCGTCCACGTTGCTTATCTTGGTTTGTCCTTTGAACTTTCCGAAACTGCATTCCCGCAAAGCAAACCCCGCCATGTTTACCAATTGTTAAAGTATATCCTTTGGCAGTTTTGAAATATGCCAGGCCTAGCCAATAATGACCTGTTGGTTCGACACCAAAAATAACGTTGGTTTCACCCTGTTCTTTTTGGATTTTCGTAACGCGCTCCAACAGCTGTTGGAAGCCATGTATACGATTTTCAAAAATCAGTCGCTTTCCAAATTCCATTCCCCGGTCATCCTGTGTACGTGCAACATGTTTATCTTTGGCAATATCAATGCCTACCACCAATGTTGAAGGTGTGATTTGCGCTATTTTGTCATTTTAATTATAATTCATGTTGAGCCCTCTCCTTGGTATTTATTTAATTCGGGGTCACCGCGATGACACCCTGTACTATACCAAGAGGGCTCTTTTTTGTTCAAACCTCAAATTTCTTCATTACAGCAATGCTCCAATTTAAATTTTACTTAGTTGTAAGATCTTGAGGTTTGGATAAAGAGGCTAGTTTTAGTATTAAAGCTCGAGTTACAATTCCAACAATGATGTAATATATGAATGAATATGTGTATCTCCACTCTAAATAATTAACAAGTTTGACCCACTCGCAAAATGGTTCACCTATAAAGGCATATGTTAGTGCCATAATGATCTGGGCTAAAATAAAAGATTTCCATGTTCTAAAATATTGATATAACAACATATAAGCTACAGGTACCATTGAAAAATCAAAAGGAAAGGCCCGAGGAATAATAGGTAGGAATGCAATGGGGTAATCCCAAAAACTATATTGTGCACCAACTACATCTAATAAGGTTGTTGTCAAGATAATTATGGTACCAAATAACAAAATTTCTAAAATAATGTCTCGTTTAACAAGTTTAGCCCATATAACCCAAGGCACAATTAAAAAAACTACTAGAATCCACCATTCCCAAGTTAAAAACTCATTTTTTAGCCAACGATTTAATTCTAAAAGATAGAGCTTATCTTGTAATAAACGTATTTCCTTAAGATTTATTGATATCACCCCTATATTTAAAATTAAAAGGTAACATATATTTTCGAAATCGAACTCTTTGAGCTGCCTTTTTAGTATTACCACTTTTAAGTAATGAATTTCCATCGTAAATAAGAAATATTTTTTAAAACAAAAATATTTTAAATCTAGATTTAAGATAGAACAATAAAAACAGGATACATCAACTTATAATAATGGAGAAAGCAAGCGAGCACCCTGTTCAACAATGCGCTCGGTCAGGGATCGTTGCAACAAGTCTTCAATTCTTAATGGTACAGAATCAGTAAGATCCCTCTCGAACTGCTCTGTGAGTTCCCTTGCCACATCAGCACTGTACACGACTTGACACACTTCATAATTCAGGCGAAAACTTCTCATATCATAGTTTGCTGCGCCTACTTCTGCAATTTCCTCATCAATGATCATCAGTTTCGCATGTAACATTCCTTTATCGTACTGGTAGATTTGGACCCCAGCTTCTATAAGTTCCCCGTAATAGGTACGACTTGCAAAGCCCACGATTTTTTTATTAATATGGCGAGGAACAAGTAATCTTACGCGTACACCACGAGCCACAGCTGTCTTTAATGCTATAATAATATCTGTTTCTGGTATAAAGTAGGGCGTTGTTATATCAATGGTTTTGGTCGCTTGTGTTATAAATATAAAGTAAGCTTGACGAATAACTGGTGTAGGAATTCCAGGGTTTCCTTCCAACGTATGGATGTGTGCTTTTTGCAATTCTCCTGTCTTTGTTTGGATATTGTCTATTTTACCTTCTATAGGCCATAACTCAGATCCTAATTCGGCAGACCATCTTGAAATGCTACCGGTTGGATTGATTTCCTTTGATATGTATTTTGGGATTTTAGTGGGCTTTTTCGTAGCCTCAGATTTTGTTCTTGACTTTATCCGTTCTGGTACAGCGATATTCCAATGAACGTCGAAGATAGTCTGCAAGTCGCCTGTTGCTTCCCCTATAATTTGCAAATGAGTGTCCCTCCAAAATCCTACGTCTGGCTTTAATCCTGTATATTCATATCCAACGTTCATACCGCCCGTAAAAGATTCCTTTCTGTCAATCGTAACAATCTTACAATGATCCCGATAATTCCAATTGGATAAAATCCAGGGAAAGCGTAAAGGAAATATTGTCCGGCATTCTATCCCTGCTTCCACCATCTGAAGGATTTTTTGACGCGGAAATTTTTTACTCCCCCAACCATCTCTAATAAAACGAACCCGCACTCCGTTTACTGCTTTTTCGATCAGCAGTTCTGTGATGCAATTACCAATTTGGTCATTCCGATAGATGTAATATTCCAGATCAATGGTTTTTTGGGCTTTTTGTAGGGATTCGATAAGTTGTTCATATTTTGCTATTCCATTGTTTAGTACTTGGGCTTTGCCGACTCGAAGCCCGCCTACAGTAAAATACCTTAAAGCATCGGCGATTATCGATGCTGAATCACTATATGTACCAGGTAACTTATCAGACTCATTATGAGAAGAGGTCAATCTTTTACGATGAATAAGCTTGGGATTCGATATGCTAAGATATAGTAAGAAACCAATGACAGGCAAAACAAGGACGATTACTATCCAATTCAAAGCTTTGGCAGGATGACGCACTTCCCAAATTGCTATGAATAAGATAAAGACCGTATTTAACAGGTATAGATTAAAAATCCACTCCATCTAAAATTCCTCCCTGGCTTTTTTCTATTAGCATGTACAAACTATGTAGCGAGTATACGTTTGGAATACGAAGGAATTGTTTAGATACCTTTTCTTATGAGACACACAAAATAATTTTGTAATTAGTTTATTTTGTCACAGGAAGTTAAACGTTGGAAATGGATCGAAAAACAAAAGGAGGTTCGTTTTAATTATGGTACCTGTAGTTAGGACACTTGAAAAAAGTGTTTCAGGTATTTTTTTATATGAATGAATTTCATAATTTTTAGCCCTTGTGCCCCAATGGAATTAAAACGTAAAAAAAGGAAGTACCTCCCCAAATCTTGTATAATGGTAGTCGACCAAAACAAACCAACAGACTGGAGGAATACTTCCTATGACCATTATACAACAAACAAGTTTATTTAGATCCAAGAATTATACGACATGGAACCTACCCAAAAATATGAGGCAATTATTTCAGCCATCGACATCGATGCGATTTTGCAGTCAATAAGAAATCGCGACGTGGTGCGCCGGAAGAACTGAACTATGCAGCCATGATCATTTCTTTATGTGTAAGAATTGTTGAGCGGATTCCGACAGTTAAGGATTTGGTCAAACGCCTTCAATACGGATATAGCCTTCAAATTAAATTGCGGATTTTTAGTATCCGACTCCATTCCTTCTGATGCTTCTTATTCTCGACTTGAAACGAAGCTAAAATAATCTGAAACCTTGGAACAGGAAAAAATTGTGCTGCGAGCTATCCATGAGGGTTTTATCACGGATGACACCGTAGCCATTAATGCAACCCATTTTGAAGCGCGCGACCAAGCACCACCAAAAGAAGAAAAGCCAACCCCTGAACCAAAAAAACGCGCACGCAAAACGAAAGAAGAACGTGAACAATGGTTAAAGATACAAGCTCAAAAGGCAGCCAATATGTCTCTTTATGAAAAGAAAATTGAAGCTCAACTCGATGCTTCCTTACACGAACTTCGAAACGAAGTTCCCCAAGACCCCAAATGGGGGGTCAAGAAAAACAGTGAAGGCAAAAAATGTCTTTTGGTTTGGCTTTAAGGGGCACTTAGCCGTTGGCACTTCAAGCCAATACATTATATAATCTCTTTTTTCGGTGGGTAACTTAAATGACGGAAAAGGGCAATCCCACTCTTAAAGGGAATTGATGAACGTCTGCCCCTTCCATCTTTACGCTACGAAACAATGGATGTTTCCGCCTTTTGCCTACCTCTTATAATACATAAAAATATCCCGTTTCAAGGATATTTCCAATGTCATCTATTATTATTACTAAACAAATAATTCATGATTTGATCAAAAAGCGCAACATCATCAGTAACTAAAAATACTGGTAACAACGTGATGGAGAGTATCACCGCAAGGTTACCTACGATAAATTTGGAAAACACCCCAAGTACCTTTATCATTCCAACCATCCCCTTTATTTGTGGATATTCTATATTATACACTCCACGGTGCGATACACGGAAAGACCCGATACAGCGGCAGTCCACCTGTATGAGGGGCATGTGCTGGTAATGGTAGACGGTTCCCCAAGTGTCATCATAGCACCGGCAACATTCTGGCACCATATGCAGGGGGCTGAAGAATACCGGCAGCGCCCGGTTGTTGGGGCATATTTCCGATTTGTACGATTTTTTGCAGCTTGGGTTTCCCTGTTTTTATTACCACTTTGGTATTTAATGGCATCTGATTCCTCATTACTACCACAGGTGTTGTCGTTCCTTGGGCCGAGAGAATCATCCACCAACGTTGTTGCTCGCTTAATACCACCCCCACGCTTAATGGTCGTTTTCCATTGCGCAAGCACTTCCTCCGGCGTCATTCCACGAATATCAGAAGGGAATGGGAATTCACGTAATGTAAACCATGCCGTTTTTCCATCCCAATCTTTAAACACATCATCAAACTCTGGGAAGTACCGTTGAAGGTTGTTTTGAATGCGTCCTTCAATAATTATCAGCTGTTTGGTCAGTTGGTCTCTTAATTTCATGCCTTCTCGTAATTCGGCATAAATGCCGTTAAGAAGATTGGGTACAGAGTATCGTCCATCCTTAATCAGCTGTGCTATGACACGTGCATCCTTTGTATCATTTTTGGTTGGTGAGTTATCATCAAGCTCTTTGGTTTTCTTAACATGCATGGGATTGACCAATACAAAGTCATATCCTTTGGCAGTTATGAAATATGCCAGGCCTAGCCAATAATGACCTGTTGGTTCGACACCAAAAATAACGTTGGTTTTACCCTGTTCTTTTTGGATTTTCGTAACGCGCTCCAACAGCTGTTGGAAGCCATGTATACGATTTTCAAAGATCAGTCGCTTTCCAAATTCCATTCCCCGGTCATCCTGTGTACGTGCAACATGTTTATCTTTGGCAATATCAATGCCTACCACCAATGTTGAAGGTGTGATTTGCGCTATTTTGTGATTTTGATTATAATTCATATTGAGTCCTCTCCTTGGTATTTATTTAATTTGGGGTCACCGCAATGACACCCTGCACTATACCAAGAGGGCTCTTCTTTGTTCAAACCTCAAATTTCTTCATTACAGGAATGCTCCTATCTGATTGGGCCTGCCGTTAACATATGTATACAAGGGGTTGGCCTGTGATAAGGCCAACCCTTAAGGCCATTCAAATTTTAGAAGGTGCCCAATTGCCCTTTGTATAATAGGTGCCCCACTTTTTTTGGTTAACCGGGTTGGGAGGGATTACTCACACCTTTGTCGGTTTTAACATCTAATAAAGAGAATGTGGTGGGCAAATTATCCACCCGCAACCCGATAAACTATATCGTTGGGGCGATTCGGTGATGTTTAAACCGTAATTCCTTTAAGATACCTCACACACATCATCAAGCCCTGTTTAAAAGAGAGGAGTTAAACAATCAATGACACATGGAAGATCAATGCTCGGGGGACAAAATTGGAGGGAACAATTTGATCCCCTGACGAGTACACCGCAATTTGGTGAACCCAGTATCAGGAAAGAAAACTCATCAAATTCCAAAACCCAACAAGGTACCCCACCTAATCAGGGGGGGCGGATGAACCCCCAGACGGGCACGCAACAATCGTGTAAATCTGTTGACCAGGCGGGGCAAGGTGTAACCCAAGTGGAAAATGGGATGGGTGGTTACCCCCCTGTGAATCTACCCCCATCCGCGGAGCAGTCCCCAACCCAAAACCAGCAATTTATAGTGGATGCATTACGCCGGCATACGGGCGACTTTGTCCGGGTCAGTATGTCCTTTAACAACACTGATAGGGAATTTAAGGGAACGGTTCAGGATGTAGGGATGGACCACGTGACTCTGGAAGATGAAAGGTTGAATTCGCGTGTAATATTGCCACTGATTTTTGTAAACTATATTGAAATCCCAAAGTAGTCAACCACCCATCGGCTGGGCAGTGTAATAACAAATAGTCTTATGTTGTACCCAACATGTTTTTTTGACGCCGTGCTGTTTGCAAGGCGTCAAATTTTTCCCCGGGAAGATAACCTTGGAACGGCACTTAACATATCCGCATTTCCTGTTGGAATCAACATGGCCATATTTTAATTGCGCCCAAACAACATAACTGCAAAATATGTTTCCGGGCTTCTCCAAAAACTATTGAAAAAGTGGGCCTGGGCATTACTCACAAAGTAGGTCTTAACCCATAGGATGATTGGGGTAGGCTATCTATCCATACGAAGGGAGAATTATTATGTATCACCAGCCACGCCCATATCCCCCTGTGGACACGGCAATGTTGACCCAATCCGTAAATGAATTTGAAACTCTATTGCATCAAGGTTTAATTTTATTAGATAAATTGGAGAATAAACCATTTTCCTATAACCTGATGGTATTCGCCCAGCGGGGAAACAAAGCTGAAGTAAGGCATTTAATTCATTCAATCAATGGGTTATACGTGCCAATCCAAATAAACTTTACACCTTCGGCAATTATTTTTAACATGGAGCCACCTGCTGTTGATGGTCAGGATTATGGTAATTGTTGCAGCCTAAGAATCGTTTTGAAATGGGGAAAATAACCGGTTGGCCCCCGGGTGGTGTAACTAACCAGGGGCCATCCTTTTGCGTGTTTCCTACAATTATTGTATGTATCAATTCAGTTGTTTTATAGTAAAGCCCCCGTATTTACGGGGCCCTTGCATGAGGAGGGCGTAGCAGTCCCCTCAACGAGAGGGAGGGGGGGTCACCCTTTTCCCTATTATTGGCATACCCCTGATAAAACATACCCCGTGTTTATAATTTTTTCCCGCATCCTAAAACTATTCATGGTGGGAAATGTCCGCCTTCATCTGATTTCGAATGGATTCATACAGTTCGTCAAGGGAATGTACAACCCCCCGGGGATCCTTAAATACAATATGTTCAGGTCTTAAATTGACTGGGGAATCAATTCCAGCCGCGGCAGCCACCCGGAAGAGCCCCTTTCTAAGGGTTAGTAGATAATTCGCTACGCGGTACTTTTTCTCAACAATAACCAAAGCCTTTTGTAAATCGGGGTCAGTCGTTGCTACCCCAACGGGACATACATTTGATTGGCATTTAAGTGTCTGAATACAACCCACGGAAAACATGAATCTACGCGCAATATTAACCAAATCTGCCCCCCATGGCAAGAGCCATCGCGGTCTTATCGGGGGTTTCCAATTTACCGGATGCAATTATTTTCACCCGATCCCTGACCCCAAAGTGGCGGAGGGTCGAATCCACAATGGGTAATGCTGATTTTATCGGGAGGCCCATACTGTCCATTAATTCCTGGTAAGAGGCACCAGTACTACCCTTCCCACCGTCAACCGTAATATGGTCCGGCCCTTTTCCCGATTCTTTCATATGTCTTGCGAGTTCAACAATACTGTTATTGCGCCCAACAACAACCTTGATTCCGACCGGCCTTCCAGTATGCTCCCGGATACATTCAATAAAGTCAAACAGTGAAGGTATATCAGTAAACTGATTAAATCTGTTCGGGCTTTCAATCGAATGATAGACCTTAACTTTCCGTATTTCAGCAATTTCCGGGGTTACCTTTTCGGCATCAACATGGCCACCACGTTGCTTGGCCCCTTGGGCAAGCTTTAATTCAAACGCCTTAATTCGTCCCATTTCGCTTTTCCTCTTTAATTCATCCCAATCAAAATTGCCTTCCTGATCCCGAAAACCAAAGAGGCCGGAGCCAATCTGTTGAAAGATATCCACATCACCCTTTAGGTGATACGGGGAAAGTCCCCCTTCCCCGGTGTTCATCCATTTCCCCTTTGCAATTCCTAAACCCTCAGATAACGCCGTTATAGCCCGTTCGCCTAGTGACCCAAAGCTCATCGCTGATTGCCCAATAAGACTTTTTACAACAAATGGATTTTTTGTTGTTGGTCCAATAACCACCGCATCATTATCATCTAGTAAATAGGCGAGCGTATTACTTTCCTCAAGTTTTTCTTCCCTTTGCCCAAATAGGGAATCCCTGAGTAAAATATACTTTTTTGTATTGATCTTTGTTTTCTTATCCATTTTCATTTCATCGGATTGTTTCGGAAACATTGAATTGACAATATAATATCCCTCTTCCTCAAAGTTCCGTTCCGAGCCAAACCCTAAAACATCACGTTGGTATTTTGCACTTTTGACGACATTTTCAAATTCTACCCGTGAGAATGGCTTTCCCTCTGTATCATTATTAAACCAATATTGTCTCATCTCCGGCCCTATTTTTTCCAAAAAGTACCGTATACGGCCCAGAGATAACATCCTTCTGTTTGCTAGACAGTTTTCTTTTCATGGATAATCACCCCTTAAAAAATACCAAATGACCTTTCCCCGGGGAATCCCCACGTAAGGTATAAAAATTTTATAAATAGCACTTCCCCATTTATATTAAGTTATACAAGATACAGGAATATACAATTTTGATTAAAAAGGAGTTTATTGGCCACCATACGGCTAAAAGCCTTGGACACGCACGGGAAATTATCCCCCGAATAAACTACCATGGACCAATTGGTCCATGGTTATCTTTACCCCCACACCTGAATATGTTAATCCCACGGGGGCTAATCAGCCTCCGTGGGCATATTTGGACTTACGGAAACAGGTAACTAGTTGGGCTACCCCCCTTAACGGATGCCCCGCCGGGGAAATGTAGGTTTAAATAGCCTTTTGGGGGGTTCCAGATAGGCCCGACTCCCCCATGTGTTGTATTCTGATTTAAAAAACGAATTTCATATGCCTTTTTGTATGGGATGGATTGAGACCCATCGGTAAATGGGTGAAAAAACGGTAATAATGCAATCTTCCGTTTAGTCAAAAAGGGGCACAGAGGATGGTATAATACACGGAAATTGAACATTATTTTGGAGGTAGAAAAATGCCAAGGATAAATTACACAAATGAGGATGTGGCCTTATTGGCTAGGATGATGAGGGCGGAGGCTGCGGGTGAAGGAAGAGAAGGAATGTTGCATGTAGGAAATGTAATTGTTAACCGGGTTGTAGCAAACTGTTTGGATTTTCAAAATATAAATTCAGTTCGGGATGCTATTTTTCAGATACAAGGGGGTAACTTTTCGTTTGAGGCCGTTCAAAAGGGTAATTTATTCTATAAGGGGGCGAGGCCCAATGAAAAGGAACTGGCAAGAAAGGTTTTGAATGGTTGGCGACAATTCCCGTCAAAATATGCCCTCTGGTATTTCAATCCACCTGGCCCAGAAGGATCAACCCCTCAGGGCTCATGCCCCACGGAATGGTTTGGCGAGCCTTTTGCTGGCCGTTATAGAAATCATTGCTTCTATGAACCGGCAGCTGGAACATGTCCAGGTGTATACATTAGGTGATGTAAATAATCCATAATTGTGTGTCCAAGGAAAATGGTGCACTTGTATGAAGGGTATAGGTCAAAATTTGGTAGAAACTACAAGCCACATTTTAATTTATGGATATACCCCAAGAAGGGTTTTACATTGGGGGTATATGAATCACCCCGCAGTGTAACCCCCTAATAATAATCCACCACTTGACCCTACGGGATTGCCTACTAGTGCAACGTTTTTTGGTTTAATGTGATCAGATAACCTTCCATGGATTTCAACTATTCCTTTGTGGCCAGGAATCTGGAGTCCATTGCCCTGAGGAGGGGATCCCGGATGGAATGTACAAGCTATTTTTTGTCACTTATTCCATATGTGAACACCACCACCCAACCCATCCACTCTGAGTAGGCTCTGGGCATAACTATTTATAATTTTTCTTCCCCACATTACCTTATAAAAAGAGGAATTTTTCCTATAACGTAGAACCTTATTTACCAAAAGGGGGAATTTACTTGGTTAAAAAGTTAGTTGCGAAATGCGAACACTGCCACTATTGGTTTATATCCAAATCAACCCAAATGGATGAACAAACATTCCGTGACGCAACAATTAGTAATGCTGAGCAGTGCTTGGTATGTCAACGACTCACACGAATTGGTAAGGGTAATTTGGAATTCCATACTATAAAATAGCAATTTATAGAATTCCAACCCAAAAAGGGTTTAACCATGTATCGGTCCGATAACAGCCACATGGTATACGCCTACTTTGTTTATCTATTCAATAAAATTAAATATTACGGTATATTTTTACGGGGGGAAAGGCAGAATACAACGAGGGTGTCCTCCGTTTTTAACTGCGTTTTAGTTTACTGCCATGGGTCGCAGTTTGGCCCATTGCAGTTTTTTATCATTTAGAGGGGGTTAATAAACCTTATATTTAAATACAAATAAAAATAATTCCCCGGGGGTGCAATCTGCCTATGAAAAGGAGCAAAATGATAAAAGTTCAAAAAGGGTATTTTTGCACGTCCCCTCGAAATGGTGGAATTAACTTTTAACTCTTGAGTGGCTTGATTTTCAAGTAAGCTTTTCAAAAGGTGTACTATTTGAAAGATGCTGCGGACAGTACTTTTTGCGCATAAGTACAACATAAATCATTATGAAACATGGCAAAAAGCCTGTATATGTTTTGACAAGGGTTATTTTCTTTTTTAATCCCCTTTTTCGGGGCGTTGTGCAAAAACACCCTAATAAAAATCCCACAAGCAAACCCGGAATCACACTTAATATCGGAAGCCAAACTGGGCCGAGCAATACACCGAATAAGGTGAATTTAAACGAATAAATAGTTCCCACAGTCACGAAATAGGCTGAAAATACAAACGGCAAAAACGAATAAGGCCTTTTACCTCCGCCTGCATCTTTATAAGCATCCCACATTGTAAAAAAATATAAACAAGGATAAAACATGAGCCATTGGTAATCGGCTTGTTGTATCGCTTTTTCAATTTTGCCATGGAAACTTAGAATGATGACCTTGTTAAAATTCCCCTGAACATTAACCAAAAACTCTAAAGAAATCAGTACAATTCCTTTGATATATTGTGAACGACATCCACCTCCCCTTCCCCGACATACTGAAGGGAACGGTATACCCGAAAACCTTTTTCTTCTTTTTCCACCCGAATATGCATGACAAAATCTTCTGTATGTACGGAAGCGGTTGTATTTTCTGCCGTTAACTCAGCATTGGCGAATGTATAATACACATAAAATGATCCTCCAAGAATAACTAGAAGTACAACCACTGCAGACATCAATTTTTTCAGAATCCCCCTCCATCCTTGTATAATATGACGAAATTTTCAGGTCAAAAGTTTCAAATAAGCGTCAAAAATTTCAACTTTTGTCCTGATATTGTTTTATTTCTATACCCTTTTACCCATTACACCAAAACAAGAAGAAAATAATACGTATATTTCCATGTTTTTTACTGAATTATAAATAGTGAGGTGCATGCAAAGGAGGAAATGTTGTGACAGTATCAAGCCAGGTTAAACAGACAATTGCCGGCCTAAAAAGTGCGCAAGCAAGCTTTGAGCAATTTGCACTGCAAACAGAAAATAAATCGGCAAAACAAATGTACGAAAATGCTGCCCAGCAAACGCAGGGCGTGCTGCAAAGTGTTGAACCACGTATCAAGCAGATGGAATCAGAAGAACCGCAGTACAAAGGTTTTTAATTAATTATGAGGTTGGTATTTCATGCCAACCTCCTTCAAATCAGGGGGAAAAGTGATGAATTTCTATCGAATCATAATGACGATTGGATTAATCCTATTTTTAACCGGCTGTTCGGCAGCTGATAATTCAACAACCCGGGAAGACGGAATTAACCTTTCCTACATTACAAGTAATCACAATATTGATCAGCGTGCTTCCAATAAAGCTAAAGAGATGCTAAGTAAACATGATCCAATCACTTCCATTAATGCGGTAAACACAAGCAAGAAACTTTTAATTGCCATTGAAGTACAGCACCGGCATCGGTTCAGACTTACAAAGATACGTAAAGATCTGCAAAAGGAAATGAAGAAGGCGTTTTCAGATCATAAAGTAGAGTTGTCTACGGACAAAAAAATTTTTATTGAGCTGACCCGTCTGGAAAAAGCAATTGATTCCAATAACATAAGCAAAAAAAAGCTGAAAAAGGAAATTAATCATCTCATCGAATTAATGCATGAACAAACATAACGAAAAGAGTGATCGGAACATGGCAGATAAGAAGAAAAAGAATTTACCGCCTGCCGCACAAAAATATCAATCATTTCAAAAGGACCGGGAAACCAAACGTCCGCTTCTTAAAAATTGTTTGAAAGCTTTTTTTGTCGGCGGCTTTATATGTTTTATCGGCCAGATTATTTCAACCATATACATCTATTATTTTGATTTTACGGAGCAGACAGTCGGCAATCCCACGGTAGCTACGTTAATTTTTATCACCATGTTTTTAACAGGATTCGGCGTTTACGATCGGATTGGACAGTTTGCCGGAGCGGGATCGGCCGTGCCAGTTACCGGGTTTGGGAATGCTGTCATTTCCGCAGCAATTGAACACCGCACCGAAGGATTTGTTCTCGGGGTTGGTGGAAACATGTTCAAACTGGCCGGTTCTATCATTTTGTTCGGGGTATTTGCAGCATTCGTTATTTCGTTAATCAAATTGATTTTTATTACGTGGGGTGGATTATAATGCTTACCGGACACCGGACATGGATATTTGATAAAAAACCTGCCATCATTTCGGCCGGAACAGTCGGCGGGCCATTTGAAGCAGAGGGGAACATTCCCAATGACATTGACTTGCTGCATGATAACATATGGCTAAATCAGTCATCGTTCGAGAAAGCCCATCAAATTATGATGGAAGAAGCTTGTCAGTACGCTGTTAAAAACAGTCCAATTGAAAAGGAACAGGTGAAATTTTTTATTGGCGGGGATTTAATCAATCAGATTACCCCAACAAGCTTTACCGCCAAGACGATGGATTTACCATACTTTGGCCTTTTCAGTGCATGTGCTACATCAATGGAAAGTCTTGCTCTATCTGCGTTTATTGTCAATAACGATGGAGCAGATTATATTTTGAGCGGCTGTTCCAGTCATAACGCTGCGGTGGAAAAGCAGTTCCGTTATCCGACTGAATACGGCGGACAAAAACCTCCGACAGCGCAATGGACCGTAACCGGGGCAGGATGCGCACTTGTAGCAAAAGAAGGAGAAGGCCCGCGAATCACATCGGCAACAGTAGGAAAAATCGCCGATATGGGCATGTCGGACGCTTTCAATATGGGTGGGGCAATGGCGCCTGCTGCAGTCGATACAATCGAGACACATTTAAGGGAACGCAATGTGGATGCTTCCTATTATGATTTAATCATAACTGGTGACCTTGGGCACATCGGACGTGAAACTTCCATGGATATGCTGCAAAAAAGGGGAATCGCCGTTACCGAGGAAAATTACAAAGACTGTGGATTAACAATTTATCGTGAAGGACAGCCAGTACTTTCTGGAGGAAGCGGTGCTGCCTGTTCAGCAGTTACTGTCTATGGGCACTTTCTGAAAAAAATGAAACGAAAAGAACTTAACCGGATTCTTGTTGTCGCTACAGGAGCACTTCATTCGCCGCTTACTGTTCAGCAAAATGAAACAATCCCTTGTATTGCACATGCAGTTTCAATCGAGTCAGGAAGTGATGTACAATGATTTTTTTCTGGGCATTTGTTGTCGGCGGCCTCATTTGTGTGATTGGCCAAATCATGTTTGATGTATTTAAATTTAACCCCGGACTTACGCTCAGTATACTAGTCGTTTCCGGTGCGATTCTGGATGCTCTCGGATTGTATGAACCACTCATTGATTTTGCCGGTGCAGGTGCAACAGTACCGATTACCAATTTCGGTAACTCGCTTGTTCATGGAGCGATCGCCGAAGCGGAAAAACATGATCTTGTTGGCGTCATTACCGGAATGTTCGAAATAACCAGTGCTGGTATCTCTTCCGCAATCATTTTTGGAATGATAGCAGCAATCATCTTTCGACCGAAAGGATAGGTTCATTATGACTGTAGGTTCACAAGTGAAAGGATGTTATTCATCCATCAAGAGTGCAGAAGCAACGCTAATGAATTTGAAGGGTAAAACCAATGATCCACAGGCCGAACAAGCCTTTGATAATGCCAAAAATATAATGGTGGATATTAAATCCGATCTAGAGAAACAGATTATTTACCTGTCACAGGAAGAACCGCAATACAAAAGCTAACACAGAAAAGGAATGATCAGTTATGCCAGGCTGGCTTGAAGTAATCATTCGTTCACTCAGTCTTTTAGTGGTGCTGTTTTTAATTACAAAAATGCTTGGAAAAAAGCAAATGTCGCAATTGGATATTTTCCAGTATATTACTGGTATCGTAATCGGAAGCATTGTCGCAACACATGCCACAGACCTGAGTAGCCAATTTGAATATGCCTTGATTGCGTTAATGGTTTGGTTCCTTGTGCCTTTTGGAGTGGAATTGCTGGGATTAAAAAGCAAGCGATTTCGGGACTTTACCCAAAATAAAGGATCCGTTTTTATTCAAAACGGCAAGATTATGGAAGATAACCTGAAAAAAGAGCGTTTCACCACCGATGATCTGCTTGAAGAATTACGCGACAATAATATATTCAAGGTCGCCGATGTCGAGTTTGCTGTGATGGAGCCGACAGGTAAGCTGAATGTACTGCCCAAGAAAGAAAATCAGCCAGTCACCAATAAAGATCTTGGGTTGAAACCCGCCCCAGAAAAGGAACCACAAACTATCATTATGGATGGAAAAACACTGATCGAGCCATTAACGAACGCTTCATTGAACACAAACTGGCTGGAAACAGAACTGGATAAAATGAACATAAGTATCGAAAATGTTTTTCTTGGTCAGGTTGATTCATCCGGCCAGTTAACTGTTGACTTATATGATGACATGATCAATGTGCCCAGTCCATCAGAAAAGCCACTGTTGCTTGCATCGATGAAAAAATGTCAGGCTGATTTGGAATTGTTCGCACTGTCAACACAAAATCAGCAAGTCAAAAACATGTATGAACAGAACAGTCAGCGCATGACAGAGGCGATTAACAAAGTCGAAAAATATTTACGATAGATGTAAACTCCCGCATTCATGTATAATGAATCACTGCAGGCGTCATACATGATTGGGGGTTTTCTATGAGCAGAAAATGGTTTTACGTTATTATATTTTGCATGATCATACTTACTGGCTGCTCCGGCACATCAGAAAATAACGCCACATTTGTTCGAGCGGTTGATGGCGATACATTAATTATTAATATTGATGGGAAAGAAGAATATGTGCGCTTGCTGCTAGTTGACACACCAGAAACAAAACACCCGGATAAACCGGTACAGCCTTTTGGACCGGAAGCTAGTGAGCTGATGAAGGATACGTTTTCTCAATCAGAACCAATCCAGATTGAATTCGGTACAGAGAAACGTGACAAATACGACCGGCTGCTAGCCTATGTATACACAGAAGAAGGAAAAATGTTCAACAAAATGCTCCTTCGAAATGGATTGGCCCGTGTGGCATATGTATATCCGCCAAATGATAAATGTGTGGACGTATTCAGAGACATCGAAGCTAAAGCGAAAAAAGAAAACCTTGGTATTTGGGGTTTGGACGGTTATGTAACCGATGACGGATTCAGTGAAGGATTTTCATCAGATATCCCCGAAATGGAGGGGAGGCCATTTGAACAGGATAAAGATTGCAGTGATTTTACAACACAACAGGCTGCACAAACCTTTTTCGAAGCAATAGGAGGCCCGGATAAAGACTCCCATCGGCTAGACGGCGAAGGGGATGGTATTGTATGTGAAAGTCTTCCATAGTCCTCGGCACTTTGGGAACAAAATCGCTGACGCGACTTAATCACGTCCCAAGTGAGAGCTATTCACTTGGGGCGTTTCTCTCTTCAATCATTGTGCCATTGCAGTGAGGGCAATGAAGTTTCACTTCATCCCCTTTATTTTTATCCACGCTAAACTCACCGATGATGTACTCCGGGACTTCATCGGTTCCATGACAATCTAAACATTTGAATAAGACGATTTCCATATCTTCATCCAATCCAAACGGATCCACCTCATCCAACCATTTATCTATTTCTAATGAGGATTTATCCTGCTTTCTTTGGTTTGCCAATTCCGTATTTCCTCCTTCTATCCATTTCAATTTCTTCCATGTAATGATAGATCCATCCATAGCCAGCGTGCCATATGCCTACAAGCTCCATCTCTCTTTGGCAACAGGGACATTCAAATGGATCTTTTTTCAAATGCTTCCATCATCCGTTGACGGTACGTTTTCTTTTTTCGCTTTTTCTCCAGAAGCAATGAAATTTGTTTGGTTCTCATGAATGAATATAAACTTAAGATTTGTTGAGCTTTACGATGGGACCTCCTACTGTACAATCCAAAACGACCTACCATCCGAAAATGTTTAGGAGGTATGTGTTGTAAGATTTCAAAGATGAATCGATATACAGGAATCCGTTTATCAATTCGTTTTCCCGTTCTATGGTCTTCATACCAGTAGTGAACTTTGTCCCCGTCATAATCTTCAATGCGGTATTCTGCAATGGCAGGACGAGCCAAATATCTGCCAATATATCTTGCCACGCCTTTGGCGTTCGTTATTTTTTTCTCTGCATTCACATAAAAACCCTTGGGGTATCTTTTATATAAATCATTGATGAGTTCAGTAACGGTTTGATTGGAAGGGAACCACTTTTTCAGTAAATCCAACACAACCTTCTGCCATGATTTTCTCAGGTAATCATACGGAATGTACCCATTATTGACCCATTCATTTTGATTATCCAGCGCACCTTCAGTCACCAATGCATGGATATGGGGGTTGAATTTTAAATCCCGACCAAATGTGTGAATGACTGTAATGATACCGGATTGAAACCCTCTCTTTTTACTTTTTTGATAGTTATGGAATTGGAAAACCTCGGCAACTTGTTTACTTAACGCATTAAGCTTTTTGCGGTCATAATAGAAAACTTTCCTTAACTCCTCTGGAATGGTAAACACCATGTGACGATGCGTAACATCAAAAATCATTTCCTGCTGCCTGTCCGACCAATCGTCTGTGTACTTCTTCCCACAACGGTGACAAAGCCTACTTTTACAGGTGAAATAAACAAATTTCGGGGAAGGATCTCCATCACACCCTAAACATTCATAACGTGCGAAACCTAAATCACTAGTCCCGCAACGCACCGTTTTCTCCACCGTTTCCTTTATATGACTACGATAGGCTTTAGGAAAACGATCAGAATGAAATTCCCAAAAACCAGCAAAATGCTCTTTTAGAATTTGTTTAATAACACCTGAACCTTTACTCAACTTTGTCCTCTCCCATATTTGTTGATGCCATTTTACCATAAAACTTATCCACAGGAACCAAATTTTATAGTTTCCTAAGCAAGAAAAAAACCAATTTCCCTTCAAGCTAAAGGAAATTGGTCCATTCTTTATTTGGCTGATTTTACAATCCCTTGATAAAGTCTGTTTCAAAACTATGATAAATTATTACATCACTAAATGCTAAATGGGAAGCTCCTTTATTCCATTATCTGGCCCGATTGCTGAATTATCACTATCTAGCCTATCAATAAAATTGTACAAACTTTTTATAAATTACCGACCCTTAATTTAAAACACATTAAACCCTTATGAACGATAACATAAGGGTTTAATGTAAGAATGTCTATTTAGCTGCTTCCTCCACAATAGCAGTTACCATTTCCGTAATTTTAACTAATTCATCAACCGGAATCCGCTCATTGGTTGTATGAATCTCTTCATATCCGACAGCCAGGTTTACTGTCGGGATACCGAGTCCGGCAATTATATTTGCATCACTGCCGCCTCCGCTTTTCTTCAGTTTACTTTCCCGCCCGATTTTTTTGGCTGCACGTTTTGCTACCTCAACAACTTCATCTCCATCATGCTGATTGAAACCAGGATACATGACAGTTATCTCAACGTCAGCAGATCCACCAAGTTCTTCCGCTATAGTTTCAAATGCATCTTTCATTTTAGCAACCTGTTCTTCCATTTTTTCCGGTTTGAGTGAACGTGCCTCGGCAAGAACCTCAACATGATCACACACAATATTGGTTTGCTTGCCACCTTCAAAGCGACCGATATTTGCGGTTGTCTCCTCATCAATCCGGCCAAGCGGCATTTTGGCGATTGCTTTGGCGGTAAGTGTAATGGCAGAGACTCCCTTTTCAGGTGCAAGACCGGCATGTGCTGTTTTTCCCTTTACCGTTGCAAACAACTTTGCCTGTGTCGGTGCGGCAACAATGATGTCACCAACTTCACCATTACTGTCAATTGCATAGCCATACTTAGCGGTCAGAAGGGACCCATCTAACGCTTTGGCCCCAACAAGTCCGGATTCTTCGCCAACTGTGACCACAAATTGAATGTCACCATGCTCAATATTATTTTCCTTTAACGTCCGGATTGTTTCAAATATCGCCGCAAGGCCTGCTTTATCATCAGCACCCAAAATAGTTGACCCATCAGAGACAATGTACCCCTCCTCAATGGAAGGTTTTATTCCATTTCCGGGAACAACTGTGTCCATATGCGATGTAAAATAGATGGGATCTGCATCCTTTTTGGTGCCTTTTAACGTACAGATAAGATTGCCGGCACCATGACCGGTTATTTCTTTACTGTTGTCCTCTATAACATCCAACCCTAATTCAGTAAACTTTTGGGTCAATACTTGTGCGATTTTTGTCTCATATTTCGTTTCCGAATCAACCTGAACCAATTCGAAAAATTCATCAATCAGTCTTTCTTTATTTACAGCTGTCATCATTGTACCTCCTACTCTATTTAAAGTGGAATGTTGCCATGTTTTTTCTTAGGTCGTTCTTCTGATTTATGATAGAGCATTTCCAATGACTGGATCAACTTCACTCTAGTATCGCGTGGGTCGATAACATCATCAATCATTCCGAGCCCTGCTGCCACATATGGATTGGCAAACTTTTCACGGTAGGTGTCAATTTTTTCTTGTCGTGTTATTTCCGGATCACCACTTTCGGCAATTTCTTTGGCAAAAATAATATTCGCTGCTCCTTCAGGTCCCATAACCGCAATTTCTGCGTTTGGCCAAGCATACACTAAATCAGCACCAATCGATTTACTGTTCAGTGCCACATACGCCCCGCCAAAAGCTTTTCTCGTAATAACTGTTATTTTGGGTACAGTTGCTTCTGAATAGGCATATAAAATTTTGGCACCGTGCCTGATAATCCCGCCGTGCTCCTGTTTCACACCAGGGAAAAATCCGGTGACATCTTCAAATGTGATCAGGGCAATATTAAATGCATCACAGAAACGGATAAAGCGGGAAGCTTTGTCACTGGAATCAATATCAAGTCCGCCGGCCATATATTTAGGCTGGTTGCAGACGAGTCCGACCGTCTGTCCGTTTATGCGTGCAAATCCAACGACGATATTTTTGGCAAAATCTTTATGTATTTCATAAAAACTGTCCGGATCTACAACTTGTTCTATCACGGTTTTGACATCATACGGACGTGTGGCGTTGAATGGCACAATGTCAGTCAGGTCCGGACGTGTCTCATCATTCAGCTGAAATGCTTTGAGCGCTGGCTTCTTCTGATTGTTGGCAGGCAAATAACTGATTAATCCCTTTACTTTATCCAACGCGTCCTCTTCGCTTTCCGCCTTAATATGTGCATTACCGCTTTTAGCATTATGAACCTCGGCGCCGCCAAGTTCTTCGGATGAAATACTTTCTCCAGTTACCGTCTCAATTACTTTCGGTCCGGTAATGAACATTTGTGATGTTTTTTCCACCATAATGACAAAATCAGTGATAGCCGGAGAATAAACTGCCCCCCCGGCACTTGGTCCCATAATTACCGAAATTTGCGGGATGACACCTGAATAGATAGAATTGCGATAAAATACATGCCCATACCCATCAAGCGATGAAACCCCTTCCTGAATTCTGGCACCACCGGAATCATTAAGTCCGATAAATGGAACACCACTTTTGGCTGCCAAATCCATCACAGCGGCAATTTTCTTACCGTGCATTTCACCAAGCGCACCGCCATACACCGTAAAATCCTGGGCAAACAGGTAAATAGCTTGTCCATTGATTTTGCCATATCCGGTAACAACACCTTCACCATTACCGTTCAGATTGCCCATACCAAAGTCCGTTTCCCGATGTTCCATAAACGGGTTCAATTCAACAAATGTGCCTTCGTCAAGCAAATAGTCAATTCGTTCCCTGGCAGTTAACTTTCCTTTATCATGTTGTTTTTCGATGCGTTTATCTCCACCACCAAGTTCAACTTTTCTTCGTTTATCATACAGTTCATTAATTTTATCAAATATATCCATTATGAATCACTTCCTTCTTGTTGCTGACACAATTCAAACAAAACCCCATTCGCTGCTTTCGGATGCATAAAAGCAATTCGGCTGTTATGTGCGCCATCTTTTGCTTCCTCATTAATCAATGGAATTCCCTGTGATTTAAACATATCCAATCTGCTTTCAACGTTATCAACGTCCAATGCAATATGATGAATTCCTTCCCCTTTTTTATCGATAAATTTCTGTATTGATGATGCTTCATTCAACGGTTCCAGTAACTCAAATCGTGATTCTCCAATCTTCAGAAAGGCCACTTTAACTGCTTCTGATTCAACTGTTTCGACACCTTCCAGTTTCAAACCGAGTGTGTCCGTATAAAATGGCAGTACCTTTTCGATATTTTCCACGGCAATCCCGATATGCGAGATTTTATTTGGGCTTTCTGCTTTCGATGCATCAGGGTCAATCAGCTGTTTGATATATACAGCCAACGCCTCCGTTGATGACCCGCTTGTAAAAATCTTATTTACCCCTTTTTCCAGTAAAAAAGGAATATCTTCTGCTGGAATTACTCCCCCGCCTACAACCGGTATATCCCCTGCATCACGTTCCTTCAGCACTTCGATAACCTTTGGAAACAAGGTTTTGTGTGCACCCGAAAGCGATGACAGCCCAATTACATCGACATCTTCCTGTATAGCTGCTTGTGCAATTTGCAGAGGAGATTGTCGTAAGCCGGTATAAATAACTTCCATTCCGTGATCGCGAAGAGCCTGGGCAATGACTAAGGCTCCCCTGTCATGTCCGTCCAATCCTGGTTTTGCGATTAAAACGCGTATTTTCTTCATTCTTATCCCCCTTAAGCTCCCGTAAACTCGCCAAATTCATTACGCAATACATTACAAATTTCCCCAACTGTTGCATACGATCGAACCGCATCCAGAATATACGGAATCAAATTTCCCTGTGGATCCTTTGCCTGCTCACGAATCGCAGACAATTTCTGATCAACCACCGCTTGGTTTCGTTCCTGCCTGGCTTCAGCAAGCGACTCTATTTGTGCCTGCTCAAGCGCTTCATCAACCTTAAGCAAATCAGGGTTTACTTCCTCATCCAATTTGTATTGATTCAGTCCGACAATAATTTCTTCTTCTTTTTCAATTTTCTTTTGTGTTTCGTAAGCATTATGATGAATCTCCCGTTGCATATAGCCTTCTTCTACAGCCTGGACAGCTCCGCCCAGCTCCGAAATTCGCTCAAGATACGTTTCCACTTCCTGTTCAATCCGGTCAGTCAGCTCCTCTACATAATAAGAACCACCCAATGGATCGACCGTATCTGCAGCACCACTTTCGTTCGCAATAATTTGCTGTGTACGCAATGCAATACGGGCTGAATCTTCCGTTGGCAATGATAAAGCTTCATCTCTGGAGTTCGTATGCAGACTCTGTGTTCCGCCCAGAACCGCGGCAAGCGCTTGCATCGTCACACGGACAATATTATTGTCAGGCTGTTGAGCCGTAAGTGTGGAGCCGCCAGTTTGTGTATGAAACCGCATTTTCCAGCTCTTCGGATTTTCCGCCTTATATTTTTCTTTCATAATTTTTGCCCATATTCTTCTGGCAGCACGAAACTTTGCTGCTTCCTCGAAGAAATTATTATGTGCATTAAAGAAAAACGCCAACCGAGGTGCAAATTTATCAATATCAAGCCCCGCCTGCAATGCCGCATCAACATATGCCATCCCATTCGCAATGGTGAATGCTGCCTCTTGAACTGCAGTCGAACCTGCTTCCCGAATATGGTAACCGGAAATACTGATGGTATTAAATTTCGGCACGTTTTGCTGACAAAACTCAAATATATTGGTAATTAAGCGCATGGAAGGCTTCGGCGGAAAAATATATGTCCCGCGAGCAATATACTCTTTTAAAATATCGTTTTGAATTGTACCGGTCAGTTTCTCCAGCGGCACTCCCTGTTTTTCGCCAACAGCTATGTACATGCACAGCAATACGGAAGCTGGTGCATTAATAGTCATGGATGTACTTACCTTATCAAGCGGGATCTGATCAAGCAGCTGCTCCATATCATGAAGCGAATCTATCGCCACCCCAACTTTCCCTACTTCCCCTTCAGCCATAACGTCATCCGAGTCATAACCAATTTGGGTCGGCAGATCAAATGCTACAGAAAGTCCAGTCTGACCCTGTTCAAGCAAATACCGAAAACGTTTGTTTGTTTCTTTGGCTGATCCGAATCCGGCATATTGCCGCATCGTCCAGAAACGGCTTCGGTACATGGTTGGCTGAATGCCTCTTGTATACGGATAGACCCCCGGATATCCGAGCTTATCCTCATACTCCTGATTATTTTCCGGAAAGTACAGACGATCGACGTTAATATTGGAAGATGTAGTAAAAGGTTCTTTTCGTTCGGGAAACCGCTTAACTGTTTTGTTAACTGACTGTTTCCAGTCAGTTTGATTGCTGGAAAATTTCTCATCATTCATTTTAATGCAACCTCCAATTTTAGATTGTAAAGAGTGGTTTAAAAAGATAGCACTTGTCCAATCCCTGATAAAACGATAAAATACAAGTATGAAGTGGGATTGAAGGAGGATTTAAATTGGCAAATCAAAAGTCAAAGTCACAAGCACCAAGAAAAAAGTCAAAACGTGACCGACGAATGAAAATCATTATTTATCTCATGATCATTGCAATGTTTTTGTCATCACTGACATACGGCCTGGCAATGCTCATATAAAAGCAGATCAAATAGCAATGTCAAAGACTGGTCTTTACGATACCGGTCTTTTTTGTTTTCTTTTTAACATCGCTTTCCTTAAATTTCTTTTTGATCAGCAGATAGTCTTCAATTTCATGGAGGAGCCGAAACAGGTTTGCCCGTGTTTCAAATTCCTTCCGTGTTTCCGGTAATGATTCGTCGTCAAACTCCCTGCGCAGTTCCTCCAGCTGTTTCAGGTAAATGACCGCCGTATTCCCCGGATGAACCGCCTTGGATAATTCCTCAAAAAAGTCGGCAATTTTAATTGAGATGGAATCAATTTTAGGTAAACGGCTTACCAATGGCAACATTCTTTGCAGCAATTCGAATTGACGATTCCGCATCGTAAAGTAATCTGCATATGGATGTTTACTCCTCAGTAAATGATTTTCTCTATCCAATGATACCAAATCCGAAGCTTCCTGCAATAAGTTTTCACAAATTGTAATTTCTCTGCCATCCCATTCCTGGGTGTCAGTTCGTATGTAAAGAGCAATTTCGTGCAATATCTTTTGAAAGTTATGTTCCAATTCCATTTGCTTTTCCCTGAGTGGTTTATCCAGACTCGGCATATACAGATTTATTAACAGAGCTATACCAACCCCGACTACAATCAGAAAAAACTGATTGATTAAGAATTGGATTGGGATATCACCGGCACTGTATAAATTTAAGATAATAACAGAACTCGTTGCGATCCCTTGTGTTATTCTCAAAAAAACGGTAGCAGGAATAAAACAGACAAGCATTAGCCCCACAACAACCGGGTTGTAACCAATTGTTTCAAAAAATGCAAAGGAGAACAGACTTGCCAGGATGCATGCCAAAAATCGATGCCATGCGCTTATAACCGATTTTTTCCTCGACGGCTGGATGCACAGAATAGTTAAAACACCCGCTGACACGAAATTGGACAAATCCATAAATTGAGCAATCGAAATTGCGATGGTTGTTCCTATTGCTGTCTTTATTGTCCGGGGGCCAATGATCACGATTAATTCTCCCTTGTTATGTATTATCCCGTGAAATGGAAAAGTTCGATAAAGTCGATAATTTCCTTATGAAGTGCTTTTGCATCGCATTTAAAATTTGCCCTAATAAAACGGGGCTGACCCGTTAACATTGAGACAGCCCCTTTAAACCGAAATTTATCGGTGATTACTTATATTTCCTTGCAATGCTCATCAAACACATGTTGAAGCTTACCAATCACATCTACTGCACTATAGCCTTCAATATCGGAACGTTCAAGCATTGTAACGATTTGGCCGTCTTTCAAAAAAGCAAATGAAGGTGAAGAAGGCGGATACCCTTCAAAATATTCTCTGGCTTTTTCTGTAGCTTCTTTGTCTTGTCCCGCAAATACAGTCACAAGATGATCAGGACGCTTGTCATAATGAATGGCATTGGCTGCAGCTGGACGCGCAACACCGCCGGCGCAACCACAAACAGAGTTAACCATTACGAGGGTGGATCCTTCGCGTTTCATGGCCGCGTCCACTGCCTCAGAAGTAGTCAGCTCCTCATAACCAGCTTCTTTTATATCCGTACGCGCTGCGTCTACAACGTCATTCATGAACAGGTTAAAATCCATTTCAATTCCATCCCCTTATTAGAGTAATTATTGTTATAACCTGCTATCAGCTTATCAATTTTATGGGCAGATTTCAATTCAAATAACTTCCTAATATATGTTTGTTGTATCTTTATTGATATTTTCTAATAGTTCTTTCACCCTTGCCAGGAATTGACCGCAAATAAGGCCATCCAAAATCCGGTGGTCAAGTGACAGAGACAGATTAACCATATCACGCGCTGCGAACATATCATTAATGATGACAGGTCGTTTCACAATGGATTCGACCTGCAGAATTGCCGCTTGCGGATGATTGATGACACCCATTGAGTGGATGGAACCAAATGATCCGGTATTATTAACTGTAAACGTGCCACCCTGCATATCTTCTGATGTCAGCTTACCTGTCCGGGCTTTCATTGCCAGGTCATTAATATCTTTGGCGATTCCTTTAATACTCTTTTCATCTGCAGCTTTAATTACCGGCACAAATAGCTCCTGGTCTTTAGCAACAGCGATAGATAAATTAATATCTTTACGCCGAATGATTTTATCTTCAGCCCATGTACTGTTAAGTTGCGGAAATTCCTTCAGCGCTTGTGCGACAGCTTTAACAAAGAATGCGAAAAATGTCAGGCTGTATCCTTCCGTTTGTTTAAAATCATTTTTGACTTGATTGCGGTATTTCACCAGATCGGTTACATCGGCTTCAACAGTCATCCAGGCATGCGGTATTTCCGTCGTTGATCTCACCATATTTTGAGCGATTGCTTTTCGTACGCCTGTAACAGGGATTTCAATATCACCTGATTGTGCAGAAACTTCCGGTGCGGCAGTTTTATCTGGTTTATTCGTATCTTGACGCACCGGTTCTTCTTTTGGTGCTGAAGCTTTCGGTGTTTCACCGGACGCGATGATATTTTCAATATCTTTCCGTGTTATTCTACCGCCTCTGCCGGACCCGTCTACATGATCCAACTCAATATCATTTTCCTGAGCAAGACGCAAAACAGCAGGCGAATAACGCTTCTTCATGGATTGATCTCCCGTGCTTTCGGTTTTAGTTTCTTGCTGTTTGCTGGTTTCCTCTTGTGCTTTTGAACCTGCATCAGAAGAGGTGCCACCTTCAACATCGATATAGCACATAAGCTCCCCGACTTCGATTGTATCGCCTTCCTGTGCAATCAGTTCCTTGATGACCCCTGTAAATGAAGATGGAACTTCGGCGTTTACTTTATCTGTCATGACTTCTGCAATTGGATCGTATTTGTTTACTTTATCACCGGCACCCACCAGCCAAGAGCTGATGGTACCTTCCGTCACACTTTCTCCAAGCTGAGGCATATTAATTTTTTCCGTGGCCATGATAAGTCCCTCCTTATCTGATTAAAATTCGGCTAATTCCCGAATTGCTTGTTCAACTTTATCCGGATTAATCATAAAATACTTTTCCATTGTAGGAGCATACGGCATTGCCGGAACATCGGGCCCGGCGAGACGCTGTACCGGAGCGTCTAAATCGAACAGACAATTTTCGGCAATGATCGCTGCTGCTTCTCCAATAATGCTTCCCTCTTTGTTGTCTTCCGTGATAAGCAACACTTTCCCTGTTTTAGATGCTGCCTCCACAATCGCTTCTTTATCAAGCGGATAAACGGTTCGAAGGTCCAGAATATGTGTGTCGATTCCTTCTTCCTCCAATTTTTCTGCCGCTTGTAGTGCGAAATGAACAGCCAGCCCGTAAGTGATCACAGTAACGTCAGAGCCGTCACGCTTCACATCAGCCTTGCCGATTGGAAGAACATAATCATCTTCCGGAACTTCAGCTTTTAATAAGCGATATGCACGTTTATGTTCAAAAAACAATACAGGATCATTATCACGTATGGATGCTTTTAATAATCCTTTGGCATCATACGGAGTTGACGGTATTACAATTTTCAGTCCTGGCTGATTGGCAAAAACTGCTTCTACCGACTGAGAATGATACAGTGCCCCGTGGACGCCGCCGCCGAATGGAGCCCGGATCGTCATTGGCACATTCCAGTCATTGTTGGAACGGTATCTGATTTTGGCTGCTTCGGAAATAATCTGATTGACAGCCGGCATAATAAAATCCGCAAACTGCATTTCAGCCACCGGACGCTTTCCGTACATAGCAGCTCCAATACCAACACCGGCTATCGCCGATTCTGCAAGTGGCGTATCAATCACGCGCTGTTCACCAAATTCATCATATAATCCCTTTGTGGCACCAAATACGCCGCCCTTCTTTCCAACATCTTCCCCTAATACAAAAACATTTTCATCACGCTGCATTTCTTCTTTCAGAGCTGTTGTTACAGCTTGGATATATGACATAACTGGCATTGTTTAACTCCCTCCCTACTCTTCGTAAACATATTTTAACGCGGATTCCGCTTCTGCATATGGTGCGTTTTCCGCATAATCGGTAGCTTCATTGACAAGGTCACCGATTTCACCCTCAATTTCCTTCATCAATTCGTCAGTTAACAATCCTTCTTCTTTCAAATAAGCCGCAAACGTAATCAATGAATCTTTCTTTTTAGCTGCTTCCACTTCGGCGCTGTCTCTGTACTGACGGTCATCATCATCACTTGAATGTGCAGTAAGTCGATAGGAGACTGCCTCGATTAATGTAGGACCTTCCCCTTTACTCGCCCTCTCCCTCGCTTCTTTTACTGCCTCATATACAGCGAGGGGATCATTTCCATCAACTGTTACACCAGGCATGCCATAACTTTGCGCACGCACCGATACGCTTTCAGAAGCGATTTGTTTTTCCAGCGGAACTGAAATTGCATATTTATTGTTTTCAACCATTGTGATCACAGGCAGCTTATGAACACCGGCAAAGTTAAGCCCCTCGTGAAAATCACCTTGATTGGATGAACCTTCACCTAATGTTACGAGTGAAGCTATATCTTTTTGATCCATTTTTGCTGCCAAGGCAACTCCGACTGCATGCGGAAGCTGTGTTGTAACCGGCGAAGAACCGGTCAGCAATCTGTTCTTCTTTTGTCCAAAGTGACCTGGCATTTGACGCCCGCCTGAATTAGGGTCTTCCGCTTTTGCAAAACCGGAGAGCATCAATTCTTTGGTTGTCATACCGAATGCCAGTACAACCCCCATGTCGCGGTAGTATGGTGCCGCGTAATCCGTATCCCTGTTCAAAGCAAATGAGGCTCCAACTTGGGCTGCCTCCTGCCCCTGACAGGAAATAACAAACGGTATTTTTCCCGCACGGTTTAACAACCACATCCGCTCATCTATTTTTCTTGCTAAAAGCATTGTCTTATACATTTCCATTACCTGGTCATCTGTCAGACCTAATGCCTCATGGCGATTTTTTGCCATTTAGATTCCCTCCCTTTAAAATTATCCGTGTATCTGATTTCCTTCTACCGCCAACGCTGCTTCACCCATTACTTCGGAAAGTGTTGGATGCGGATGAATGCTGTGTGAGATTTCCCATGCTGTGGCATCCAGTACTTTCGCGAGCCCTGCTTCACTGATCATATCGGTCACATGCGGGCCGATCATGTGCACGCCGAGCAGATCCTCACTGTCTTTATCCGTAATTATTTTTACAAATCCTTCAGATTCACCATAAACTAACGCTTTGCCGATAGCCTGAAAAGGGAATTTACCAATTTTTACTTCAAACCCTTTTTCTTTTGCCTGTTTTTCAGTCAACCCGACACTGGCAACTTCCGGATTTGAATAAATACATGTCGGTACATTGTCATACTCGATTGGCAGCGGATAAGTATCAGCCATGTGCTCAACTGCAACGATTCCCTCATGTGAGGCAACGTGTGCCAGCTGCATACCACCAATAACATCTCCAATCGCATAAATATGCGATTCTTTCGTCTGGTAAAATTTATTTGTTTGTATATGCCCTTTCTCTACAACAATATCAGTGTTCTCCAAACCGATATTCACTGTGTTTGCTTCGCGCCCGACAGATACGAGCATTTTATCAGCAGTAAACGTTTCTTTCTTCCCATCTATTTCAGCCTGGATCGATACACCATTATCTTTTTCAAGGGTGTCAGGCAACACCTTTGCACTTTTCACAAACGTAATTCCCTTTTTCTTCAGCAGTTTTTCTGCTTCCTTGGCAAGATCCTGATCTTCAGTCGGTAAAATCTGGTCCAGGTATTCAACTACTGTTACATTGACATCGAAATCTGCCAGCATGGACGCCCATTCGATTCCAATGACTCCGCCGCCGACTATAATGATTGACTTAGGAAGTTCTTCCATTTGCAGTGCATCATCAGAAGTTATGACAGCGGTTCCATCAATTTGAAGGCCAGGTAATGAACGTGGCTTTGAACCGGTAGCAACCAGAACATTTTTAGGTACAATCATCGTATTTTCATCACCATTTTCATATTCAATGGAGATTGTTCCGGGCATCGGTGAAAAAATACTTGGACCCAGGATTCGTCCGAAGCCTTTATAGACATCAATTTTTCCTTTTTTCATCAAACCCTGAACACCTTTATGCAATTGCGCAACAACCCCATTCTTCCGCTCCTGCACCTTACTGAAATTTAGTTTTGCATCGTTTGTTTCCACTCCGTATGTATCAGCTTCTTTTGTCTGCCTGAATACTTCCGCACTGCGCAGCAAAGCTTTGGATGGAATACAGCCTTTATGCAGACAGGTTCCTCCCAGGTCACCCTTTTCAACAATTGCAACCTGCATACCCAACTGTGAAGCTCTTATTGCAGACACATATCCACCTGTTCCGCCTCCAAGAACGACAAGATCGTATTCTTTTGCCATATTGTTACACTCCCTCATCTACTTCTGAATAATTGGGGTAGCTGTTCGGAAGTTCTTCTCCCTTCAGCACCCTCAATGTTCCATTGTTTAAAGCCTGCAAATCATTTTCTCCCGGATATGTTATAACATCCGCTATCCAGTTTACACGATTGGCTATCCATTCAACCAATAATTTCCCATGTGCAAGCGTACCCGTTAAAACTACCGCATCTATATCCCCTTTTAATACTGTACTCATCGCACCTATTTCTTTGGTAATCTGATAAACCATCGCTTCATATATCATCTTTGCAAATCGATCGCCTTCATTGACCCGTTTTTCAATTTCCACCGGATCACTGGTGTGTAAGTAACCTTTTAAGCCACTTTGGTCCTTCAACTTTTGCATTATTTCATCTAAATAATATTGACTGGAATAGCATAAAGCTGCCAGGCTCCCCGATGGCACCGTTCCCGCACGTTCAGTTGAAAACGGTCCTTCACCATGGAGTCCATTGTTAACATCGATTACGTTGCCACGATGATGAGCACCGATTGTAATTCCGTCACTCATGTGTGCAACAATCAAATTGGATTCTGTATAAGCCTTTCCAATTTCAGCAGCAGCCTGTCTTGCAACAGCTTTATGGTTTAATGCATGGAAAATGCTTTTTCTGGGAAATTCAGGAACTCCGGAAATTCTTGCTATTTCATCCAGTTCATCAACCACAATCGGATCGACGATAAAAGATGGGATATTTAGACCATCTGCTATTTCATATGCAATGATTCCACCAAGATTTGAAACATGCTCTCCGTAAAAACTTTCTTTTAAATCATACAGCATCGGTTGACTCACGCGATAAGTACCACCTTTAATAGGACGAAGAAGCCCTCCCCGGCCACAAACTGCATCAAGCCGGGAAATATTCATACCTTCCTTATCGAGTTGTTCCAATACAGCTGATTTACGAATTTCCGCCTGATCCGCTATTCGATGACAGGCTTCTAATTCCCTGCTATCATGCTGGATAATCTTTTCCATAATACATATTTCATCTTCAAAAATACCAATTTTTGTTATGTCGGGTCCCGGATTGACAACCATTATTCGATAATGCTGAAACGCCATACCATCTCTCCCCGTAATCAATAGCAGAATTACCGTCTGCTAAGCGTGTGGTGTCCATTCAGCAAAAATTGATTTCGTGACTTGCGAACGGATGCAATACGTTCCTCGGCCATGCGATCAGCTGCCACATACGTCGGTATATTTTCACGTCTGGAAATTTCAAATACTCGCATCAGACTGTCATAGATGGTTTCCACTTTTTTCATAGCTCTGGTTTGATTATACCCATTCAATTCATCGGCCACATTGATAACCCCACCGGAATTAATGACGTAGTCCGGAGCGTATACAATGCCTTTCTCATGGATAATGTCACCATGCTCTGACGTTTTCAGCTGATTATTTGCGGAACCGGCAATAACTTTAGCCTTCAATTGTGGAATCGTTTCGTCATTAACTGTTGCCCCTAAAGCACATGGTGCATATATATCACAATCAACGCTGTATATTTCTTCCGGGTCTACTGCTGTTGCATCAAATGCCTCGACAGCCCGATTGACAGCTTCCTTGTTAATATCTGTAACAATCAGTTTGGCTCCTTCTTCATGTAGATGCTTGCAGACCGTGTAGGCAACGTTTCCGACACCTTGGACGGCAACTGTTCGGCCCTCAAGTGAAGCAGTGCCGAAAGCTTCCATCGCCGCAGCCTTCATTCCTTTATAAATTCCATATGCTGTAACGGGGGAAGGATTTCCGGATGAACCAAATTCAGGCGAAATACCAGTTACATAATCAGTTTCCATATGAATTAAATCCATATCATCAACAGTCGTACCAACATCTTCCGCAGTTATATAACGGCCATTCAAGCTTTGAATGTATCGTCCGAATGCACGGAACATTTCAGGGCTTTTATCTTTCTTGGGATCCCCAATGATCACTGTCTTCCCACCACCTAAATTCAATCCGGCAGCCGCATTTTTATAAGTCATACCTTTAGCAAGCCGCAACGCATCTTCAATCGCATCTTCTTCGGAGTCATATGTCCACATTCTTGTTCCACCAAGCGCTGGTCCAAGCGTCGTATCATGAATCGCAATAATCGCTTTCAAACCAGAATTTTCATCCTGACAGAACACCAACTGTTCATAATCATACTTCTCCATATACTTAAAAATCTCCATGTTTATTTCCTCCTTGTTGTAGTTGCATCAGAAGTCAACCTGTCTGCAAATCAGTCATTAGCTTTCACAGTGCACTACTTAATACGTTGATAAATAATTTAAGTTCACCACTTACTAACATGCAAAAAGCATGCCAAACACCTCATTATTGTAAGCGCTTTATTTAAGCCCTTTTGAAGGAGTGCAAAAAATTGCAATCACGAAAAATTTTGCATGCTATATTTTTCAAGTTTGTAGTACAAATTTCGAATGGAGACCTGCAATTCTTTAGCAGTTTTCGTTTTATTATAATTGTTTTTTTCAAATACTTTTCGGATGTATTCTTTTTCAAAGTTATTAACAGCCTGCTGCAGGCTTTGGTCAGGAACTTCCGGGATGACAGTTTTCTCCCCATCCTTTCCGGCGGCTGCTACAGTCAAATCAGGTATATGTTTTTTCTGTATTTCTTCTTCATTCATATCCATGTAGATCATGGCCCGTCCGATCACATTTTCCAATTCACGTACATTTCCCGGCCAGTGATAACTTTTCAAATACTTAAAAGCTTGTTCACTGACAGAGATAACATTTCGACCATAATCCTGATTGGTTTTATCAATGATATGCTGGATTAAGTCGGGAAGATCATTAATCCGCTCCTTCAGTGATGGAATATAAATCGGCAGCCGGTTTAATCGATAATACAAATCTTCTCTGAACGTCTTGTTCATAATGGCCTTTTCCAAATTAACATTGGTTGCTGTTATAATCCGAAGATTTAATGAAATCGGATTGGTACCACCCACACGGACGATTTCATTTTCCTGCAAAACACGAAGCAGTTTTGCCTGCATGTGCAACGATAATTCCCCTATTTCATCCAAAAAAATACTGCCGAGATTTGCTTCCTCAAAAAAACCTTTCTTACCTCCCTGTTTTGCCCCGGAAAAAGCACCTTCCTCATATCCGAATAACTCACTTTCCAAGATCGATTCAGCAATAGCAGCACAATTTACCCGAATAAATTTATTATGTTTGCGGTCACTTTCATTATGAATGGCATGTGCAAACAATTCCTTACCGGTACCTGACTCACCTCTGAGCAAAACGGAGGCAGGAGTTTTCGCACCAACTTTCGCCTGCTCCAGCGATATTTTCATTTCTTCTGACGAGCCGATAATATCATCAAATGTGTATTTTGCTTCCAGGTTTCTTATAATCTGTCTGGCGCGTTTCAGTTCGCTTGTCAATGTCTTTATCTCGGAAACATCATGTAATACACCGATACTTCCCTTTATTTTCCCATCAACAATCACAGGTGCTACATTAACGAGAACATCCCGTTTGGCTGGACCTACCTTCATTCGCACTCCACGAACAGCACGCCGGTTCTTCAGAACTTTCATATGCATACTTTCGCCTTCAGATATATCTGCCGTGGCTGGTGCTCCAACAATGTCAGATTCCTTCAGACCGGTAATTCTCGTATAGGCTGGGTTAATCATGATGCCAGTTCCACTTTCATCTACGACACTGATTGCTTCTTCAGACGATTGAATAATCGCTTCAAGCATCGTTTTGATTTCTTTGAGGTCGGTGTTTTCCTCGGCTAGGTTAACTACTTCGGTAATATCTTTAAAAACGGCAAAAGCTCCAATCAGCCTTTCCTCGATATTGATTATCGGCATTCTGGTCGTAATCACCTTTTTGCCGTTTCCGAGAGCAAGCTTCTGGTTAACCTCCCGCCTCCTGCTTCGGATTACATGCGGAAGCCTTGTTCCAGCAATAACATCCTTGATATTTTTACCTATAAAGTGATCCTTCGCAACACCTGTAATCCGCTCTGCGCTTTTATTGACAAACTGAACCTGTTCACGTTCATTAACCACAATCATACCATCACGGATGTTGTTAAGAATCAACTCCTGATTTTCACTCTGCAATTGAAGCCGTTTAACCAATAATTCCTTTTCTTCCAATAGTTCTGATACTATGTAAGCAACGGATCCAGGAATTACAACGGTTGATCGACTGGTGGTTTCCAACAAATCATTAAGCACATTTTCATTTCCAGTAGCTTCAATCACAATATCAATATCCCTGTACACCCATTCCCGCCAGTTCACACCTGTGGGAATGCCCATTTCCCGGGCCTGTATAATACCGGCAGCATCAGGATTATGGTCCATGACAGCAGCAATTTTCATGCGATCCGTATTGTATAAAATTTTCAGCAAGGCACTTCCGCCTTTACCCGCACCAACAATCAAAACATTTTTCATGAATTCCCCACCTTGCAATACTTTGCATATAATCATGATACGGGATTCTGCAATTTTTAGCAAATCCGATATAATTTCTATTTTAAACAATCTTCTGCTATACTTAAGTGAGAAATTATTCAGCTAGAATTGGTGAGGGAGTAATATGGTTCGCATCATCGCAGCTTTACTGCTGTTTATACCAGGGCTGATTTCCGCTTATGGAATTAAACTCATGCGTGATACATTATTTGACGAATATAACCCAATTTTTTTACATATTGGTATTCAATTCGCGGCAGGTCTTGTTTTGTTCATTGCGGGAATTGCTTTTATCGGGGGATTTATTGTTCATCGTGACCGAAAAAGACAGCTTCATAACAAAAGAAATCAAAGATGACCATCAAAGTCATCTTTTTATTATTTAAAAATATGTTAAACTATAAAAAAAGTAAAAATGGAGAGATTTTAATGAAAGTAACGAAATTTGGGGGAAGTTCCGTAGCAAACTCAGAACAAATCAGAAAAGTCGGGGATATTATTAAAGATGACCCTGAACGGAAAATAATCGTTGTTTCCGCCCCAGGAAAAAGGAATCAAGACGATGTCAAAGTGACCGACCTTTTAATTCAGTTAGCGGAAAGTGTACTTAACAAAGAAGATTACACGAAGCGACTGCAGACAGTTCTCATCCGTTTTTCGGAAATTGCCGAAGAACTTGAAATTGAGCAAACCTTTTTGCAGGATTTGGAACAATCCATATTACGTATTATTTCAGACAATTCATCAGACAGAACCAAAATGGATACACTGAAATCCGTTGGAGAAGACAGCAGTGCAAAAATTATCAGCATGTACCTGAAAAAACTGGGATTAAATGCTACGTATCTTAATCCAAAAGATGCGGGTATTATTGTCAGTAATGACCCAGGGCAGGCACAGATTCTGGACGAAAGCTATAAAGAGCTGTACAAACTTCGTGAAAAAGAAGAAATCATGATTGTTCCGGGTTTTTTCGGGTATACGAAAGATGGACAACTGATGACATTTCCAAGAGGCGGATCAGATATTACCGGTTCGATTGTTGCTGCCGGTGTACAAGCTGATCTGTATGAGAATTTTACTGACGTTGATTCGGTCTATTCCGTAAATCCCAAAATTGTTAAGAACCCGAAAGAAATAACGACGATGACTTATAAGGAAATGCGCGAATTATCATATGCCGGATTTTCTGTTTTTCATGATGAAGCGTTAATACCTGCTTTTCAGCATCAAATACCGGTATGCATAAAAAATACCAATAATCCTTATGCACCGGGGACGTTAATTGTAGCCGAAAAAAAGCACCACGAAAAATGTGTAATAGGAATCGCCGGAGACACCGGTTTTTCGAGCATGTTTGTAAGCAAATATTTAATGAACCGGGAAATTGGCTTTGGTCGAAAATTGCTGCAGATACTGGAAGATGAATCGATTTCATTTGAGCATGCTCCATCAGGAATCGATGATATGTCTGTTATTATCCGGGACTTTAATTTTTCATATGAAAAAGAGAAAAAAGTACTGAGACGCGTCCAGGATGAACTACAGCCTGACAATATTAAAATGCACCGCAATCTTGCCATGTTGATGATTGTTGGAGAAGGACTTATGAGTACAGTTGGAATTGCCAAGAAAGCCGCCACTGCACTCACGCAGGCAAATGTAAATATTGAAATGATTAACCAGGGTTCATCGGACGTTTCCATGATGTTTGGAATTCAGTCTGAAGATTTGGAACCTGCGATTAAATCATTGTATGAAGTATTTTTTAATGATGAAGAATAGAAACTTATATCCCGTACCACTATTAAGGTGATACGGGATATTTTTTACTGTCTGGAACACATTTATCACTATTAGCTTGCCTTATGCTCCAATCTCAGACGGTCGGCTACCATCGCAATAAACTCAGAATTCGTCGGTTTTGCCTTGGAGATACTTACTGTGTAACCGAACAATTTGGAAATTGAGTCCATATTCCCACGGCTCCAGGCAACTTCAATCGCATGCCGGATTGCACGCTCAACCCTTGAGGCTGTAGTATTAAACTTCTTCGCAATATCCGGATACAATACCTTTGTAATGGAACCTAAGAGCTCTATATCATTATAAACCATCGTAATGGCCTCCCGGAGGTACATATAACCTTTAATATGGGCCGGAACTCCAATTTCATGAATGATATTTGTAATACTTGCCTCCAGATCTTTCTTCTTCAGGTCTCTGCTTCCTGCTTTTTTCGTACTCGTCGGAACAGAAGTATTTGTTCCTTGAACCTGACGAATCTGATCTGAAAGATTATCCAAATCAAATGGTTTAAGAATAAAATATGATGCCCCCAAATCAACCGCTTTTTTCATGACTTCTTCCTGTCCGAAAGCAGTAAGCATGATAACATTTGGAAAACTGTTTCTTTCTGTTTCACGCAATTTATTTAAAACTGCAAGACCATCAACATGCGGCATAATAATATCCAGTATTAAAACATCCGGTTCCTTTTCTTCCATCATTTCCAGGCAGTCTCTGCCATTGTATGCAGTCCCGATGACCTCAATATCATCAGTTGAATCAAAATAGTCCTCCATTAACTGAATAAGCTCCCTGTTGTCGTCAACTAAGCAAACTGAAATTTTATCCACTGAATAACTTCCTCCTTTTATGTAATTCGAGCTCTTCCAAAGTACATATTCGACATAAGAATCAAATATCCTTCTTTTATTTAAAAAACTTTATATTTTTTTTGATTTTCTTTAATTTACATTATTTTTTACGCAATATCGATTAAATTTGATATTTAATGACAAATATTGTCGAATAATATTTAATTCGTGGCGATTTCAACCTGTATGATGTAAAAAATGACTTGTCATAGGTAAATCCCATAACAAGTCATTTAATCAGCTGGCCTTCTCTTGCATATCTCCGTCAATAATACCTGCTTCCTGAAGCATCCATTCAATATGGACTCCATACCCTGATGTTGGATCATTAACAAATACATGTGTCACAGCTCCAATAATTTTCCCATCCTGAATAATTGGACTGCCGCTCATTCCTTGGACAATTCCACCGGTTTTCTTTAGTAATTCCGGATCGGTAATCTGAACAATCATCCCTTTTTTCGCCGGGCGACTTTGTGGAACACTGCTCACAATTTCAACATCAAATTCTTCCACTTTTTCTCCTTCAATTACCGTTAAAATTTTTGCAGGTCCTTCCTTAACTTCATGTGATTGTGCCACCGGCATTGGCTTGGTATAGTCACCGTCATTCAACGGTTGATTTAATTTACCAAAAATACCAAATGGACTGTTTTTTGTGATGCTTCCGATTTTATCTTCCTCCATCGAAAACGTCGCCTGCTTCTCACCCGGTTTTCCGTTATCACCTTTCTGAATAGAAGTTACGGTAGAACGTACAATTGTCCCGTTATAAATTTCAATCGGTTTTTGCGTATCCATATCAGAAATAACATGTCCCAATGCACCGTATTTTTTGGACTCCTTGTCGTAAAACGTCATTGTCCCTATTCCTGCCGCTGAATCGCGTATATAAAGCCCAATCAGATAATTATCCTCTTTATTCTTCACTGGATCCAATTTCGTTTTTATTTTGTTTTCTCCGCGTTTTATTGTAACGTTAACTGGCTTATTATTTTCACCGGCTTTTTCCACAATCGGTTTTACATCTTCCATTTTTTTGATATCTTTACCGTTCATTTTCAAAATAACGTCTCCAACTTTAATATTTGCCTTTTCGCCAGGAGACTCCATACCTTCTTTACCTTTTACTTGATGATGACCGACAACTAAAACACCCAATGTGTGAAGCTGAACGCCAATTGATTGTCCACCGGGAATTATCCGGAGGTCATCCAGCTCTGAGGCCTCAGCTGTATTCCCTGAAATCCCAGTTAATTTGTTTAACAGCTGCAACGGTCCGGCTTCCCCTTCAACTTTACTGCTGGTTACCGGCATTTCATCTGTGGTCTGGCTGTGAGCCGGAATATGATCAGGTATGGAAAAATTTTGTATAAAAGGTACTGCTGAAATTGCAAGAAGGAGCAGTAAACCCATCCAAATTCCTTTTTTCATCAAAATAATTCACTCTCCTCGTTCCTAACCCATACCTTATTTATTTCTCACTTTTAATTTGGCTCCGCAGCTTTTTTTTAAACTGGTGGATAATAAGAAAAGATGTGTAACATTTCCTTTAATAAAAAAGGGCTGTTTTCGTATAAATTGCACCGGAGCTGCGAGGAATGCACCATCTCCAAACGGCACCCAGACCGACGAGGCTGAGGTCAGCAATTATGTCTAATTTTATTTCAAATATTAAGTTTAGAAGCAACAAATTAAAAAAGCCAGTTGTTTTAGCTTCTGGCTTTTACGTAAATTTATCCATTATTTTTCTTTGTGAGCAGATGCCAATTCGAGCAGTTCCTGAGCGTGCTTTTTGGCTGTATCGGTTAATTTTGTGCCTGTTAACATCCTGCTGAGTTCATCAATCTTCCGGTCAGGAGACAATTCCTGAATGTTTGTATATGTTCGATGGTTTTTCTCCTGTTTATTAATCAAAATATGTGTGTCTGACATTGCGGCAACCTGTGGTAAATGTGTAATACACAAAACCTGGGACTTTTCAGAAATATGATTTATTTTTTCAGCAATTGCCTGAGCAACTCTGCCGCTGACACCAGTATCCACTTCATCAAAAATCACACTTGTTATTCCCTGATGTTTCGCAAATATTGTTTTCAACGCCAACATAATCCTTGATAATTCTCCTCCTGACGCAATTTTGTTCAATTCCTTTGATGGTTCACCAGCGTTGGTGGAGATAAGAAATGTTACATAATCGTATCCATTTTGATGTAATTGAAAATCTGTGGACTGTGGCTCGGTCTTCGTATTTATTGAAACAGAAAAAGATGCATTTTCCAGATAAAGACCATTCAATTCTTTATGAATTTCTTTCGCTAGAGAATCTGCTGCACGCTTCCGCAAATCATGAAGCTGTTTCGCTTCAAGATAGGCATCTTTTTTTATTTCCTCAATCTCATCATGCAATTTGCTGAGGTGCGTATCTTTATTAGTTATCTGCTCCATTTCCTCTTCTATTTTAGCCAAATATTCCAGCATTTCTTCTACAGTTGTTCCGTATTTTTTCTTTAATCTGTTGATTTCATTCAAACGGGACTCAATTTCATTTAACCGCTGCGGATCATATTGCAGCGTTTCTGAGTAATTACGTATATCATACATGAGCTCTTCCATCATAAAATAGTGATTGGACATTTCCTCAGCTTTTTCGGCAATGAAATGATCATTATTTCGGTTATCCTGAAGCGCCTGATTGGCTGTATTCAACCATTCCAGACCTTTTTGTTCGCCATATAATGCATCATACGCATCCTGAAGACTCTTGTAGATCTGTTCAAAATTCGCCAGTTGAAGCTGCTCTTCTTCAAGCTCTGTGTCCTCATTCGGTACCAGTTCAGCCTGTTCAAGTTCATTGAATTGAAATTGCAGCAAGTCGAGACGCTGCGACATTTCCTGTTCATTTTCACTCAATTCTCTATACCTTTTTCGGAGAGTGGTAAGTTTTTTAAAAAGCTTATGGTACTCATTTTTTGCTTTTACAATGTTTTTCTCGTCATACATGTCCAATAAATATATGTGATTATCCGCATCCATTAATGATTGTGTTTCGTGCTGACTGTGAATATCAATCAACAGGCTGCCAAATTCCCGTAAAATGGCAAGCGTAACCAGTTTACCGTTCACACGGCAAATACTCTTTCCGCCTGCAGTAATAACCCGGTGCAGCACAACCATTTCATCCTGGATGTCGATTCCGTAATATTCTCCTGCCCGATAAACGGCAAAGTCCTTCGAATCAATTGTGAATAAACCTTCTATTTCCGCTTTTTTAGTTCCATGTCTGACAAACTCGATAGATCCACGGCCACCGGCAAGCAATTTAATCGCGTCAATTATAATTGATTTCCCGGCACCTGTTTCACCGGTCAGTACTGTTAAACCTTCACTCAATGTAAATGAAATTTCATCGATGATTGCAAAATTTTTAATCGAAAGTTCTGTCAGCACGTATTTGACCTCCTAACGTTACAACATATCCAGAAACCGGTCCTTTGTGCGCACTGAGTCTTCCTCTGTTCTGCATATAATCAGACATGTATCATCGCCACAGATGGTTCCCATTATTTCGTCCCAATTCAAATTATCAATCAGAACACCAATGGCATGTGCGTTTCCAGGCAGTGTTTTTAACACGATGAAATGGTTTGCATGCTCTATTTTCACAAAAGCATCCATAATTAATCTTTTTAATTTATCCAGTGGATTAAAGCGTTGATCGGCGGGCAAACTATACTTATATGTTCCGCTGGTTGATGGAACTTTAACAAGATGAAGTTCCTTAATATCCCTGGAAACCGTAGCCTGTGTCACGTTATATCCAAGTGACTTTAGGTAATCTACAAGATCGTCCTGCGTTTCGACCTCGTTTTCTGTTATCAATTCACGAATTTTTATGTGACGTTGTATTTTACTCATGGAATGCCTCCATTTAAGCTTTGTCAGCCGTTAATTTTGTATGGGCGTTGTCTACAACTGCACGAAGATCAACTTCTCCGTCAGTATAGTGCATATTCTCTTTTTTCCAGCCCAAATGCGCCAAAAATTCAATATTGCCGTCTCCGCCAGTAATGGGAGAGTATGTTACATCCAGCACATGAAAGCCTGTTTCTTCAGCAAAGGCTGCAATTTTCTCCAGTACTTCAAGGTGTACCGTTTTTTTGCGAACAATCCCCTTTTTTTCCACCTTGTCACGGCCAGCTTCGAATTGCGGTTTTATTAATGCGACAACATCACTATTGTCCTTTAGTAAATCAGCCAAAACCGGCAAAATAAGTTTCAGCGAAATAAACGACACGTCGATGCTGGCAAAATCCGGCAAATCATATTTAAGCATATCAGGAGTAACGTAGCGGAAATTGGTACGCTCCATTACAATAACCCTGTCATCCTTCCGTAATTTCCAGTCCAGTTGGTTATAGCCCACATCGATTGCATAACAATATTGTACACCATTTTGCAGTGCACAATCAGTAAATCCTCCCGTCGATGAACCAACATCCATCATAACCCTGTTCGCGAGGGAGACCGAAAAATATTCTAATGCCCGTTCAAGCTTCAACCCGCCGCGTCCAACGTAAGGAATTAATTTTTCTTTAACAGTGAGTGGGATATCTTCATCAACTTTCATACCTGGCTTATCAAGCCGGTTTTGGTTACTGAGAACAAGACCTGCCATAATAACGCGTTTAGCCTTTTCTCTTGTTTCAATTAATTTTCGTTCCACCAAAAGAACGTCAAGCCGTTTTTTTACCATCGTATTATATCCTTTGCAAAAATTATTGTTTTCATCATTTACTTTTTGGAAGCAGCCGCACTTTGAAGTTTTTTTCAATAAATGCTACAACTTTACCTACAAAAAAAATGACCTTAGTGGATGAATTGATTGCAGCATACTTGCCAAGTGCTTTTCCGCCAACGGTTAATGCCGCGATAATGCTGGTTACAACAACCGACAATGTAATTTGAAAGGATGTCCCTTCGGAATGTCCCAATAAATTCGAAATCTGCAACACAACGATTGCCGAAGCGGTACCGCTTACAATCCCTGATATATCACCTATTACGTCATTACAGAAACTCGCAAATTTATCCGCATTTCGGATTATAATAACCGCTTCCCTGGCACCTTGCACTTTTTCCGCTGCCATTGCATGAAAAGGAGGTTCAGCGGCTGCTGTCGAGGCTATTCCCAACATATCGAAAAGCACCCCGATCAAAACAATAATAAGCACAACAATAGAACCGATAATCCAAACAACATCACTGAGAATGGATGTGGACACGATAGAAAAAATGGCCGCTAGCACAAACGTGATAACGGCGATGGTAACACTAAATTTAATCGATTTTTTTAATTGTGAATTCATTATTTACCTCGTTCTTAATAATATATGTATGAAGGAATGGTCACCTAAAAAGTTAAAACTGCGGCATAGGTCCAGTTGGTTTTCCCAGACGGTTACCCTATGTTGCCATATGGGCGGTTCCCCATTAAATCCATCTCGGCCTTGTCACCAAAAGCCGGACTGGATTACCACTTAGTCCGCACTATAATCCCATTTAGATGTCCATGAACAGTCTAGGAGATTTCCTCAACAGTCTTTGGCCGCTCCCTAGCCTCTTTTGCAATGCTGATTTCATAGGGATAAAAATAACAAACCGGTGGCCGCCGGGTTGAAATTCACAAGCCCTAATCCCCTCATCACCACTCAAGGCAGGCTACGCTGAAAACAAGGTGTCCCTTACCTCATTCTACAGGTTCATACCCCATTCCATAATGATTCCTAGGCTTAGTCACCACTACAGAGATGGGCCTCCGCGGTAATCGGGTCAACGCCCACATGCCTTTGTGGATCGCCCGAAAACCTTAACTCCCAGCACTGACCCAAGGCTGGGCGCCTCAAGCCAACACAAGGAACTTCATCGATGTGCCCTTTGGCGGATTTTTAGCCCCGCCTTGAGGAACGGAGGACTGACTAGAATACTGCACCATTCCTTTCTGATACTATTATAACATATTTTGCGGGCATCATCTATACATATTAATACTCACGGTTGCTGAAATGATCAGTCAGAAGCATTAAATAAGAGGAATCTGCACCAGCATTTTTCAAAGCTTCCTTTGCCTTATTGACATAGTGCAGCTTCTTTTCAATTGCACCATCAAGACCGAGCAATCTGGGATACGTATTCTTGTCATTTTCTTCATCACTTCCGACAGGTTTCCCTATTTTTTCCGGATCACCGGTTATGTCCAAAATATCATCCTGCACCTGAAAAATCAGCCCTAAATAATGAGCATATTCCTCCAAATATGCCAGCTGTTCAGAGGAAGCATTACCGATGAACGCACCGGCTTTGACGGCAAATTTGACAAGTTCACCGGTTTTTAGCGTATGAATGGTTTCAAGCTCTTTCAGTGTGACTTTTTTTGTTTCGGCTTCCATATCCAAAACCTGACCCGCAACCATTCCTTTTGGTCCACCGGCTTTGGTTAATGAACTTGTTAAAAATACTTTTTGGCGGTCAGTAAGCTTTGGATCCTGCACAATCAGCTCAAAACTGTATGTTAATAATGCGTCACCTGCCAAAATTGCCGTAGCTTCGTCAAAAGCTTTATGGTTAGTCGGTTTTCCTCTTCTTAAATTGTCATTGTCCATTGCAGGTAAATCATCATGAATTAATGAATACGTATGAATCATTTCCAATGCTACAGCAGTTGACAATACTTTACTGCTGTCACTGCTGTAGGCGCCGCAGCTGGCCATCATAAGTATCGGTCTGAGACGTTTGCCGCCAGCTTCAATGGAATACAGCATCGATTGCTTCAATTGCTCGGGTATTTCCAGATTGCGCAATTCATTTGTCATTGTGTCTTCAATGATGGCCTTTCCTTCTTCAATAAAATTGTCCAGATCTGTGTGCACAATCACTCTTCCTCTCCAACCTCAAATATCTCAAGTTCACCCTGTTCATTAACGATTTGCGTCATCTTCTCCTGCACGTTTTTCAATTTATCATTGCATACTTTAGAGAGCTTCATTCCCTGCTGGTAGTATGTAATTGCCTTTTCCAGGGGTACATCGCCTTCTTCAAGTTTTGCTACAATTTTCTCAAGCTGATCCATTGCTTCCTCAAACGAAACATTATTTTCATTTTCCATTGTTATCCTCCTTCACTTCCAGTACGCGGCAATCAACAGTGCCATCAGACAGTCTTACAGAAATCTGATCATCCGTGTCTATTCGTTTTACCGATTTAATAATATCACCTGAAGTTGAGTATGGAATGGCATAGCCACGTTTCATTGTTTCCAACGGGTTTAGCAGCGTCAATTTCTCGATTGCACCGGTTAATCTTGCCGTTTTCTGTTCCATGATTTGTTTCATGAATTTATTTGTCTGTTTGACAAGCTGATTAATCTCCCTGACAGACCGATCATACTGTACAGACGGATGCTGAGCCGATAACCTTATCTTCAGACTGGTATAAGCTTCTTTTTTTCTTTCATATTGACTTTTTTGAACTTTGTCCAAGCGTTCAACAAATTTATCCAATTCCTGTTCCTTCTGCGTAACCAGCTGCTCCGGATACCTGAAAGCATAGGATTGTCGCATCCTGTTCAACATTTGCCTGCTGCCTGCCAGCTGTTCATCCATGATTCTTGACAGCATCCGTTCCATATTGTTTATCTTTTCCGAAAGCTCGAGTTGAGAAGGAACTGCGAGCTCAGCAGCACCGGTTGGTGTTGGGGCTCTGAGATCAGCGACATAATCGCTTATGGTAATGTCTGTTTCATGGCCGACCGCTGAAATAACCGGAACTGTTGAACGATAAATAGCATGTGCCACAATTTCCTCATTGAAACTCCACAATTCTTCAATCGATCCGCCTCCCCGTCCAACAATCAGCACGTCATAAATACCCGAGTTATCGGCGTTGTCAATGGCCCTCTGGATGGAGCCCGGAGATGCGACACCCTGAACAAGCACAGGAATAACCGTGACAGCTGCAATTGGATATCTTCGCCTTATCGTTGTAATAATGTCACGTACTGCTGCACCAGTTGGCGATGTGATAATTCCAATTTGCTTCGGATACTTCGGGAGTGTCTTTTTATGGTCTTTATCAAAATATCCAAGTTTGTTTAATTTTTCTTTCAATTGTTCAAAGGCAAGATACAAGGAACCGATACCATCCGGTTCCATCTGCTGTATATACAATTGATACTGGCCATAAGGCTCAAAAACGCCAATTTCACCTTTAATTAAAACATTCATCCCATTTTCCGGAGTGAATTTCAGCCGACGGTTGTTTCCTGCAAACATAACAGATTGTATTCGGCTATTATCATCTTTAATTGTTAAATACATATGTCCCCGGCTATGATGTTTGAAATTGGAAATTTCTCCTTTAAGCCAAATATCCTTTAAATGCGGATCCGTATCGAATTTTCTTTTAATGTATTTCGTAAGTGCAGTAACCGTCAAATACTTATCCTTCACTGATGAAATCCTTTCGCAGCTTTGATTGTATTTTTCAACAGCATCGTAATTGTCATTGGACCGACACCTCTGGGAACCGGGGTAATATAAGCTGCTTTTTGCTTCACGCTGTCAAAATCAACATCGCCTGTCAGACTGCCGTCATCCAAACGGTTAATTCCAACATCGATAATGGCTGCCCCTTCTTTCACAAACCTTTCATCAATCGCATTTGGTCTGCCGACTGCCGCGATCAAAATATCCGCATTTCTCGCATGCTCAGCTAAGTTTGTTGTTTTTGAATGGCAATACGTAACGGTAGCATTTTCATTAAGCAGCAATTGACCAACCGGTTTACCAACAATATTGCTCCGACCGATAATAACTGCATTTTTCCCTTCAATTGAAATCTGTCTTGATTTTAGCATCGTTACAATCCCGTGCGGTGTACATGGAAGGAATGTGTCTTTTCCGGTCATCATTCTTCCAATATTCACAGGATGAAAACCGTCGACATCCTTTTCCGGATCAATCGCTTCGATAATGTGCTGCTCATGAATATGCGAAGGAAGTGGCAATTGAACCAGGATACCATGGACAGCGTTATTCTGATTCAAATCATCAATTTGTTTTAATAATTCCTCTTCGGTCGTTGAAGCAGGCAGTTCGATTAATTCTGATGATATACCAGTTTCATAGGAAGCTTTTTCCTTACCTCTTATGTACGATTTTGAGGCAGGGTCATCACCAATTAAAATAACGGTTAAATGCGGAGTGATTCCCTGTTCTTTCAGTTGAGAGACTTCTTCAGTCATCTCAAGACGAAGTTTTTGTGATAATTCTTTCCCGTTAATAACCTCTGCAGTCATTTCCCCATCTCCTTTTTTCACACTATAATATTGGATAGAACACCATTGACAAATTTTCCGGATTTCTCATCTCCGTACACATTAGCCAACTCCACCGCTTCATTTATAGAAACACCAGCCGGAATATCATCCTCATATTTAATTTCATAAATCGCAATTCTAAGAATAGTTTTTTCCACAGATGCTATCCGATCGATTGACCAATTATCTAAATGGTCCGCAATCGTGTTATCGATTTTTTCTTTGTGTGCTGCCACACCCTGAACAAGTGTCATTAAAAACTCATCTATTTCCAATGTTTCCAGATGATCCTCCATCGCCTGTTTAGGGTCATTGTTATTTACATCCAATTGAAACAGGATTTGAAGTGCTTGTTCTCTTGCTGCATGACGTTTCATCATCCATTGCTCCTTTTAAGTCATATCTCAGTTAAAATAATAACATGAATATTTATGCAAAGCCACATGCATTTCAGGCTGCAACTAATGCAATTATTACCTTACATTCATTAGAACGAAATGAAGGCCAAGGGAGTGTCTCCCCTGACCTTAAACCTGCTAATCGTTATCTTCTGTCTCATCATCCATTTGAATTCCCACAACATGGATATTTATTTCGTTTATCTCCAGGGCGGTCATATTTTTTAGCGTCTGGCGGATATTATCCTGCACTTTTTGTGCCACCTGAGGGATGGAAACGCCGAAATTCAACACTACAAACAAGTCAATGAGTATTCCATCATCAGTCAGTTCCACTTTAACCCCTTTACTGTGGGACTTTTTACCAAACCGTTCAACAACACCGGTGGCAAAATTACCCCGCATTGACGAAAGGCCTTCCACCTCTGAAGCTGCAATACCGGTTATTACTTCAATGACCTCCGGAGCTATCTCTACCTTGCCAAGACTCGCATCTCCACTAACATCCAATAAAGGCTGTTCACTCATACTCAAACTCCTCCTTTACGCATCCTTCTTTTCTTCAATCGGGTTCTCCTCCAGGAACTTCGTATTAAAGTCACCATTTATGAAAACGTCGTGTTCCATAATTTGACGATGAAATGGAATTGTCGTATGAACACCTTCAACAACATACTCATCCAGCGAGCGGCGCATACAGTTTATTGCCTCTTCACGAGTCGGTCCGTACGTAATTAGTTTTGCGACCATGGAATCATAAAAAGGTGGTATGCTGTATTCCGGATATACCGCGGAATCGACACGCACTCCTAACCCGCCCGGCGGAAGATATGTTTTAATTTTTCCAGGTGAAGGCATAAAGTTCTTATATGGGTTTTCCGCATTGATTCTGCATTCAATTGCCCATCCATCAAATTCAATTTCTTCCTGTGTGAAAGAAAGTTTTTGGTTATTTGCGATGTTAATTTGTTCTTTAATTAAGTCAACACCGGTAACCATTTCTGTAACAGGATGTTCCACCTGGATACGGGTATTCATTTCCATGAAGTAAAATTCATGTGTTTTGCGATCAAAGATGTATTCAATCGTACCTGCACCTACATAATCAACTGCCTTTGCAGCCTTAACCGATGCATCCCCCATTTTTTTACGAATCTCAGGTGTCAATGCTGGTGAAGGTGACTCTTCTACCAGCTTTTGCAGTCTGCGTTGAATGGAGCAATCCCGTTCACCAAGATGGATTACATTTCCATGTTGGTCAGCCAGTATTTGGATTTCCACGTGGCGAAAATCTTGAATATATTTTTCAAGATACACGCCAGGGTTCCCAAATGCAGTTTCAGCTTCCTTTTGGGTTACCCGAATCCCCTTCAGCAAGTCTTCCTCGTTTTCAGCGACGCGAATACCCTTTCCACCGCCGCCTGCTGTTGCCTTAATAATTACCGGATAACCAATATCCGCTGCCACTTTGATTGCCTCTTCTTCGTTTTCAATAATACCTTCCGAGCCGGGTACTACCGGAACATTGGCTTTTTTCATCGTCTCCCTCGCAACATCTTTTACACCCATCTTTTGAATCGCCACGGAACTGGGACCGACAAAAGTAATATTACATGCCTTGCATATTTCCGCAAAATCCGCATTCTCAGCCAAAAAACCATAACCCGGATGAATGGCATCCACTTTAGTTGATGTTGCCACACTCATTATATTAGTAAAATTAAGGTAACTGTCCTTACTGAGTGTAGGACCGATACAATACGCTTCGTCTGCCAGCTGAACATGCAGAGCATCTTTATCCGCCTCTGAATATACCGCTACCGTTTCGATATTCATTTCTTTACAGGCACGGATAATTCGAACAGCTATTTCGCCTCTGTTAGCAATTAACAGCTTCTCAATCACAAGCTACATCCCCTTATTTCGTCTTAACTCTGAATAATGGCTGACCGTACTCCACAAGTTCGCCATCTTTCACTAATACGTCAACAATTTCACCTGATACTTCCGCTTCAATTTCATTAAATAGTTTCATCGCTTCTACTATACAAACAATCGTATCCTTCTCGACTTTTGCACCTTTACTGACATATGGATCGCTCTCCGGATTTGGTGAAGAATACATTGTACCGACCATTGGAGAAACAATCTCATAATCATAGTCTGCTGTTACTTCTTCATTTTCGGCCTTTTCAGTATGTACAGGCTCTTCCTTCTCCTCCACCTTTGCTTCAGGCTCTCTTACTTCAGGTGTCTCAACCGGACGGTCAACTGATTTTTGTTCCTGTACAACAGGCGCAACAGCTGAATTCGCACCTGATTTTTTCATGGTGACGGTTGCACCGTCTGATTCATAGGTGAATTCATCAATCGCTGATTGATCGACTAATTTTATTAATTCACGTATTTCCTGTACTTTTAACATTACTTTTGGCACCCCTTCACTCATTACAATTGATGATTACAGAAATAATAGTTCACTGTTTACATTTTACGACAAGCCTACTTCGAACTTCAACCATGCTTGTTTCTTCACTCGTAAAACGTTTCCACGAATAATTATATCAGTGTTCACCAGATTATGCGAATAATTTTCATACGCTGAAAAAAGAATCGCCCATGTCAAATTTTTTCCCCCGTAAACCATTCAAGGTGACAAAAACGAAAAAAACCGGACATCTGTTTAGTCCGGTTTTGCTATCCGTTTCCATTAATTATCCTTCAACAGGTTGTCTGTCAACCCTGACCGGGATATCACCAAATTCATCATAAACCTTCTGCATTATATTTACCACTTCCGTTTCAGATAGTTTCTTTCCTGCTTTAACGTGGACCAATACTTTATCTTCATCATAGCGGACAAGAACATCTTTATAATCTTTTGACGCTATAATGGATTTTTCCAGAATGGCTTCTTTGGAAGTATATTCATCAAGCTGGTTCATTTTACTGCGTGCTTCATTTTTTTCCTGGATAGAAGCACTGCTGGAAGCTACCACATTATCCAGTCGATCTTTTACTTTGCTTCTTTCGTTTTGAATCTCCATACGAATCATCGTAAAGAGCTGATCCTCTCCCTTATTGGAGATGTCGTTGACTTTAGCTTCATCCTCACTGGCTTTATCTGACGATGACGCCTGTTCTGTTTCATTGTTACCATCATCTACATAGGCGAAATCTCCTCCGCTTGGTGAAGTTACATAATATACACTTAATACAATCATCAAACTCAACATCGTTAACAGCCATACAGTTTGTTTCTTTAACATAATTCCATCCTCCTAATTTTTTGGCATTACAGAAACTCTATGTGTTGGAACATCAAGTACTTTGGAAACAGCGTCTATAACCCACTTTTTTACCGTTGCATGATCTACACCCTCAGCAACAATAAATACCCCCCTTACTTCCGGTTTTTTGGTTTGAATGAGCAGCGGCACCTCCTTGTCTCCCTGCCTTACCAGGACAACTTGTGTTTCTTTTGAACTGTCTTCAATTTCTCTTGTTCCACCTTGCTTGTCGGTTTCTTTTGTTGTCTGCTGGCCGGTAATCAGATTCTTTTCATATACCTTAATTTTTGTTGAATTCAAGTTCACCATTACTTCCGTCTCGGAAACGCCGTTGATTTTGTTAAGCATGTCCGTCAATTCCTTTTCATAACTTGCTTCGATTTCACTTACATCTGAAGAATTTTTGGACTTACCGGAAAAAGTTTCAGTTGCAGGTTTTTCTGTCTGTTCCGGAATATTACGAATTGTTTTTTGTTGTTCTTCAGGCTCTGAGGAAAAAGAATTTCCGATTATGATTAACAACAGACCTATTAGACCAATGATGACAATATAACCACTTTTCCTGGACAGCTTGTCTGATTGCTCAGGCTTTTTGGATCGTAAAAAACGTAATAATTTATCCTTCAAGTTGACCCTCCCTCCCATTTAACCGTAAGTTTCAGCTTTTCTTCGGGGATTTCCCACACTTTATAAAGCAGTGATTTTATCCCGTCCAGCTCATTTCCTGTTTTGCTGATGACCGACTTGTCCGTGTTAATGGTGATTTCCTCCACGGTATCCACTGTTACCCCATCATTTTTTGCTTCCTTTACATAGACAACTACCTCCGAAAGATTTTCATATGTGAGTTCATCTTCGGTTCTAAATTGATAATTGATGTCAGAAATTTGTGCCTGATAATTACTTTTCAGCGGATCGTCAGCCAATTTTTTTAATTTTGAGGTCATCTGTTCTAATACATATGCATGTTGTGATGCTTGTATTTCATTTTTTTGTGTTTTCATCTTATTTTTTACCTGATTCGCTGCGGTATTTTCCTTTTCAATTTGTTGGAATGTTGTCGTGACAGCTTGTTGAATATTCACATCAAATAAATAAAAGACCGGTTTTAATAAAATAAGTATTAAAATCAGTCCGACAACAAGTTTGATATACTTCTTCATAGATGTTGCCGGTATCAGCAGGTCGATAATCGAGGCCAAAAGCACAAAAATAATAATTTTGCTGACCCAATCAACTAATATTTCCATCAGTTTCCCCCTAACGAAGGAGCAATGTAATGTTACTTGCTGCAACCAATATGACTACTGCCAAAAAAAACATTAATGTCACTGTCAGCAAGCAAGCCAGAATGTACAACATATATCTGCTTATCGTGTTGAGACTGGTAATTAATGGCCCGTCCCCCACAGGCTGAAGAACGGCTGCAGCAAGTTTATATGTTATAGCAATGGCAACAATCTTCAGCGCTGGAAAAATGGCAATAAATACAATAATCACAACTCCGACAATTCCAACAGCATTTTTCAATAACAGGGACGCACTCAATATCGTGTCAGCAGCATCTGTAAACGTTCGTCCAACAACAGGTATAAAATTTCCGGTTATAAACTTGGTTGTCTTCATCGCAACACCATCCTGAATGGCACTTGATGCCCCCTGAACAGACATTACCCCCAGAAAAACGGTTAAAAAAACACCTAACGTTCCCATTCCCACCGTTTTAAACAAATTGGCCAGATGGGTAACCTTATAATTTTCATTCAAACTACTGACAATTAACAATAATGCTGATAAGAACAATAAAGGCAAAATAAATTTTGAAACCAGCACACCGCTCGAATGAATCAGAAACACAATAATCGGGTGAAAAAAGGAAACAGTAATAACATTGCCAAGTGTCGCCATCAGCCCAAGCATGAGCGGAAGCAACGCAATCATGAATCCGCTCATCGTATCAACGGCAGCTTTAGCATAGGATACAGCCAGATAAAAGCTGTTTAATGCCAGAAATATTAATACAATATAAACAACGTAATAAGCAATTTTACTAACTGCGCTTTGCTCAAAAGCGGTATGCATGGTTTGCAGAACAATTGAAAACAAAGCAAGCATAAGCAACAATCCCAAAAGTTTTCCATTAACAATCAATTCATGCAGTAAATATTCAACCAAACCTTTTACAGTACTCTTTACAGATAATGAACCATTATCCTTGATGAATTCTGCGATAGTTGTTTTCTCAAGAACAGGCAAGTATCCATCATATTGATTTACAAGTTTTTGCCAATACTGCTGAACACCATCAAGTGAAATGTTATCCACCATCTGTTTTTCGGTTGCTTCAGAAGCTTCAGGATCGGGGGTGGCATAAACCGATGACTGAGCTGAGAAGAGAAGTATCACAGTGAATAAGACAAAAACAATCCATTTATTTCGTACCATTCACATTAAATACTCCTTTCAGTAACAGGTTAAGCTGATGGGATAAAGCTGATAATTGCCTCTATTACAGCTGTTATTATCGGTATCGCCAGTAATAAAATAAATATTTTACCAGCAAGTTCAATTTTTGCGGCGACCGAATTCAGCCCGGCATCCCTGGTTAAGTTTGCACCGAGCTCAGCAATATACGCGATACCGATGATTTTTAAAATCGTTCTCATATACATTCCGTTTACATTTGCTTTTTCACCAAGTGATTCGATTAATTGAAAAATTACCGTAATCTGTCTGATGACCATCAGAAAAATGATGATACCGGTGATAAGAATCAGAAAAAAAGCAAAAGATTTATTCACATCTTTTAAAATGATATATAAAATACTGGCAACAATACCGAGAATAACGATTTGAATGATTTCCATATCAATTACCCCTGGAAAAGGAATACCGACTTAATTTGCTGAAACAGGTCGGAAAGCTCATTGATGACGATTACCATGACGATAATAAATCCAATCAGTGTGGCAAACTGGGCGATTTCTTCTTTTCCCATTTGTTTCAGTATGGTATGAATCAATGCCACAATAATTCCAATTCCGGCAATTTGAAATAAAATGGTTGCATCGATAGCCATGGATGTTCCCCTTTCCTCCTAAATGAGCAATAAGACAATAAATAGACCGCAAAGCAATCCCAAACTTTTGGCCATTTTGCCATATTTATACTGATTGTCCCTTGCATCCTCCAGCTCTCGATCCAGATGTTTGATCGTGAGCTGTATATGTTTCTGTTGTTGGTCAAAATCATGCTGGCCAAGTGTTCTGCCAAATTGTTTAAGAATTTCATCTTCATTCCCACTTAATGCGGAAGAACTGATGAGTTCAGTCAGCCGGTAATTCCAAATTTGGAACAAATCCGTATTTTTTTCTTCAAGTGACTCCCCAACCTGCTCAAAAAACGAACTGACTGGATCTGGAATTTGTCTGGCTATTGTCATGAAAGCATCTTTTAGCGAAAGCTGACTGTAAAGAATCTCTGCTTCTAAAATCTGTAATGCGCTTTTTATTTGTCTGATATGTTTGGGCCGTTCATTCAACCCTTTGCTGATTTGAAAACCTGCCCATGTAGTTGCACCGATCAGCAGCAGTGCTCCCATCCACTTCATCTAAGCACCCCAGTTTTTCTGTTTATCGGTTCTCCCTGCTGATTGCAGATTTGGTAAATTTGCCCGGGTTGTCCATGCCTGTCCAAAATAACGACACGCTGAAAAATATGTGCCTGAAATACAACATTGAGTGACGGCCGCTTCCGCAATTCGGCAAGCGACTTACCGTGGATCGTGCAAATAATGGTTACCCCGGCATTAATCGCCTCCATCAGTGCTTCAACATCAGAATTCCCGCCTATTTCATCTACCGCCAGTATTTCAGGTGACATAGAACGGATCATCATCATCATTCCCTCGGCCTTTGGGCATGCATCCATTACATCGGTCCGTAAGCCAATATCATGCTGGGGGACCCCCTTTTTGGAACCGGCAATTTCAGATCTTTCATCGATGACACCAACCTTACATCCGGGAATACGCCCCCACCCGGAAGAAATCATTCGAATGACATCCCGGATAAGAGTGGTTTTGCCTGACTGCGGAGGACCTACTATAAGCGTATTCAAATAACTTTCTTTATGAAGAAAAGGGATTAGTTTTCCTGCACAGCCTATCTTTTCTTTTGCAATTCGAATATTAAAATATGCGATATGCTGAATAGCTTTCACTGATCCATTTAACGTATTTACTTTTCCGGCAAGCCCGACACGATGTCCCCCTTCAATCGTGACATACCCTTCTCTGAGTTCATCCTCCATCCGGTAAAGGGAAAAATCGCTTATTTGATTTAAAATATGCACACCATCCTGCTTTTTGGGTATGGTGGATTTCAGCCATTCTGCATGCCCATCAAAAACAAGTTCAATCGGCTGGAACAAACGAACGCGAATCTCCTGTAAAGAATCCTGACGGTGTAACGTATGCCGCTCAATCACTTGTTTGATTGGATCCGGAAATAACCGTAAAATTTCCTCCATCATAATTACCTCTCTGGATAAAGCTTTTTTATAAATGTATGTTTGTCCCAATGAAATATGACAGAACAATGAGTTCGTAAAGAACAAAAGCGAAGAGTATGAAGTGTGTTGGTTGCGGAGCTTTTCTATCTGCAAAAAAAGAGCAGCCCCATTGGACTGCTCTCCATCTTTGAAAAACTATAAAATTTATGCCCTTGAAACGTATTTGCCATCCGAAGTGTTTATTACAAGTACATCGCCTTGATTGATAAAAAATGGTACTTGCACAATCAAGCCTGTTTCCATTGTAGCTGGCTTTGATCCGCCACTAGCTGTATCGCCTTTAACACCTGGTTCTGTTTCGGTAACAGTCAGTTCTACATTATTCGGGAGTTGAACACCGAGCACTTCACCTTCATACATGACAACAGAAACTTCCATGTTCTCTTTCATATAGTTCAGCTGGTCTTTAATTTGGCTCGTCTGCAGCTCAAGCTGCTCATAAGTGTTCGTATCCATAAATGCGTGTGTATCTCCGGAACCATAAAGATATTGCATTTTATTATTTTCGATGTGTGCCCGGTTTACTTTTTCTCCGCCGCGAAATGTTTTTTCCTGAATGTTGCCATTTCGCAAATTGCGTAGCTTGGACCGAACAAAAGCAGCACCTTTCCCAGGTTTAACATGTTGAAAATCAATAACCTGCCATATCTCATTCTCCACTTCAATGGTTAAACCAGTTTTAAAATCATTTACCGATATCATACAAAAACCTCCTCTGCCTTATAATGTAATTAATTCTTTCGGAGCTAGTGTTAAACGTTCATACCCCTTTTCAGTGATAACGATATCGTCTTCAATCCTGCATCCGCCTACATCAGGAACGTAAATACCCGGTTCAACAGTTACAACCATGCCGGGTGCTAATTTTTTCTCTGATCTGAAGGAAAGTCCGGGTCCTTCATGAACTTCCAATCCGACACCATGACCAGTGGAATGACCAAAATAATCACCGTATCCTTTTTCGATAATATAATTCCGGGTCAGTGCATCGGCCTCTATTCCGGTAATTCCCGGTTTAAGTCCCTCTACACCTATTTTTTGTGCTTTCTGGACAATATTATAAATCGTTGTCAACTCGTCACTTAATTCCCCAACTGCTACTGTACGTGTTATGTCGGAACAATATCCATTATAATAAGCACCGAAATCCAATGTTACCAGTTCACCGGATTGAATTTTTTTATCTGAGGCAACACCGTGCGGCAATGCGCCGCGATAGCCGGAAGCAACAATTGTATCAAAGCTTGATGATTCAGCTCCCAGATTACGCATGTGAAATTCCAGCTCATTCGAAATATCAATCTCTTTTACGCCTGGCTTAATATAGCCTTGAATATGTGTAAAAGCATCCTCCGCTATTTTTGCTGCCTGTTTTAATACTTCCAATTCCTCAGCAGTTTTAATCAATCTAAGTTCTTCGATCAGTCCGCTTACCGGAACCAGCTTTACATCCATTGATTCTTTGTACAGCTCATATGTGGCGAACGTTACATGTTCTTTTTCAAAACCAACCTTATGAACACCTAATTCTTTTAATTGTTCGTTAATTGCCTGGTGAATTGGCTGTTTGTGCTCAACGATTTTGAAATCAGCAGCCTGTTCGTTTGCTTGTTCTATGTATCGAAAATCTGTGACAAATCGTGCCTCATCTTTACTGACAATTGCCACTCCAGCTGTCCCGGTGAAATTGGTTATATACCTTCTATTATAAGGACTTGTAATCAATATTGCATCCAGATCATTTTCCCGAAACGCTTTTCGCAGTTTTTCTATTTTATCCATGCCACTATTCCTCCCCGTATGTTTTAAGAACTTGGCTTTCACGATGTGTATATAGCGAAGCCTTAGTAACTCTTATGAATTTTAAAGTATTACCTTCTTATTTGTCTATAAATGCCATCGCAGCCAACCGGTAGCCTGTATACCCAAGTCCCACAATCTGGCCATAACAAACAGGCGCCAGCATTGAATAGTGACGAAATTCCTCCCTGTTGTGCACATTTGAAATATGTACTTCAATCACAGGGGTTTCAATCGCCTTAATGCAATCACGAAGTGCGATACTGGTATGTGTGTATGCAGCAGGATTAAAAATGATTCCTTCATATTTTCCATTTGCCTCCTGAAGATAATCAACCAGCTCGCCTTCATGATTGGATTGCCGGGAGTTCAATTCAAACCCGTGTGCCTCAACCAATTTGGCAATGTTCTCTTCGATGTGCTGCAGTGTATATTCACCATAAAATTCTTTTTCCCGCTTACCAAGCAAATTAATGTTCGGGCCGTTCAATAATAAAAGACGTTTCATAACTTTATTCCATTCCCTTGTATAATTTCGGACTTCTATAGTTTATCATAAACAGCCGTATTTGAATAATTGTTTGAATTTTTTAGTTTTCCTTAAGTTCATCATCTTTTTTAACTGTGTCAGCATAATCATATGAAATGGAATAACCGATAAATGTTCCATAAAGAATAAACAGGCAGATGGTTGAAACAATTGTATAACTGTTTAAATTAACAAGATCCGGTACATTTGGATATACTGGCTGCAGGATAAAGAAGATAATAACCCACAAGACGACTCCAAATACGGCCCCCATCCAGAGTGTATTAATCTTTCGAAACAATCCATAGTAAATAAATGCACTTATAAGTGAAAGTATCCCGACAATAATAATTGAAAGAATATTGCCCAGCCACCCACTTGTCCATTCTGCTGTATTCCAGGATCGTAACACAAAACTTCTCGGGGCTACTTCGGAGAAACTGAAAAAGTACATAATTAATCCCAGGGTACTCCAGATTAAACCACCCGCAAATCCGGTAACCAGTGATTTTGCTGTTACTGACATAGGCTTTTCCTGCTTATTTTGACTAAGTTCTTTATCATTTTTCATTCTTTCCACCTCCATTTGTAGTGTTACCAAATGAACCAAATCAAATCATCGGTTTTAAAACTAGTTTTACAAACACTTTTCTAGTAAAATAATAGTAAAAGGAATTGTATTGTTTAATTTAAAATAAATGGGAAATGATAGTAATAATGCATATAATGGTTTTGAAAGGAAATAATTTAAGTAACGCGGACTAATTACAGAAATCATGCTATAAAATGTGGAATAAGTGGTATATAAAATAATAAAGGGTATAATTCGCGAAAGGAGGATGTACTGATGAATAATAAATTTTCCATCGTTGTTTATACAGTCATTGGTCTTGCTGTAATCGGAGTAGTTTCACAGCTATTTACCAATACAGCGTCCTTTCTTACGACGGTATTTATGATGCTAGTGTTTGGTGCCGCAATTTCCGCGCTCGCCTATTTTTTTCTTATAAGGAAACGTAATCCAACAAGTGACTCCAGAAAATTTAAACAGGCGGTCAAACAGTCCAAGGCAAAGTATGCGAACACAAAGGCAAAACCAAAGTATAAATCATCCAAAAGCTCCAAACCTGTTCAACCAAAAAAAAGGAAACACAAACGTGCTTCCCATCTGCGTGTAATTGATGGCAATAAATCAAAACGAAAAGACCAAGCTAATTTCTGACTGGCTTGGTTTTTTATGGCCATCTTTCCAAGAATTCAGCTGCCTTTTGTCTACCCTGGCTGATTAATTGCTCCTTTTCCGCGTCACTGATAGCAAAATTCATGGAGGCAACCTGTTTTACGGGGATAAATAAAATATTATTTGTATGGGATGTTGATATGTGGCGTGCGTCGTGTGCTTGTAGCATAGTAGAGAATAATGCATGAAACATATCCAGTGCATTGTTGATTTTTCGTGGTTCCTGCTTTCCGGGATATGCACTGAGCTTAATCCCCAGGACAGGTCGCACCTGTTCTTTTCCTTCATTTTCAAAGATCCACAATGGAAAATTACTGAGCAGCCCACCATCGACTATTAGACTTTTTCGCTTCGATTGCCCCGGTAATTTCTTCGGAACAAAAAAATACGGATACCCCGCACTCATTCGAATCGCTTTTGAAACGGGAAAGTATTTCGGGTTAATTCCGTAAATTCGCTGCAGGTCATCAGGTATTATAACCATTTTTCCTAGTGAAATATCGCTGACAACAACCTTCAAACTACCCTTTTTTAAATCATTAAAGGTATAAATATCTTTATTTCCCAATTTGGCATACAGCCATTTTTCCAGTTTGTCTCCTTTATACAACCCCATACGAAAGTACAGAAAAAGCCACTTCGAAATTGGAATGATTGAACTGATTTTTGGCGGATCCAAAAGCTTTTGAATATCCAAATCCTGGATTAGTTCACCGACTTCATTCGTGCGATAACCCGCAGCAATGAATGCAGCCATTATCGCTCCTGCAGAAGTTCCGGCAACACGTTCAAATGCCAGGCTTTTGTCATCAATACTTTGTAATGCACCAATAAGCGCATATGCTTTTACTCCCCCGCCGGAAAAAACAGCATCAATTTTCATGAAGTTACCTCCCAGATGTGCTTTCTACCATTTTAAGAAAACGACAGCTGGTTTAGAACTAATGGACAATATAAATCATTTTTCTTTATTCAGTTGAACTTTTCGCAATTCAGTGATTCGTTCCTCATTTTCTTTGAAATACTGGACCAGATCACCTATCCGATCAATTGAAGTCCAGCTCAGATGGTGTTCGATACCTTCCACATCTTCATAAATTTTATCTTCATCCACTCCGATGATCGCAAGGAAATCTTCCAATAATTCATGTCGGAATACGAGACGTTCACCAATTTTTTTGCCCTTTGCAGTTAAAATGAATCCTCTGTATTTCTCATAGTTCAAATATTCATCTTTATCCAGTTTTTGCACCATTTTTGTCACTGATGACGGATGGACTTCCAGTGCTTCAGCAATATCCGATACGCGTGCATAACCTTTTGACTCAATAAGATTGTATATCTGTTCAATATAATCTTCCATACTTGGTGTTGGCATGTAATCAGCTCGCTTCAATGAATAATTTTTTAGTTTATGCAACAATGTTTCTTAATAAAAGCATACAAGATATACAAATTTTAGGCAAACTTAAGATAAGTCACTTCATTTGTCGGATAGCAAGGTAGTTATGAACCTGCCAAAAAAAGGAACGGAAAATTTCCGTCCCTCTTTATTGCTTATAATCCGCATTTTAGCTGGGCTCCGCAGCTCGTACAGGTGTTACAACCACCAATATCTTCCACACTGCCCTTTCGACAAACCGGACACGTATCACCGACTTCTGAGCCGATGGTGACATTGGTCTTATCTAATTCCTGAATTGTATCCATCAGCACAACTTTCGGCTTCTCTGTATCCTCATCAAAGAGTTCGGTTTGTTCACCAAATGAGTTTTCTTCAGCCTTCAATGTCAGAACTTGCGTATCCCGACTTCCATCAACATAGACCGTACCGCCTTTTGCTCCACCGTTATATAATCTGCGGTAAACTTTCTCAACCTGGTCCACTGTATATCCTTTCGGAGCATTAACTGTTTTGGAAATGGAACTGTCCACCCAACGCTGGATCACGCATTGTGTATCAGCGTGTGCTTCCGGCGCTAGATCCATTGCTGTCACAAAGAAATCCGGTAAATTTTCCGTATCGTCTTTCTGATTTCGACCAAGGTACTCTTCAACGATATCCGCTTTCACCTCAATAAATTTGCCAAGCCGTCCGCTTCTGTAGTAAGAAAAAGAAAAATATGGTTCTAGTCCGGTTGATACACCAACCATCGTACCGGTGGATCCAGTTGGAGCCACTGTTAGCAAGTGTGAGTTACGAATCCCATGGTCCAATATATTCTGCCTGATATCTTCCGGCATCTTCTTCATGTAGCCTGTATTGATAAATGCTTCGCGTAATGATCTGGTTTCATCATCCGTCTTTCCTGTCAGAAAAGGAAAACTTCCTTTTTCCTTCGCTAACTCAATCGATTCACGATATGCAGTCGTCGCAATTGCTTCAAAAATTTGGTCAACCAGTTTATTTCCTTCCGTGGACCCGTATTCAGTTTGGCAGTATATCAACAGATCATGAAGACCCATTACGCCAAGGCCAACCCGACGTTCACCAAGCGCCTGCTTTTTGTTTTCCTCCAAAAAATATGGCGTTGCATCAATCACATTATCCTGCATTCGAACACCGGTTTTTACGGTTTGTTTTAATTTTTCAAAGTTTACCTGGTTCGTTTCTTTATCGGCCATTTCTGCTAGGTTAACTGCTGCAAGATTACATACGGAATACGGTGCCAGTGGCTGTTCTCCACATGGGTTGGTTGCAACAACCTGATCTCCATACGCTCTTGCATTCGTCATCTCGTTGGCATTATCAATATAGAAAATCCCCGGCTCTGCGGAATATGTGGCACAAATGTTAATCAGATTCCATAATTCACGAGCCGGTACTCTGTTGTAAACACGAACTCCGTATCCCATTTCTTCCCATTTCCGAACATCGCCGATTTCATGCCATTTTTCATTATATGCCGTCATCTCCTCCGGTGAGTAATTTTCCACGTCAGGAAAGCGCAGCTCATACATTTCATCATTTTCGATTGCATCCATCAAATCTTTTGTAATGCAAACGGAAATATTTGCACCGGTAAGAAACTCGGGATTGTGAACCGAATACGTCCCGCCAGTCAGCAGTTTCTGTTCCGCCTCTTTAAACGCCGCCTGTGTAAACCCACCTTGTCCAGGGATGGAACGATAATTAAGTATCCCCTGATACAGATCAGATTCTGTTTCCGTAAGCGGTGTGAACTTCAGTTTTTCCTGCGCTAATCGCTTTATTTGTTCATCCTCGGTATTCTCAATCAGATAACGGAGGATTCTCGGGTTCTGCATTTTGGAGATAATGAACTCCATTACGTCCGGGTGTGAATCTACCAGCATAATCATTTGAGCGCCCCGTCTTGAACCGCCCTGTTCCACCAGGTGTGTAAGCTTGGCAATGTCATCAAGCCACGAGACTGACCCGGATGATTTACCGTTAACACCTCTTGCCAGTGTGTTTCGGGGCCTTAAAGTCGAACCATTCGTTCCTACCCCGCCACCCCGTGACATTATTTCCATAACCTGTTTGCGGTGATCAGAAATACCTTCCCGTGAGTCCCGGATATAGGGCATAACATAACAATTAAAATACGTTACATCCGTCTCAGCACCAGCTCCATATAGTACACGGCCTGCCGGGATGAAATTCATGCTGCTTAGCTCATCATTAAATTTTTCAAACCATTTCGCTTGTTTCTCATCTGATGTTTCCACGTTTGCAAGTCCGGTAGCATTTCTTTTGGCAATTTGCTCATAAAAAATCTCCAATGGTTTGTCAATTACATCCAATGGCCGGGTAACAATTCCGGATGATGCTTCCTCTTCATCGTCCAATACAGATGAAAATTCTGCATCAACTTTTATTTTTGCCTGTTTGCTTGACCAATTCACAGATTTCACATATCCTAATCCACGTGCAGGGAATTTAGGGTCTGCCTTCACTGTAAGGACTACAAAATCTCCTGCTTTCAATGTTTTTTTCTCCGTATCCTTAAAGGCGTACCTGTCCAGCATGACTAACCGCGACACTCCCTTATGTGTCAGTTTCATGTCGTCTGTCACAGGATGAACCTGCGGGAATAATTTGATATCCTCATTTAATGTTTGCAAATCGATGTTTCTGCTCTTTTCTACAGCAATCGACATATCCATCGCCCCTTGCTAATTTCTTGTTGTTATAAACATACCATACACTACCTTATAAAAACAATATATAGTACTCGTATTTTTTAACGAACACTATATATGGTGAATTGAGCGAAAATCGCTCAAATTGTCAACACAAGAAAAACAACAATAAACTGTAGAAAATTAAGTATAAAAAAGCTAGCTGAACATATTTATGCATTTTATAACAATTTTGTAGTTTGCAACTTCATCTGAAATAGCGTATACCGACAAAATTCCATCTGCTAAGTAAAATACTTTGAAAAATACACCATTCCACCATATAATAGAATAGACACAAAAGAGAAATACGGGGGATCGGAAATGGAATTTTTGGTAATTGCACTAGTAATCGTTTTTGGATTTCTGATGTTCAGATTCTTTAGACAACGAAATTTCTTAAAAACTTTGACGGAAGATCAATTTCGTGAAGGTTATCGCAAAGCTCAACTAATTGATGTGCGGGAGCCTCAAGAATTTAAAAAAGGTCACATCCTTGGAGCACGTAACATACCGCTTACCCAGATGAAGCAGCGTCTTATCGAACTGAGAAAAGACAAGCCGGTGTATCTTTATTGTCAAAGCGGTTCCAGATCAGCAAGGGCTGCACAACTGCTCCATAAAAAGGGGTATGGGGATATTAGTCAGCTTAAAGGCGGATTTAAAAAATGGTCAGGAAAGATTAAATAAATGGACAGGAATTTTTCCTGTTCATTTTCTTTTATCGTAAGTTATTACATTGTATACGACAGATGCAGTAAAATGGCAACTACCCAACAGTATAGGGGCAGTTGCCATTTCTATGGAGTAAAGATTAACAAATCCTAACCATTATTTTTTTCTTTCTGATAACGCAATATCGGTTTTCTTGCTGCCGTTGTCTCATCCATCCGTTTTACGATGGTATTATGAGGTGCTTCCTGAACAAGCTCCGGATCATTCTTGGCCTCATCTGAAATGGAAAGCATAGTATCAATGAAACCATCCAGGGTTTCTTTCGCTTCGGTTTCTGTCGGCTCAACCATCAATGCCTCCTCAACGTTCAACGGGAAGTAAATGGTTGGTGGATGATAGCCATAGTCAAGCAGACGTTTGGCAATATCAAGTGTACGAACTCCTAATTTCTTCTGCTTTTTTCCGGATAATACAAATTCATGTTTACAGTGCTGCGGGTATGGCAAAGCATATTCCTTCTCCAGTTTCCGCATCATATAGTTTGCATTAAGGACCGCATATTCACTAACTTTCTTCAAACCTTCTGCACCCATTGTCCGGATATAAGTGTATGCCCGAAGATTTATACCAAAGTTGCCATAGTATGGTTTAACCCGACCAATTGACTGTGGACGGTCATAATCGAACAGATATTCATTGTCCCGTTTCACCAGCAGTGGTTTTGGCAAAAAGGCTGCCAGCTCATCCGACACACCGACCGGACCAGAACCAGGGCCTCCACCACCGTGTGGACCTGTAAACGTCTTGTGCAGATTCAGATGCACAACATCGAAGCCCATATCGCCGGGACGCGTATAGCCCATAATAGCATTCAAATTGGCTCCATCATAGTACAATTTGCCGCCGACACCATGGATGACTTCGGCCATTTCCAGAATTTCCGTCTCGAACAGCCCAAGCGTGTTGGGATTCGTCAGCATAAGTGCAGCAGTTTCCTCACTGACAACCCGCTTCAAATCCTCCAAATCAACAAGGCCGTGTTCGTTCGTTTTTACCGTTACAGCATCAAAACCGGCGACTTTAGCTGAAGCAGGATTAGTCCCGTGCGCTGAATCCGGTACCACTACCTGTGTCCGGTTATAATCCCCGTTTGCTTCATGAAATGCGCGTATCATCATTAGACCGGTCCATTCACCTTGAGCACCTGCTGAAGGCTGGAGTGAAACCTCGTGCATTCCCGTTATTTCCTTTAATGACTCTTGCAAATCATACATCATTTCCATGGCGCCCTGGACAGTTTTTTCACCCTGCAATGGATGAATATGACTGAATCCGGGCAGCCTTGCAACATCTTCATTAATCTTTGGATTGTATTTCATCGTACACGATCCAAGCGGATAAAAACCGGAGTCAACACCATAGTTCCGATTCGATAGAGCAGTATAATGACGCATTATTTCCAATTCACTTATTTCCGGTAAATCAGGTGCATCCCGGCGTACATACGTGTCTTCAAATTCACTGTCAAGGTCCGTTTCAGGTACATCCAGTTCCGGAAAACTGTAACTTGTTCGCCCCTCTTTGCTGCGTTCAAAAATCAATGGAAAATCTGTATTAGCCATGGATATCCCCCAATTCTTTCACAAAAGTATCAATTTCTTCTTTTGTCCGAATTTCTGTTCCCGCAACTAACATATCCCCTTTCAGTCCCGGATATTCTTTGCCGAGATCATCCCCGCCAATAATTCCCTTCTCAAGCAGCTGCTCGTTTACAGCTTCTGGGTCATCTGCAAGCTTGACTACCAATTCATTAAAAAATGGACCGGCAAATACTAATGAAATGCCGTTATTTTCAAGCTGCTGCTTCGCATAACGAGCCTTTTGCATATTCAATACCGCCATTTTCCGGATGCCATGCTTGCCTATTGAACTCATTGCCACTGAACTTGCCAGCGCATTCAATGCCTGGTTCGAGCAAATATTGGATGTTGCCTTATCACGTCTGATGTGCTGTTCACGAGCCTGCAGGGTCAGAACAAATCCGCGGACACCATCTTCATCTGTTGTTTGTCCCACCAGCCGGCCGGGAACTTTACGCTTCAACTTATCCGTTGTTGCAAAATAACCGCAGTGAGGTCCGCCAAATTGTGCCGGTATACCAAACACTTGCGTATCACCGACAACAATATCCGCACCAAAATCTCCAGGTGGTGTCAAATATCCAAGTGATAACGGATTGCTGGACACAATAAACATTGTCTTTTTCTGCTGTCTGATAATATTATTTATCTCTTCCAATGGTTCAACCTGTCCAAAAAAGTTCGGATATTGCATGACAACACTCGCTGTGTTTTCGTCTAATTCATTTTTCAACTGTTCCAGGTCTGTTTTGCCATCCTGATGGTCAATTTCCACAACCTCGAGATGCGGCCCTTTTGCATACGTATCAATTACTGCACGTGATTCAGGATGAATTGCTTTGGATACAAGGATTTTTTTGCGTTTTGTCTGGCCGGCACTTAACGTTACAGCTTCAGCCAACGCTGTTCCACCATCATACATGGAGGAATTTGCCACATCCATCCCAGTCAATTCACAAATCATCGTCTGGAATTCAAAGATTGCCTGCAGTTCACCCTGTGATATTTCAGGCTGGTACGGTGTATAAGCAGTGTAAAATTCCGATCTTGAAATGACATGATCGACAACCGACGGAATAAAATGATCGTACACACCAGCTCCTAAAAAGGATGTGTACTCGGTAAGATTTGCATTTTTGTTCGCCATTAAAGACAGTTCTTTTTTCAATTGTGCTTCATTTGCTGGCTTTTTCAGATTAAGCTCATTTTTAAACCGGATTTTATCCGGGATATCAGAAAATAATGCTTCTGTGCTGTCAACACCTATTGTATCCAGCATTTGCTGCTTATCATCTGCTGTCATCGGCAAATAACGAAATTCCATGTAATCCCCTCCTTATTTATCACGCTTGTAAAATGGTGTTTTAACAACTTCTGCTTTTAATTTGCGTTTCCGAACCTGAACTTCCAATTCCGTGCCAAGCTCAGCAAATTCAGTTTTGACTAGTGCTAACCCAACATTTTTTTGCAGTGTTGGTGACTGTGTGCCGGAAGTAACAAATCCCGCCTCTTTTTCATCTTTATACACTTGGTATCCGGTACGTGGAATTCCTTTATCTATCATTTCAATACCGACCAGTTTTCGGTCTGCACCGTTCTCAATTTGTTCGGCCAGTTTTGCTTTCCCGATAAAATCAGAATCCTTATTTATTTTGACGGCAAACTTCATTCCCGCTTCAACAGGTGTGATATCTTTTGACAGTTCCTGTCCATACAACGCCAGTTTTGCTTCAAAGCGCAGTGTGTCCCTTGCACCCAGACCGATCGGTTCAACTCCAAAATCCTTACCTGCCTCAAAGATTTGATTCCATAAATCCCTGCCGGAACCAGCATCAATATAGATTTCAAATCCATCTTCCCCCGTATAACCGGTCCGTGATACGATTGCATCTTTTTCAACACCGGAGAAAGCCACAGGATTTTCAAAACGGAAAAATTTAATACCGCTTAAATCTGTATCGGTTAACTTTTGCAGAACTGCTTCCGCATCAGGGCCCTGCAGTGCTAGTTGAACATAATCAGATGATACATTTTTGATTTCCGCACCGTTATTGTTTTGTTTATTCAGCCACTCAAAATCTTTTTCCGTATTCGCTGCATTCACGACAAGCAAATAGAAATCTTCATCAAGCATGTACACAATCAGGTCATCGACCGTACCGCCATCTTCATAACACATGAATGTATACTGAGCACGTTTTGGGGTCAATTTGGAGATATCATTCGTCATAACCTTCTGCAGGAATGGCAGACTTTCTGGCCCCTTCACAACTATCTCTCCCATATGTGATACATCAAATAACCCCGCTTTTGTTCTGGTGACTTCGTGTTCATGTTTAATGCCGTTGAATTGAACGGGCAAGTCCCAACCGCCAAAATCGACTGTCTTGCCTCCCAGTTTCTCATATTCCGGGAATAATGGCGTTCGTTTTAAATCACTCATATCATCCACTCCTTTTTATGCATTAAAATAGAGATTTCGCTGATACAAAATCAGGAAATCTCTGTCCTTTGACCAGAAAGTTGCACACATTTAAATCGGTTTCAGGATTATATGTGCTTGCTTCGTTGGTGGTTTACGAATAGTAAACTCTCTCCAGAGCTGCGTCCTACAAGAGTCTTTTTGCCTGAGAGATTCACATAAAGTTTGCTCCTTCGGCGTTACTGAAAAGTAAACTCTCCCCTTGTATTCATTCGCATAATGAAAATTGCTTATTTGGTTATAATATGTATCATACAAACGGAAATTTCTATTTTATATTGCATTCATTATATCATAAGAAATGATACAGAAGTAGACTTATGAACAATTCATTTTTGAAAAGGAAGTGGATTATGAAAGCTATCAGAATTGAGAAAGATTCCAGTTTTATCGATACCTTCCAGGAGACTTTAGATCGCGGCGGAAATCTCTCAACATGGAAACTTTTTAAAATGGCCTATGAGGCAGAACTGACTTCCATGGCACCATCATTCAACGGGTTACGCACACTTGAATTTCTGCCGCACGTCAACTTTCTGGAGCATCAAATAAATTGTGCAACACAAGTTATTGAGGAAATGAACGGACGTGCCATTCTTGCCGATGAAGTCGGGCTGGGAAAAACGATTGAAGCAGGCCTGATTTTAAAAGAATACATGCTGCGCGGCCTTGTGAAAAAAGCACTGATTCTAGTTCCTGCATCATTGGTAAATCAATGGGCTAAGGAATTAAATGAAAAGTTTTATATTCCTGCTATCGTGCACCGCAAAAATTATCAGTGGGAAGATCATCCGGTTATCATCTCTTCTATCGATACGGCAAAACGTTCACCGCATCGTGAAAACATACTGGATATTGATTATGACTTCATCCTGATTGATGAAGCACATAAATTAAAAAACCACAAAACAAAAAATTTCGCATTTGTCCGGTCATTAAAAAAAACGTACTGTCTTCTGTTGACTGCAACACCAGTCCAAAACCGGCTTGTGGAAATATTTAACCTTGTTTCCATTCTAAAACCCGGACATCTCGGTGATTATGAATCATTTTTGGAACAGTACGGGACAAACCGAAACAAATTAAAACAAGATGCATATTTAAAGCAATTAATCCAAAAGGTAATGATCCGAAACACCCGGGAAAATACGGACTTTGATAACATCAAACGAAATATTGAAACCATATGGGTGGATTTCAGTGAACAAGAACGAGAAACATATCATCACCTGGAATCCATGACGGAAGGATTTCCTCCTTTTTCCCGGATTACATTGCTGCGTGAATTGTGCTCATCTCGCGAGGCGTGCTATTTATCGCTTGATAAAATGGTCAAAAATAATGGTAATGAAAAATTGATCCAGCCGGTAACCGAAAAAATTGCTCATCTGGAGCAACATTCAAAGGCAGAAAAGGTTCTTGACATAATCAAACAAATGAGCGATGAAAAGATAATAATCTTCACGGAATACCGGGCAACCCAAATTTATTTGCAATGGTATTTAAAACAGCACGGGATATCATCTGTTCCATTCAGAGGCGGATTTAAAAAGGGTAAGAAAGATTGGATGAAACACCTGTTTGAGAATCATGCACAAGTGTTGATCGCAACCGAAGCAGGTGGTGAAGGGATCAACCTTCAATTCTGCAACAACCTGATAAACTACGATTTACCATGGAATCCGATGCGGTTGGAGCAACGAATTGGCCGAATTCACCGATATGGTCAGGAAAACAATGTGCGGATTTTTAACTTCGCCATCCGTGATACAGTCGAAGAACATATTATGTCTCTGCTCTACGAAAAAATTAATTTGTTTGAAAAAATCATTGGAAATCTTGATAGTATTCTGGCGGAATTGAACATTAACGACATCGAAACAGAAATTCAATCGATATTTTCCGAATCGTCATCGACCGGAGAAACAAAAATTAAACTGGATAATCTCTCTTCGGTAATTAATGACACAAACAATGAACTAGAGGAGCAACAATATGGCAATTGAAAATCTCCATAACTTTTTGCACGATTATTTTTCAGCTCATCACTGTACATTATCATCGGATAGTGATGGAGTACTGCATGTACAACTTACAGAAGAAATGGATCGGGCACTAATGAACCGACCATTTTATTGGCATTACATCAAAAAGATTGGACAGCCCGGACAGCCAATGGAACTTACTTTTATCACCAATCATTCAAAACGGGATAATAAAGGGGAATGGATTCACTTTGGAAGTCCAAGGCTCCAACAAATTACAAGTCATTTAAAACAAAATGAACAACATACAAAACTGTTTCAAAAAATGACAAATGAACAGAAAACTGCCCTGTTTCCATGGCTCGTCATTAATATGAAAATAAGCTACAGAGGAAAACAAAAAAGGGATGAAATGGTGTCAATTGGGCTTCAGCTTATCAATGGTGCTATGCAGCTGGACATGATGGAAACATTAAAGAACATTCCGCTGCAAACAACTATTTCCGATTACTGCTATACCATTTCACCAATTATAAAACCAAAAAGTGGGTATTATCGAATCGAAAAGGTACTGGAAGGCTACATCCACGAACAAAGTCATGATTGGGCTGATGATTCCATTAAAACAATGAATGAGGAAATCAGTCTGCTGAAGCATTTTTATCGAACTGATGATGGTGACCGGGATAAAGAAATGAATAAGGAAATCGAAGAAATCAAAAACCGCTACGACCCATATATTACATTTGAACCAATTAATGGCGGATTAATTTATCTGGCCCAATAGAGGTAATTGAAAGGTCAATATTTTCATTTGAACAAAGCATTTTGGTCATTATGCTGTGATCTACAAAACCTAAGTTCGTTACAAATAACTTATACAGCAAAAGAAACAGGCTGCGCTATGTCAGCCTGTTTTAACTACTGTCTTTTCGCATTACAGATTTTAAAGCAAACGGCAATACCCCCAACCATTTGCTTGAGTATACAGATGGTTCCGTTCTTCGTTTGGATCTGCGTGTTTTCCTCTCTTCAGATGTCGAATCAATAAATGAGGTAAACTCCTGTGTCATGAACTTGATGTATTCATTACCATTCATGATACCACCTCTTTGATTGGAAGTAGTAATAGTATCGGCGACTTATTCGTCGTTTATTCTTTATTATACTGATCAAGTAATACCTCAATCTCACTGGCTATTTCAACTGGGCTTTTATGATCGGTTGAAATGGTAATATCTGCACAAGCCTGATACATTCGATTTCTGCGCTGAAAAAGCTTTTCTTTTTTTTTAATGTCAGTATTCCACAAAGGTCGATCTGAATCACCCATTAATCGATTATGTATTTCAGCGAAGGATGTTTGTAAGTGCACAATAACCCCATTTGCTTTCATGCAGGAAATATTCTCCTCTTTTTCAACAATTCCACCGCCAGTTGACACGATTTCTTTCTCAGTGGAAACATTTTTCAATACTTGCGATTCATGGTTTCGGAAAACACCCTCACCTTGGTTACGAAATATTTCTGAAATGGACCCATACTGTGTCTCGATGATTGTATCGGTATCTGCATAACTCCGCTCCGTCCTTTCCCCTAACACTATTCCAACAGTGCTTTTTCCGCTTCCCATAAAGCCAATTAAATAAATAGTCATCGCATTCTACACCTCATCCAAAAATTTTTTATAAAAAAGAAGGATTTTATCAATTTATGTCGAATATAGTACCCTAAGGAGGTGAAATATGATTGAACAATTCCTTCACGCTTTCGGAAAAACTTCTCCAATCAGCGGTTAAGCTTCAAGCATCAGACATCCACTTTTATCCTTTCATTGACAAAGCGGATATCTACTTTCGTATCTTAGGCAAACGAATTCTTCACAAAACAATTCCAATCCGTCACTACCAGTCATTACTAACGTATTACAAGTTTACATCAGGAATGGACATAGGTGAAGTCCGAAAACCGCAAAACGGGACACTAATCCATGATACATTAGAACAACACTTTTCACTTCGTCTGTCCACACTTCCCATTCACCATATGGAAAGTCTGGCTATTCGCATACTCCCACAGGAAGAGAGCCTTTCACTTGATCAGCTTTTTCTGTTTCCGGCCCAATTAAGTAAAATTATAAAATGGATCAGCAATCGCTCAGGAATCATTTTATTTACAGGACCAACCGGAAGTGGTAAAACCACCACCCTGTATGCCCTTCTGCAGACAATCCTTGCTGAGAAATCATACCAGACGATTACACTTGAAGACCCCATTGAAAAAGACATTCATGATATTCTGCAAGTACAAGTGAATGAAAAAGCTGGAATTACCTATCAAACAGGATTAAAAGCAGCTTTGCGACATGATCCGGATATTATTATGGTCGGGGAAATCAGGGATCGCTACACCGCTGAGTTTGCGTTTGACGCATCACTTACAGGCCATCTCGTTCTCAGTACACTACATGCCAAAGATACCGCAGGCACGGTGCATCGACTCCTGGAGATGGGTCTTAATTTAACCGATTTGAAACAATCGCTTATTGCAGTTGCATCGTTGCAACTCTTACCAATAATAACAAATAACAATGTTACCCGAAGAGCAGCAATCATGGAACTGTTGGATGGCCTGCGGCTGGAAAAACAATTGGCTGGAGAAAAGTATTTGGTGAACGATTTCCATTCATTTGATCATTTACGAAAGAAGGCATTTGCGTATGGATATATCGATGAGGAAGTTTATCTGGCAAACAAACAATAAAAGGATGTCAAAAGATCTTCAACTTAGATTCCTACAACGACTGGCGAGACTCTTAGACAATGGCTATACATTGGTAGAAGCACTTGAAATTATTAAATGGGATAAACAGCTCGATGCGGTTGCATCTTCCATCATGACCTCGCTAAAAAATGGCAGAACTTTCGATGAAGCACTTGAAAAAACCGGAAGATTTTCCCCTGCAATTACTTCTTACCTGTACTTCATTAGAGCAAACGGTGATATACGACAAAGTATTGAAAAATGCAATACAATGTTTGAACAACGAATCCGTTATGCCAAAAAATTCCAAGAAACCATACGCTATCCAATCATTTTATTTTTTGTTTTCGGGCTGCTGATCTATTTTGTTAAACAATCTGTCCTGCCGTCATTTATTGACCTATTTAACAACTCCGGAAGTTCTTCAACAGCAGTTATATTAATAATTGTCATTGATGTGTTGATAAAATTGATGATGATCTTCGGAATACTCCTTGTTGCAGGGTTACTTTTTTCAAAAGGTATGAAGGATAAAATCAGTATTGAGAAACAAATTGTAATACACCGCTCGATTCCCTTTTACCGGAAATACAAAAGGCTGCATACTTCCTTCCTTTTCGCAACACATTTCAGTTCATTACTGAAAACCGGAATGTCGATCAAAGAAATATTATCCGTCATGCAAAACCAAAACAAACTTCCCATCCTGTCGTATTTTTCTACCCTTATGACCGATGAATTGAATAAAGGCGTCTACATCACACATTTACTGGAAAATTTACCGCTCATCGACAAACAGATTGCAGTAATTTTTCAAAAAAATGCAGATGCGAATGCCTTGGAAAAAGACCTGGATATGTATGCGGCTGTTTTAACCGAAGAATTGAATCGTAAAATCATGAAGGTACTGACCTATCTTCAGCCTGCCTTCTTTCTGATTTTAGCAAGCTTTATTGTCTTAATTTATGTCACATTAATGTGGCCAATGTTTCAACTTATAAAAACCATTTAGGAGATGATATTGATGAAGTTTTTTAAAAATCAAAAAGGATTTACATTGATTGAGATGTTGATTGTACTGATGATTATTTCGGTGCTGATTATTTTGATTGTTCCAAACCTGGGTGATAAAAGTAAGGAGGTTAATGAAACTGGATGTGAAGCGCTGGTTGGATTGGTTCAGGCTCAAGTGGATGCGTATTATATTGACACAGATGCTTACCCCACTACTATCAGCGAATTAGTAGGTGATTATATTACTGAAGATCAAAAAGAATGTCCGGACGGCACCGACCTCACTTTGAATTCTGATGGAACCGTAAGTGCCCCTATACCCAATGAATAATGCGTACGAAAAACGGATTTACGCTGCTTGAGGTGCTGTTTGTACTAGCAATCCTGTCGATCCTGCTGCTCCTGAGTGCCCCAATTCATGTTTCAACACTTGAAAAACAAGTCGAGAAGCAATTTTTAAAAACGATGCAAATGGATATTTTATATTTGCAGAACCTTTCGTATGGATCAAGAAGTCCGTACCATCTCAGTTTCGAAAACAACACCCGTTACACCATCAAAAGCATAACCGGTAATGTAATCATCAAACGTGATATACCGGATGACTGGCGAATAAATGATACCACCTTAAAGCAAATTTCATTTAATGATGATGGTCTGATCAATCAACCTGGCACTATCATCATCCATACGTCACAAAAAAGATATAAACTTATATGTCCATTTGGCAAAGGCAGGTGCTATGTTGCGGAATAACAAAGGTTTTTCTCTAATTGAAACTTTGGTTGCCCTATCCATTCTTGTAACAGTCATTACAACGTTCATTCCCATCAAGTCAACCATCATGCTGCATCGTGATATCCTTCATCAGAAACAAGAAGTATTGAACAGTTTACATGAAGAATTGCAAATAATGTTAATGAACGGTGATACAATCCCCATTGCAGCTTATACCATAAATGTTGGCAGAACTCCAGTTTCCATTGGATTCACCGTCGAAAATTCATTACTGAAAGGGTGTGCAGAATGGAAAAATGCTAAAAACAAACAGCAACGATCATGTTTATATGGATACACATCCAAATGAGAAAGGTTTTACGTTTATCTCCGTATTATTGATGATAACAGTTATCTTCCTGACATTGCCGCTTATCGCGTTTCTAACAAAATCAATCACCTACTCCACCAACTATGATGCAATGTCTGTCCAGCAGTTTTTTTACTTCCTGCGGGATGATGTCATTGCCTCGACCGATGTTATAATGGTTCATTCCGAAGCAATTAGCCTGCATCATTATAACGACTCTATCGTGACATTTGAAAAGTACAATGACCTCATCCGCCGACAGGTCGATGGACAAGGGCACGAAATTTTTTTGAGAGAAGTACAAGAAGTTAATTTTAAAAAAGTCCGCAATGGGGTCCATGTATTTTTAATGACAAAGCAAGGGGAACAATATGAAAAAACGATTCGCTTTTATCACTGATCATAATGGGTTTATTTTACCATATGTTTTATTCATCGCAGCTCTTGTTATCATTACTATAACCGCCAGCATCCAGCTTTATCAAAATGAAATCCGGATATCGGAGAGCCAGACAGAACAGCTTAAGATTGAAACGTTATTCCAAATGGGGCGTGCTAAATTCAGTGAACACCTGCGAGATCATAACTTGTCTGAAAGTCCGGTAACTTATCATTTCCCCGATGGTGATGTGGAGATTAAATATAAAAAATTAACAACCGGCGAGCACCATCTTTATTTTACGATTACAACCAACCGTAAAACTGTTATTTCACTTCCTCATCGATTAGTTGCAGATCATGAATAATTTAATAAAACTGAACGAAACTACAGGAAAGGTTCCCAAAAGCCGTATTTGTTTCAACAGTTTTATTTACATTATTCAGTTGGTCGTTTATAATAACTATGATAAGGTTACCAGAAGGAGGGGAAAATATGGATCGGATGTTTCGTGTCCTTGCTTTTTGGACAGCTATTTTCACAGTAATGTTCTATATCGGCGAAATGACAAACCTGTCGTTACTGTTTCTTGTTCAAACAGCATTTTTCCTTGCAGTAGGCTACTTGAAATTATCTGAACGCATGTATATGTATCTTTTCGGAGCTTATTGTACATTATTTTTAGTTGGATTTACCTGGTATTCAGAATTCATATTGGTTCCTGGATTCGGGCATTAATCAGAAAACCCTGCTTACATATTTTTTGCAGGGTTTTTTTATTTTTTAACAGTATGTTTATTGACATGTTTTCGGAATCCCAGTATAGTTGTAAACGTAGCTTAACTTTTTATCCCTAAGCAACACAGAACAGAGCACATCCCCCTAAAAACCCTTCTTGGATTAAGAAGGGTTTTTTTATACTTATCCATCCAACGGGAAAAACGGATTATGCTGCATTTCATTCCCAATAGTCGTTTTGGGTCCGTGACCTGGAAGAACCGTATATGTTTCAGGTAATTTGTATAATGAATTTCTAATGCTGTTTTCCAATTGTTTTACATCTCCACCGGGCAAATCTGTTCTGCCTATTCCGCGATTAAATAATACGTCACCACCAATGACAGTTTGCTGTCCATGAAAAACGAGACTGACGCTTCCGGGTGAATGGCCAGGCGTATGTATTATCTCAAATGAAAAGCCGCCTATCTGTAGTTTCCCTGGTTCTAAATAAACTTCAGCTTTCCTGGTTTGAATCTCATTTCCCATAAATAATTTCGATCCATTCAAATTCGGATCTTCCAGCCAGTCATCCTCCAGCGAATGAATGTACACATTAATATCATAGGTATCTCTTAATGATTCAACACCGCCGATATGGTCAAAATGTGCGTGGGTCAGCAGGATCGCCAGAGGCTTTATCTCCTTCTCATTTAAAAAGGTAATAACAGACTCAGCATCTCCACCCGGATCAATCACCAATGCTTCTTTATCATGGTAGATGATATAACAGTTTGTTCCAAGCGGTCCAAGTGATAACCCTTTTATATTCATTGCAAAACCTCCATAAAATTTGATTAAGACTCGACAAAAATGTTTTTATACTATAAACTAATATTTAGCAATGCTTAGTTACATAATAATACATATGAACTCATTCGAATAGTGACAAACATTGAAAATACACAGGGAGGATTTATAATGGTTCTAGGAATTATACTTTTGGCGGTTACTATTTTATCTGTCGTATCCGTTGTTCGTCAGCTTAAAATTAAAAATCTCTTTGCACTTGGTTTTTCTGCAGTTTCCGCACTTGTCTTTGGTTTTTTCTCAATCGCAACCATAATAACAAATATATAAAAACTAACTGTCATCAGACAGTTAGTTTTTTTATATTTACTCGTCCTTTATTTATTGTTGTTACTTTTGGAAAAGTCAACGAAGCGGAACAAATCTCCATAAATAATGTCATCCGAATAACCCAATTCCCTTTCCACCTGTTCTGCAATTGGTCTACATGGATTTTTTGTCTCCTTTTCACCATTCTTATTTTCATTTTTATTAACAGGTTCCCCGCTTTGCCGCTGGTAACAAACACCACCGGTTGATACATATTTATCACTTACGAAATCACCATTTCGGAATGCAATAAAATCTTTGCGGTCATCTACAAACAAATCATTTCCAAAATAGATATCATTTTTTGTACTCACTCCAAGCATATGCAACAATGTCGGTTTAAGGTCAATTTGTCCGGATACCTCAGACATTACCTTACCTTTATCATAGCCCGGGATATGAATAAACAGTGGCACGCGCTGCAATTGTACATGGTCATAAGGAGTTATCTCATCTTTGTCTAAATATTTAGCCATTGCTTTGTTGTGGTTCTCACTGATTCCATAGTGGTCCCCCATAATGACAATTATTGAATCCTTGTACAGTCCCGACTCCTTTAACTGATTAAAGAATTTTTTTAGTGCTTCATCCGTGTACCGAACTGTTTGAAAGTAGTTATTCAACGTACTTGAGTTTGAGTCAAATTTTCCGATTGATGCTTTGTCTTTTGGCATTTCAAACGGGAAATGGTTTGTCAGTGTAATAAATTTCGAATAGAACGGCTCTTTTTGGCCCTGTAAATATTTCATGGATTGCTCAAAGAACGCTTTGTCCTCCAAGCCCCAGCCTATAGAATTCTTTTTTGTTACTTCATACGCCTTTTCTCCGTAAAAATGGTCATAGCCAAGACTTTTGTACATCTGGTCACGGTTCCAGAAACTCTTATTATTGGAGTGAAATACTGAAGTATAGTAATCCTCCTGATTTAATATCTCAGGCAAAGCATGATACTCATTTTGCCCGTGGGTGAAGAATACGGCACCCCGTGATAGAGGATACAATGAATTCTCCAACAGAAATTCCGAGTCAGACGTTTTACCCTGTTGTGTCTGGTGGTAAAAATTCTTAAAGTAAAAAGTACTGTCGTCCTTTGTAAGACTGTTCAGAAACGGTGTAATGACTTCACCTTTCATCTTGTTGTTAATAACAAAACTTTGCATTGATTCTGCTGAGATAAAAATAAGATTTTTATCTTCTGCAATTCCGTACAGCGGCGACTTTTTATCACTTTGCACCTTTGTATTGACATATTCCTTAATTTCCGGCAGCTCATTGCCGTCAGCAAAAACTTTCTGTGATTTCACTTTCGAATGCAATGCCAGGTCATAAATATGGTAATTGAAAATCCCAATATTCTTCACCAGGTATTCCCTGTCAAATGCACGGGTGAACAACTGCGGACGCTCCATTTCAGCAAGGAAAAAGTTACCCGCAAGAAGCATTAAAGACATTGCAAGGGCAAAAACCCTTCCACTTTTTGGATAGCTGACAGACAGCAACTCGGATTTTTTCCGGCTTAAATACCAGATAATTGCCACATCAGCAAACAGCAGCACATCATAGAATTCGAGCAGTGTTAAAATACTGGATCCCAAATCACCCATATTGCTTGCCTGAAGCAGTTGCGGAATTGTAATAAAATCCGTGAATGAACGATAGAAAACCAGGTTAAAGTACAAAATCAGCGATCCAATCAAAGCAGTGTACCTTAGAAACTTCATTTGACTGGACGGTTTTCTGAGCCATACACTGATGGCAAATATCAGGAACGCTGAAACAAACGGATTAATTGCCAGTATCAGCTCCTGCATTGCATTTTCAATTTCAATATTAAATAAAAAACGATATATAATATAGGTCTTAATACCAAATAGTATTGTGGCGATTATAAACAAAGGGATTTTGGGAAGCTTAGAATTCATCTTCGTTCCTCCTACTTTTAAACATAACGTTGTCAATTCGTTATTTAATTAATGAATACCCGTATCATCTTTCTTTAAACTTCTACCCCATCTTATTATATGACGATTCAGCATATGAAAAGTTTCATAGAATGACAATAAAATTTATTAAAATTAAATCAGCAGGTTCTTATAGTAATAGAAAAGTCCCGAAATGCGAAGTTTAAAATGTGACCTTTTCAAGTCTTTGCTTTACTAAAAACGCTGCTCCAATAATACCTGCATCATTTCCCAGTTGTGCAAGCTTCACCTCACATACCTCTCCTGCCTTTGCAAGCGTGTATTTGTTAAACGCAGCATCTATCAGATTAACAAAATCTTCCCCAGCTTTCGAAACACCGCCACCGATAAGAATTCGCGAAGGATTGATAGTGACTGTAAGGTTTGCAATAGCCAATCCAAGAACATCTGCAGCATGTTCAATGATGTTTTTACTTAATGTGTCCCCTGAATCAGCAAGCTGAAAGATGTCCTTGGCCGTTATATTACCCTGTTCAGCATAAAATTTGGCCAACATGCTGTTTTGATTTTCCTTTATTTTTTCTTTTGCCTGGCGAACAATCCCTGTTGCAGAAGAAATTGTTTCCAAACAGCCGCGCCGTCCGCAATTGCATGGAGAACCATCACGCTCCATAGTGATATGGCCAATCTCACCAGCAGTTCCGCTGACACCGTTTAAGATGGAACCATTTGCGATAATTCCTCCACCAATACCAGTTCCGACGGTTACCGCAATCAGGTTTTTTACCTGACCACCAGCACCTTTCCAATTTTCTCCCAAGACCGCAGCATTTGCGTCATTTTCAACAAAAACGGGCACGCCGCTCATTTCTTTTAAATTTTTGGCAAGCTCAACCTGCTTCCAGCCAATATTTACTGCCTCATATACATCTCCAGTTTCCTGGTCAATAAATCCAGGCACGCCAATACCGATACCAGCAACATTTTCAAGAGAAAGCTTATTGCTAACAGAATTCCAGATATCGGATAAAATGGATTCACCATGATTATCTGTATTAGTGGGTATCTCCCATTTATCCAGAATATTACCGATTTCATCAATTATGCCAATTTTTACTGTAGTTCCGCCAACATCTATACCAATAAACGTCTTACTCATCCGCACTCGTCCTCCTGTTACTGCGTAATCGTCTTGTTTCCTTCCTTAAAAGTAAAATGGCTGTCCGGTATTGATCAATATCAATGCATCCCATCTGATGTAACTCCCGGACCTCATCCTCCATCAATTCAAGTTCCGCTATCCGATTCCCAATATATATAATTGTTCCAAATCGCTTGAGCAATTGTTGAACGTCATAAACTGTTTTCATTCTTTATCACCAAACCTCATTATAGCAAATCCTGCGTAAATACGGAATCTATATCTAAGTTAATTCAGGGACAGGTCATAAACATAAATCAATCCACATATATTTACCGAAGAAGAACAAAAGGATGGTTATAATGAAAAAATGGACAACCGGAATTGTCATTGCGTTTATGGTATTTGCACCTGCAGTTCTCTTGTATTTGATTGACAATGAAACCCTTCCAGTAATTACATATTTTCCGATGGACGAGGAAACAAAGTTTGATCACGTATCCACACGTCTTACATTAATCGAGCAAACAGATAAGGATTCATATGAAATTTCCTGGGAAACAAATTCAAAAAGTGAACGGGATGTGTATTTAAGGCAGGATGTTGCATTACTTTTTGATAATGGAAGGCTTCGAGGCGTACAAAGCAAATGGATGGAAAACACAGCAGTGATTCGAATGAAACAAAAACTGGTCAGCGATGACAGCAGTCACTTTCAGGCAATTGCGTATCACCACGGTGAAGTCCATTACCCTGATGATCAAATCAAAAGCATACACCGAATGTCCCATGATCAACTATATGTCATTGATTCGCCCAACACACAGCTGGAATCATTTAAAATTCCGGAAAATGAAATGGAAGATGAATGGGTGCGGCTTCTTGAACACACAACCAATCAGCAGTTGATTTATTACTGGAGAAATTTGACCAATCATTTTAAGATTAATTCTGATAAGTATATTCCCGTACCGCTGACACACTTGTATAAGTATAATAATGAATCGTTACCTTCCTTTACACAGGAACAAACCAATCAGATAATCGGTCAGTTATGGGAAGGATTATATAAGAATTACATTTTGACCGCTAAAAACAGTGAAAAACTGAAAAGCTATGTTCCCCTTATCTTATTTGACAAAAATAATAAACACCTGTTGGTAGTATACGCATTGAACGGAACAAAGGAAAAACTGATCCAGCAGTATCCAAAGTTCAATTGAAAAAGGCCCATGCCTAGCATGGAGCCATCTATCATTCAGCCTGTTTTCCAGTAATTTCTTCATATAAGTCGTTTACATTTAATTCTATTTCAGGATTATCCTGTTTTAGCTCATAGGCTTTAGTAATGTGCTCTTTCGCCTTTGATAAATTGTTATTATTATAATAAATAATCGCCAAATTATAATGCGCCCTGATATAATCTTCATCAATACTTACAGCCAGCTTTAAATCTTTTTTTGCACGTTCTATTTTATTCAGCTGTATATATGCATAGGAACGCTGGAAGAGCAGCTGATCCTTAACATTACTTTCATATGCCAACCCTTTAGTTGCCACATCAATCGTTTGGTTAAATTGTTTATTTTGTACAAGTTGTTCCGTTTTCATCAATAAATATACCGGATCATGTAAATTATTTCTGACTCCAAAAATAATTAACAAGAAAATAATAACGGCGTATAAAATAAATGCTGGCAGTTGAACAAGCAGTTTTCTGTTTGCAGGAAGATGCACAATGGCTGAAGCAACAAATCCTGTGATCAGTCCGCCAATATGAGCACCCATATCCACTGATGGTACAGTGAATCCGAAAACAATATTAATCACAATGATGATCAGCAGGTTTTTGCCCATCGTCTGATTAAAAATCCGCTTATGAATTAATCCGAAGAAAAGCAGGGCACCAAAAAGTCCGAACAAAGCTCCGGATGCCCCGGCGGAAACATGCGTTGTAAAAGCAAAACTGGCAAGTCCTCCGCCAATTCCAGATAAGAAATAAATAAATATAAACCGCCACGATCCATAAATTCGTTCAACGGCAACACCTAAAAAGTAAACGGCGAGCATGTTCATAAATAAATGTACGGGACCAATATGCAGAAACATTGATGTAATGATGCGCCACCATTCATTGTTCTCAATTATCGCAGGATTGTATTTGGCTCCAAATTCAATCAGTGTTTTAGTATTTGTACTTCCGCCATTAAGTTCCAGCATCATAAAAATCAAAATATTAATTACCAGCAGAATATACGTGAATAAGGGTTTACCCCGGGAAAAAACGTCTTGATCTTCCTGTTTTCTATTTTGATAACGGGCCTTCAACCGCGCTTTATAAAAATTAACCTGTTCCTCAATATCCAAATCTTCATTATCGGCAATTGGACCTGAACTGCCCAACGCTTCCCTGAGCCGCTTCTTTTCCGTAAAACCTGCATCATCAGTTAAATAGTACACATGCATATGCATTGGATGTTTCTCGTTCAGCTGCATCGGTTTTTTTAGAAGTTCCCATTCATCAACGGGAGCATCCCCGGCAATATACACATTATGTATCTCGACTTTTTTACCTTGAAGAAATCTTTTCAAGGCTTTTGTTTTTTGAAAAACTGCTGCAATATCTCGCTTTAATTGATTACTCCATTGAAAATTTCTGTGTACAAAACGGACAACCGAAGATTTTTTATTCTCGTATTTTTCGAGCCATAGTTCTTCTTCATTCTCATTAATATGTATAATTTCAAAACCATCTTTTTCAACTAACGAATATGCCAGTTTATACATTGTATACTGTTCATATAGGTACATTCAATTTTTCCTCCCTTGAACCATCATACCAAAACAATGGCTCTTTTGCTTACAAAAATATGAAGAAGCTGCATATCTACAGCTTCTTCATCCAATACTCATTACTCATTCAAGGGAAGAACGGCCAAACAAATTTGGCACAATTTTATTTCTGATTTCCGGCATATTCATCGTAATCATAACAGCGAGTTTCCTCAAAAAACTTATTGCCAGTAACGTGTTTATGATTCGGTATCGCCATTTAAAAATTAAAGATACAATAGTCAATGCGGAGGCGAGAATTATAAATACTCTCATCCTAACACCCTTTTCTGTATGTTATTGGTGTTATTAGTTATTTTCCACTGTACCTTTTTTATACATCAGGATCCGATATACCGGTCGTACATCGTCCTTGCCGTCGTTGTGTCCTCTGTTCCCTGTACAAGGACACGACCGTCCGGAAAAATCACGAACTTCAACTCATTTTGGAATTCCGCTTTTAATAAAAATGGCGTTCGTGTTGTTTCAGATACTTGGGACAGCCGCTTTTCCCACTCACTGAGATTTATCTGATCCTGTTGATGAATCTGAACGGTATCACGCCCGCATAATACAGTTTCCGTTTCCTGAGCCGACTTGGTTAAGGACGGAAATTCATGCGTTCCACATGCAGGACAAGCGGAATCCGCCTCTAGAAACTTCATATCATAATGGTGGTTATACCATATATCAATTGTCTTCAGTGTATTACGTAAGTATTCTTTATTTCCGGTCAGATATTTCATCGCTTCCGTACACTGTAATGAGGAAATAAGGTCTACTGCAGGAGAAATTACTCCGATTGTATCACACGTTTGTCCGCCCCCCGCCCCTTCGTTCATGATACAACGAAGACACGGCGTCTCACCTGGAATGAACAACGCTGTCATGCCTCTGGAACTTACAACACCCCCATACGAAAATGGAATATTATGCTTAACACATGCATCATTTAACAAAAATCGTGTTGCGAAATTATCCGTACCATCCATAACCATATCGATTCCGTGGAGATATGACGCAATATTTTCATTTGTTACATTGCCTACAGTGCCTTCCACTGTAACATCACTATTCATTTTTTCCAGTTTTCGTTTAGCTGCAATTGCTTTCGGGAGTGCTTGTCTGACGTCATCCTCATCAAAAAGCATTTGCCGCTGCAAATTACTGAGTTCCACATAATCACGATCAACCAGACGGATTGTTCCAACTCCCGCTCTGACAAGGTGATTGCAAATCACTGTTCCTAATGCCCCGGCTCCGACAACCAGAACGGAACTGTCAGCCAGTTTTTGCTGTCCGCGTTCTTTAATTGGGGAAAACAGCATCTGACGCGAATAACGATTAAAATCCATTATGAATTCCCCCTAATTTAGTTGCTTATCCGTTATAATCGAATCCACCGGCACATCATACGATTCGGCAGGCAGTTCATTGACCACCTGAACCTCTGAGGCAAGTGAGACAGTCCGGTTAGGAAAATCAGCCAAATACCGGTCATAATATCCCCCGCCAAACCCAATTCGGTAGCCTTTTTGATCAAATAACAGACCAGGAACAATCAGAAGATCGATATCTTGTTTATTCACCCTCTCACATGCATCCGGCTTTGGTTCAAGTAGATTATAATAAACAATTTCCAGCTGATCATACGTATGTATCTGATAGAAATCCATTTTACGCATTTTAGGAAGACACTTCGGAACAAAAACTGCTTTCTGCTCCTCCCAGGCGGTTTCAATTATTGGTCTTGTTGACCATTCAAATCCATTTGAAACCGTCACACCAATTGAACGAGCTTCTTTCCAGCCATTATCATTCAATAAATTATTCAAAAGCCTTTTCTCAATACGCTTTCTTTCAGTATCCGGAATATTTTTCAACTTTATGATTGCTTGCTTCCGCATTTCAGTTTTACCCAAGGTTACCACCCCTCCATCCATTACCATTATAAGCACTAACGTAATTATAACAAATTGCAGATTATCGCGATAAACAAAACTCCCGCCGCTGTTTCAGAGGCAGGAGTTTTATACAAAAACGTATTATTTAGTTTCACGGTGCAATGTGTGTTTTTTTAGACGCGGGCTATATTTCTTAAGCTCAATGCGTTCCGGATTTGTACGCTTATTTTTAGTAGTGATGTAATTGCGGTCGCCTGTTTCAGTACATGCTAATGTGATATTTACGCGCATAATAATTTCCCTCCAAACTATAAAGTCCTGCTTTTCTATTGCTGTGAATTCTACTCAGACTTAATAATGATAGCAGATGATTGATAAATATTCAAGAACATAACTGTTAAATTTTGATGATTTTCCTTTCTTTAATTGTATGTTATAACTATTAGAGAGGAATGGAGGGGAATACGTATGATTTATGCAATAGCTTCTGTGATTACAATCGGTGTTGTATTATTGATTTTATCATTGTTTATGAGCGACAGGTTTGAAGATGTTGAAAGCCAGGTGGAACAGCTTTCTATTACCACCATGCAGGACACACAACAATTGAAAAAGAAAGTAAAAGTTCTGGAAGAGGAATTGCAGGCGGATGTCTCTGTGAACAAAAGTGTACATAAAAGATAAGGATACCTGGAGGTAAGAGGATACTATGAAACAAACGATCCGTTCATTTGCATTAGGTCTGCTGGTGGCAGGAATTATCATACTGGCAAGCTTTTATTTCACCGCTGATACGAGACAAGCATCACAGAAATTATCAACTGACGAAATGATTACCAGTATCGAAAATGAAGGATATCATGTCCTAAGTGAATCTGAATATATTTCTGTTTCCGTAAAATCAGATAACAGTGAAAATAATAGTGAAGAAACCGAAAATGAAAAAAACAAGCAAGACACATCAACCGACAAAAATAAAGAAAATCAGCAGAAAAAAGAGAATAAAAATGAAGACGATAATTCTGACAGTAATAACGAATCAAAAGACTCTACTGAAAATGATTCCGATAAAAAAGAAACTGTTACATACACACTAACGGTTGAATCCGGGATGGCTCCATCTGTTATCAGTAACAAACTGGCTGAAAATAATATTATTGATAACGCTGATAAGTTTACCCAATACATGGAAAATCATGACTATACCCAAATGGTTCAATTGGGTGAATTTAAATTCACAAGCGATATGAGTCATTATGAGATCGCAGAAAAATTGACTAACTAGAAAAAGGCTTAAGCTGTATCCTAAAAATAACGTTCAATCAAAACACCTTACAAACTCGTATATTGCCGAATTTAGAAGAATCCATTTTGTAAAATTAATCAAAATGGATTCCTTTTTTGGCGGTTATTTAATAAGCGCCCTTACTGCGTACTCTTTCAAATTACTCAATGAAACATTCTCTAATAACTATTAATCCAAGTCCTCTTGTTCGACTTTTATAACATTGCCACTATTTGCGTTAACTTCTACCTCGTATACCCTATTCTGTGATGTTAATATAAATATTTCATAAACTAAAACGCCGTGTTCCAAATCCATATCCACATGAAGAACTTGGCCAGGAATCCTTTGAAGAGCAATATCTTGAGCCTGTTGCATTGTTAACCTTTGTCTAAACATAAAAATCGATTCTCCCCATTTTTAAAATTAGCCATTCATCATGGGTATAATATGTTTTAGACAAATTAATGGTGTAGCCTAAAAATGAACTTACTCCACTAAAGGGTTGATGCAGGACGGAAATCCTTATTCCGAGCAGGCGCCCGTTGATTACTACTACACTACTTAACTCCGCTTTCTATATTTGGAAAATTTTTCTGGTTGCAATTAATTTCTGCAATCACTCCATACGTTAATAAAGTTACTGCTTACTTTGAAAAGTAGTTTGATAATCACTTAAAAAAGTTCGGATACTTCGAGCCGGACGATTCAACAAGATGTTAGTATCATTGGTGATTAGGCTTTTTCTATCACCTGGATATGCTTCTGCAATGTAAGCCAGGTCATATGCACGCCAAGATGGGGTCTCATTTGATAGAAGCATTTGATAAAATTCTTCTGGTGACAACTGGTTATAATTTATTGATTGATTGAAAATGTCTGATAAATGTTCGGCAATTTCCTTAAAAGTGATCGCACTAGGACCTGTTAAGGTGTATACCTTTGAAACATGATCACTGTCTACTAAAACTTTTGCAGCTACCTCTGCAATATCCCGAATATCAACTAAAGCAAAATTGTGAGAACCCATAGGGGCTGAAAAGGTACTGCCAGTTGCTACTTGAGTCCCAAAACGCAACAAATTTTGCATGTATAAATGGGGGCGAAGGAATGTCCAATTTAGTTTGGAATTCCTCAATTGTTTTTCTGTTTCCGCATGCCAGCGCATTAAAGCGATAGGTGAATTTCTAGAAGCACCAAATGCCGACAATTTCACTATATGATTAACGCCACATTGCTCTGCTACTTTTATTACGTTATCATGTTGTGATACTTGCTCAGGATTATCCCGCGCAACTAAGAAGATCCGGTCCACTCCTTCAACTGCCTTTTCAATTGATTTCGTATCTTCAAATGTTCCGATTGCTAACTCTAGTGACGGGTTTTCTACATCATCAAAAGCCCTTTCATTTCTAACAAATACCCGAACGGGAACGCCTTTATTTAAAAGATGCTGGACGACCAACCTGCCAATTTTTCCTGTGGCTCCTGTAACTAGTATCATATCAATCAATCCCTCCAGATAGTATTGGTGTGCGCATATTTTAGTGAAATAATACTGATTTATGGGAATATTGTACCATTTTCTAACAATTTGCACATAGAACGTTTGTTTTGTAGTATACTAAAGTAGACATGTTATACAGGGTGATGCTTCTCACGAGAAGCAGTAAAAAGTATTACTTTTTTACTTGGCGGCTCGGAATCCTCAGAAAGGGGTGAGCGAGTGATTGAAATTGACAAGACTCTCGAGTTGATGTTGATGTTTGGAACACTCGTTGTTTTACTTGTTGGCAGCCATGAAAAGAAGTAATTACCCTGTCGTCTCCGTAAACGTGGGGTAATTACTCTTTTGTGAAAATCCCGATTCGGGTCGTCGTGCCTTGCAGATAACTGTCCGGGTCGCAAGTTGCTGCTTGCGGCCCTTTTATCGACTCCGGAAAATAACAACCAATGTAATAGTATTTGTTTCCATCCGTAACTATTCATCATTTTCAATTTTAATCAGCGGCTACTAGTCCATAAATTCTTGCAATCTTTTGACCTGGAATTACAATACCCTACCCCTATTAACAAAAAACATTTAGCTAAATACAGTATTCTCCCCATGGAAACTGTAAATATATATCACAATCCGGATTTAGATAAATAAAGCAAAACAGCAGGGAGGAAGTCACCCTCCTCCCCCTTTTATACCTGGTCAGGTACCGAATGTTTAACTTGATCGACGGTCAATGCTTAACTTTTTTGTTTTTTCATTAACGAAGGCATATATAATATCTTTTGATTTGACACCTTCCGCTTTTAAATGATCGAGTAACCACTCTTTAGGTTGACCAAGTAGTTTGAGATTCCTGTCTTGAATTTTACCATCTATGATAACTGCAATCGGTAAGCCTTGATCATCAATGGAAAGGTTCAAATGCTCCACAGTGACAGGAGTGTTTTCAGTTTTTGGAATGACACTAACCTTACCAATAGGCTCTAGGACTGCATAGTCAACATCCGAGAGTTTAGGATAACCTTTGCTTCTTAAAATGGAAAGAATTTGTGCAACAGACAGTTGGGATTTTTCAAGATTATCCTCAAGTATTTTTCCGTGTTTTATGAGAAGTGTTGGCTCCCCCAAAAAAAACCTGTGTCCCCATTGATTCAATGTCATGTAAGAAAAAGCGATGTGTAATCCAACTAATATTGCTAAGGTTAATAAGGTCGGCCCAACTTTGGTGCTGATTAAAGGTTCCGAAGCGACCGTTCCTACAATAATAATGGCCACTAAATCATAAGGTGTCATTTGAGTAATTGTCGACTTCCCCATCAGCCTCATAATGGCAATCGTTATAAGATAAAACAATAAAACTTTAATAAATAAAATGGATCTTCACCTCTTTTTAGACATGTCCCTTATATACTTCCCACATTTCTTATCCCCATACAGTTCGATTTATAAAGTTAAATTTCACCATTATGAAGCTAATTTTATATATCAATCCATGGATTAATGCTTTAAGCTTTTCACACCATTAATTATCATAAAATACCCCTGAATAGATAAAAAGAAGTTGTAAATAATAAAAGAAATAATAATGATAGTGAGGTGAATATGGTGAATTTAAAAAAATTAACAATAGGTGCTTCCACTGTAATACTTTCCTCCGGGTTATTGTTTGGGTGTGGATCTCCAAATTTAAATGATGAACAGGAACCGGATCCGACTAATGAGCCTTCCGAGCAACAAAATCACAACGATAATGGCTCAGATATTAATGAAGACCCAGTAAAAAATGAGAATAGTCGAGACAGTCAAGATCAAAACGGTCAAGGTGAAAATGAACAGGACAACAATGATAAAGATCTGGATGATATACTACAACCAGGATCCCAATAAATATCGTTAGCGTCTTAAACGGTGCTTTACATAGTCTAGGTTAGGCTCAATTTATGTAGATGAAGCCCCAACTATTATTTCAAATATATGTATTATTTAATTGATGATAAAAATGTTGATACTAATTTATCAGCTTTTTTCGTGTGTTCCTTTGTATCAAAAATCCCACAAACAAGCCTGGAATTATACTCAAAAATTGGAAGCCAATACTCCAAATAACATATTTTCGGCGAATAGATCATCTATACAGTCACAAAATAGCACTAATGCAAATGGCAAAAAACGGGGGTGATTTTTCCTCCACCTGCATCTTTGTAGGCATCTCGAATGTCAGAATAAAAGGAAGATCCTAACGTTGTGAAAAGATTTGAATATGGAGATGACAAAATAAGCAGTAGTGATATCATGGCCGCTGTACCCTCCTATATAATTAGCATAGTGGTCTTAACATTACCAGGGGATTTAGCATCTGTAACGATAGCTTCAGATGGATGGATATCACTTCTCATCGCTGGCGTGATTTCAGTTATTGTGATGTGGTTGCTGGCAAAGATCGTGATTGGATTCCCCAATCAATCGTTTTTTACATATACATCAACTATTCTTTCGGGCCCTGTAAAAATAGTTATTTTATTTTTATTTGCTGTTATATGGATATGTGTTTCGGCTTTTGAAGTACGTAGTATTGCCATTGTGACAAAACAATATATGTTTGATCGCACGCCTCTTGAGGTGATTGCACTTTCTTTCCTTCTAGTTGTTGTTTATGCTGTTTCAGGATCCAGAGCAGGCATATTTCGTTTGAATAAGTTATTCTTACCGATTATTCTCTTTATAGCCTTCTTCGTTTTTGTATTAAATTTGGGATATTTCAAGACGAGTCAGTTACTACCACTATTTCAAACAGACATGCAGGGGTATTTAAAGGGAATAAAGGTGAGTATGCTTAGTTATGTAGGATTTATCATCGTTTTATTTTATACCGGGCTAGTGGACAATCCCAATAAAACACCTAAGATGGTTGCAATTGGAATGTGCATACCTGTTGTTTTATACATAATGATTTTTATTCTGTCTATTGGAGTATTTGGGCATGCAGTAACATCTGAACTACGCTATCCAACAATAGAATTGGCTAAAAACGTGGAAATACCAGGTGACATTTTTACTCGATTTGAGTTACTCTTTTTCCTCATCTGGACGATGGCCATCTTTAATACAACCACGATGGCACTGGATATCGCTGTACTTTCACTCAACTCTATCTTTAAGCATACAAAAAAGACAAAAATAATCTTCATATTGGCGCCGATTGTATTTAGTATAGGTATGATTCCGCAAAACGTGCTGGAGTTAGAATCATATGCAGCCATTCTTTTTAAAATATCGTTGATTTACAGCCTAGTCATCCCGTTCCTTTTGTTACTTGTTGGTAAGTTAAAGGGGAGCAAGTCGGGCTGAAAATCGTGTTAAACGTGTACGCTTTTTGAGCAATTGAAAACCAAGCTCTTGCATGTTATCTTGACTCGTTTATCAAACAAAGCTGGATAGTAGCTATAGGAGGTGGCTTAATGAATCCAATTGCTCAATATGTAAAGCTATCTCAAGAATTCAAACATATGTTAAATAGAGAGTTAACAAGCAATGAAATAAAGTTCATAAAATGGATGGTACATCAGGAATTGGAAAAGGATAACTATAAAGGAAGTAAGTCACTCACAAGCTAATTAGCAATAACATATAATAGTATCATTGAAACGTCAATTCCCCCTTATCTAAATGGGGGGGTTGATATATTCGTTATTTAGATTTAATTGGAACAAGGCATTCTTAAGGAGGTGTTAGCCATTTATTCAGCTTTAAATTGTATATAAAAAAGCATCTTACCAAAAGTTATGATAAGACGCTGATGTTGACAAGCCTCGCTATATAGATAGGAAATTATTTGACACTTACTTTCAAAAATTCCTTTGCTCAGCCATTTTTAATAAGAACACCGATTTCATCCTTTGTATCCAAATATATTTTACTCCTGTTTATCAACCAAGTACCCATACCTCTCTAAATCATCTTTACAAATACCTTCTACTTTCCTTATGGATGCTCGTTCCTTTTCATCCAATCTCTTCCATTTATTAATACTTTGTAAATGAAATCCGCTTGTTTTTTGTTTTTTAATGTTGGTATAGGATGAATTATTTGTAAATGGTTGATTAGATCGAGTTTTAAACTCTTGGATTTCCCAATTTAAAGGGACACCTAAAAAAACTTTTAGGGGTTTATCCACTTTCATTTGAATGAAATCCTCATATCTTATAACAAGAAAACGATCAGGATATTCCTTTTTCAATTGTTCAACTTTATTAATATTTGTTTTCCAATTATTTATAAGAGCTGCATCACTTAATCTTCCATTGAAATATTTTCTAGCAGATAAAATAACATCCCTTATATCTCGAATAATATATAGACCCAAAACATCTTTATTTTTTAAAAGTTTTTCTAATACAGATAATGAGTGAGTTGATTTATTACCAATGATTAAATCTCCAGGAGATGCAATTGGATCTATTGCTGATTTATAAAGATCTTGAATACTTTTTATCTGTTTGGGGTCTATTGAAAGATTTAATTTTAATTGACTAAGTGCTTCAGCTTTCATTTTTTCAATAACTGTATTTTTTTCTTGAATATTATCGAAGTACTCTAGGTTTGGGTTAGATTTAAAGGCTCGCCTCAACGTATTAACATAGTCATTATAGACTGTTATATTTTGCTGGGTGTTTAGAAAATTCGCTAGAACAGTAGTACCGCTTCTCACTAACCCTGTGATATACAAATATTTCAATACTAATTCACCAACTTTCATGTTGAACTAGTATATTTTATTAGTAAGTATCAAGTTTGACACAACTAATAGCTGGATGCTCTTGCTTTTTGGACTACTCACTTATACTTCTGAGCAAATAATTGAGGGGTTGTGAAAATATCAGTGAATAGTGGTTGTTAATTCTTATGGAACCAATAACTTAAACACTTTATATCATAAAAAAACCCTTCGGACAATAGGAAACCAAAGGGGGTAAAACTTCGCTTCTTGATAAAACATCGTATCATTTTGTCTAAACATTTACTTCAACGCCAATCAAACTGCACAATACGAACGGTGCTAGAATTGATTAGTTTAATTTATAAGATTCTCCTTTAACAAGAAACAAAATGCTTTCACCTATATTTGTAACATGATCACCAATTCTTTCAATATAGCGGGCGACGAATGCCAGTTGCATAACATGCTGTGTTTTCCCTTTACCTCCTGTATGGGCCGATAATAATTCATGAATTATTTGTTCATACTGCTCATCTAATTTATCATCCATTCCGGATAATTTACCCGCAATGGAAATGTCCTCCTGCTGAAAGGCGTTCATAGCAGTATGAATCATTTCCACTGTAGTATTACGCATTTCCTTTAGTTCAGGATGAACGATAAAATGATGACTTTCCCCCAATCGTATTGCAGATTCAGCAATATTTTTAGCATTGTCAGCCATCCGCTCTAAATCAGTTGTTATTCGCAGTGCAATAATCAATTGACGTAAATCAGTAGCTACAGGCTGCTGCTTTGCAATCGTCAGGATTGCGTTGTTATTAATATCAAATTCCTGTTTATCAATCCATCGGTCACTTTCAATTATCCTGTTGGCTAACTCCAGGTCCTGATTATATAATGCATCAATTGCTTCGAGGAAAGCCTTCTCCACTTTGCTTGCCATTACCGAGATTTCTTCTTTGATGCTTGTCAGGTCAGTTTCAAATTGCTCTCTTACAACCACTTAAACTCCTCCTTTATTTTATCCAAAACGGCCGGTAATATAGTCTTCTGTACGCTTATCTACCGGATTGGAGAATAGTTTATCTGTATTATCATATTCAATCACTTCACCATTCAGGAAAAAAGCAGTTTTGTCAGAAATCCTTGCTGCCTGCTGCATATTATGCGTAACGATTGCAATACTGTAGTTCTGTTTCAGTGTTTGAACCAGTTCTTCTACTTTTGCTGTTGAAACCGGATCTAAGGCCGATGTCGGTTCATCCATCAATATCACATCCGGTTCAATCGCCAGACACCTTGCAATACAGAGTCTTTGCTGCTGCCCGCCGGACAAGCCAAAAGCATTTTCATTGAGCCGGTCTTTCACTTCATCCCAAAGTGCTGCACCTTTTAGGCTTTTTTCAACAATTTCATCCAATACCTTCTTTTTTTTGATGCCATGAATTTTTAGACCAAATACGATGTTCTCATAAATTGATTTTGGGAAAGGATTTGGATTCTGGAACACCATACCAACATTTGTACGTAAATCCTCCACTTTATATTTTGAAGTGAGTATCTCTTTATCTTTGTACATAATACTTCCGTTCATATTTACGGATGGCACTAATTCCACCATACGGTTTAGTGCTTTAATAAATGTTGATTTGCCGCATCCGGATGGGCCTATAATTGCGGTTACCTTGTTTTCCGGAATATCCATGTCGATATTATACAGCGCCTGGTTATCGCCATACCACAGATTAAAGTCGTTAACCGTGTAAATTGATTTTGCTTGTTCTGTATCATTATTCACTTCACCAAAAGCAGGTTTATTTTTTTCAAGCGCTAAACTTTGCATGATGATTCCTCCCTAGAATCGATTGGAAAATTTATTTCGTATAATTACGGCAATAGAGTTCATAATCAGCATCATCAACAGAAGTATAATAATACCGGCTGATGCGATAAGATGAAATTCCTCCTGCGGTCTTGCGGTCCAGTTATATATTTGAATCGGAAGAACAGTAAATGCTGACCAGATACTTTCAGGCAAATAAGCAATAAACGATAACGCCCCGATCATCAAGAGTGGTGCCGTTTCACCAATCGCGCGGGAAAGCCCTAATATCCCTCCTGTAAGTATTCCTGGAATCGCGGCAGGAAGGACAACACGCCGAACTGTTTGCCACTTTGTAGCACCCATTGCATACGATGCTTCCCGTTGTTCAGCGGGTATCGCACGGATGGCTTCCTGTGCAGCTACTACGATAATGGGCAGAATTAGCAGACTAAGTGTCAAACCGCCTGCCAAAACACTTCTGCCCATTTCCAGCAATCGAACAAAAACAGTCAATCCCAACAAGCCGTAGACAATGGATGGTACACCTGCAAGATTGGAGATATTCACTTTGATAAAATTGGTAAGCTTATTCTTTTTGGCATATTCTTCAAGATATATTGCTGTTCCAACTCCAAGCACCAATGATACCGGAGCTGTAACTGCCATTAACCAGAGTGATCCGACGATTGCAGCTTTAATCCCCGCCTCTTCCGGAAATCTGGAAGCAAAACTGGTAAGGAACTCCCAGTCTAAATAACCAATCCCCTGTGTAAAAATTCGATATAACAAAACTCCCAGGGCGGTTATTGCCAGTGCGACGGCAAGGAAAAATATTTGTTTGATAATTTGATTCGTTAAAAGTCGCTTCGGCATTTTGTTTTGAATTACCTGCTTATCAACCAAGTTCATACTAGTAATCCTCCTTGAAACGACGTGAAATAAATTGCGACAACAAATTCATGCATAACGTAAAGACAAACAATGTCATCCCTACTGCATACATGCTGTAATATGTTGTTGATCCGTAAGTCGCATCACCCATACTGACTTGAACAATATATCCGGTCATTGTCTGAATCGATTCGGTAACATCCAATGTCAGTTTCGGCGATGCCCCGGCAGCCACGGAAACAATCATTGTCTCCCCGATAGCTCTGGAAATTCCCAATACAAATGACGAAATTATACCCGATAGTGCGGCTGGAACAACAATTTTCATAGCAACTTCCAGTCTTGTCGCTCCCATTGCCAATGCACCTGCACGCATTTCATTGGGAACTGCACTCATCGCATCCTCTGACAAAGAAGAAATCATCGGAATAATCATGATTCCGACAACAATTCCCGCACTAAGGGCATTGAAAATCGGAAGACTTGGAATCAACTGCTGTAATACAGGCGTTACGAAAGTCAAAGCGAAAAAGCCATAGACAATCGTTGGTATACCGGCCAGTACTTCCATAATCGGTTTCACAATTCTACGTACCTTATCAGAGGCAAATTCACTTAAATAAATCGCTGAGGCAATTCCGATTGGAATCGATACAACCATTGCTATCCCAGTAATTAATAATGTCCCGGAAATAAGCGGGAGAACCCCAAAGCTCGGGTTTTCACCAAACGGCCACCACTCAGTCCCGGTTATAAAGTCCAAGAATGACACCCGACTGAAAAAAGTAAATGTTTCCACTAACAACGTTATAATAATACCGAGTGTAGTCAGCACAGAAATTATTGCGCAAATCAAAAAAATGGTCGGGGCTGCTTTTTCATTGAACTTAAGCAAAAATTGATTTGATTTTTTCTCATTTATCATTTTCTTAACGTCAACAGACATATTAAATACTCCTCTGCAATTTCTTCAGTTAGTCAAAACGGCACAATAAAGCAGGAACGTGAGGTGAATATTTAAATTCACCTCTCACAACTGATCCCGCTTTAGGAAAACTGCATTCTGAATTATTTGCCTGCCAAATTTTTTATTTTATTCAGAGCATCTTCATACTCACTATCAGGCTTAGCAACATATCCTACAGCCTCGGCCATTTCACCGGCATTTTTGAGTGTATATTCCATAAAGTTATACACCGATTCATTTTTCAAGGCATCGTTTTTCACATAGATGAACAATGGTCTCGAAAATGGATTGTACTCACCTGACTGAATGGTTTCCTTACTTGGCAGAACCGGTTTTCCCTCGCTGTTTACAATCGGTACTGCTTTTAACTGGTCTTTATTTTCGGCATAATACGCATACCCAAAATAACCAATACCATGTTTAGAACCTGTAACTCCTTGTACGAGGACATTGTCATCCTCCGACAGTGTTGTATCTTTCCGGATTTGTCCGTCTCCCAGAACTACTTCACTGAAATAGTCAAAAGTTCCTGATGCTGCTCCAGGGCTGTAGAATTTAATTTCTTTATCAGGCCATTCTTTATTTAAATCAGACCAGGTTTCTACACCACCGTTTTCAGACCACATTTTTTTTAATTGCTCAACAGTCAGCTTATCCACCCAATCATTTTCCTGATTTACTACAATAGAGAGTCCATCAAGTGCAATCTCAAACTCGGTAAACTTAATCCCGTTTTCTTTCAATGCAGCCTTTTCTTCTTTTTCGATAGGTCTGGAGGCATTGGAAATATGCGTTTCACCAGCAATAAACTTTTCAAATCCGCCGCTTGTTCCGGAAACTCCAATATTAACCTTTGCACCCGGATTCTCAATCATATATTCTTCTGCGACTGCTTCCATAATCGGAAAAACAGTAGATGATCCATCAACCTTAACTGTTGCAGAACCCTCTGATGAAGCACCGGTACCATTACTACTTCCGCTTCCATCTCCATTTCCACACGCAGCCAGAAACAGTGCTGTGAGAGAAACTATTAATATTACAAATAAAAGTCTCTTTTTCAATTTTAAAGCCCCCTGTTGTGGTAGATTAACTGCCAGAAAAGATATGCATTTCCTTTCCTGCAAACCCATCATAACGAACTAGTATTAATTCCCTATTAATTGGTTGTAAAGAAAATGTAAATTTAAAAGACGACAAAAAGACCTGATACCATTTGAACATGGTTCGGCCCTTTTGTAATGTTACTCAAAATTATTTTGATCCGCTTTCTGAATTATTTACTTGCCAATTCTTTTATTTTATTCAAGGCATCTTCATAGGCATTATCAGTCATAGCAACATATCCTACAGCTTCCGCCATTTCACCGGCATTTTTGAGTGTATATTCCATAAAGTTATATACCATTTCATTCTTCAGAGCATCGTTTTTCACATAGATAAATAACGGTCTCGAAAATGGATTATACTCACCTGACTGAATTGTTTCCATAGTAGGCAAAACAGGTTTCCCATCACTATTTACAATTGGTATTGCTCTTAATTGGTCTTTATTTTCGGCATAATATGCATACCCGAAATAACCAATACCGTGTTTAGAGCCTGTAACTCCTTGTACAAGAACATTGTCATCCTCTGACAGTGTTGCATCTTTCCGGATTTGTTCTTCTCCCAGAACTACTTCACTGAAATAATCAAATGTTCCTGAATCTGCTCCAGGACTGAAAAATTTAATTTCTTTATCAGGCCATTCTTTATTTAAGTCAGACCAGGTTTTCACCCCGCCTTTTTCAGACCACATTTTTTTCAGTTGCTCAACAGTGAGCTTATCCACCCAGTCATTTTCTTGATTAACTACAATAGAGAGTCCATCAAGTGCAACCTTAAATTCGGTAAACGCAATCCCGCTTTCTTTCAATGCAGCCTTTTCTTCTTTTTCGATAGGTCTGGAAGCATTGGAAATATGTGTTTCACCAGCAATAAACTTTTCAAATCCACCACCTGTACCGGAAACTCCAATATTAACCTTTGCATTCGGATTCTCAATCATATACTCTTCTGCTACTGCCTCCATAATTGGAAATACAGTAGATGATCCATCAACCTTAACTGTTGCAGAATCTTCTGATGAAGCATTTGCATTCTCTGATGAGGTATTATTACTATTACTGCTTCCGCTTCCTTCCGCATTTCCGCACGCAGCCAGGAACAGTGCTGTGAGAGAAACGATTAATGTTACGAACAAAAATCTCTTCTTCAATTTTAAAGCCCCCTGTTATGGTAAATTGTCAGGAAAAGATTTCCTTTCCTGCAACTCCATCATAACGGACCATTATTAATTACCTATTAATTACATGTAAAGAAAACATAAATTTAGAGGTACAATAAAAAAGCCTGAACATATAATCATGTTTCAGACTTTTTTCAAAAGTTATTCAGATTGGTTCTTTTCCTTCAATTCAAAGTAAGAATCAAGAATACGCTCTCCTATATTCTTACTGGTTGGATGCTGATTAAGCACAACACCTGCTTGAGGAACGACAACAGCAAAAGCCACCTCAGGCTTGTTAAATGGTGCATATCCGACAAGCGTGTGGTTCTCTGCATCCATTACCTTTTCACCATCTTTGTAAACATCACTCTCAGCGGTACCCGTTTTACCGGCTGGATTATATGATTTACCTGCAAAGTGGGAGTATGCTGTTCCGCCAACTTCCTGATATACTCTGCGGAAGCCTTCCTGCACCCGCTCCAGATATCTATCGTCCATGGTAATCTTATTTAATACCTGCGTATTGACACTTTTATAAACAGGTCCTAAATCTTCCTCGTGCGGTATTGGAGTCCGAACCGACTTTAAAAAATGCGGACGGACACGATATCCATCGTTGGCAATAGTTGATACATACTGAGCAAGCTGCAGCGTTGTATATGTATCATACTGACCAATCGCAAAGTCAAGCAGATTACCTGCCTTGGGATTCGGACCTTCATAACCAATCGATTCGTAAGGAAAGTCCACCCCGGTTGATACACCGAGTCCGAACTGACTGAAATAATTTCGGATTTCCTGAAATGCAGCTGGATCAAAACTCAAACTTTCATTCCGCTCGTAATTAAAGTCCCCACCCATCCGCATTGCAATATAAAACATGTATACGTTGGATGAACGTTTGAGGGCATTGACATCATTTATCAAGCCAAGATTCCGATACGAACTTTTCTCCGGAGTGCCGGCTATCTTAATTGGTGCATCATAAAACGTAGTACCTATATCAATGACTCCGGATTCATAACCGGAAAGAACTGTAGCACCCTTTATTGCAGAACCTGGCTCATGTGCTGCATACAATGCTTTCAGCCCGGCATTTTCAAATTCATTTTTCTCCCGGTTATAATGCTGACCTGCCACTGCCAGGAGTTCACCTGTCTGCGGGTTCATGACAACCGCAAGCGCATCATTCATAAACCGATTCTTATATGGGTGTTTTTGAATTGCTGCCTTCAGTTCTTCTCGCAGTATTTTATTCACTTTCTTCTGCAATTTCATATTAATTGTCAGAACAAGATCTTTGCCCCGTTGACCTTCCACAACCACTTCAGAATCAATTACTTTTCCATCTTTGTTTGTTGTATACTGGATTTTTTCTTTCCGGCCCCGCAACAGACTTTCATACTGCTGCTCCAGACCGCTTTGCCCGACGCGGTCATTTCGCTTGTATCCGCGGGACAGATAATATTCTTCTTTTTCGGCAAGAATACCTTGCGACTGGGATGTAATGGATCCGATAAAATTGCTGAACGTTTTACCATATGGTTTAAAGCGATCCCAATCGGTAGTGGCATTTATTCCATCAAGCATATCCAGATGCTCGGATACTTTGGCAAATTCCTCAGGTGTTACATTTTCGTTTTTGATAACGTGTGGTGTCAGGGTCATTGCCTGATCCATTTCTTTTTTGATCGCCATTACTTCAAGCTGTTTCTCGGTAAAATCATCAATTTCATCTTTTTTAATACGTTCCAAAATTGTATTGTATTCTTCACTTGTATCCATTTTTTCGAGTTCTTTATCAGAAAGTCGGCTTGTTGCTTCCTCTGTGTGTTTCAAATACCAATATTCTTTTTTATTCCGTTCGGTAACGTCATACTCCCCATTTTCTTTCGGCATGGAAATAAAACGTGACAGTTTCTCGGCCACCTCAAGACGATCCTCTGCTGTAACTCCTTTAGCAGGAGTGTATGTGATCGAATAGAGTGGTTTATTACCAACGATTAAATTGTGATTTCGATCGAACATTCTTCCCCGCGGCACCGGTATTTCCGTGTTCTCTTTAACTGTTTTATCAATTTCTTCCTGAAACTCTTCCCCGTTCAAAATTTGCACAACTCCAAGCTGCAAAACCAAAACAGAGAACAACAGAAAGACAATGAAAAACAATATATTTAAACGAAAAGGAAGTTGTGTTTTCTTTTTTTTCGTCTTTCGTTGCACCATTGTCTCCCCCTAGATATAAAACCTTCCAAGTATTCCTATTATAGCATTAAATACTGGAAATTCTAGAGGATTACCGATCTTTTTCATCGGTTAATTGCTCTTTTATCATAAAATCTTTTTTATGCGGACTGCCCAGAGAGATATTCTTTACAAATAAGTAAATAAAAAGATGACCCGCACCGAAGATAATCAGCAAAAATGGAATAATTTTTTCAGCGGGAAACACATAAATGGCAATCAGGAAGGATAGAATCGCTACAACCCGCCCTATGTTGACAAACAATTCCCTTACCACAATATATTCGATTCGAAAATCCTTTGCTTTCCAAGCCTTTCCGATTACATCATACGTCATGGATACATACGGAACATTAATAATCGGGTAGGCAATACCAATTATTGCTGCATAAATCATAAGCTTATAGTAAGAAATGTCGAACAATATAATGAAAATGGACACGTACAGCAGGATAGCACCGAATAAAATTGATTTTTTCCGCATGGATGGTTTAATCCACTTCGTAACAATAAAATAAAATACAAGTGACAGGCCGGATAAAAATAAATTAAACATACCGAGGGCAAACTCACTTTTCGTAGTTAAATACACCCAAATCGCAATGACAAATAAAAATATCCCTTCGCGCAGCCCTTGGAATACGTGGGCATTTAAAATTTTGCCCCAATTTTTATTATTCCCCTTCTCTGCAAGTACCCGTTTGAAATGAAATAACCCTTCTGCAGGTCGTCGTTTCAGAAAAAAACTGCAGATTACAGCACTGATAAACAGCCCGAATGAAATCGTGAAAATCGTCGTGTATCCCATAGTAGCAGGCATTTTTAAAATAATGGTACCTGCCAGCAACGGACCTATCATGCCACCGAATGATTGAAGTATTCCCAGAAAGCCATTGAAAAAATCTCTTGACTCCGGTTCGGTTATTTCAAATGTGAGTACGTTAAATGCCAGCCAATAAAATCCATAACCGATACCTAACAGACTTCCAAGCAGAAAATTATAAACGGAGGCATCCTCCGCTATAATAAGGACACTCAAAAAAAACAGGGATAATACGGTTACCCCTAACCTCAGGACAATCACCCTGTCTACTTTTTTTGCAATTTTGCCGGCGAAAATAAACGTAATCGGCTGCAGCAGATATATTCCCAAATTGTACATTGCGATTGTCACGTAATCACCGGATTGTTTCCATAAATAAATGTTAACAAATGTGTTGGACAGAAATATACCCAATGAGTATAGTCCGCCAATTACCAGCAGGAAAATTAAATCCCTGTCTATTTCGACTTTGCCAGCTATATTCTGGATACTCTTGTGCATATCAATTGCTCCCCTTTAACTGCTATTAGTTTGAGCAAATAGCAATTAGATATGCACACATATTTGTGCATTAAAAAGGTGCGGATATTGGTTATCCGCACCCAGCTAACTGTTAATTATTATTATTTTGCAGCATCATAATTTTTTGCAACTTCATCCCAGTTAACAACGTTCCAGAATGCAGCAACATAATCAGGACGCTTGTTTTGATACTTAAGGTAATATGCATGCTCCCAAACATCAAGACCAAGAACCGGCGTTTTGCCTTCCATCAATGGTGAATCCTGATTTGGTGTGCTGATTACTTCCACATCCCCGTTGTTTACAACAAGCCAAGCCCAGCCTGAACCGAAACGACCTTTTGCAGCAGTTTCAAATTCTTCTTTGAACTTGTCGAAGCTGCCGAATTTACCATTAATTTTGTCAGCAAGCTCGCCTGTTGGCTCGCCGCCGCCATTTGGTGACATCACTTTCCAGAATAGGCTATGGTTAACATGTCCGCCGCCATTGTTCCGAACAGCAGTACGAATATTTTCAGGTACAGAATCAATGCTGCTTACAAGATCTTCTACTGATTTATTCTGAAGATCCGCATTTCCTTCTACTGCGGCGTTCAGCTTTGTAACATAAGTATTATGATGCTTTGTGTGGTGGATATTCATTGTTTCTTTGTCGATTGTTGGTTCTAAAGCATCGTATGCATAAGGTAGTTCTGGTAATTCAAATTTTGCCATTATTAATTCCTCCCACAAAAATATGTTTTTAAAGGATTGAAAATTCAACCTTTTAAAGCAAGCCTATCAGAGCTATTCCGCACTTGCAAATTATTTGCATTCATAACAGTGCTGGTAATGATCAGCCCTATAATCGTTATATTCCCACATTTATAAAACTGAAACATATTGCATAAAAAAAACAAGCGATTAGCTTGTTTCAAGGATGGCTCCGGACGGAATCGAACCGCCGACACAGGGATTTTCAGTCCCTTGCTCTACCGACTGAGCTACAGAGCCGTATGTGATTGTAGTTTAATTCGTATTTAAGTACATCCTGAGCTTGGTTGGCTCGTCGTGTTGCAGGTTCTTTCAGTGACGCAGCACTCCTCGCAGGCCTTCTCTTAGAAGCTTATTCGTTGAAGCGGGCGGCTTGCTCTACCGACTAAGCTACAGAGCGGTATGTGATTGTAACGCGTTAAAATATGTATGGAGGAGGTAGAGGGATTCGAACCCCCGCGCGGTTTGACCCGCCTGTCGGTTTTCAAGACCGATCCCTTCAGCCAGACTTGGGTATACCTCCGAATTAAAATGGTGGACCCTGCAGGATTCGAACCTGCGACCGATCGGTTATGAGCCGATAGCTCTAACCAGCTGAGCTAAGGGTCCAAGTCTATTTTATGGGGCGACCGGTGGGGATCGAACCCACGTATGCCGGAGCCACAATCCGGTGCGTTAACCGCTTCGCCACGACCGCCGTTTATATGTAATTGAAATGGTAGCGGCGGAGGGGATCGAACCCCCGACCTCACGGGTATGAACCGTACGCTCTCGCCAGCTGAGCTACACCGCCATATGGCTCCACAGGCAGGAATCGAACCTGCGACTAATCGGTTAACAGCCGATCGCTCTACCGCTGAGCTACTGTGGAATAATCTAAAATATGTATAAGCTTTTGTTCGTGACGAAAAGGATTTTTATCAGCAACGAAATATAATTTACCATGTACGACAGATTATGTCAATAACTTTTACATTTTTTTGTTCACGAACGCTTATCCGCTTAATTAAACAACACTATATACTATAGCATGATTATGTTTGGTTTTCAATAATATTTGAAACACAATTTCAGGGTCTTTCAATTGCCTGTTTCACGTGCGATAGGACCCAGACACCTTATTGTGAACACAATTCGCACACGCAACAAAAAAAGAGAGAGGCAATAGCACCCCTCTTTTTCACTGCAAATTATTTATTCTCCCAGTACATCCTCAGCTATATTAACTGCGTGGTCACCAATTCGCTCAAGATTACTGATCATATCTACAAAGACAATCCCTGCAGACCCGTTACATAACCCTTCATTCATGCGAATGATATGCTTCTTGCGGTACGTGCGCTCCATTTTATCTATCTCTTCTTCTTTTTGAATAACTGCAAGCGCTTCTTCCCGATCATCTGATTCAAGTGCTTTGATGGATTGTTTGACTGTCATAATAGTCAAATCAAACATATTATTTAAATCATCCTGCGCCTGTTCAGTCAGTTTTACTTTATTTGATATTTTATAATCGATCAACTCAATAATGTTTTCAAAATGGTCACCAATTCGTTCAATATCCCGTACAGAGTCCATCAATGCCGTGTGTCGTGCACTTTCCAATTCAGACATGGATTCCGACGAAATACTGACCAGATATTTTGTGATTTCCTTATCAAGGTTGTTTAATGCCCCTTCGATCTGCATAGCCATGTCGGAATGTTTCTGAGATTTCGTTGTAAGATACTTATTTGTTTCCTCGAGACCGTTGTATGCATATTCACCCATACGGATAACTTCGGCTTTTGCCTGATCCAACGCCAGCGCTGATGACTGTTGAATAAAGATTGGATCCAGATGTTGAGGCTTATACTCAACTATTGTATCGTCTCCAGGAATCAGTTTTGTAACCAGCCATGCTAAACCTGCAATAAATGGAAATTGAATGATTGTATTAGTTAGATTAAAACTACCATGAGCAAAAGCTATCGTCATTTCCGGATTTAGATCCAGACTCGATTGCAGGAACATTACGAAATTTGTAAACAAACCTAATAACGTCAGGAAAATCGTTGTACCAATCAGGTTAAATGTAACGTGAACCAATGCTGCACGTTTTGCTGCTACACTTGTACCAATCGATGCCAGTACAGCAGTAATGGTTGTACCAATATTATCACCAAATAATACCGGTAATGCTGCTTTTAACTCAATAAGCCCCTCTGAAAATAACCCCTGCAGGATTCCAATGGTTGCACTGGAACTTTGTACGACAACTGTAAATAACGTTCCAATCACAACTCCCAAAATCGGGTTCTCACTCATGTTTAACGTTAATTCATGGAAAGATTCAAGATTTTCCAGTGGTGCCATTGCTTCACCCATGAATTTCAACCCTAAGAAAAGTGCCCCAAACCCGAAAATAGCTTGTCCTACGTTTGTGACTTTCTGATTTTTAAAGAAGAAAATCAGGAAACACCCAACAGCTACAATCGGTAATGCATACGTTTCTAAATCAATACCAATTATAAATGCAGTTACGGTTGTACCGATGTTCGCACCCATAATGATACCAATTGCCTGTCTAAGTGTCAGGAAGCCAGCGTTTACCAAGCCTACCGTTAATACAGTTGTACTCGAACTGCTCTGTATCAAGATTGTAACAACCGCACCGGTTAAAACACCAAGAAACGGATTACTGGTAAATTTATCGAGAATGTTGCGCAACCGATCACCAGCTGACTTCTGTAAACCGTCCCCCATAAATTTTATACCTAATAGGAAAATACCCAAACCACCGACAAACTGAAATATTAACTGCTGCAGATCGATTTCCAAAAGTTACTCCATCCTTTCATTTAAATAATACTCATAATCATGCCTTCACCATTATTAATGGATTATTGATTATTTGTAAAGGATAAGGATACAAATTTAACATTAAATTTACATTTCTCGACACTTCTATAATTATTTAGTACCCGAACACCATACATTTAATGCAGAAAAAGAAAAAAACACTCAAAAACATGACGTCATTGAGTATTTTTCTCTGCTTCCTTCGTATTAATTTTTTCAACCAAAATGCGCGTCCCATCCACTTGAACCACTTTAATTTTAGTTTTCTCGGGTATCCACTGCCCATTGGAGACAGCGCTGTAATATTTGTTGTTGACCTGAATGGTTCCAACCGGACGCAGGTTATTCATCGTCTCTCCTTCCTGATTCAGTAAATCGGCATACTCATTATTCAAACTGTTATAACCTTTTTCTGAAGTGAGCTTATCCATTAAGGTTATTTTTGTCCACATATCCCGTCGTTTGAACACTTTCAAAAAGAAAAATGAAGAGCCTCCGCCAACCAGAACACCGATGACCGCATAAAGACCGGCATTAAGGTTCGGAGCCGTAACAGCTACGGCAATCAGCATGCATGCCAGACCTAAAGTTGCCAGGGTACCGTCATTAACCAGCTTCCCATCAATAATAATAAGTAATAATCCGATAAAATAAACAATAAGCATAATGATAAAGGAGCCTGTTTCGAGATATGCAGCAAAATAGACGGTGATGAAGGCTATCCCCATAAGTCCAAAGAACCCCCGCATATTAACCAACATCTCACCGATTAAAAAAAGTGTGCCGAAACCGGTAATCACAAAGCCAATCCAGTCCAATGAGAATACATCCATGTACGTGAACCTCCTTTTTCCTATCAGTAATAGTACGTTAAAACACAAGTAAATGTTTCAAAAAAGGGGCAACAAATCATGAATCCACTCATAAAATTCGGATTATTTATATTCGTATTGTTATTTATTATAAGTATGCATAAAGATTTAACCGTGGGATCGCTTGAAAAAGATTTAAATCATTCTTCCGAGGATAACATCACTTCAAGAGCTACAATACATTCACAAGCTGTTCGCATAAAAGTGCATGAAGGTGAAACAGTCTTGTCCATTGTTGAACAGATTAACCAGGAATCTGTGCAAACCCTCGATGTGAAGCAGATTGTAGCTGACTTCAAAGAATTAAATCCCGATGCAAAACCATTACAAATAAAAGCTGGTAACTATTACTTCTTCCCGTTTTATGAGAAGGGCGCCGGTAATTTTTAGAAAACCTGGTTGTCACCAAGTATTCGGCAACGGCCTGTCTGCCAAAAGAAAAGAGGCTGATTATAATTTCTAATCAGCCTCCCTTCCCTATACAAATGGGAGCACAAATAATGTGATGATAATGGATGCTGCACCGGCAATAATGGCAATATTACCCAATGTGTCAGCACCTTTGCTTCTCGAAATGAAACCTAAAATTATCCCTGCAGCGCCAAGAATGATTGGCATAACAAAGAATGAAATAACAGATAATGCAGCACCTATCCAGCCGTATGCACTGATTACATCTTCATCATGATTGGCATCATTTGTTACATCGTCGGCTGTCATTTCTGCAGCAAATTCTTCATCCCTTGTACTTCGTGGATCTCTGGTATTTATTCCTCGTCCATTCATATTTGTTGCCGCAATATCCTGGTCATCAAGTCGGTTTCTTTGGGACTCCCTCGCATCATTGTTACGTGTTTCTCGGGACTCATCCATATTTAAAACCTCACTTTCCTTTTTTGAGGTGCAAGCTTAGTTTATGGAGTAAACCGAAAAATAATAATGTAAGTTAATGGAATGGAACATTTTTGTAAACAAATTATGGGGATTTTGCATAGACTGACTAAGCGATACATGTAAAGGAGCATGAACATGACAAATTTCATAAAAGAACTTATTATGAATAAGCTAAAGCAATTATCAGCAAAAGAACTGCTTCACTACAGTAAACAATATGGTTTCAGTATAAGTTACAACCAAGCAAAACAGATTGAATCCTATTTAAAACAAAATAAAGTTGATCCATTCAGTGAAACAGGAAGGAAAAAATTATATAAAGACCTGACACAGATTACGGATCAGAGCACCGCACAGAAAGCACAGCGATTGTTCGAAAAAATGATTCAGGAGCACGGATTGGAGTATTTATTTTGATTGGATAAAAAAGCAAGGAATAACACCATAACGGCGTTATTCCTGCATTTATTGTTTTACAATATTATTTTTTAAATCAGGGATAAAATTACCATCTTTAATCATTTCAATTTCAAATTTATATGGCGGTTTCTTATTCTTTTTATCTTCCCCAACATACGGCGTTTCCAGAATCTTAGGTAATTCGCTCAATTGCGGATGTGTGATTACATAATGCAATGCATCAAATCCGATATGACCAAAGCCGATATTTTCGTGCCTGTCCTTTTGTGCTCCCTGCACATTTTTACTGTCGTTCACGTGGACAACCTTCAGACGGTCAAGTCCGATTATTTTATCAAATTCATTTAATACGCCATCAAAGTCTTCAACGACATTATAACCTGCGTCATGAATATGGCAGGTATCCAGGCAGACCGATAATTTATCATTGTGTTTTACACCATCAAAAATTTTAGCCAATTCATCAAAAGATCTGCCGATTTCAGTGCCCTTTCCAGCCATTGTTTCCAAGGCAATCTGCACATCCTTTTCCTTCTCAAGTACTTCATTTAATCCTTCGATAATTTTTTCAATTCCCTTGTCTGCACCTGCACCAACATGTGCGCCTGGATGAAGCACAATTTGTTTTGCACCGAGAGCTGCAGTTCTGTCAATTTCATTACGAAGGAACGTAACACCAAGTTCAAAAGTTTCTTTTTTGACGGTATTGCCGATATTAATGATATAAGGTGCATGTACAACAAGATCCTCAATGCCGTTTTGCTGCATATGTTCTCTTCCTGCATCAATGTTAAGATCTTCAATTGGCTTTCTTCTGGTATTCTGTGGCGCGCCTGTATAAATCATAAACGCATTCGAACCATAAGAAACAGCTTCTTCACTTGACCCCAACAGCATTTTCTTCCCGCTCATCGACACGTGTGATCCAATTTTCAGCATTTTCTCCACTCCCATTTATTTTCTTTTTGGTTTTGCTTTTTTTGCAATTCGTTTCTTTATTTGTTCTTGTTCTTTTTTCATTTTTTTCTTATACCCCGGCTTTACTTTCTTTTTCCGTTTAACCTGCTGCCATGCCTGCTGGTCCAAATTATTGGTGGATTTTGTACGTTTGCCGCGTTCATTCCAGGATTTAGATTCCTGCCAATGTCCATTTTTGACATCACAATAAATGAACTCAAAGCCATTTTGTTCCAATTTGCTGATCAGTTTCACATCCTGATCATTGTATAAACTGATTGCAGTTCCTTCCAGCCCTGCACGTGCAGTCCTTCCCGTTCGGTGGATATAAAAAGCCTCCTCCTTGGGCAGCTGCGCATTGATAACATGGCTCACACCCTTGATATCAATACCTCTCGAAGCAAGATCAGTTGCAACAATATATTGATAACGGAGGTTCTGTATATCTTTTAACACCCTCTTTCGCTCTCTCGGCTTTAATCCGCCGTGAATCAGGCCAACATCAAGTCCTTTTTGCTGAAGCGACGCCGCAAGGTCATCAGCAAGATTTTTACCATTGGTGAAAATAACCGCCAGATATGGATGAATTGCTTTTGAAATCTCGATGATAATATCTGCTTCATCCCGATGCTTTTGAGCAATCAGTCTCTGCTCCATCTTTTCCGGTACAGGCTTATCATCAATTTTAACATGTAATGGATTTTCAAGATATTTTCTGAAAAAATGTTCCAGACGCTGTGGAATGGTCGCTGAAAATACGAGAAGCTGAATATCTTTATGTGCCCGTACAAGCAGCTGATCGACATCATTAATAAATCCTAAATCAAGCATAAGATCTGCCTCATCAATCACAAACGAATTTGCCTTATATATTGAGATGACATCATTTGTAACCATATCCAAAATCCGTCCGGGAGTTCCGACAATAATTTGCGGGGTCCCCCCTTGTGACAGTTTTTCAGTCATCTTCTTTTTATCAGTACCACCTACCAGCAATTTCACTTTCCAATTATCTTCCTTGTCCGCATAACGAATCATTTTTTTTACTTCCTCATGTATTTGCTTGGCAAGTTCCCGGGTAGGTACAGTGATAACAGACTGTACCTCCTGTCTGTTTTCATCAATATTGTTAAACAACGGCAGCAAATAAGCATGTGTTTTACCGGATCCGGTGTGCGATTGACCAACAACACTGGAACCGTTCAGTATATCAGGAATAATCTTTTGCTGAATATCAGTCGGCTTCTTAAACCCAAGCTGTTGTATCGACTTTTCAATAGCCGGATCAAAACGGAACCTTTTAAATTCATTCTCCATGATTGTGCTCCTTCTTGGAAATAGTCGTCATTATTATAATGTATAATTAAATAAATTGAAATGGATCTGTATTCACCTCGGATACAGTAATTTCCAGTTCTGTCTTCGGAAAATGGCGTTCCAGAAATTCTTTTGTTGTTTTTTTCATAACCTTTTCCGCGTAATGGCCTGGATCTATGACAGATAGCCCTGCCTGCCATGCGTCTTGTGCCGCATGAAACGTCATGTCACCGGTAATATATACATCTGCCCCCATTTCAAATGCTTTTTTCCAATATTTTTCCCCGCTCCCTCCTAATATGGCTGCTGTTTGGATTTTCCTTGACAAATCACCGGTGATCCGGAGTTTTTTTATATCAAGCTCTTTTTTAATATGTTCACCAAATGATTGAAGACTCATGTCTTTCTCCAATTTACCAATTCTGCCAATACCAAGTGTGTTTCCTTTGTTTTCCATTGGGTAAATATCGTAAGCAGGTTCCTCATATGGATGAGAGTTGTTGATAGCGTTAAGAACCGAAGCAAGCCTCGTACGGGGAACGATAGATTCAATTTTCATTTCTTCGACAAACTCCAGTTCATCTGCCGCACCGATATAAGGGTTTGTCCCTTCCAGCGGCATAAAAGTTCCCTGACCTGCCGTTTGAAACGTACAATGACTATAATTCCCAATGTGTCCTGCTCCACTTTTACTGATGGCATTCCTGACTTCATTTGCGTGCGTTTTTGGAACGTAAACGACTACTTTAACAAGCTTCTCCGTGTACTCTGGCAGCAAAATACGACGATCCGTAATACCTAATGAATCACATAACATATCATTCACACCGCCATCTGCCGCATCCAGATTCGTATGTGCGGCATAAACGGTAATATCATGTTGGATCAGCTTTTGCAGAATACGCCCCTTTGTATCATCAATATCCAATTTCTTCAAAGATTTAAACAGGAGCGGATGATGGGCTATAATTAAGTCAATATCCCGCTCAATTGCTTCATCCACAACTGATTCCAGAACATCCAATGTAATCATTACCTTTTTCACTTGTTTTTGATAAGAACCCGTCTGAAGTCCAATATTGTCCCAATCATAAGCCAAAAATCCTGGTGCCCATTCTTCCATGACATCAAATATTTCACTGCTTTTTATCGTCATGCAAAACCTCCTCAATCCACTTTATTTCAGTACTGATTTTCTCCATCTTTTCCTGATCTGGAATCTTGGCCTTCCTCAATTGCGAAATCACCCGCGAACGCTTTTCCATTTGTTTCTCCCATTTTTGACGAAAAAAGGCTGATTTTGTGTTCATTAAAAACGGACCAAACAGCAACTGTTTCTCCAGGCCATCACCCATCATATTATTCGTATCTTCACCTTTGTCTGCAACGATTACTTCATAAACGTGCCCGTTCTCTTCCAAAATGGCTTCATGGGCAATGTGATAGTTATTTGCCAAAAACCATTTCCGAACACTGCGTTCATCAACATTTGGCTGAGTAATAATACGATTCGTCCGTCCCAGCTTCTCTTTTCCATTCTCAAGGATGGATGCTATCAATGTACCACCCATTCCGGCTATCACCAGGTGATCTGCCTCATTATTTTTCAACACTTCCAGGCCATCACCAAGTCGGACATCAATTCGTTCGGCCAAATTGTGATAACTAACGGAAGCAACGGCACTATTGTACGGACCTTCACTGACTTCTCCGGCTATCGCCTTTGCTTCCGTATCCTGCTGGCATACATAACATGGCAAATACGCATGATCAGAACCGATATCCGCAAATAAAGCACCGTCTTTAATATACGATGCTGCGATTTTTAAACGATTTGAAAGTTTTACTATACTCCTCATGCCCTTCTCCTTCAATAGCATAAAAGAGCAAGCTTGCTGCATGATACCAGTAAGCTCACTCTTTTTAGCAAAATCATATCTTCTATAGAATAGTTCAGGTTATTTTTTCTGTGAGAGCCATTTTGCAACAGCATCTGCTTCTGCACCCTGCAATAACCCAGCAGGCATTTGTGGTGGAAAACCATTTTTTATGATTTCCCTGATTTCTTCCTGGGAATATCTGGAACCAACTTTTTGAAGTGCCGGCCCAGCACCACCGGAAAGATCCGCACCATGACAGCTTGCACAAGTGCTTTCAAAAATTTTAGCAGGATCGGTTGATGTTGTTCCACCACCCTGGGAATCTCCCGACGATTGTTCCTGCTTTTCACCGCCATTCTTATGCTCATCCTCAATTGCCTGACGCTGGTCAATGCCAACAACCGAGATAATAATTACTAAAAAAATACCTACAACAGCAATGATGGCATACGGGATGACCGGGTTGTTCTTCATTCTGTTTCCTCCTTATGTAATCCCTTTATTCTATTTTTAAAGCTAATCCTATTCTACTTTAAAAACAATTTAGTTTAAAGGGATAAGATGTGGATTTTTTTATAACGTAACAAGTACTGTAATCTGATAACCATACATCAGTCTTCTCGGCAGCTGGATAAAGCTGATAAAACCAACTATCATTCATAAAATTAGTGTAACCCGTTACTTTAGAAATAACCATTCTTTTCTTTGATAATACATGATAAGCACGATTAGAAAAGTCCACAAACAACTACAGTACTACAGTTTGCAGTACTGTCATCAAGTCAAACGGTTTGGTTATTCCAATGCCGGGACCAGGAAAAATAACAATATACATCAGGGAAACAGTTAATGACACAGTCAGAACAATCAGCCTGATGTATTTGATTCACTGAGATTTGCAGTATATTTAAACATGTGTCACTGCAATATCATTCCAAAAAATCCTTCAGACGTTTACTGCGACTTGGGTGTCTCAATTTTCTCAGCGCTTTCGCTTCTATCTGACGGATACGCTCCCGTGTAACACCAAATACCTTACCAACCTCTTCAAGAGTCCGTGTCCGGCCGTCATCAAGTCCAAACCGCAGACGAAGAACATTTTCCTCGCGATCCGTGAGGGTGTCGAGTACATCCTCCAATTGTTCTTTCAACAATTCATAAGCCGCATGATCTGATGGAGAGACTGCTTCCTGATCCTCGATAAAATCACCAAGATGAGAATCATCTTCTTCACCAATTGGTGTCTCCAGGGACACAGGTTCTTGAGCAATTTTCAGAATATCTCTTACTTTGTCCGGTGACAACTCCATTTCCTGACCGATCTCTTCAGGTGTTGGTTCACGGCCCAAATCCTGCAGCAATTGGCGTTGTACCCGAATCAGCTTATTAATCGTTTCCACCATATGCACCGGAATCCGGATTGTTCTGGCCTGATCCGCGATTGCGCGGGTGATTGCCTGCCGAATCCACCATGTTGCATACGTACTGAATTTAAAGCCTTTGCGGTAATCAAATTTTTCCACCGCTTTAATCAGACCCATATTTCCTTCCTGAATCAAATCAAGGAATAACATGCCTCGTCCAACATAGCGTTTGGCTATACTTACCACAAGACGAAGATTCGCTTCAGCTAGGCGTCTTTTTGCTTCTTCCTCACCATCTTCAATTCGATGTGCAAGATCAATTTCGTCTGCAGCGGATAATAAATCCACCCTGCCTATTTCCTTTAAATACATGCGAACAGGATCATTAATTTTAATTCCAAGTGGAACACTTAAATCAGTTAAGTCAAACTCTTCCTCCTTGGCAATTTGCTGCATTTTCGGATCCTCTTCTGAATCACCGATAATTTCTACACCCTGCTCTGTAAGGTACTCATAAAATTCATCCATTTGTTCCGATTCAAGCTCAAAATTGGACAAACGGTCAGCTACTTCTTCATAAGCTAACATGCCACGCTTCTTACCCAGATCAAGAAGTTGATCCTTTGCCTGGTCAAGTGTCAGTTCATGTTCATTTTCTTTCGTCTGTGAAGGCTTATTTTCGGCCATGAGTCCCCCTCCTTTCAACTGCTATTAAAATTCAATTTGTATGCTTTAACTGCTTTTGCAATTCAATAATTTGCATAGCAATTTTTGCGGCTTTAATCGGGTCATTCTGCTGTTCAGCCAGTTTCTGCTGTTCGCGCAGCGCTTTAATATCTGTCATGTTACTCTGCTCTCTTCGTATAACCCGTATATAATCATTAATTTCTCCATCGCTGATATTATCAGTCAGCGGCAGCATGGCAATTTCTGTTACCAGTTGTTTTAATCCGCTGTCTGTCAGTTCTTCAATAAACATACTGACATCCGCTTGATGATTCCCCTCATAGAATGCGTATAAATGCGTGGCAATAACCTTGTGATCATCCACATTAAAGGATGCGCCCATTTCCTGCTGCACCTTATCCGTAATCGATACATCCTGCAACATATGTGCGAGCAGTGTCCTTTCCGCATTCTGATAAGCGGGCAGCAATTTGGGACGAAAGCCTGTCACCCTATTAGTATATCTGTTCTCTTCTCTCTTATCCTTATGAATCCCCAACTTCCGGCGATGACCATGAAGTTCCTCTGTTAATGTGTCCATAGAGATATTGTACTCATTACTAAGCTCTTTCATGTAATATTCCCGTTCAACGGAACTATCAATCACTGCGAGCTGCTTCAGAACCTCTTCTATATATTGTATACGGTCCCCTTCATTGCGAAGGTTATAATCTTTTTTTATATACTGCATATAAAAACTCATAAACGTTTTACTTGATCGGATTACTTCTTCCTGGAAAACGTCACCGCCATATTCCTGGATAAAACTGTCAGGATCCATGTTCTCACGTAAATTGGCTGCTTTGACAACACAGCCTGCATTTCGAAGCAGTAATGCGGCCTTATATGTTGCCTCTGTTCCTGCACTATCAGCATCATAGCAGAGCACTACCGTATCGACATAGCGTCTCAACAGCTTCGCCTGAAAATCAGTCAGTGATGTCCCCATTGTTGCCACTGCATTTTTAACACCTGCTTGATATGCAGATATCACATCCATATACCCTTCGAACAAAACTGCCTCATTTTGTCTGCGGATATGCTTTTTAGCCAAATCAAAATTGTACAGAATTTTACCTTTTTGAAACAGTTCACTTTCCGAACTGTTTAAGTATTTTGGTTCCTGGCCGGTGATTGTCCTTGCTCCAAAACCAATTGTTTTACCGAGATGGTTTCTAATTGGAATGGTAACCCGCCCTCTGAACCTGTCAGATACACTATTATCCTGATTTAATGAAATAAGACCGGATTTAGCTAAAATTTGCTGATGAAAGCCTTTCTTCTCAAGAAATTCAGATGTAAAATTTCTGGCGTTTGGGGCAAATCCCAACTGAAATGCACCAATTGTTTCATCACTAATACCACGGTTTTTAAAGTATTGATAACCTTCTTTTCCATCCTTAGTAAAGCGTAATAAATGATGGTAAAGCTTTGTTACCCATTCATATGCCGATAAAACATTCTGGTTTTCCTCTGAAACAGAAGTCTGATTGCTGAAAGCTCCTTCCGGCAGATTAACCCCGCTTCGGTCAGCCAGTAATTTTAACGCTTCATAAAAGGTGAAATCCTCTATTTCCATAATAAATGTAAGGACATTTCCACCTTTACCGCACCCAAAACAATGAAAAATCTGTTTTTCCTGTGTGACTGAGAAAGATGGTGATTTCTCTCCATGAAATGGGCAAAGTCCGAAATAGTTTCTTCCCTGCTTTTTTAATTGTACATATTCTCCAACAACATCAACAATATCATTGGATTTTCGGACTTCTTCAATTTGTTCTTCAGATATACGATTCAGCACATTAACCACCATGCTTTATTATAATTCGATACTCAAGAAGAATATCCTTCATATTTCGACAATATTTTTTTGGAAGTCGAAAAAAATTTCCTTCTATGATGTTTTTACTTAGAAGGATGACACTTTCAACACCTGATTTATTCACTTTTATTATTGTACCACCATAATTTCCATCATAAACCCATGAAAATAGCATATTCCAGTCAGTTATATCATTAATTCTACAAAGGATGGACAGAATCCTTCCTTTTTATTAATGTTTTATTATTCTGAATACCTGAAACAGCTGTATGATATTTCACACAAAAAAGTATTATAATACAAAACAATGATGTATGCCACCATTTTGCATAAAAGGCTTTTTATTCCGATATTGCAGGCCTTTAACTCACACCCGTAAGCGTGACATCCTGCTCAAGCGATTTTTACAAAGTCTTTATGCCTGGTCCTCGTCGTGTTGCAGGTGTTTTCATAGAAGCAGCACTCTTTGCAGGAAAGAGTGCTGACACACACCGCGGATATCTTTTTGTAAACGATCTGAAAAGCAGCGAATATTTTTCAGTTGTTCAAAAAACAAATAAGCATTTAATTTCTGATCATATGCAAGATATGATTTGCTGTTTCTTCTACAGCCTTATTGGAAACGTCCACAACTTTGCAGCCGATTTTTTCGACAACGTGATTGAAAAATTCCAATTCCTGGTGAATCCGTTCCATGTTGGCATATGTTGCCTGATCCCCCAGTCCCAAAGCCTTTAATCGTTCCCTGCGTATCTCATTCAGCTTTGCAGCACTTATTCTTAACCCGATGCATTTCTCCGGATTCACCTCATAAAGTTCCTCAGGAGGATCCACTTCCGGAACAATCGGAACGTTCGCTACTTTCAGGCGTTTATGTGCCAGGTATTGGGAAAGTGGTGTCTTTGATGTTCTGGACACCCCGATTAAAATAATATCTGCCCTGGCAATACCGCGCGGATCCCGGCCATCATCGTACTTAACCGCGAACTCGATTGCCTCCACCCGTTTAAAATAATCTTCATCCAATTTATGAACAAGACCTGGTTTTAATCGTGGTGAATTCTCAAAAACCCGCTCCATTGAATCCATCATTGGGCCCATAATATCGATTGCCTCGATATCCTTTTCTTCCGCTTTCTGATTCACATACTTGCGCAATGCAGGGTCAACCAATGTGAAACCGAGAATACCATTCGTTTCCTGTGCAAGCTGAATCGTATCATCAATTGTCTTATTATCATCCACATAGGGAACCCGCTGGATTTTGTATTCGCCATTATTAAACTGGCTTAATCCAGCCTTAATAACCAATTCGGCGGTTTCCCCGACAGAATCCGATAATACATATACTAATTTAACAGCCATACAAAAGTGCCTCCCTTATAAATGCTCATCCATAATTAATTCGACAAACGTTTTTGTTATTGTGGTCTTCGTAATCCTGCCGACAATTTCCAGCCCGTTGTCTTTTTCTTTCACAACCGGCAGCCCATCAATCTGTTTATTAATCAGCTGTTTGGCCGCATCAATGATCAAATCATCTTTATAGCAAATTGTAATATTGGGCATTCTTGTCATGATTATATGTACCGGGATAGCGTTTAAATCCTGATTACCGATACTCGCCCGGAGCAAATCCTTGCGTGACAAAACTCCCGTTAAACCAGCATTGTTGCCAACAACGAATAGTGTCCCTACATCCTCCAAAAACATCGTGGAAATGGCATCGTAAACAGATGCATCCTCTTTGACCACAATGGGTACCGACTGATACTCATGCACTTTAAATTTTTTAATTTTTTCAGTCAGAAGCTCTGACCCGGTCTTCCCGGTATAAAAATAACCGACTCTCGGCCTTGCTTCCAAAAATCCGGCCATGGTCAGGATGGCCAGATCCGGTCGCAATGTTGCCCTTGTTAAGTCAAGCCGATCGGCGATATGTTCGCCCGTAATCGGACCGTTCGCTTTCACAATTTCAATTATTTGCTCTTGTCTATTCGATAATTCCACTCTTTCACCACCCGATGGAATAAATATGTCATACTATTGTATAATATTATAGACTAAAAAGAGTGAAAAAGAAAATTCAGTTATACTATTACTTATTAAAACTGCTGTTTCCACTCGATAGTGGACAAATCAGCAAAATCGTGAATTAAACCGGCAATTGAATTAACCAGCCCCAAACGGTTATTGCGGATAGCCTCATCATCAGCCATTACCATGTTATGATCAAAGAATTCATCAATTGGCTCTGCCAGTTCACCAAGAATCATAAGTGCGGTTTCCGCCTGCTGTTCACGATCAGCAGCTTTGAACCTTTTCGCAACATCGGTGAAAACCTCGAATAACTTCTGTTCAGATGGTGTGATAAACATCGATGAATCAATTTCAGTTTGATCCGTTTTTTTGGTCAAGTTTAACGTACGCACCAATGCCTCTTGTACCGGTTTAAAGGAAGGGTCGTTTCGTTTTTCGGAAAGTAACTGTGCCTTGGTAAATGAATAAGTGACAACACCAATTCCCTCACCTAAAACAGCTTGAATAACATCCTGTTCAACAGAAATATCCCTAAGCAAATATGTCGTTCGTAATTGAAAGAACTGATCCAACTCAGCACGTACAGCAGAAGCTTCATTTTGTTTGATTGGAAGAGTCTGGTACATATCCTGCGCTAAATCCAATAATGCTTCAACTGATATATTCCATTTATACTGCAACAGTATTTTCAAGATACCTGCTGCTTGCCGCCTGAGACCATACGGATCCTGCGAACCTGTTGGTATAAGCCCAACTGCGATACAACCGGTAATCGTATCTAATTTATCAGCAATGCTGACTACAGCACTTTCAACCGTTCCCGGTAGTTCATCATCTGCATGGACTGGCAAATAATGATCAGCAACTGCTTTAGCCACCACTTTGTCTTCACCAAAATGTAGTGCATATGTTTCCCCGATAACTCCCTGCAGTTCCGTAAACTCGTTTACCATATTGGTAGGTAAATCAAACTTGCAGATTTGGGCTGCCCGGATTGCATGATTGCCGACACTTTCATCAAAATTAAGCTTGCTGATGAGCTGATTAGTTAATGTAACCACACGTCGAACTTTATCGCCGATAGTCCCAAGGCTTTCCTGAAAAACAATACGCTCCAATTTTTCCAGATAATAATCAATGGAGTTTGTCTGATCTTCTTCAAAAAAGAATTTTGCATCGGATAGCCTTGCTCGCAACACTTTTTCATTTCCTTTTGCAACTGTTTCAATTGCATGATTATCACCATTACGGACACCAATAAAGTGTGGAAGCAACGTGCCATCTGCGGACTTCACAGGGAAATACCGCTGGTGCTCTTTCATCGATTTTATCAGAACATCCGACGGAAGCTGTAAAAACGTTTCATCAAAAGCCCCTTTAAATACTGTAGGAAATTCCACCAGATTCCGTACTTCATCAAGCAGATCAGAATCAACAGGAACTGTAAATCCTTCCCTTTTTTCAACCTCTTTAATGCCATTCAAAATCATTTGTTCACGTTCTTCCGGGCTTGCAATTACATAATTATTGCGCAAGAGCGTTTCATATTCGCTTGGATTTACTATCGTATTTTTTTTACCCAAAAATCTGTGTCCGTGTGTAATTTTATCTGAATCAACTTCTGCCACCGACAACGGAATAACCTGATCCCCATATAGCGCAGTAATCCAGCGAATTGGTCGTGCATAACGTATTTCTATATCAGACCAGCGCATATTTTTTGGAAATTGAATGGATTCAATGATTGAATCCAGTTGCGTCAACAGATCGGCTGTCTTTCCCCCTTCGGTTATTTTACGAATAAAAATATATGTCTCACCATTCAGTTCTTTTGTGAAAATATCATCAACCGTTTTTCCTTGTCCTTTCGTAAAACCAATGGCTGCCTTTGTCCATTCTCCATCATCTGATTTGGCGATTTTTAATGAAGGGCCTTTTACTTCCTCTTCGAGTGAAGACTGTTCATCAGCAATTCCCTTGATGAGCACGGTAAGCCTTCTTGGCGTTGAGTAAGATTGAATGGAAGCGTAATCTATGCGCGAATTGATCAGCCATGTTTCCGTTTTATTTTTCAACTGTTTTTCCGCATCATCAACAAACCGTGATGGCAACTCTTCAAGTCCAATTTCCAGCAAAACATCTTTATGCATTATTTTCCCTCCCTTTTAAGCATTGGGAATCTGAGTCTTTCCCGTTCTGCTACATATGATTTGGCAATACTGCGTGCCAGGTTGCGGATCCTTGAAATATAGCCGGTTCGCTCGGTTACGGAAATAACACCTTTGGCATCCAGCAGGTTAAATGTATGCGAACATTTAAGTACATAGTCATACGCCGGGAAAACCAATCCCTTTTCCATCGTAGTTTTCGCTTCTTTTTCATACATCGCAAATAACTGGAACAACATATCGGTATCCGACTCCTTAAACGTGTAAGTAGAATGTTCATATTCCGGTTGCAGAAATATATCTTTCACCGTAAAACCTTCCGTCCATTCCAAATCGAAAACATTCTCTTTATCCTGAATGTACGATGCCAGCCGTTCGATTCCGTACGTTAACTCTACTGTGACCGGGCTCGCTTCCAAACCGCCGATTTGCTGGAAGTAGGTAAACTGGGTTATTTCCATGCCATCCAGCCATACTTCCCAACCTAATCCCGCAGCACCAAGTGTTGGATTTTCCCAATTATCCTCCACAAAGCGGATATCATGTTCAAGCGGATTGATTCCTAGTGCTTGAAGCGACTCCAAATACAAATCCTGAATATTTTCAGGTGAAGGTTTCATTACGACCTGAAACTGGTGATGCTGGTACAATCTGTTGGGATTTTGTCCATACCTTCCGTCAGCAGGGCGTCTTGACGGCTCAACATATGCTGCATTCCACGGCTCAGGTCCCAGACTTCTTAACAGTGTCATCGGTGACATGGTCCCTGCTCCCTTTTCCACATCGTACGCCTGCATTAAAATACAGTTTTGGTCCGACCAATGCTTTTGAAGTGTTAAAATCATCTCCTGGATCGTCATCAATGTAACCTCCATCATAATTATTTAGAAAACTTGACAATTGCCAAGCTTTTAAGCGAATACCTTAGTTGCACTTATGGAAACAGTAGAGTTTTATACTTTCCTGTTTGCCATTAAAAACCCGTCCCTATGCCTTTTCCAAGACATAGGGACGGGTTTTTAATCCGTGGTTCCACCCTATTTGCTCCATAAATCAAGAGCCACTCTATACATCCTGCTCCGGAGTGCCATCCCTAATGTCCTATTATCCGGCTTCCACCATTCCAGACTCGCTCAAAACAGGATTCATTACGTACTATTCTCCCTCTGCGCAGGGTATTATCATGTTAAAATTATGTAAAAATCATACCCCATTGCAACCGCTATTGTCAACAGATGCTACTCAGGTAAGTTTATCAAGTTGCTTCAGAAATCTTTTTGACTTTAAAAAGTATCCACCATATTGATCATAATAAGCATCAATCAACTGACGGAGCAACTGAATATTTTCCGGCTTAACTGAAATAGTTCCAACACGTTCCAGACCAACACTTGCAAATAATCGCAGTAACTTGGCCACCGTATCGGAAATACTTGCCGCCCCCTGGTCAATATGTCTGCACCGCCTGCACAAAAGTCCGCCTTCGATGACTGAAAATGCGAAAGGTGTCTCTCTCCCTCCACAATTTGCACACCGGTCAACAATTGGCGCAAATCCACCTTTTGCAAATAATTTCAGCTCATACATCATAATCGGAACACTAGCACTATCATGTTCGGTAATCCAGTCCAATGTCTGACACAACTGATTATACAAATAGATATCCGGGCTTTTCGGATCAACCAATTTATCTGTTAACTCTGCAATATACGCTGTATAGGCAGTTTTAACAATATCCTCCCGAATGAAACGATGCGAATGGATTACTTCGCCCTGTTGAATAGTGCTCAATCCGGAGCTGACATAAATAAAAAATTCCCCCAGTATAAATGGCTGCGTAACGGCAGCCATTCTACTTTTAGGTTTTTTTGCACCTCGTGCGATTGCACTGATTTTCCCCAATTTATTGGTGAAAATCGTCACAATTTTATGCGTTTCACTGTAATCCTGTGTTTTAATTACGATACCTTCCATTTTCTCCAGCAATCAGTATCACCTTTTCCCCGATTTCTGCTCACTTACATATTTGTATCAAACGATGACACTTGCTCATTATTCTGTTGTTTGAATGAATTATTGGCTTTCAGTTTTCCTTCTTCTAACTCTTTCAATAATAAATAGGTTTCAATGTTTCCTGTCTGACTAAATAATCTCCAGGTAAAGTCGATCACAAGAAACCCCGCCTTTCTTTTAGCTTATTTGAAAAAGTACTCATTCCTTAGAATTACCACTGCCTGCAAAACAATTAGTATTAAAATTTACCAAGTTTAATATTCATCACTGCGAAAACCAAGTTCCCGGAGTTGCGACTGCCTGTTCCGCCAATCCTTTTGAACTTTCACCCATAGATCCAGATAAACTTTGGAACCCAATAATGACTCAATGTCTTTCCGGGCATCCTTGCCAATATTTTTCAGCATGCTTCCTTGTTTACCGATGATGATTCCCTTTTGCGTTTTACGCTCCGTAATAATCGTCGCCTGAATATAAACAGCATCCGATTCATGTTTTTCAATATTTTCCATCACCACCGCAATCGAATGCGGAACCTCTTCTCTTGTTAGTTGAAGCGCTTTCTCCCGAATCAGTTCACTTATAATAAACCGTTCCGGGTGATCCGTAATCTGATCTTCAGGATAATATTGCGGGCCTTCCGGAATATATTTTTTCAGAACATCAAGCATGTGATTGACATTATTGCCTTGCAGCGCCGAGATCGGAATGATTTCCGCAAAATTGTATTTATCCTTGTATTGTTCAATCAGCGCAAAGACCTCTTCCGGATGGATTAAATCAATCTTGTTGATAATCAGAAATACCGGGCGTTTGATCTGCTGGAGACGATCCAGAATATACTGATCTCCTCTTCCATAGCCTTCATCTGCATTTATCATAAACAATACTGCATCAACCTCATTTAACGTATCTTCGGCAATTTTAACCATAAAATCTCCCAGGCGATGCTTCGGTTTATGAATTCCCGGCGTATCAATAAAGATGAGCTGGGCATCCTCTTCGGTCAGTACTCCCTGAATTTTATTTCGAGTTGTTTGGGCTTTATCACTCATGATAGCAATTTTTTGTCCGATTACACTGTTCATAAACGTGGATTTTCCGACATTTGGTCTGCCTACTATTGCAACAAACCCTGATTTGTATTCGTTAGCCATGATGTATATCCTCCAGCGAATTTGTTCTATCTGCTATCTTCATAATACTATAAAATCAATCATCTTTCATATTTCCGACAAAACCTTTAAAAACTTTTTTGATTTCCTTATTCCTCAACTGCAATCGACAAAACGTGAAACTGGTATTATCAGTTAATAAAGGATAAACAAAAACCTTCCAAATTGAAGAAGGTTTTCAGCGAAGTTTAAATAAGACTATTTCCTAATTGTTTTTAGCTCAATATCCATAAACTGCGATATAGTATGATGTATTACCACCGCTACGGAAATACACGTCGCTTTCACTTTCGAGCATCCGCCCGGAGTGATCTCGGACGGCGGGGAGAAAAGCGGATGTTATTAGAAAACAGCAGTTACGTCGCAGTTTAGTTCAACTACGCATTTAAATGAGCGACAAAATTTATGAAAAGAACCTAAATCATACAGCTTCTTTACAAAAACGTTTCTTTTATTTCCGGACCAAAGATAAGAAGTCCAATAATAACTGCTATGATGGCTGATAATAATACTGCCCCGGCGGAAATGTCTTTAATTACTTTCGCATTATGGTTAATTTCCGGTTTGATGTAGTCAATCATTTTCTCAACAGCTGTATTGATCATTTCAGTAATTAAAACAAGAGCAATGGTTAAAAAAATGATTGCCCACTGCAACAGGGCAAGTCGAAAAAACAGACCTGCTGCAATAACAAAAACTGCTGCAGCCAGATGAATCCTGAAATTCCGCTCAGACTTTATAACTGCACGCAGTCCATTACAGGCAAACGAAAATCCAATTCCATCCTGTCTGTATTTACCGCTCAATTCCAAACTCACCCAATATGTCATGCTGCCGCTTGAACATGTTAGATTCATCAGCCTCACTCATATGGTCATAACCGAGCAGATGAAGAAAGCCATGAACCGCCAAGAAGCTGAGCTCCCTTTCAAAGGAATGTCCATATTCATCAGCCTGCTCCTGTGCCTTTTCAACTGATATAACAATGTCTCCAAGAACTACCGGCATATCTTCACTGATAATATCCAATTCACCTTCACCAATTTCCTGCATCGCAAACGATATGACATCTGTTGACTTATCCTGTTGACGATAATTACGGTTCAGTTCCTGTATTTCCTTATTGCTTACGAAGGATACGGAAACCTCTGTGCCGGGTGCAATCCCTTCCGCATCAGCTGTAAACAGGATCAGTCGCTGGAGTAAATCCACATAATCGGAAGAGATGGAATTCGTTTGATCATGAAAGTCAATATGCATTAATTTGCCTCCTTAGTTGGGTATTTAATTCTTGAATGAAAGATACCTTTTAACGTTTCACAGATTGTCTGATACACCTTATCCAATTCATTTAATGTAAGGTCACATTCGCTAAGTTGTCCGTCCATTAACCGGTCTCTAACGATTGATGCCACAATTTCATCAATCTTTTCTTTAGTGGGTTCTTTTAAAGACCGTACCGCAGCTTCCACCGAATCACAAATACTTATAATCGCTGCCTCCTTTGTTTGCGGTTTGGGGCCAGGATATCTGAACATGGTTTCACTTACATTTTCATTCTCCTTTGTTTCTTTATGATAAAAATATTTCAGCAATGTGGTACCATGATGCTGCTCTGCAATATCGATAATTTCCTCTGGTATTTTATGTTTTTTTAGTAATTCTGCTCCATCATACGGATGATTGATGATGATTTCCGCACTTTGAAGCGGATCTATTAAATCATGCGGATTTTTAATCGATACCTGATTTTCAATAAAATAATGTGGCCGTTTCGTTTTCCCGATATCATGGTAATATGCACCAACTCTCGCCATAAGCCCATTCGCTCCCACTGCTTCACAAGCAGTTTCACTGAGGTTTGCAACCATTACAGAGTGATGATAGGTTCCCGGTGCCTCTGTAAGAATCTTTCGAAGTAGCGGCTGATTCGGGCTTGCCAGTGAAAGCAATTTTATGTCCGATAAAATCCCCAATCCCGTTTCAAAAAAAGGGAGCAAGCCAATAGTCAGAACCGCTGACAACAATGCCGCAAAAATACCATATCCTGTTTGAATAAGTATATCGCTGAATGAATATTTCTCAAATGACAGGAATAAGAATAATAATATAGTCAGCGTATTTACAATGGCCATACCTCCTCCTGCCTTAATGATAGCAAGCCTGTCTTTGACATTAACCAGGAAAATGATGCCTGCCAGCTGTGCAAAGAAAAAGTAAATGCCCGCTTCTATGTTTAATAATGCCGGTATTTTGCCATTGAAAATCACACTTCCCAAAATCGCATAAAGCATGGACAGCACGATTGCAAAGCGTTCATCAATCAATTGTTTCATCAGCAATGATCCGGTCGCAACCGGGACCGCAAAAAACAGTGGATTGCTAGTAGTTGTAAACAAGCCGACCACTTTCATGGCGGCAATTACAATAAGGCTGATAAACAGAACAGCTGCAATTTTTCTGTTGTCCAACTGATCCTTTTTGAATAAATGATTCATTTCAGAACCGATGATCGCTACAATTAGCAGTATTAACAAGACGAGCCCAATCACAGGAAAAACATTACGTTCCTGATTTAAAAGACCGACTAACTCCAATTCTTCATATACTTCGTCAGTAATGGTCTGTCCTTCCCTGACGATTATTTCCCCGGCCCGGATAATAACCGGTTCAACATTGCTTGCTGCTTCTTTCCTTGCTTGCATTGTCTTTTCAACATCGAAGAACGAATTTTCCACAACAGCAAATTCACCCAATTTTTGCAATGGTTCTTTCAAGCTTTTTTCCAGGGGTGAATATTTAATACTTTGTTTTACATCCGCTTCAGCACGTTGAATATTTTCAGTGCGCACACCCTCATTCAGTTCGGTTTCTAAACTGGAAAGCAGCAATTTTTTTGCAGCTGATCGGTTACTTGCTTTCATATCCAATAATTCATAAAATAAACCATCATCAATTGCCTCGGTGATTTCCGGGGACAAAATTTGTTCCAGCCGTTCGACTTGTTCTTGGCTCGATATAGACGTTTCCGGATTTGTTTTACCACTTTTGAAAGCTTCATCTTCAACTTTCACCACTGCCTCAAATATTTCTTTCACATAAGAAAGGCGCTCTTTTGTAATTTCAGTGGAAATATTATATCTGTCTTCTACTGATTGAACAGTTTCACGCGTTTTTCGCGCTGTTTCCGAGTTATTTTCAATCGTAATCGGCGAACGGATTGTGTCGTCTGCTTCAGAAAACCGTTCAATGTTATATGTCTCGGTATATACATTGTTCACAGTCATAGCAAAGAAGAAGACACCCAAAAGAATCATAGCAGCAACAATCACCATCCACTTAGGCTGTATATGTAATAAATGTTGCAGAAGTTTCTTCATGAATGTCACCTCAACATCCGGAATGTGAATACAGAAATAAGACCCCTTATACGAAGGGTCTTACATTTTTCCAATAAACCTTAATGAGCGTTCTCGTAGGCATTGATAATTTTCTGTACCAGCGGGTGTCTTACTACATCGGTTTGTGTTAGCTGAATAAAGGAAATACCATCGACGGGTGCCAATAAATTATTTGCTGTATACAAGCCCGATTTAACTCCTTTTGGCAAATCAATCTGGGTGATATCACCGGTGATGACCATTTTGGAACCAAAACCAAGTCGGGTCAAAAACATTTTCATTTGTTCCGGTGTCGTATTCTGAGCCTCATCCAAAATAACAAATGCATCGTCCAACGTTCTTCCTCGCATATATGCCAACGGTGCAATCTCAATTGTATCCCGTTCAATCAGGCGCAATGTATGTTCCGCTCCAAGCACATCGTGAAGCGCATCATACAATGGTCTTAAATACGGATCAACCTTCTCCTTTAAATCACCAGGCAGGAAACCGAGACTTTCGCCCGCTTCAACTGCAGGACGTGTTAAAATAATTCGCTTAACCTCACCATTCTTCAGGGCGCGGATAGCCATCACTACAGCAAGATAAGTTTTTCCTGTTCCCGCCGGTCCTATTCCAAAAACAAGATCATGTGACTTAATTGCAGCGATGTAACTTTTTTGACCAAGTGTTTTCACCCGAATGGACTTGCCATTGGCGTTCTTTGTTATTTCATCTTCGAACAAAGCTTCAAACTGATTTAGTTTTCCTTTTTTGGCCAAATCTGCTGCATACACAACATCCCGTTCAGTAATTGTTAATCCTTTTCTGACTACTGACAGGAGTGTTATAAGCAATTCTTCCGCTAAAGATGCAGCTTCTTCACTTCCCGATACATGCACCTGCTCTCCCCTTGTTACAATGGTGATGTCCAATTGCTGTTCAATCTGTTTCAAAAATTTATCATTCGTACCAAACAGTTCTAACGCTTCGTTTGGTGTTTTCAGCTGTAAATCTATTGTTTTAAAGTTTCCTGACATAATCAATCTCCTTGATTTAGTGGTACTTCCTTTACAATATCTTCTTTTACTGTTATATATAAGATTAATTTAACTTTACCATTCTCAGTGGTTTCATGCAAAATATTTTCAGAGACAATCCTTGCCTCGTTACCAAGCTGAAGCTGAAGTTCATTCTTTGCCTGTTTTATCCCAACTTTAATTGCTTCAGCTTTACTTCGCTTTACTTTGTTATACTCCTTTTCGCTTAAAATAGTTTCAACCATTTTCACCGGCAGTTCCCATTTTAAAAAGTACAACTCGTTTACATTTCGTTCTTTATGGGTATTATCAAATTCCGGCGAACCAAACCCCCATACAGGTAATTCAAATCCGTTTATTTTCAGATGATACTTGCTCTCCCGCTCACCTGTAAGCAACTCATAATTTGCTTCCAGTGGAATGGTGACCGAAACCTCGTACCACGTTTTGGCGATAATATCGGCTTCCGCTTCGACCAGTTCGTACTTCTTGTCCTTTTTATTTTCATCAAATCGCAGCTTGCCGGAGACCAGCAGATCACCCGGTTCCACATAATCATTCACCTGAGCTTTTGGAACTCCCTTGGACACATACATCTTCTGAATGACGCCTTTTTTTGCCGCCACAAGGTTTCTTGGCCCTTCCTTTTCTTCCTCTTCCACAATCGTTTTTTCAACGCCTTCCAAAACAAAGGTTGTCCCTTTTTTATGCACACCGACCCAAAGGAGTTCCGGAATATCATGGATCAGTTTTTGCTGTATCACACTCGATTTATCAATCGAAAAGGTCCATGCTCCCTGATGAATGCCATATTCCTCCAATTGTTTACTGATTTCCTCCTCCAAGTCTGTCGGGACATTCATAATTCGTACTTCCCAAATGATATTGGACAGAAAGAAAATGAGCAGCATACTCATTATAAAGGCAGTAAGAATTTCTTTCCGCAGTGTCAATTTTTTCAGGATAAATGGCAGTCCTTTTTTGTTGATAAAGCTAACTTTAAAATCCGTTTTTCTTCTAATCTGCTTCATTTTTTTCAAGTGTTTTAACCTGATGTTCCCTGTACAAACTGTTTCCGATTCCTTACGAATATTCCAGACAAAAACACCTTGATCAGCACACGCCTGAAAAAACTTCTCCGGATTTAAACCGTCTATTTTAATCGTGACATAGCCAGTTAAATAAGAACCTTGCATTTGTTTCATGTTCTCACCCTTTTCCCTGGTATCATTTATTCAGGAATGAATTTTATATCCGTAATAGTACCTTCCAGCAGGATTTCTTCAGGCAGCATTGTTTTTAACACGAATGATGTACCCATTATTTGAATAAATCCTTTATTTGCCCGCACTGTCAGCTCTTTATCAGAATACACGACAAGTCCCTTGTGATTTTCTATGTATACATGGATTTGTCCAATCGTTGTAATTCTGGGTAATTCCAGCATGACATCTGATGGAAGGTCCAAATACTTTGTCAGTAATGGAGCGATTCGCTGCTGTAATTTTTTCATAGCTGTGGCCCCCTCTCACCATCATATTTATGCGGTTAAGAACATAAAAAAGAACCACTTTCAGTAACTGACTGTCTGAAAGTGGTTCATATTCATTAATTTCTTTTTTTGGATGACACGCTGTTATACGGTTTCATTGCCCTCGGCTTACCTAAAACCTCCGACATGATAATACCATTAACCAGCCCTTTTTTATTCAAGTTGCTCCTGACTCTTTTCTTAAACTGCTTTTGTTCATCAGAAAGGCCTTTCTCTGAAGTAGACCGTTCTGAAGACATAAGACTTTCATATTTACGTTTATCCATTTCAATTTGTGTCTCTGACCGTTCTTTTTCACCATGCCGCGTAAGGTGTTCTACCTCATCGCCAAAATCCGTTTCATATGTCGGCTGCACAGATGTATTTTCACTCTTCTTTTCCTGTGAATTGCTGGCTTTCTTTGGCATATTAAAGATTTCTTTTACAGGTTTCATGTCCTTTTTCTCCTTTGATTTGGAAGAAAAGGCACTAACAAGGCCAAAGATGATAAGGATAAGAAATGGCAGAAATTGCTCCATTGCACAGCTCCTTTCCCGATTCAATTCTTATTTCTTACTATCTTCATCATCATCCTGTGATAATTTTCCGATTGAATCACGCATATCCGTATCGGCATCGATGTTTTTGTAATTCATATAATCCATTACACCAAGATTTCCGGAACGTAATGCCTCTGCAAGTGCACGCGGTACATCTGCTTCAGCTTCGACCACTTTAGCACGCATTTCTTCCACTTTTGCAGCCATCTCTTGTTCTTGTGCAACAGCCATGGCACGACGCTCTTCAGCTTTGGCCTGAGCAATATTCTTATCTGCTTCGGCCTGATCTGTTTGCAAAATAGCGCCAATGTTTTTACCAATATCAATATCTGCAATATCAATCGATAAAATTTCAAATGCAGTGCCGGCATCAAGTCCCCTTGACAAAACATTTTGGGAGATGGAGTCCGGATTTTCCAATACTTTTGCATGTGTTTCCGAACTACCAATAGTACTTACAATCCCCTCACCTACACGAGCGATTACAGTTTCTTCACCAGCACCACCGACAAGTCGATCGATGTTAGCACGAACCGTAATTCTTGCTTTTGCTTTTACTTCAATTCCGTCAATTGCAATACCGGAAATAAACGGGGTTTCAATTACTTTCGGGTTTACACTCATCTGTACTGCTTCAAGCACATCACGACCGGCAAGATCAATCGCAGCCGTCCGTTCGAAGCTCAACTCAATGTTTGCGCGTTGTGCAGCAATCAATGCATTGACTACTCTGTCAACATTTCCACCCGCCAAATAGTGACTCTCGAGCTGGTTTGTTGTTACACTTAACCCAGCTTTATGTGCTTTGATTAACGGGTTGATGACTCTGGAAGGAATAACCCTTCGCAACCGCATCCCAACCAAAGTAAAAATTCCAACCTTAACCCCTGCTGCCAGCGCACTAATCCAAAGCATTACAGGGATAAACGTAAATAATACCGCCACAACAATTAATATAACTGCAATAATAATTATTGGCATAAGTTGAATATCCATCAAGATTCCTCCTGTTCATTTTCATTGTTCCTTAATTCTCTCACCACTACGCGAACTCCTTCGACTTTCAAAACTTTAACAGGTCGATTTTGCGCGATAAAACTGCCTTCTGTAACAACATCGATTCGTTCATCATCAAAAACTGCAGTACCAGATGGACGTAAGGGAGTTGCTGTTCTACCCTGCAGACCAATCAATTCCAGTCGATTCGCTGATGTTACATATCCTTGTTCAGTCATCGTACTGTCTTTAAGAATAATATGACGGAAGATCCCTTTTTCCAGTCCAACATTCCGAAATAAGATAACAATGGCAATTAACGCCACGGTAAAAGCGATACCTATACTCATGGCCATATGCCCTAAGTCCTGACCGGACATAATTAATGATGCGACAACCGCTCCAATCCCAAGTAACCCGACAATGCCACCCGGGACAAAAAACTCTGCCACAATCAGCACCAGTCCAATAATCAGTAGAACAATTGCCTCCATGCCGGCAAGTCCTGCGACAACGTGCCCGTAAAAGAATAAAACCAACGACAATAAACCTACCATACCAGGAATACCAAACCCAGGTGAAAACACTTCAATAATTAACCCAAGACTGGCCAGGGATAAAAGTATTGGTACTACGACCGGACTTGTAATGAATCGGGCAATTTTTTCTGACAGTGTTGGTTTTTTCTCGATAACAGTTGCATTGGAAAGATTCAATTCTGTTAACAATTCGCTTCGGTCCTGAACTGTTCCAGCAGAATATCCTACTTCCTTTGCCGATTTCGCACCTAATGTCAGATATTTCCCTTCACCGGCACCATATTCAGGTAAATCAATGCTTGGATCAGCCATCGCTACTGCATATAATGGATCTTTGCCAGTCGACTCGGCGGCAGTTTTCATCGCTGCAATCCACGCTGACTGCGCTTTTTTACCCGCAGCAGTGCCATCCTGATTGATTACCCCGCTTGCACCCATTGTTGCCTGCGGTTCCATATAAATTGTATCCGTATTGAGTGCAATATAAGAACCTGCCGACAATGCACGATTAACAATAAAAGAAGTCGTTGGAATGTCCAGATTCTGAAGTATTTCTGCTATGTTACCCGCAGCATCAACACGTCCTCCGGGAGTATCAATCTCGAATATGATATGGTCCGCCCCATCCTTGACCGCTTCTTCGGTTGTCCGTTGTATAAATGACTCGAGTCCGCGCTCCACTTCATCTTTAACCGGAATAACGTAGACAAGTTTATCACCATCATTCGCCTGAATCGAAGACATCATAATGAAAAGGGAAGATGCAGCAATGAGAAGCATGATTATGTATTTGTTAAATTTACGCAAACGCCCTCACCCCCTCCCGCTTAATGGTGTCAATATTACATACGAAAAAAATAGTAAAATGGTTTCAGTTCTTACATAAATAGTATCATATTCCTTCATTAAAAGGGGAACAGATTTACAAATTATTGAATTCAAATTCAGTGATTTCTTGGTAGAAATTATTCCAACATGACTGGTTTAGCTATTAATGCTTTTATTGTTCTTTCTATTTGCATCATAGTGCGGTTGATACTTCGCTCGTGTGGTTGATGTTTTGCTCATACGGTCGATGTTTCAGTCAAGTCCTTATCTATGTGTAAAAGTCCAATACAAGTTTTCAACCTTATGATGGTATTTATGTGAATTTGATGTGGTGGGAAGGGCCCTTCCCACCACATCAAATTTTCGCGCGCTGGAATCCTCTTCAACTTTTGTTTCGAATAAACCTTTTTTTATTCTTTTGTTGCCCTTCATAATCCATTAGTACTGCGCCAATTAGACGGAAGGCGGATTGTGTATTCGGAAATATACGAATGACTCTTTCCCGCCTTCTAACTTCTTCATTTAGGCGTTCCAATGAATTCGTGCTGCGTATGAATGTATGATATTTCTCTTCTTCATTGAGATACTGAATGGCATCATCGAAGCCTTCTTCCAATGTCTTAAGTGCTTGATTTAGCTTTGGATCTTCTTCGTAACGCGTGACGAACTCCTCCTTGAAGTTTCTTGCGTCATCTGGTGTAACGGCTTTAAAAATCCGTTTTAACCCCGTGATTACCTCTGACATACCCTTCTTTGGCAGTTGATCCACAATATTTCGTTTAAAATGAACGGTGCAGCGTTGCCATGAGGTTCCGAGGAATTCCTCCTGTATTGCTTTTTTGAGCCCTTTATGGGCATCTGAAATCATAAGTCTTGGTGAATGCAGCCCCCGGCCTTTCAGCTCTTTTAAAAAGCTTTTCCAAGCTTCGTAACTTTCGGTATGGTCAACCTTTAATCCGAGCACTTCCCGTTGGTTATCCTCGCTTATCGCTGTCGCAATGTAGACAGCTTTGGATACAACCTTACGATGCTCGCGAACTTTGATATACATGGCATCTACAAAAATGTACGGATAATAGGTGTTTGCCAAATTTCGATTCGCCCATTTATTGACGATAGGGTCTAGTTTCTCTGTAAGCGATGATACAAAGGACTTGGATACGCTCTCTCCACACAATTCTTCTACTACATTTCGAACCTTGCGTGTGGAGACCCCGTTCACCACCATTTCAAGCAGGGCAAGAACGAAAGCCTGGTCACAGCGTTGATACTTTTCAAAAATACTTGGTGAAAACTCACCGCTGCGAGTCCGTGGAACCCGTAACTTGATCTTTCCAATACTCATCAAATATTCTCTTTCATAATAGCCGTTTCGATAATCACGTGAACTACCAGTACGGGCGTATGGCGGAACGTCCAAAAATTCATCCCGTTCCTTTTCCATATACTCATTCAGAATTAATACAGCTGTTGATTTATAGATAGCGTTCATATTGGAGTTCATAATCTCATCTTTTAACTTGTCCATGTTTAGGTTAAAATGTAGTTGGGTCATCATTAATTCCTCCTTATGTTTTTGTGGTTGAAAACATTGTATCATAGGAATTAATATGGCCCTTTCTTATTTCGCTTTTACACAATTATACGGACTTAACCATGTTTCCCTCTTGCGGTTGATGTTTCGCTCATACGGTCGATGTTTCCCTCTTGCGGTTGATGTTTCGCTCATACGGTCGATGTTTCCCTCTTGCGGTTGATGTTTCACTCATACGGTCGATGTTCCGCTCGTGCGGTTGATGTTTCGCTCATACGGTTGATGTTTCGCTCATACGATCGATGTTTGAATCTATATCATTAATGTTATGTCCTTACGCATTTAAAAAACCCCGCCAAACCGACGGGGCTTTCATAAGCATATTAGTTTAAATGTTTTTGAACCAATTTGTTAATTTGTGAACCATCAGCTTTACCTTTAACCTTAGGCATGATTGCACTCATAACTTTTCCCATATCTTTTTTGGAAGTGGCATTCACTTCCTGAATCGTAGTCTGAACTACAGCCTCCAGCTCACTTTCGGAAAGCTGTTGAGGCATATATTCTTGTAAAATATTGATTTCAATTTCAAGTTTTTTAACAAGATCATCTCGCCCAGCTGATTTAAATTCCTGGAGGGAATCCTTCCTTTGTTTCAATTCTCTCGATAGAACTGTCAATTCTTCATCTTCGGAAAGATCTTTGTTACCAAGTTTAATCGATTCATTTTGCAGCGAAGCCTTGACCATCCGGATAACAGTTAACTTTTCCTTATCCTTGTTCTTCATGGCCTGCTTCATGTCTTGGTTCAGCTGTTCCAATAATGTCATGCTCTTGCACCTTCTTTTAATATCTGCGCTTTCTGGCATTTTCAGATTTCTTCTTGCGTCTTACACTTGGCTTTTCATAGTGTTCACGCTTACGGTATTCCTGAAGTGTACCGCTTTTTGAAACGCTGCGCTTGAAGCGGCGAAGAGCATCCTCGAGAGACTCGTTTTTACGAACGCGAGTTGAATTTGACATGCTAATTTCCCTCCCTCCGAAGCAAAAACAAAAATATACAAACATGCAAATCATTACATGTTATTAATAATTATAATATAACCCTATTTGCAGGTCAACTTATAATTTCAAATCAATAATCCGCTTCACCTTTATTACCAGCAAGAATGTCCACTCCGGCACTTGCCCCGATTCTGGTTGCACCAGCATCAATCATTGCCTTTGTATCCTCGAGAGAGCGAACGCCACCGGATGCTTTCACACCGATGTTAGGGCCTACAGTTTCACGCATCAATTTGACATCTTCTACTGTTGCACCGCCGCCGGAAAACCCGGTGGACGTTTTGACAAAATCTGCTCCAGCCTGCTTTGCAAGTTTACAGGCAAGCACTTTTTCGGCTTTCGTCAAGAGGGAAGTTTCAATAATAACTTTTGTCAGGGCAACACTGCCAGCAGCTTCCACGACAGTTTTTATATCAGCGAGTACCACATCCTCATTGCCAGACTTGAGTTCACCGACATTAATAACCATGTCCACTTCTGTTGCACCGTCCTGGATAGCCCGCTTGGTTTCAAACCCTTTCACGGCAGTAGCGGTTGCCCCAAGTGGAAATCCGATAACTGTACAAACCTTAACATCCGTTTCTTGTAATTTTTCATAACAATACGGAACCCAATACGGGTTTACACAGACAGAAGCAAATCCGTGTGTTTTTGCCTCACTAATTATCTGGTCAATCTTTTCCCCTTTTGTATCAGGTTTTAATTGTGTATGATCAATATATTTTGCCAAATCCATAGTCATTAACGATTTCTTCCTTTCATTTAAGTTGTACGTACCTCCGAAATAATCATAGCATGATACAACACAAAAATAAATCCCGGAACGATCCGGGATTATTGAGCAGCTTCAAAATTCCTGTTGGTCGCGTTATCCATAACACGCACAAAAGTTCCTTCATTATATGGATAACCGGACTTGGTAATTTTAACACGGACAATTTTTCCGATCATATCCTGCGAACCATTAAACCGTACCTTCAAATAGTTGTCCGTATAGCCGACAAGCGTGTTTTGGTCATCTTCAGATGCATGTTCTTCCGGTATAACTTCAAGCACCTCGTTCTCATACGATGCTGCATATTCTTTGGCAAGCTGATTGGACAGCTCAATCATTTGATTGACCCGTTCATTCTTTACATCTACATCCACCTGGTTCTCCATTCTGGCTGCAGGAGTACCGGTACGTCTGGAAAATGGAAAAACATGCAACTCAGAATAGCCAATATCTTTTATAAAATTACACGTTTCCTTAAACTCTTCATCCGTTTCCCCCGGAAAACCGACAATGACATCCGATGTTACAGCCAATCCCGGCAGTGCTTTGCGAATTTTATTGACCTTTTGTTTATAAAAGTCACTCGAATATTTCCTGCGCATTCTGGAAAGGACAGAGTCAGAACCGGACTGAAGCGGAATGTGCAGGTGGCGTACAATTTTTTTCGACTTGTCCAGCACTTCGATAACCTCATCCGTAATCTGGCTGGCTTCAATCGATGAAATACGGATCCGTTTTAATCCATCCACCTTTGTTTCCAGTTCTTTGAGAAGTTTTGCGAAATTATAGTCTTTCATATCTTCCCCGTAACCGGCAGTATGAATACCGGTCAGCACAATTTCTTTATACCCTGCATCAACAAGACTTTGCGCCTGTGTTATGACATTTTCAGGCTGTCTGGAACGCAGCAAACCCCGGGACCAAGGAATAATACAAAATGTGCAAAAGTTGTTGCAGCCTTCCTGAATCTTCAACGATGCCCGCGTACGGTCAGTAAATTCTGGCACATCCATCTCTTCAAAGACACGATTTTTCATGATATTGGACACACCGTTAATCGGTTCACGGGTCTTTTTATGTTCTTCAATGTAATCAAGCATTTTCTTTCTGTTCTGAGTTCCGACAATGATATCCACACCGGGGATTTCCATAATCTCACCCGGTGATGTCTGTGCATAACACCCCGTTACACAAATAATGGAATCGGGGTTTTTACGGATTGCCCTGCGGATGACTTGCCGGCTTTTTTTATCACCGGTGTTGGTTACCGTACAGGTATTGATAACATAAACGTCTGACTGTCGGTCAAAGTCCACCCGTTCATATCCATTATCTTTAAACATATTCCAGATTCCTTCTGTTTCATAATGATTCACTTTACACCCTAATGTATGAAAGGCAACAGTTGTCATCATGTACACCTCAATTCTTCTAAGTGATAGGAAATGCTTGCCAATACATATAAGCCTGCTGTTTCCGCCCGTAGTATTCGTGGGCCAAGACTGATTGGCGAAAAATTATGTTTCGTTAAAAAAGCTGCCTCTTTTTCAGAAATTCCGCCTTCCGGACCGATATAAACTAATAATTTACATCCCTCTTTTAGATTACTGATCACACTTCCAAGCGAATTGCCTGGAGCGCCCTTCGCTTGTTCCTCATATGCAAAGAGTTTAACATCGTATTCATCAAAAGAAGCTGCCATCTTCTCAATCGTCGATACCTGCATGATATCAGGTATGATATTTCGATGACTTTGCTCGCTTGCCTCTTTAACAATCTTCCGGAACCTGCCTAATTTCTTTTCCAGCTTTTTTTCGTTCCACACAGCAACCGATCGCTCTGACTGAACTGGTATAAAAGCCTTTGCTCCAAGTTCTGTACCTTTCTGCAACACAAGTTCAAATTTATCACTCTTCGGAATCCCCTGGGCAATCGTAACGTCAACTGGCAATTCTGCAGATTCATTCAGCCACCCGTCGATACTTGTCCGAACCTCGGCAGGACTGGTGGAAATAATCCGGCATGTTGCTGCACTTCCATCCGGATGATTGCATATTATGTGATTTCCTTCCTGACTGCGCATTACACGATGAATATGATGAGCATCATCATCCAATATCAAAACCTTATTATTCTGCCAGTTCTCTGCAGGAACAAAATAGCGTTGCAATATCAGCACCACGTTTCAACTAAATCTTCTTGGCAACGATGGCCACCCAATCTTCCATTTCATTTACTTCCAAAATCCTGAATCCGTTTTTTTCTAGGTCATCCATCACCAACTGTTTCTTGGCCTGGATAATTCCTGAAGTAATAAAAATACCACCAGGACGGAGGTTATTCCACGCATCCGCGGTAAACCTGACAATAATTTCGGCCAGTATATTAGAAACTATTACATCGGCTTCCATATCAATATGATCCAGCAAATTATTCTGGCTGACATGAATAAACTTATCCGTATTGTTCAGTTTGGAATTAATTGATGTGCTCTTAACTGCAACATCATCCAGGTCATAAGCGTAAACTTCGCGTGCACCGAGTAAGGCTGATGCAATACTGAGCACTCCGGAACCACACCCAACATCAATCACCAAATCATCAGCATGAATATATTGTTCGATTGCTTGAATGCTTAATACTGTTGTAGGGTGCGTACCTGTTCCAAATGCCATTCCAGGATCAAGTTCAATAATCAGTTCATCACTTGAAACGGGTTCATATTCTTCCCAGGTCGGAATAATAGTAGTCTTTTTAGAAATTTTAACAGGCTTATAATATTTTTTCCAAGCTGTTGCCCATTCTTCTTCACGAATTTCACTCAACGTAATCTGATTTCTGCCAAGATCAATATCATACAGCATCAGATTATTGATTGCCTGCTTAATTTCATCGACGGTTTCGCCCAGAAAACTGTTGACCGGTAAATACGCTTTAATATAAACGCCTTCTTCCGGATATTCGTCTTCATTCAGCTCATACACTTCGCCAAATTTCGTTTCATGTTCCTTTGTAAGATCTGCTGGATCCTCTATGACAACTCCACTGGCGCCTGTTTCATGAAGAATGTTGGAAATTGGTTCAATCGCTTCATTTGTAGAATGAATACATATTTCAGACCATTTCATGTTATTCACTCATTTCCTGATAAAGTAGGTTCGTTTATGTACACGGTGTTACACAAAACACCGTTTTAGTTCTTAAATGCATTTTTGAACTTTTGAAAGAATGAACCGCCTTGCTCATCTGTAGCTTCATTGCCGCCAATTTCATTAAACTCGCGAATCAATTCCTTTTGATGATCACTCAGTTTGCTCGGTGTTACAACCCTTACCTGCACATGCTGATCACCATGCCCGTAACCGCGAACATTTGGCGCACCTTTTCCTTTCAAGCGGAATGTTTTTCCGGTCTGTGTTCCTGCAGGTATCTTCAGCATAACTTTCCCATGTACAGTCGGCACTTCCATTTCATCACCAAGTGCTGCCTGTGCAAATGTTATCGGCAGTTCGCAATGAATATGATCGCCTTCGCGCCGGAAAAATTCATGCGGCTGCACCTGAATGACAACGAATAAGTCACCAGGAGGACCTCCATTCACGCCTGCTTCACCTTTTCCGGAAACTCTAATTTGATGTCCTTCGTCAATTCCTGCAGGGATGGAAATATGAATTTCTTTATTTTTAGTCACTTTACCATTTCCGCCACAAGTACTGCATTTTTCAGGAATAATTTTACCTGAACCATTACAATGATGACAAACGCGCCGGTTAACAACCTTGCCAAAAGGTGTACTCTGCTCCATGTTCAATTGTCCTGATCCGCCGCAGTGTGAACAAGTTTTTGTTTTTGTTCCTGGTTTGGCACCTGAACCATTACAGGTATCACAGTTTTCTTCTTTCGGTATCTTTACATCGGTCTCTTTTCCAAAAATAGCCTCTTCAAAACCAAGCGTCATGGAATACTGCAGATCAGCACCTTGCTGTGGAGCGTTTGGATCACGTCTGCGTCCACCGCCAAAGAACATATCGAAAATATCGCCAAATCCGCCGAAGTCCTGTGTACCTCCGCCAAATCCGCCGAAACCTTGACCCTGTGCACCTGCATGACCAAATTGATCGTACTGGGCACGTTTTTGCTCATTACTTAGAACTTCATAGGCCTCTTTTGCCTCTTTAAATTTATCGGACGCATTTTCCTCTTCGCTTACATCCGGGTGATATTTTCTGGCCAGTTTCCGGTAGGCCTTTTTTATTTCATCTTTTGAAGCACCTTTTTCAACTCCAAGCACTTCATAATAATCTCGCTTACTCACTTGAAAATCACTCTCCCGATACACTATTGCATAAAATTCATCATACCATTATATGATGCCCGGTGGCAAACAAACACTGATTCACCTGGTTGTACTATAAAAAAACAGTCATCAGAAAAAAAGTCAAAGCCAAGAGATTCCTGACTTTGACTATTTTTTAAAAATGGATGCTATCCTTATTTCTTATCTTCTTCGTCGTCAACTTCTTTATAATCAGCATCTTCCACGTCGTCTGCAGAGCCTGATCCTGTTTCTTCAGAACCTTGTTGCGCTTGCTGTTCCTGCTGCATTTGCTCATACATTTTTACTGAAAGCTGTTGAACCTGCTCCTGTAGTGCATCCTTCTTCTCTTTAATCTGATCCAGATCATCAGCTTCAATTGCTTTCTGCAGTTCCGCTTTAGCATCTTCAGCTTTTTGCTTTTCATCCTCGGAAACATTTTCACCTAGATCTTTAATCGTTTTATCGGTTGTGAAGATAAGCTGATCCGCTTCATTGCGCAGTTCAATTTCCTCACGACGCTTTTTGTCTGCCTCAGCATTTTCTTCCGCATCTTTAACCATTTGTTCTACCTCTTCGTCAGATAAACCTGATGAAGATTTAATTGTAATGGATTGTTCTTTATTTGTTCCTTTATCTTTTGCACGAACACTTACAATACCATTTGCATCGATATCAAATGATACTTCAATTTGTGGCACCCCTCTTGGTGCTGGCGGGATATCGGTTAATTGGAAGCGGCCTAATGTTTTATTATCCGCTGCCATTTCACGCTCACCTTGAAGTACATGAATATCTACTGCAGTTTGGTTATCAGCAGCTGTTGAGAATACTTGAGATTCACTTGTTGGAATTGTTGTATTACGCTCAATTAACTTAGTCGTTACAGAGCCCATCGTTTCAATACCAAGTGATAGTGGTGTAACATCAAGCAATACAACATCTTTTACATCTCCCTGCAGGACACCGCCCTGGATTGCAGCACCAAGTGCAACAACTTCATCAGGGTTAACACCCTTGGATGGCTCTTTGCCAGTTTCGCGTTTAATTGCTTCTTGTACAGCCGGTATACGTGTTGAACCACCAACAAGAAGTACCCGGTTAATGTCATTTGACGACAGGTCAGCATCTTTCAATGCTTTTCTGGTCGGTACCATAGTACGCTCTACCAATTCCGTTGTAAGCTCTTCAAATTTCGCACGAGTCAATGTCATTTCCAAATGCATTGGCCCAGCTTCACCAGCTGTAATAAATGGAAGTGAAATTTGTGTCTGAGCTACACCCGATAATTCTTTCTTCGCTTTTTCAGCAGCATCTTTCAAACGCTGTGTTGCCATTTTATCCTGGGAAAGATCGATGCCATTTTCTTTCTTAAATTCTTTTACCATATGATCAATGATCACTTCATCAAAGTCATCACCACCAAGACGGTTATCACCGGCAGTTGAAACAACTTCAAACGTGCCTTCACCAATATCCAGGATTGAAACGTCAAACGTACCGCCACCCAGGTCATAAACAAGAATAGTCTGATCCTGGTCTTCTTTGTCAATTCCATATGCCAGTGCTGCCGCTGTTGGCTCATTAATGATTCGCTCTACTTCAAGGCCAGCAATTTTACCAGCATCTTTTGTAGCCTGACGTTCTGCATCATTAAAGTAAGCCGGTACCGTAATAACGGCTTTTTCAACATCTTCTCCCAGATAATCTTCTGCATATGACTTAATGTGCTGCAGAATAATCGCTGAAACTTCCTGTGGTGTATATTCTTTATCTTCAATCTTCACCTTATAGTCAGTGCCCATATGACGTTTAACGGATTGAATGGTGTTCGGGTTGGTTATTGCCTGACGTTTTGCAACCTCGCCTACCTGACGTTCACCATTTTTGAACGCAACAACTGATGGTGTAGTCCGGTTGCCTTCCGGAGTTGGGATAACAACAGCTTCCCCGCCTTCCATAACGGATACACATGAATTTGTTGTACCTAAGTCAATACCTATAATCTTACTCATAAAACATTTCCTCCTTAACTGCTATCCAATTACTTATTTACTTTAACCATTGCAGGTCGAATCACTTTGTCTTTCAGCATATAGCCTTTCTGCAATTCTTCTGCAACCATATTTGATTCCATTTCTTCATCTTCCACTTGCATGACAGCATGGTGAAGATTTGGGTCAAACTCTTTGCCTACACATTCGATTTCCTCAATGTCATTAGCCTTTAACGCATCCTTAATTTGACGATAAACCATTGAAATGCCATCAACGAAATTTTCAGCAGCATCCGTAACCTCAACCTGCAATGCCCGCTCAAAGTTATCCATAGCCGGCAATAACTCGGTTGCCAGTGCCTCTGCTTTATATTTTCGTTCCGCTTCTTTTTCTTTTTGGGAACGTTTTTTGAAGTTATCAAATTCAGCCTGTGTTCTCAACATACGCTGATAGAATTCATCCTTATCCTGTTTCAGCTTGCTGATTTCAGCTTTCAGATCTTCCATCTCACTTTCATCCGATCCAAGTTGTTGCTGCAGGTCATCCTGTCCCTGTTCCGGATTATCAATTACTTCAGTAGCTTCGGCTGTTTCTGGTGCCTCAGTTTCTTCAGCCTCATTACTGTTAACCGTTTTTTCCTTGTTTTCATCCATTTTTAGCCACCTCCTGCATAACCCAATTTCCATAATAGACTATATCATAAACACTATAATCCATTAAATTTATACACATGAAGAATTGATGGGAAAAGTCCCACCAAATCGATGTACCCTTTTATTAGAAGTTTTATTCACTCTTCTTATTCCATAAATATAAAACATCTGACATTTCGTGGGATAACGTACTTAACAGGTTAATAACCCTTTTATATTCCATCCTTGTCGGTCCAATGATTGCAATGGTTCCCATCTGCTCTTCATTCAATTGGTAAGTTGCCGTAATCAGACTTAAATCCTTTATGGCATCTGCCTTGTTTTCGTGGCCGATTGTTACTTTAATCCCATCGTGTGTTTCTTTAAGCAGCCTGGCAATTTGATCTTCATTTTCCATCATAGAATAAAAGGAACGTACTTTATTAATATCATTAAATTCAGGTTGCGTTAAAATATTGGTTTTACCCCCAAAATATAATTTTACCGGATTTTCATTGAAAAATGCCTGTTTTATATAATTGAACGACTTTTCAAAATCTGAAATATACCGTTTCATCAACACGACGATTTCAGAGTTAAGTTTTTCCGGTAATTGAATAAGGGGGACCCCTTGCAACCGGTCATTCAAAATATTAACCATCTTTTCCAGATCGGATGAACTTATTTCTTCCGGTAAGGAAAATGAACGATGTTCAACATGACCGTTATCCGTAACTAGTATCACGACTGCATTTTGCGTTGACAAAGTAACAATCTGCAATTGTTTCAGTTTGGTATCCAATACTTCAGGGCCTAATATTATCGACGTATAATTCGTAATGTCCGACAGAATTTCAGCAGATTTTTGTGCAATCTGTTCAAATTCGAAAAATCCGTCCTGAATCGAATTATGAATGAACTTAATATCACTCCCCGAACTTTTTGGTGCTGCCAAATGATCTACATAATAGCGATATCCTTTTTCAGAAGGAATACGCCCAGAGGATGAGTGTGTTTTTTCCAGGAAACCCATTTCTTCCAAATCCGCCATCTCATTGCGGATGGTCGCTGAACTGAAAGGAATCTTGCTTTTTTTGGAAATCGCACGTGAACCCACTGGCTCTGCTGATTCGATGAAATCATCAATAATGACCTGCAAAATCATTAATTGCCTTTCTGTTAACATGATGATCACCTCTGTTAGCACTCTCAATTACCGAGTGCTAATGCTAATAATAAATTATCAAATCCGCTTTTTTTTGTCAACGCACAAGCTTTAAATCTTCTTCCTCGAGCAGAAATTCCGCAAACACTTCATTTCCGAATAACAGCCCCTGATCGGTCAGGCAATAATGTCCGCGCTTTTCTGATAACCATCCTTTGTTCATCAGTCTTGCAATAGTATCTCCATACAACTTATCACATGGAAAACCAAACTTTTGCTTGAAATGATGCTGGTTAATCCCGCTCAACTTACGCAATCCCAGAAACATTTCTTCTTCCACCATTTCTTTCGGCCCGATTTTCTCTGTCGATAATACCGGTTTTCCGTTTTGCATAGCCTTTTTCGTGTAGGCGGGCAGCGGACGGATATTACCTGTTCGTTTTCCCGGCAGATATCCATGTGCGCCTGCACCAAATCCATAATAATGCTCATTATTCCAGTACGTCAGATTATGCTTGCTTTCATATCCTGTTTTTGCAAAATTACTGATTTCATACTGATTAATATTGTTCTTACGCATCGTACTTTTTAAAATTTCATACATTTGAACCTCTGATTCTTGTGGCGGACGGTGCAGCTTACCTTTCTTGTGACGCTGATAAAATACCGTTTTGGGTTCAATCTGCAATGCATACGTCGAATAATGCGGGAGATTAAATGAAACAGCTTCCTCTAGCGATTTCTGAAATTGCTCCACCGTCTGATTCGGCAATGCATAAATCAAATCAATACTAATATTGGAAAAACTATTTTGCTGAAGCAGATTGATTGTTTGATAAACGTCTTTTACTTTATGCAAACGGCCTAATTCTTCAAGCATTTGATCATCAAATACTTGGACGCCCAGTGAAATACGGTTCACTCCAAAACTTTTCAGCAGCTTGACTTTTTCCACTTCAAAGTCGCCCGGATTCCCTTCGATCGTGTATTCTTCGCAATTTGGAACGTCAAATTTTTGATTGATAAGTTCCAGCAATGACCGAAGCTGCTTCATATTCAATGCTGTAGGCGTCCCCCCGCCGATAAAAATGGTTTTAACCTTATTTTTATTTCCATTAATATTAGTATTTACTTCATTTGTCAGAGCTTCTATATATTCTGTAGCCAATTGTTCATTATAAAAGAACTTGGTAAAATCACAATAATGACAAATCTGCTGGCAGAATGGTATATGTATATAAACAGAATTCACCATTTTATCCTCTCCAATACATTCAGCCACCGAATAATCCCCGGTGGCTGAACAATGCTCAACTTCTTTTCCAATCCGTATTAATCATTGTCCATCTTCAAAACAGCCATAAATGCTTCTTGTGGAACTTCAACAGATCCGACCATTTTCATCCGTTTCTTTCCTTCTTTTTGTTTTTCCAGCAATTTTCGTTTCCGGGAAATATCGCCGCCATAACATTTGGATAAAACATTTTTCTTCATTGCTTTGATCGTTGAACGCGCGATAATCTTATTACCGATTGCTGCCTGAACCGGCACCTCAAATTGCTGCCTAGGAATAAGGTCTTTCAATTTATCAACAATATGTTTTCCGCGTTCATAAGCAAAATCCCGATGAACAATGAACGATAACGCGTCTATTGTTTCCCCATTCAGCAAAATATCCATTTTCACCAGTTTAGACGGTCTGTAGCCTATTAAATCATAATCAAAAGAAGCATATCCTTTCGTTTGTGATTTAAGCTGGTCAAAAAAGTCATAAACAATTTCAGAAAGCGGGATATGATAAACAACATTCACCCGTATTTCATCCAAGTATTCCATATCGACAAATTGCCCGCGTTTTTTTTGGGCAATTTCCATAACCGGACCGACAAAATCATTCGGTACCATGATGGTGGCTTTTACAAACGGTTCTCTGATTTCGCCAATCAGCTGCGGATCCGGCATCACAGAAGGGTTATCCACTTCGACTATTTCGTCATTGGTCTTTTCCACTTCATAAATAACACTCGGCGCAGTTGTAATTAGCTCAATGTTAAATTCTCTTTCGATACGTTCCTGGATAATTTCCATATGTAATAACCCCAAAAACCCGCAGCGAAAACCAAAGCCTAGCGCCTGTGATGTTTCTGCTTCATATTGAAGCGAGGAATCATTTAACTCAAGCCGCTCCAGCGCTTCCCGCAAATCATTGTATTTATTTGAATCAATCGGAAACATACCGCAAAATACCATCGGGTTCAATCGGCGATATCCGGGAAGCGGTTCATTCGCGGGATTATCCGCAAGGGTGATGGTATCCCCGACACGGCTGTCCCCCACGTTTTTGATGGAAGCTGTCAGAAACCCAACATCTCCAACAGTCAATTCGTCCTTGGCAACTGGTTTTGGTGTGAATACACCTATTTCATTTACTTCAAATTCTTTTCCGGTTGCCATCATTCTTATTTTATCGCCAACTTTAACAGATCCTTCTTTAATACAAACATAAGCAATTACTCCCCGGTAAGGATCATATAAGGAATCAAATATGAGTGCTTTTAAAGAGTCTGCATCATTTCCGGCCGGTGCAGGAATAACGTCAATAATACGTTCCAATATCTCTGGAATCCCGACATTATCCTTTGCTGAAGCATGGATGATATCGTTCTTATCAATTCCTATCACATCTTCCAGTTCCTCAGCTACCCTGTCAGGATCGGCATTCGGTAAATCAATTTTGTTTATAACCGGAATAATTTCCAACTCATTATCCAAAGCCAGGTAGACATTTGCAAGTGTTTGAGCTTCTATCCCCTGTGCTGCATCAACAACCAAAATTGCCCCCTCACATGCAGCAAGACTCCTGGAAACTTCATATGTAAAATCAACATGTCCCGGTGTATCAATTAGATGAAACGTATATTCTTCTCCATTCTCACTATCATAATGTAATTGAACAGCATTCAGCTTAATAGTGATTCCACGCTCACGTTCCAAGTCCATAGCATCCAGAAACTGTTCTTTCATTTCACGTTGTGTCAATGCTTTTGTATTTTCAAGAATCCGGTCAGCCAGCGTAGACTTCCCGTGGTCGATATGTGCTATAATCGAAAAATTCCGTACATGACTTTGTTTATTAACCATTCGTGACGTTCACTCCTACATGTCTTTTAAAATAGTTGCTTACAGACGTCAACAGCTAGGATTGATTATAGCAATTGCACCACACACATTCAAGAACAAAAGCACAGGCACTTGTTCAAAAGCCATGATAAGCTGACTGTTTTATCAGGAACTTCAGCTTTTTTTAAAGGTAATTTTGTTGTTTTCACAAAACCTATAAACTGCGACATAGTATTCTTAAAAAATCACTCAAAAAACACGTGAATAAATCCGTAAATTATGTCAACGACAATGTTATAGAATCCCTTTACTGTGCTTTCCAGAAAGCTGGCTGTTTTTTGCGTCAAATTTGGAGGTTGTTCTGCTTTCAATACTTTTTCATCAGTTGTCTGTTGATTAACTGTTATAACCTGTACGTCCTTCATTTGTTCCTGTTTCACTGTATTCTCTTGCTGCTTACCGGTTTCCCCGCCGCGATCCATGCCAAGTACCAATCCAGTCAGAAAGAAAACAACCAATAACAATAAAACCAAAATCGAACGCATATTACCAACCTCCTTTATCAGTTATTTTGGATTACTCACTTTTTCAGCATCCCAGTAATAGTCACTAAATACGTCCGCTACTGCATCCGCTGTACGATGTAATTCTTCAAGTGAATTACCAACTCCCCCAACTTCCATCAAAAGTGCATTCCCTGACAAATCCTGGTTATATACACCGTTGCTTCCTTCTCCTTTTTTAACAATTACACCTCTACTTAACCCTGGGTATCTTTCTTTAAAAAGTTCATTAAGTTTCTTGGCCAAAATTAAATTTTCCCTATAGTTTTCATACTTCCCGCCTACAACAAACATGATTCTTGCATAAGGATTCCCATTAATCTTAGTTGTGGTTTCACTTCTTGGCTGTGCATCACGATGGATGTCGATTATATACTTGAAATCATCATTCCGGGACATTGCTTTCTGTACCACATTTCTGGATGCAGAATATGCCTGCCAATATTCCCATCCTTTATCATTTAAAATTCCCATTATATTTTCATCTGCAACAGCTGTACCAATACCATTTTGCTCCAGTTTTTTGGCTAAATAATCACTAATTTTCGTTACATTCACTTTTTTGTGATGAGCTAAATCCGGATCGTTAACTTCAGGAAGATGCGGTAAAAAGGATTCGGTATTATGTGTATTATAGAGAAAAACAACTTCCTTTTTCCCGGTAGAGTGTTGACCATCCTTCGAACTGTTTTCACTCGAGTCTTGCTTCTTATCCGAATCGCCTATAACCGCCTTTCTGTCTTCCAACGTTTCATCCACCGGTGGTGACGATTCAATGGGCAAATTCGTATAATTCGTTCCTTCACCTGCTACAATTATTTCATATGCAAAATTGGACATCCCTGGAATTTCTTTTCCCAGCAAGCTTCTGGGGTCATTTGGCTTTATACTTGTCGCCATTTGGAAAAAGGTATCCGGTAAATCAGGTAATGCTTTATCATCCGGATATGCCTCTTTGAATGCCCTGTTTTCCATTGCCAGCAAATATAAAAATGACGTGCTTTCAATTTCACTTGTCCAATCGGAAATCGTTTCCGATGAAATACGATATGCCGGGGCAACTGTTGTCAACAGGCCAATAACAACGAATAAAATAAGAACTGATATCACATAAACGCTACTTCTTCTGTATATTTGCAGAAACCCTTTCCGGTTTTTATTGTTTGGTCCATTTCCTGACACCATCGTTCCACCCCTTCTGAAGAACTCTTTCATAGTAAAATCTATGAAATATCTTCAGAAACTAGAACACATTCTTTTGGATTAACAGAATTAATAGAGAAACGAGGCAGGATTGAACCTACCTCGTGTACGACGCAAAATTTTCAACTGTAATGTTTTCGTGCATGGCAGCGTTTAATCCAGTAGCAAGCAATGTAGCCATATCCTTCATGAATCCATCCACTTCCTTAGGTGTAACCATCAGATTGTGTCCGATTGGTGTGAGCACTTCCTTAATCAATGTTCTTTTCTCATCCTCAGACAGTCCACCAACAATACCTAAAAAGGTTTTTCGCTGCTCCTCATCAGGTAAATCTTCTTCCGTGAATTTTTTCTCACCAAACGTCATACTTGCCGGGGCAAGTGACTTTGAGGGGTTATCTTTTTCCCGCCATTCCCGTCCAAAATGTTTTAAAAGATAATCAATCGTGTCACTGGTAATTGTCACCGCATCCACAACGGTCGGAACACCAATGGAAAACACTGGTATTCCCAATGTTTCTTTGCTCAGTTCCTTCCGCTTATTGCCAACACCTGAGCCTGGGTGAATTCCTGAATCAGCAAGCTGAATCGTCTCATTAACGCGTTCAATCGAACGGGACGCCAAAGCATCAATAGCGATGACAAAATCCGGATTAAACTTTTCCACGATCCCAAAAATGATATCGCTCGTTTCCATCCCCGTTACTCCCATTACACCAGGTGTCACTGCTGCAACCGGTCGATACCCTTCGGAAACCGATTCATGATCCATCTTAAATAAATGACTGGTTACCAGAACTTTTTCAACACTCATTGGTCCAAGTGCATCAGGTGTAACATTCCAGTTTCCCAGACCCACAACCAGCCCGTTTGCATCTGCCGGCAAGCCTTCCTGATCAATAAGTCTTTCCAATTCTTCCGCCAGTATTTTTGCAGCAGCTTCCTGCCGCTTTGTATCTTGCCGTTTAACACCATCAGCATAAATCGTAATATATGTTCCCGGTTTCTTACCGATAAGCTTTGATCCTTCCTCATCTACTTCAACATTTGATATGCGGATACTGCTTTCTTCACGTTCCTTAACGGTTACTCCTTTAATTTCCTGTTGTTCATTTTCCTTTTCCACATACATGTCCTTTGCCTCAACGGCCAAGTCCGTTCTTACCTGATATTCTTCATTTCTCATTATAAATTACTCCTTCTCATCAGGATTTATTTCTTCTCTATAAAATAGACTTCACCAATAGACAAGAAAACATACAATAATGTCGGAATGCAGCTATTGAAAAGGTTGTCTTCCTTTGGTAAAATGTCATTTGTTCATTACTAATGAAACGTTATTGTTTTAGGAGGTGAAACAATGGCTAATATTAAATCAGCAATTAAACGGGTAGATACAAACAGAACAAAGCAAGAACAAAATTTGCAGTTCAAATCAGATATGCGCACCCAAATTAAGCGCGTTGAGAAATTAATCGAGGCGAAAGATGCGGAGAATGCAAAGCCTGCATTAAACTTGGCAGTTAAAAAAATTGATAAAGCAATCCAAAAAGGTGTTGTCCATAAAAATAATGGAAATCGCCAAAAATCAAGACTCACAAAAAAAGTTAACCAGCTTAGTGCCTAGTATACGTGAAAAACGATCCCTTTCGTAAGGATCGTTTTTTTTACTGTTTTTCTGTTTTACAATTCACATACATGGATCTTAAAATTTTTAAGCAGGTTGGATTAGTTCATACAATAATAATTCGAAAGCAAGTTCTTTCTCCATTTGCCCCCGTTTGATAGATGCATCTGCTTCTGTTAACCTATCCATAATTTCCTCAAGCCGCCTGACCGAAAATTGCCGTTCGCGATTCATGGCAATTTTAATAACGTAAGGGTGAACGGCAAGCTGCTTTTGCATCTGGAATTGACTATACCCTTTTTGTTTAAGAAGTTTAACCCGGAGAATCGTCCGGAACTGAAAAGCCAATAATGCGATCATGCCAATCGGCTCTTCATTCATTTTTTCAAGACTTTTGTATATGGAAATTGCTTTGTGCAAATTCGATTCGATTACCGCATCGACCAGTCGCAGTGATGAATTATTGGTCGATTGGGATATCAAGCTTTCTGCAACATCTGCAGTTACATGCCCGCCATCGCCTGCAAATAAGGCAAGTTTGGTTATTTCATTTTGCAGTAATTGCAGGTCACTTGATAACTCGGTTTCCAATATATCAAATGCTTTTTTATCAATGGTAATATTCATGCTTTTGATAAGATCCTCGATCCATTTTCCAATTTCATAATCCTTAACCGGCATACACTCTGCAATAGCTCCATTTTTCTTAAACGCTTTGCTGATTTTTTTTCGCGTATCAATTTTTTCATATGGCGCGACAAAAACAACCACAGAAAAATCGACCGGCTGTTCCAGATATTGCGATAGCCTGTCCAGGTCATGCTCAAATGGAAGTTTGTCCGGTTTTGCCTTTAAAAAAGATGGGTTATGAGCAATAATCAGTTTCTTCTCGCCGAAGAAAGGAAACGTTTCGGCATCTGTTACCACTTCCTGCACGGGGGTCTCGTCCAAATCATACACGGATAAATTTTCATTATCATCGTCAGGAATAACAGCTTTTGTAATGGATTTAACTATATTTTGAATGAAGTAGGATTCAGTTCCGTATAATAAGTATGCTGGTACAATTTGCTGTTTTTTGGTCTGCTGCAAAACTTCAGTATATGTCATGCCTTTCACTCCAATTTACGATATATTTAATCGTAAATCGTTCAAAGGTGGATAGCAAGCAATTTCTCAAAAAGCTGGAGGAAAATTGAAGCTGCAATTTCCCTCCATGATCTATTTGAACGTTCGCAACCCAGCCCTAGGAACTGCATTCCAAACGGTATTTACTTATAGGATGACCATCAAGCTCAAAAGTATAGATGTTAACTCTTTCTAATAATGGTGGGAATTCTTCACGTATAAAATCACTGGTGGATTTTTTTATGTAATTCATTTATACTTGAACTTGTATAGGAGGGGTAGATATGAACCAATTTGAAAAAGATGTACAATCCAAAAACAATGATGTTGTAGATTCAATCATGGGCTTCACTTTCTCATTTCTGTTCTTTGTCCTGATATTTGCTATCGGTGTAACCATTAGTGTTGTCAGCTCCTGAGAACATCCGCATGCAAAAATAACGTTTCCACCAATGTAAATAAGCTTGAAGCAGAAAGAGACGGATTATTTCCAGTCTCTTTTATTATTTCCCATGATTTAACCATCATCTGCTTCAGCTTATGGCAAGTAAGTCATAAATGTTCCATTCTCCTGCTCATAAATATACTGAATGGCACCTTTTTTATCGGTTCTGATTATAATCGATTTTGCTTTTTCAAGTTCCGTAAGTACTTCAGCATGTGGATGTCCATATGAATTATTTATTCCCGCTGAGATCATTGCAACCCTTGGCTGAATTTGGTTTAAAAATACCGGATCAGTCGATGAATCGCTGCCATGATGGGCTACTTTCAGCACTTCAGCTGTTAAATCAGGGTATTTGGAAATGATGTACTTTTCGGTTTCTTTGCCGATATCGCCGGTGAACAGCCAGGATTTCCCGCCAATTATGCTATACAGCACAAGTGAATTTTCATTTGTTGATCCCCGGTCCGAATCCGGTGAAAGCACTTGAAATGTTTGGCCGCCTACAGTAATTATCCCACCGGCTTCAACACGCTGTACTCGGGTGTCAGACGACTCCAGCAGTTGCAGCATGGGGTTTTTAAATTCATAATAATTGCTGACAACCACTTTATTGACATCCATTTCTGCTGCAAGAAACGGAATACTACCCATATGATCCGAATCCGAATGACTGATAAATACTGCATCAATTTTCCGGATACCTTCTTCATATAAAAATGGCTTGATGACCTGATCATAAACTGTATCTGTAGGCTGCTGATCCGCAAATGATATTTTAGCTCCGGCATCAATCAAAATCACGCCTTTCCGATACGGCAGTTCAATTACCATCGCATCTCCCTGTCCAATATCAAGCATCGTTACTTTTCCAACCGGTGACAAATAAGGTTTGGCAGCAATCATGACAATCAGCAATGTCAAACAGCAACCATACTGGAAAGCCTGCCTTACTTTCACAAGTTGAAGATTATACATAAATGCCAAATACACCAGATAATAAACGACGGAGGCAGTCAATGAAAAATCCCCAATCACGAATGGATAATAAGCAACCTGATCAATCCTGGAAATAAAACCGATAATGATCGGATGGACCGATAAGAATAAACTATCCATAAACGAGGTGAAAAGCTGTAACGGAAATAACAGCATCAATACAAACAGAAACGGGATAGCCATAATTGAAAAATATGGAACAATAAGGAGATTTACCAGGATGGACAGCGGATGAAAAGTTGAAAAGTACACAAGCTGCAACGGAAGAATCAGCATTTGAGCAACAAAGCTGATTTTTAATACAGTCCAAGCAGCTGAATTGGTTTGCAGCAACCATTGGCGGGACAAAAGCAGTCCGAATGCGACAAGAAAAGAGAGCTGAAAACCGACATTGTACACAATAAATTTGTTAAAAATTATCAGCGCAATAAACACAATACCCAGTACATCTGTTACGCTGAAGGCGACCCTCGCCCTGCTGATCATAAGAACAAGTACTACCATTACACTCGCTCGCCAGACAGACGGTTCCCCGCCTGCAAGAAATGCATACAACGGCAAAAAGAAGATAATGATGGTTTGTGCTTGTTCTTTCGTACAAACAGAAAACTTAACGAGAAGAAAATAAACCATACCGACAATTAGTACGATGTGCTGACCGGAAATGGCCAGAATGTGTGACAGGTTCCAACGCTGGAATAATGCGATGGTTTCTTCATCCAGCTGCGAATCATCTCCAAGAACCAAAGCATTCATCCAAGCTGCGGTGGTTGGGCTTACATTCCCAGTTATATAATTAATTAATTTACTGCGAAGTTTATATAAGTTGTCTAGAGGAGAGGATCCATCACATTCAATGTCAGCAAGTGATGCGATCATTAATTGATGTGTAATTCCTTTGGAGAGAAGAAATTTTCGGTAGTCGAACTGACCGGGATTTCTGGCAGTGGCGGGCAATTCCAGGGTTCCGGAAATAGTGCATTGTGCACCATATTTCAAATTACCAAGGTATTGATTGTTGCTATCTTTAAAATAAACCGCCTGATATTCCTTGTTTGTTCCACGCTCTTCAAATACAAACTCCAATTTCTTAGGTCCCTCATGGACAGGTCCTGAAATTCGGCCGATGATCCCTATAGTTTCAGTGGTTACATTATTTTGCGTGACAGTGAGTTCATCAAGATCTGGGATCCAGAAATAAAAAGAAACTAAAGAAATAACGGACAGCATAACCGGAATTATCGGCACCCTTCCTCTGTGCAGCATGATGGCCAGCCAAAGAAGGAAGCATGCGATAATTATTGGATTATGAATTACAATTGCTATAAAACTGCTTAATGCTGCCAGTGCAGGAAAATGCCAATACCCTTTCACACCAGCCACCTAAATATCAAACAGCTCTTTCGCTTCAGCTTTCAATGCATCTAATGTTTCATTATCATCTGTATGGTTATGAAGTTCATTCAATAAATGATGGATGTATTGCTCTTTTTCTTTAAACCGAGTGTCAAGTGCAATCGCTGACAGTTCAACCTTCTTCGTCTCCACACCGGCATCAGTGAATAATTCCTCCGCATATGGATGGTTCTTATAGTCTGTTGCATAATAGATACTTTTGATTCCTGCCTGGATAATTTGCTTGCAGCATTGCAGACAAGGAAAATGGGTTACGTAAATCTCCGCTCCTTCTGTCGGCACTCCGAATTTTGCACATTGAAGCAATGCATTTGCTTCAGCATGGACGGTGCGGACGCAATGACCGTCAATAACATAACACCCTTCATCGATACAATGAACACTTCCGGAAACACTGCCATTATATCCACCGGCTATGATCCGTTTCTCCCTGACAATGGTTGCCCCGACCATAAGCCGTGTACAGGTGCTTCTTAATGCAAGCAGGTGACTTTGCGCCATAAAATACTGATTCCAGGATATTCTTTCCATTATGTATACCACCTTTAATTACTTCTGTTTTTTACGGGATTTGGATGCGATCCTCTAAATTTTGCAGTGTTATTTCACCTATTCCGGGAACTTCAAGCAAATCCTCTGTGGATTTAAACAATCCAAATTCATCCCGGTACTGGATAATTGCCTGCGCTTTTGACGGACCAATACCATTCAGCGTTTCAATTTCCTCCTGTGAGGCATAGTTGATTCTTATTTTTCTGGCTCCACTGCCGCCTGATTGAGCCGCTGATACTGTTGGGTCCCCCTTCCTCGGGATTAGGATAATCATTTCATCCTGCACTTTTTGTGCGAGATTTACCATCGTTTGATCCGCATTTTTTGTGAAACCGCCCGCAAGTGCAATAACATCATTCACCCGGGACTCCAAACTGACTTCATAAACACCAGGATTCACGACCGCACCCTTGACATCAACAACAGCTGCGGAAGACACATTCTCCTCCTTTTCCTTACTAACAGCAGGTGTTTGCAAAGAAACTTTATTGGAGTGAACGTCATTTTCCTTCACTTTATCATTATTTAGGAATAAAATAAAAACAACTGCGACAGCAATTACAATAAAGAGGAAGTTTTTCTTGAGGAAGTCAAGCACCGTTTTTCACATCCTTCGAAGGAAATGGGGAAAATATTCTAAACTACTTATTCGACACAAATCCGGAAAATCCTCTTTTTTAAAAAACAGCCGGAAAATTTTATTTTTCCGGCTGTTTTTCAGCAATAATAAAAATTCGTTCAGACTTTTCTTCGTCAAAATCAACATTCATTAAAAAATCCCCGTATAAACCTGAAATTTTAAACCCCGCTTCATGTAAAAGTTTTTTATAAAAATGAACAAAATAGGTGCGCTGATAGTGTGATTCCTCAAAACGATCATATTTTTTACCATCATATACAAAAAACGTAAGATCATGATGCATTTCTCCAGGTTTTTCTCCATCTGTGCAAAACCAGATGTACGATACATCATCCTGAACATCGGCAAAGGTGTTATTTACGTAAAACTGAACGACTTGATTAACCGAATGTACATCAAACATGAACAAACCACCTGTTTTCAACGATTCAGCCACACAATGAAAGACACTCCTTAACGCATCTTCTTCCGTTATATAATTGATAACATCACAAAAACTTATCGCGGCATCGAGATTGTTTAAGCCTTCCAGAAACTGCAAATCCTGATGAATCCATTGAATTGACATTCTTTCCTGATCTGCCCGTTTCCTAGCAACACTTAACATATCTACTGAGTTGTCAACACCCGTAACCTGGTATCCTTTATGGGCAAGCTTTGTTGCTATTTGACCTGTTCCACAGCCCAGGTCTGCAATGGTTTTTACATTTTTCCCAGACCGGCTGATAATGTTCTCGGTAAAGTCAACCCACTGTTCATATGGTGCATTATCCATTAATTTATCATATACGTTCGCCATTTGATGATACGCCGTCATATTACCAGTTCTGACCTATATTCAATTCAATTTTAGATGCATCTCCCCATAGACGCTCCAGATTATAGTAGGACCGTTCATCCTTATGAAAAATATGACAAACTACATCGCCAAGATCCACGAGAATCCATCGTGCCTGTTCATAGCCTTCCAATCGTTTTATGGAAACATCTATTTCTTCCATCGATTCCTTAATGGCTCTGGAAATTGCCTGTACTTGCCGTTCATTGCTCCCATGACAAATGAGAAAATAATCAGCCATCAATGAGACATCTTTCATGTCCAATGCTACAATATCCATTGCGCGTTTATCTTCACACGCATTTGCAGCCCTTTGCACGAGTTCATTATTATCCATGAAATTAAATACCCCCATTTATTTGTCTTGTTAATTCATTGTATGCATGAAATGTATCAGGATAAACTGTTGCCTTTTTGCTTACAAGGAACTGGATTGTATTCCGTAATGCCATCCAGGAAGCAAGATACAAATCATCCCTGGCCGCCTGCCGCACTTCATCAATCCCCGGGAATGACCGGCCTGGTTCAATATAATCAGCTACAAAAATGATTCTGTCCATTGTGCTCATCTTTTCCTTCCCGGTCGTGTGGCAATAAATGGAACTTTTTATTTCGTTGTCACTTATTCCATACTCACGGTCAATTAACACGGAGGCGACCGGACCATGCCATAATTCATGATGATAATCCAGCAGATTATTGGGCAGCTCACCACATTCCAGTATTAACTGCTTCATTTCCTCCAATGGCTTATATTTCGCATAATCATGAAAAATTGCTGCAAGTTCAACCTTATCCCGCGATTCCCCGAAAATATCCGTGAGTTCAACAGCTGTTTCCGCAACTCGAAGTGTGTGCTCGAATCTGCTTTCTGTCAGTTGTGGTTTTACAAATTCAACAGCTTCCTCAATTTTCATATAAGTGTTTCTCCTTTATATAAGATTCAACAGTATCAGGTACCAGATATTTAACTGACCCCTGATCGGATAACCGTTGCCGAATCATCGTTGACGATATTTCAATCATTGGGATATCCACCACTTCTACCGGTAAATCTGTTTCCAATTGGTATCCCTTGCGCTGTACCCCGACGAACTTGACCAGCTCCATTAAAGGCTTAATATTTTTCCAATGTGGCAGAAATTCCACCATATCAGCACCGATAATAAAGTAAAAGTCTGTATGCGGAAATTCCGATGTCAATGCCTTCATTGTATCAAATGTATATGATTTTCCTATACGGTCAACCTCTATCGTGTTAATTTTAAATGCGGGATTTCCCTGTATCGCCCGTTTCGCCATTTCCAACCGATCTGTGCTGTCAGATTTAGCCGTGTCTTTATGTGGCGGTTCGAATGATGGAACAAGCCAAATTTCATCCAGTTCCAGCGCCAGACGAACTTCTTCTGCTATAACCAAATGTCCCATATGCGGCGGATCAAACGTACCACCTAAAATGCCAATACGCTTCATAGGGAGTCTCCTTTAAGGAAGCTGAATATGTTTATTCTCTTCCGATTCCTTATATAGTATAATATTATTTCCAATTACCTGAACAACTTCCGCCTGTGCTCCATTGGATAACTGTTCCGCTACTGTACGTTTATCTTCGAGACAGTTCTGCAGGATGCTGACTTTAATAAGCTCCCGTTTCTCCAGTGCCTCTTCAATTTGGTTAATCATGTTGTCATTTACCCCGGTTTTTCCAACCTGAAAGATAGGCTTCATTTGATTGGCTTCCGCTCTTAAAAATCGCTTTTGCTTACCTGTTAACATATTATCTTCCTTCCAGAATAGTTTGCAGCTGCTGATCCATTTCTCCAACAGCCACTAGCTTATTTGTCCATAGCTGAAATGCAGCCTGAGCCTGATAGAGCAGCATGGAATGTCCATAATGGATATGTGCTCCCGCTTGTTTTGCCTGTTTAAGGAATGTCGTTTCAATTGGCTGATAAATGATATCACTGACCACACTGCTTGGTTTTACTCCCTCTGCAGAGACAATGACACGTTCTTCATTCGGCTTCATACCAATTGAAGAAGTTTGAATAATTAAGTCATAATGACGAATACAGTCCTCTGCCTCGGATAAATTCAAAACGGCAGAACTTCCACTCGTATTATTGAGATCTGCAATAGATTTTGCATTATCCCTCGTTCGGTTTGCAATGTCCACATGGGAAAAACCATTTGTTATCAGGCTGTAATAGATGCCTCGTGCCGCTCCACCAGCTCCGATAATTAATATCGGTATATCCGGATCAGCACAAAGTTCGGGATATTTGTTTTTTAATGCTGTAAAATAACCCAGTCCATCCGTATTATAGCCAATCCATTTTCCATTCTGCACCACCACCGTATTCACGGCTCCAATTGATTCAGCATGGTGATCCATACCGTCCAAAAAGGGAATTATCCTTTTTTTAAATGGCAATGTTACATTAAAGCCGGACAACCCTTTCTGCTTTAAATTGTCCAACTCAGCTTCAAACGAATCATCCGAACTGATTTCCATAATGGAATACGTCCCTTCCAAATTAGCTTTTGTCAAAAACCCTTGATGAATCCATGGGGAAAGCGAATGTTGAATAGGATATCCGATCAGGCCTAATTGAAATGTCAAGACTACTCCCCCCTTAGAAAAATGATTTTCGCAGTGATATGTGAACACCTTTTGGACTGTACGCAGCAACAGTTGCCTCTCCATCCGGTAAGCTGATCCATCCCAATCCCGGAAACACAATATCTGTTTTTTCTTCTTTTATTCTGTAGGTGCTTTTTTTCAATTCCGGAAGTTTTTTCATTGACTCCCCTTCCGGAGGTGACAGCAGCACTCCTTTATGTTCAGCATATAGCTTATCTGCATTTTCCAATTTTGTGCGGTGAATGGACAAGCTGTTTGCAAAATAACAAACAAACGACTGGCGTTCCCCTTTTATGAAATCAATCCGCCCGAGACCACCAAAGAACAATGTTTGTCCGGAATTTAATTGAAATACCCGCGGTTTAATTTCCTTTTTAGGAGTTATAACTTTTAAATCATTGTCGGAAATATAGTGTGCGATCTGCTCACGATTAACGATACCGGGTGTGTCAATCAAGGATGACTGTTCATCAAGGGGTATGCTGATAAATCCCAGTGTCGTGCCTGGAAAATACGAAGTCGTGATGACATGGTCTTCGCCGGTTGTTTGTCGTATCAGCCGGTTAATAAAGGTTGATTTTCCGACATTTGTTGTCCCAACAATGTAAACATTCTTTCCTCCTCTGTAAAATTCAATGGATTCAGTTAAATCATTGAATCCATAACCCTTAACTGAAGAAATAAGAAATACATCTTCCACAGTCAAACCCAGGTCGTTCGCCTTAGATCTGAGCCATTGCGTCAGCTTTCGTTTATTCGTGGATTTAGGCAATAAATCCATTTTATTTCCGGCTAAAATTACCGGTTTATCCCCGATAATTCTCGGCAGATTTTTCAGCATACTTCCTTCCACATCGAAAATATCGATAAGATGTACGACAATTCCTTCTTTTTCTCTGATTTCACTAACCATCTGTAAAAAATCATCATCAGTTGCCGAAACATCCTGAATGTCATTATAATGTTTCAGGCGAAAACATCGTTTGCATAATACGACGTCTTTATCAAGTGACGATTTGGGCGTATAGCCAATTTGATCCGGCTGTGTGGTCTGAATTGGAGCCCCGCAACCTTGGCATATTAATTCTTCCATTTACTTTTCCTCCCAGGTGATTTTCCCTTTCTTACGCATATAACTTAAAATTCTTCGCTCGATTTTGCGATTAATACGAGTTATTTTACCATCCGTCTTTACGATTGGGACAACTAAAATAGTATAAAATCCCGCAAAATTTCCGCCCAGTACATCCGTCAGGAGTTGATCGCCAATCACAGCAACTTCCTCTTTCTTTAAATTCATTTCTTTGGCAGCACTCTTAAATGCATGGCTTAACGGTTTTCTGGCACTGAAGACAAACGGTGTGTCCAGCGGTTCGGAAAAAATTTTGACGCGCTCCTGTTTATTATTTGAGATAATAGTAACTTTTATATCGTATTCTTTCATCAGTTTAAACCATTGGATCACTTCCGGTGTTGCATTGCGAACATCCCAGGCAACTAAGGTATTATCCAAATCCGTTATAATCCCTTTTATGCCTTTTTTCCGCAACACAACCGGATGCACATCGAAAATGGATTTCACATGCTCATTCGGCAAAAACTTCTTCAGCACTAATCACACCTCTTTAAGACTTACAAAAAATTCATTATGTATGTACACAATTTATATAGGACAACTCAATCGTATAATAATTTCCTATAATTATAAAGTGAAACTTCATTCGGGAGTGGGTTTCTCCCGAATGTTAGTTGAACTTATCGGGCTTGTACGGGCAGTTCCTCCCCTTAATTCCTTCAGGTTGGCTTTTTATTTAGCCGGGGTTACTGCCCGTCATACTGCGGTAAAGTGAAACTCATTCGGAGTGGTTTTCTCCTGAATGTTAGTTGAACTTATCCGACATTTACTGGCAGTTGTTCCACATTCTCGCTTCATTTTTCTTATATCTTCAGGATGGGTTTTCATCTTTACATTTAAAGAATTAACGGATAATGACGTAATTCGTCTTTATGCTATATTATTAGTCAAATATGTCAAAAACCGTTCGACAATTTCCTGCAAATTTCGAATTGTGGATAACTTTATTCACATTATCCACACTGAAAAATCAACATTTTTCGTACCATTTTATTTTTTATACACATGTTATCTACAACCGTCTGTAGATAACTGAAGCCTTGTCCCGTCTATCATTTCATGGTAGATTAAATAATAACAAATAACCTATCTGTAAATGATTGGGGGGCTGTATTTTTGGAACATTTGTCAGACGAACTGCTGCTTGAATCGTATCATAAAGCAAATGAATTAAATTTAAGCCCTGATTTTGTATATCTTATTAAACAAGAAATTAATAAACGATCCCTAGCGCACAAAATAAAAAATACAGGTTGATGAAATATGCCCTTATCATTTTAATGATAGGGTTTTTTTATTTTATCCGGTTTAAGTTTATGGTAAGCTGATTTTGGTGAATTTTATTTTTTTGTAGCTGTTTTATCATAATCAGTAACCAAATGTAAGCTATACTAAACACTTATACTTACTAGAAAACTTGGCATTCGCCAATCCCTTCGTTGTACTTATGCGGATAGGAAAGATTTATACTATCCTATCTGCTAAAATTAAACATCCCTTTTAGGAGGAAACACCAGATGATATACATAGTACTTATCCCGCTATTACTTGCTTGTTTTATTCCTGCACTAAGTAAATTGAAACATAAAATTCACACGGGTATTTTTGTGTTTTTCATTCCCTTTTTCATTTTTTTGTATTTCATTCGTTTTATAGGAGATGGTTTTTCTCCAATTAGACAGTCCTATCAATGGATTCCATCGTTACATATAAATTTTGACTTTTATCTGGATGGACTAAGTCTTCTGTTTGCATTACTGATTAGTGGTATCGGGGCACTTGTTGTTTTATATTCTATCTACTATCTGGATAAAACTGAACGTTTGGGACAGTTCTATGTTTACTTATTAATGTTCATGTCCGCAATGCTGGGAATTGTGCTGTCAGATAACGTATTTGTTTTATATTCATTTTGGGAATTAACTTCAATTTCATCTTTCCTGTTAATCGGCTATTGGCATTTTAATGAACGATCAAGATACGGGGCATTAAAATCACTGTTGATTACCATTTTTGGCGGTTTGAGCATGTTTGGTGGATTTATTCTGTTATATGTGATAACTGGTACTGCGAGCATCCAGTCTATGATAGAGCAGTCAGACGTTATATTAAACAGTCCGTATCTGCCATTGATTCTTGGTTTCCTGCTTCTGGGAGCATTTACAAAATCGGCACAATTTCCATTCCATATCTGGCTGCCCGATGCAATGGAAGCACCGACACCGGTCAGTGCCTACCTCCACTCAGCCACTATGGTTAAAGCTGGGTTGTTTTTAGTAGCACGCTTTTCACCAATTTTTTCAAACTATGAATGGTTCCTGATTATCGTAAGTATAATGGGGATCGTAACATTATGCTGGGGCTCCTATATGGCCGTCAGACAGACAGATTTAAAAGCAATTTTAGCATTTTCCACCATCAGTCAGCTTGGTATGATTATGGCAATGCTCGGATTCGGTACACAAGTTGCTGTTTATGCAGCTGTATTTCATATTTTAAACCATGCCACCTTTAAAGGCAGTCTGTTCATGGTTGCCGGTATAATTGACCATGAAACAGGCACAAGAGATATCCGGAAACTTGGCGGTTTACTGACATTAATGCCGATGACAGCAACGTTAGCGCTGTTTGGCACATTCTCAATGGCGGGAATTCCGCTTCCATTTCTGAATGGTTTCTACAGTAAGGAATTGTTTTTCGGGTCTTCCCTTGATTTATCTGAAGGAGTCGGCAGCACAGCACAAATGCTGGCACAGTCAATTCCATATCTGGCAGTGCTGGGAAGTATTTTCACGTTTGTTTATTCGTTGTATTTCTTTTTCGGAGTATTCACCGGCAACAAACAACTGGACAAACTGCCAAAGAAACCACATGAGGCTCCATTTGGAATGCTGACAGCACCACTTGTTCTGGTGCTTGGTGTCATTCTGATCGGGATTTTCCCAAATGCTGTCAATGGCACGTTTCTGGCACACGCAGCGGAAGCTGTATATGGAAATGAAGTAATTACAGACGTTTATTTTTGGCATGGCTTTGACTCCAGAGCATTTCAAATGTCATTAATTGTTGTCGGAGTCGGTGCAATTCTTGTTCTAACAAGAAAAAAATGGAGCGGTGTTTATAACTTCTTGCCAGGGAAATTGAGTGCTAACAAACTTTATGACGTCCTGTTGGATAAAACGGATATTTATTCCAATAAGGTTACCGGTTTTTACATGACCGGGTCACTGCGACTGTATATGGCAATTATATTGGGAACAACTTTCATCGTTACATATGCATTTATGATCATTACCGGCGGGTTTACCATTCGTTTTGATGACCTTGCTCCGGTCACCGCAATTGAAATTGCCGTCGCAATCGTGATGACTGTTGCTGCAATTGCAACAATATTTGCAAGGCGTAACTTGTCAGCTATTTTATTACTTGGTGTTGTCGGCTATGGCATATCCATTCTGTTTGTCATATACAGGGCACCTGACCTTGCATTAACACAACTGATTATTGAAACCGTTACTGTAGTGCTGTTCCTGCTTTGCTTCTACCATTTGCCAGCCATGCGTGAGCGGGGTGAAACAGCAGGGACCAAAACAGTCAATACGATTATCTCGGTTGGATTTGGTTCCATGTTGACGTTAATCGGTATTTCTGCACACAGCACTGACTGGTTTGGAACCATTTCAGAATACTTCATTAAAACATCACACTCCCTTGGCGGAGGGGACAACATTGTTAACGTCATTCTGGTCGATATGCGAGGCCTTGATACGTTATTCGAAATAACAGTACTTGGCATTGCGGCACTGGCTATTTTCAGCCTCATCAACTTGAAGAATAATAAGGGGGCGAAATAAATGGAAATTATTACATCAATTCTCGCCGGACTTTTATTTGCTACAGGAATTTACAATCTGCTGCAAAAACAGCTGCTGCGAATTGTTATTGGTACTGGACTGATATCACACGGAGCACATTTGTTCATACTGACTATGGGAAAATTAAAACGCGGACAACCGCCGATTTTAACAGAGGGAGTAGAAAATTATGTGGATCCACTTCCGCAGGCATTGATTCTGACATCGATTGTCATCAGTTTTGGAGTTACCAGTCTGGTCATAGTGCTTGCATACCGGACCGCAAATGAAAATAAAACAGACAATATGGAAGAGTTAAGGGGTAGCGAACATGAGTAATTTAGCAGTCTTGCCAATCATCATTCCATTGCTTTCAGGAATTATACTTGCATTTTTCCCAAAAAAGCTAACGCTTGTACGATCACTGGCCAAAGTGTTTATAACAATAAACCTGCTGGTATCCGGTTATATCTTATTTACGGTTTATACCACCGGATCAATCATTTTGGAAACCGGGGCTTGGCCGGCACCCTATGGAATTATTTTAGTCGCTGATTCATTGTCCATCCTTTTGGTATTTACGACAAACATCATTGCGGCTGCATGTGCATTTTATGCGCCACATTCCCTATCAGACAAAAAGGAACAGTATTATTTTTACGCTTTCTTTTTCTTTCTGATAACCGGTGTCTCAGGTGCCTTTCTGACAGGAGATATTTTTAACCTGTTTGTGTTTTTTGAAGTGCTGTTGATGGCATCTTATGCGTTGATCGTCCTGGGAGGAGACAAAGTTCAACTAAGGGAATCAATAAAATATGTATTAATTAATCTATTTTCTTCCATCCTGTTTGTAACCGCTGTTGCCTTTTTATATGCAGCTGTCGGTACTGTCAACATGGCTCAAATTGCATTGCGTGTACAGGAGGTGGATCAGCAAGGTATTCTCACAACAATAGGTATTCTGTTGTTTTTTGTCTTTGCTACAAAAGCAGCGTTATTTCCATTGTATTATTGGATGCCAAGCCCATATGTTAAACCGAACCCGGTTATTTCAGCATTATTTGGGGCATTGTTAACCAAAGTCGGAATCTATTCTATCATTCGTGTCTTTTCATTAATTTTTATTTATAAAATTGACCTTACACACGAAGTTTTTATTTGGATTGCAGGCTTATCGATGATCTTTGGTGTAATCGGGGCCTTATCCACCAACAATATCAAATTGATTATTGCCTATAATATCATCCCGGCGATTGGATTTATTATCATGGGAATCGGCGTTTTCAATGAAACGGCTGTCAGTGGATCTGTTTACTATCTGATTCATGATATGATTATTAAAGCGGCATTATTTCTTATTGCGGGAACTGTAGCATATGTAGCAGGTACATCTGATTTGAGAAAGTTCAGCGGGTTAATCCACTACTATCCTGTTTTAGGATGGCTTCTGTTCGTGTCAGCATTTGTTCTTGCAGGGATACCGCCTTTCAGCGGATTTATCGGGAAACTGCTTCTGCTTACCGGAGCACTGTCTGATGATGAAATTGCCATTGTGATTATTGGGTTGATCAGCAGTCTGTTGATTTTGTACTCCATCATGAAAATATTTATCAAAGGGTTCTGGGGTGTGAAAGATGAATCCTTTGAACCAAAATCAATAAAAGGTTTAACTGGACCGATCGCTTTTCTGGTGGCAATATCCGTTTTCTTAGGTGTAGGCGCGGAGTTCATCTATCCGTCTATCGAAAATATCTCAACGTATTTACTTGACCCGGAAATATATATCGATTCCGTCCTTAAGGAGTGATGTCAGATGGCCTTTCAAATACTGATAAACTTAATTATCGCAACAATGTGGATGTTTCTGAGTGAAACGTATACCGCAGCAAGTTTTGTTACAGGGTATATTCTCGGTTTAGGCTTATTATTTTTATTAAACCGTTTTATACCCGATTCATTTTACCTTAAACGGGTTTATAAAATTTTCATGTTGATTATGTTATTTATTAAAGAATTGATTAAATCAAATATTGATATTGTCAAGCTTGTCTATAATCCAAAACCGGAGTTTGAGCCCGGCATATTTGCCCTTCCGACTGAATTAAAAAGCAATTGGGAAATTACACTGTTGGCCAATCTGATTACACTCACACCAGGTACGTTGTCTGTGGCTGTATCAGAGGACAATACCCATATTTACATTCATGCACTGGACATAGACGATATCAATGATGAGATCAACTCCATTAAAGATACATTTGAAAAAGCGATTATGGAGGTGACACGATGAACGACATTCTTCAGGTCACACAAAATATAATACCAATTGCTACGCAAGTGAGCCTGATTTTAATTGCTGTTTCGCTTATTTTGCTTCTGATCCGGATTGTTAAAGGGCCAACCAATGCAGATCGTGCAGTAGCTCTTGATGCAATCGGAATAAACATGGTAGGACTGGGAGCATTGTTATCTATCACACTGGGAACAACCAAGTTTAATGATGTTGTTCTATTAATTGGTATTTTATTGTTCATCGGCACACTTGTCATTGCCAAATATCTTGAAAAGGGTGTTATTATTGATCGAGACACTGATTAGCATCATTTTGAATTTAATCATCATCTTTTTCCTCTTATTCGGAGTATTTTTCATGCTATCCAGCTCAATCGGAATAATACGCTTTCCTGATGTGTTTACAAGGTTGCATGCGGCTTCTAAATCAGCAACACTTGGTGTGGTTGGCATTCTGGTTGGAGCTACACTCTATTTGTACATAAATGATGGTATTGTCAGCGGTAAATTATTACTGGCTATTGTATTTGTCTTTTTAACGTCACCGGTTTCCGGTCATATGATTGCACGTGCTGCGCATCGGAAAGGCATAAAACCGGTACTGAAGCACAGGCGGGATGAATACGAAGATGCAATCCAAAAACATACAAAGCAGCACTGACTTTTCCGGCTATTTTCAGCATAGCCGGTTTTTTTATGTATTTAATAAGGACAGACACAAAATGCCTTACACCTTCATAAAGATGTTATATGGGCTGAAGCCCAACTGGCTCGTTAAGGAGGTGGCTATGTTTGTCGGGAATTTTGAGTGTCCTTGCTTTATTAATTAAAGAAGCATTATTTTTTGTGTCGTATGTAAAAAATCACGCTTTTCCTCAACCGCTCCCCCCTGAAGATGAAAAAAAGTATATCGAAGCGATGCAAAATGGAAGTCATGAAGCACGCAACAAATTGATCGAGCACAATTTAAGACTTGTCGCCCATATTGTCAAGAAGTTTGAAAATACCGGTGAGGACATGGAAGACTTAATTTCCATCGGCACCATTGGACTGATTAAAGGAATCGAAAGTTACTCAACGGACAAAGGAACAAAACTGGCGACCTACGCTGCACGTTGTATTGAAAATGAAATATTGATGCATTTACGCGCTTTAAAAAAAGTAAGGAAGGATGTTTCATTGCATGATCCGATTGGCCAGGATAAGGAAGGAAATGAGATCAGTCTCATTGATATTCTGGAAGCGGAAAACCAAAATATAATCGAATACATCCAATTAAATATGGAAATTGACAAAATGAATGAATACTTATCAATTTTGGATACCCGTGAGAAAGAGGTTATTCTTTACCGATACGGACTCAATAACCACAACGAAATGACACAGCGGGAAATCGCTCAGATGCTTGACATTTCCAGAAGTTATGTATCGCGTATTGAAAAAAGAGCGCTAATGAAAGTATTTCATGAATATTTCCGTAAAGAAAGAAGAGGTTAAAACACGTGAAGCGCGATATATAATCATCATCGCGCTTCCGTTAATCGTTATCTCATTATGATTTTATAATATATTATATAGCTGGTATGACCTTCATAATCAGTTTGGCAGCATTTTCTGCCGCAGTTTCCAAAAATGCATCAAAGGAAACGGATGAATCTTTTCCGGCGATATCACTCAACGCACGAATGATTACAAAAGGACTTCCGTATTGATAACAAACCTGTGCAATAGCAGCAGCCTCCATTTCACCGGCAATCATCGCAGGGAATCGTTCTTTTACAAATGCGACCCTGGAAGAATCGGACATAAAGGAATCACCAGTTGCAATAATTCCCTCTGTATATCGCACTCCCAATTCTTTAATTGCATCCGAAGTTTTCATTACCAATGATTTGTCCGGTACATACACTGCAGGCATACCTGGTACCTGTCCATAAGCATAGTCGAATGCTGTACAATCCACATCATGATGAACAACTTTTGAGGATATGACAATATCACCAACCTGAAGCGAATCTGCAAATCCGCCTGCTGATCCGGTATTTATAACATGTGAGGGCGCATATCTTTCGTGCATTATAGTTGCAGCCATTGCCGCATTCACTTTTCCGATACCCGATTTAAGCAAAACGATATCCCTTTCAAAAAGTTTACCTTCAATAAACAGACAGTTGGCTACAGTTATTTCGCTTCTGTCTGTCATCTGCTGCTTTAACATCTCTATTTCCTCATCCATCGCACCAATAATTCCAATTGGCATCGCAAATGCCCCCTTCATCCCACAATTGATTGTTATTCAAATCTGTACTTCTGATCATTTTCTTTAAGTTCTTCCACCTTTGTTGGTTTCCAGCCCTCATTTTTAACCCATGTCAAATATACACGGTAGGTATTCGTTTCATTTGCATCAGAAGTGGTCACTACTACCTTTTGATCACCATTTCTGGAAATCCACCACATTATCAGGTTTTCACTGTTTAAATCGGTTGCTGTTGATATTGCTTTTCTCATTTCAATCCGATCCTGTGATCCTTCATTATAGTTAATCGTATGCGGGCCAGTCTGTTCCGTTCCCACCGGCTGCCAATTACCCGTATATGCTTTGACCACATTATCGTCTGAAGGTTTCACTTTTTGTCTTTCTTCGTTGTTGCTATCATTTTTTTGCTGCGCATCCTCTAATTGTTCATCACTATCACCGGAACTCCCGGAGCTGCTTTCCTGCTTCTCGTCAGAATTTGCTTTACCGTTATGATTACTTTGTTCACCCTCGGACTGATTTGTTCCGCTCCCTTCTGCCATCTCTTCATTATCGCCACCAACTACCAGCAGTGCTATAAAGACGACCAGAAGCACACTTCCAAGTATCGTGAAAATAGTCAGTGATTTTGTATTTTTTCTCCGCTTATCAAATTTGCCAACCCGTGAATTTTTCTGGTTTTCAGACATGGCCGCTTCCCTCCCCATAGTGCACATGACTATAATATCATATTTTACACACAAAAATATATGCCGGGGAAATCGTAAATCACCTGAGAAAACTGCAGTTAACACCCTTTCTTAGACGAAAAAAAACGGAATGAATTATCCATTCCGTTTCATCCAATCATTAGTCAACTTTAACAATTTCAACCTGAATATCGCCACCTGGTGTTACTACGGAAACCTCTGTTCCGATTTCGTGACCTAATAAACTTTTAGCCATTGGTGAATCATTCGATATCTTTCCCTCAAATGGATCTGCTTCTGCACTTCCAACTATCGTATATGTTTCTTCTTCACCGTCTGGAAGTTCTTTGAAGGTTACTGACTTGCCAAGTGACACAATGTTTGGATTCTCATTATCATTTTCAATAATGACTGCATTGCGAATCATTGTTTCTACCTGTGAAATACGTGTTTCAACAAATGCTTGTTCGTCCTTTGCTGCATCGTACTCGGAATTCTCGGAAAGGTCACCAAAACTGCGGGCAACTTTAATTCTTTCCACTACTTCCTGTCTGCGTTCTGTTTTCAGATAGTGCAATTCATTCTCGAGTTTCTCTTTCCCCTCATCGGTCATATAATAACTTTTCTCTGTAGCCATATTCTTATTACACTCCTTTGTGATCCTCCAATATTAACTGTAAATCATACATAAGCTCACTAAAAAACAGCATATACCTATTTCTATCATGTATCCAAAAAACTGGCCGACGAAAATGAAAAGGGCTTATGTTGTACAGTAAGAAAGCATAAATACCTTCGTACTATACGTTTATTCATTCATAAAAGCTTGTATTATATTTACTAAACACTACTATGGCAGATTTTATTTATGTTTTCAATACCTTTTCATTCTTTATTTTGTCGGTTTTTAGTTAGGATATTTTCAATTTTCGTTGCCATTATATCAATTGCGACATGGTTTTGACCGCCTTCCGGAATAATGATATCCGCATAACGCTTCGTTGGCTCGACAAACTGCAAATGGCTTGGACGTACATTATTCACATATTGATCGATTACCGAATCAAGTGTTCTTCCACGTTCTTTAATATCCCTTAGTAACCGTCTAATAATACGAACGTCAGAGTCAGTATCCACAAACACCTTGATATCCATCAAATCAACCAGACGTGGATCCTCCAGTATCAAAATTCCTTCCAAAATAATGACTTCTTTTGGTTCTACCGGAATAACCTCATTGGAACGTGTATGAACTTTATAATCGTAAACAGGTTTCTTAATTGATTTTTGATTCATTAAATCATGCAAGTGACTGATCAGCAAATCGTTATCAAATGCCAACGGATGGTCGTAGTTTGTGTTCAGTCTCTCTTCAAAAGGAAGATGACTCTGATCTTTATAATAATAATCCTGTTCAATAACAAGGATTGTCTTATCAGCAAAACGCTGACAGATAGAACGGGTGACAGTTGTTTTTCCGCTCCCGCTTCCGCCTGCAACTCCTATAACAACAGGTTTTTCAGACATAATCTTTCAGTTCCTTTCCATTACTTTTATAACTGATTGCTACACCGTCACCAATTGGAACAATAGATGTAATAAAATTCGGATGTTGGATCAGCCAGTCGTTGTAGTCCCGAAGCTTCCGGGCTATTTTTTGAAATCTTGGATGCTCTTTTTCTTCATCTGCTACGTATCCTTTAAACAATACATTATCTGAAAGTATGAATCCATTATCAGAAAGAAGTGGTGCAGCCAATTCAAAAAAACGTTTATATTGACCCTTTGCTGCATCAATAAATACCATATCAAAGGATTCTTCTGCTGCTAATGTTGGAATAACCTCAGATGCATCGCCATGGATAACCTCAATGTTGTGCTCCATTTCCATTTTATGAATATTGTTAAACGCTTGGTTGTAACGAACTTTATCATGTTCAATGGTTATGATAGAAGCATACGGATTTGCCTCAACCATCCGCATTGCTGAATACCCGATGGCGGTACCCACTTCCAAAATTCGTTGCGGTTTGGTTAAACGGATAAGCTGCATCACGAAATTCATTCCGACCGGATCCATAATGGGAACACGGTCTGCTTTAGCCTCTGCTGCAAGATCACGAACCCACTCATCTGCAGGCAGTAGCATTTTCTGTAAATATTGATCCAGTTTTTCCTCCATTTTGTCAGCCCCTGAACTTAATTATTAGCTATTTTCGTATATTATGTTTTTTTAACTTCGTTGTTGAACTAAACTGCGATATAGTATTATCTCGTAAAGTTTCCTGACCGCGACGGTGGATAACAGAACAAGAATCAGCGGAGGAAATACGCGGAGACTCCTGTGGGAGCAGAGGCCTAGATGAGACTCCGCAGCGCGGTAGCGCAAGGAGGCTCATCAGCCGCCCACGGAAAGCGACGTGTATTTCCGCAGCGATGGTAACACATCATACTATATCGCAGTTTATGGATTTTGTGATTGACAAAAACGACACTCTCTACCAAGACAGCCTAATTATTAATGTGTAAAAAAACGGGAAATGTGAATAGAATTCACACTTCCTTCAATTGTTTGACTCGTTGGGAATTTCTCAAATCATGCAGATAACTGTCTTGAACTATCCTACCATTTCTTCTACAACATCCCTAATTAATATATTTCTTTTTATTTTGCCTGTGCTTTTTAAGTGTCTCTGCGTAATGGATATTCCCTTTGTCATCATGCAAAAAGTAAAGAAAATCTGACTTTTCAGGATTCACTGTTGCTTTCAATGAACTTTCGGCAAAATTGGAGATCGGTCCAACCGGTAATGTATCAACATGATAAGTATTATATGGCGATTCAATTTTAAGATCCTTATATAATACTTTTTCTTTATGTCCGCCTAACGCGTATAAAACGGTTGGATCCGTTTGAAGCGGCATGCCTTTATCAAGTCGATTATAAAATACACCAGCGATTTTTTTACGTTGTTTAACAGAGCTTGCCTCTTTTTGAACCAGCGAAGCCATCGTCATTGCTTCATGCACAGTCAAATCCTGTTCTGAAATCTCATTCAGGTATGGCGTTACAACAGTTACTGTTTTCTCCAGCATACGTTCTACGACTGATTCAACACTTGGACTTTTTGTATAAAAATTGTAAGTTGCAGCATAAAGATAGCCTTCCAGTGGGGTTCTGATATCCGGGTTCAGTATATCTTTTGTCAAAACTGCAGGATATCTGTCAATTAATGATTCAATATAATCACGATCATTTACTTTATTTAAAAAATCTTTTTTGCTAAATGACAATTTTTTTGAATAAATTTTTGCCATTTCTTTAATTGTTTGACCCTCCGGGATTGTTATCCGCAACAGTGGCTCTTGCATAACCTTGCCTTTCTTAAGCGATGTTATGATCTCATCAATTTCCATTGAAGGTGAAAACGTATAATTACCAGCCTGAAAGTTAGATTCATTATTAAATTTAATATAAAATCGAAAAACCCGACCATCTTTAATAATTCCGTTTTCCTCCAATATCGATGCAATATCAGAAGTTGAGGAACCCATCGGTATTTCCACTTTTACTTTTTCTTCACTGTCAGGGTTAACTGGCTGCAAAGCTGATTTAATGTACATATAACCTGATATACCACCAACAACCAGAATAAGGATTACTGCCACAATAATGAGCATTACAATTTTACGGACAAGCCGGGATTCTTCACTGCGCAATTTTAGGTTGTCTCTGTATTTCCGTGGCTTTTTATCCTTGCTCATTGGGTATCCCCCTTTCACCCGGTTAATTATACTAAAAAAAGCATAAAATATCTAGAAATATAACAATAGCCGACATCTTTACCCGACGTCGGCTAAGCAATCAGTTATTTGGTTTCAGGGATTACTGATCCTGGTCTTCTTCATCGGCCAATGTGTTTAACATTTCCTCCACCATTTCCCATTCTTCGTCCGACTCTATGGCAAATAGTGAAAGATCATTGTCATCGTTTTCTTTTTCTTCATAACGGAAAGCATACACTTCAACTTCATCATCATCCTTCTGCTCAACGGGCACCACAGCAATATAGGATTGTTCCGTCTGGTCAACATCAAATGAAAACAATACTTCAAAAAGATGCTCTTCCCCATTTTCATCGGGAATGATAATTCGTTCCTTTTCATCCAGTGGCATTACGTCACCTCGTTTCCTGGGGCTGATCAAGATACCCTTGCAGTATCATAACAGCAGCCATTTTATCTATTACTTTTTTCCGTTTCTTCCTGCTCACATCAGCTTCCAGCAGAACACGTTCCGCAGCCATCGTTGTAAGCCTTTCATCCCATAGAACTGCGGGGATATCATGAACTTTTTCGAAATGTTTGGCGTAGACTTCGGATGCTTTTCCACGATCTCCAATGCTGCCGTTCATATGTTTGGGCAACCCTACAACCGCTTTTTCAACATCGTGCTTTGCTATAATCTGCTTCAGTTCATCATCTGCGGAATGAATATCGTGTTCATCCCATTTAATTGTTGTTAAACCCTGGGCAGTCCAGCCAAATGCATCACTGACAGCAACACCAATTGTCTTGGAGCCGACATCCAAACCCATAATCTTCATTCAGCTTTTCCTGCGCTGTTCTTCAAGGTAAAACTTGACCAATTCCTCAATAACCTCATCACGTTCAATTTTACGGATTAAATTTCTGGCATCATTATATCTCGGTATATAGGCAGGATCACCGGATAATAAATAGCCAACAATCTGATTTATCGGATTATAACCTTTTTCCTTAAGGGCACCATGGACGGTCAGCAGTATTTCCTTGATATCCTGATCAAAAGGTTCTTCTGAAAAGTTAAACTTCATCGTTTTGTCAGTAGAGCTCATAGTGACACCTCGTTCCATAATTTGCCTTCATCCATCATTTTAACATGTTTATCTTTAATATTATATGATTTTTTATCAGATTGAAAGGAAGAGATTATTCTTCCGTATTATCTTTAACATATTTTGCTGCAAATAAAAGTGCCTCATCAATCTTTTCAGGATTCTTACCACCTGCCTGTGCCATATCCGGGCGGCCGCCTCCACCGCCGCCGCACAGTTTGGCAGCCTGTTTAATCAGATTTCCGGCATGGAGTCCATTGTCCATCAGGTCTTTTGATACACCTGCTGCAAGCTGGACTTTCCCGTTATTCTCAGCAGCAAGAAGAATAACGCCTGTTCCCATTTTTTGCTTCAGGTCGTCCACCATATTTCGGAGCTGATTCATGTCTTTTACGCTTACTTGCTGCGCCAGAACGTTTACGCCATGGACTTCTTCTGCTTTATCAAGGATGGATGAAGCTTCAGCATTGGATAATTTGGCACTTAAGGACTCATTTGTTTTCTCCAGTGCTTTCATATCCTGGAAAAGAACTTCCACACGCTCAGGTGCATTTTCTTCACTGGTTTTAAGCAGCTGTGCTGTTTCATGGAGCAGGTCAAGCTTACTGTTTATATACTCATACGCCTTTTTACTTGAAACGGCCTCAATTCGTCTTGTTCCTGCCCCGATGCCTGTTTCAGAAACAAGCTTAAACAACCCAATTTCTGCTGTGTTCGTTACATGACAGCCACCGCACAATTCAATGCTGTAATCACTTATTTGCACAACGCGGACGATATCTCCGTATTTTTCACCAAATAAAGCCATAGCCCCCATTTCCTTGGCTTCATCAATTTTCATGTTTTCAATAACCAAAGGAATGGATTCCCAAATTTTACGGTTTACATTGTGCTCAATCTCTTCCAGCTGCTCGGATTCCACACTGCCAAAATGGGAAAAATCAAAACGTAACCGGTCTGGTGTTACAAGCGATCCGGATTGATTGACATGATCACCCAGTACATCTTTTAATGCCTGATGAAGAAGGTGTGTTGCCGTGTGATTTTTGATGATTGATTTCCGGAACTCCTTATCAATAATAGCTTTGACGGAATCACCTACACAAATCTCTCCATCTTTAATATTTACCTTGTGAATATGCTGGCCTTTTGGTGCTTTTTGTACATCCTCAATATAACCCGAGAAGTTGTCAGTGTAAATCCAACCTTGATCGGCAATCTGTCCACCGCTTTCTGCATAAAACGGCGTTTCCTTCATCGTAACGAGAACACTGTCGCCAGAGGGTGCCGAATCCACGAATTGATCAGCGGAGACAATGGCGGTAATAGAAGTCTCCACTTCACCATGCTCATAACCAATAAACGAGCTTTCTGCATCCAGCTCACCTAAGACACCATCTTGCACTTGCATCGAATCCGTTTTCTGGCGGGCTTTACGGGCACGGTCACGCTGCATTTCCATTTCATGCTGGAACCCTTCGTCATCAATAATGAAGCCTTCTTCAGCTACATATTCCTCAGTTAATTCTTTCGGGAAACCATACGTGTCATAAAGCCGGAATACCTCTGTTCCAGGAAAAACATTGCTTCCTTTTTGTTTTTCTTTCTCCATAATTGTTGTTAATATTTCCAAGCCATCATGAAGCGTTTCATGGAAACGTTCTTCTTCGGCCTTTACTACATTTTCAATATATTCGTATTGTTTGACAACCTCCGGATAAAAATCTTTCATGATTTCACCAACAACCGGAACCAGTTCGTACATAAATGGTTTATCAATACCAATCTGTTTGGCAAAACGGACTGCGCGGCGCAATAACCTTCTCAGCACATAGCCCCTGCCTTCATTCGATGGAACTGCATTATCGCCAATGGCAAATGTAACTGTTCGGATATGATCAGCAATTACCTTAAAGGCCGTATCCGCATCTTTGCTTTGTCCATAAGACACTCCAGACAATTCTTCTGTTTTTTGGATTAGCGGCATAAACAGGTCAGTTTCAAAGTTTGTCGGTGTATCCTGAATGACACAAACGATCCGTTCAAGCCCCATACCTGTATCAATATTTTTCTTTGGCAGCGGTGTGTACGTATCATCCGGATTATGGTTGAACTGGGAAAATACCAGGTTCCATATTTCCAGATACCGTTCATTTTCGCCACCCGGGTACAGTTCAGGGTCATTTGGATCAGACCCATATTTTTTACCACGGTCATAAAAAATTTCTGTATTGGGACCGCTTGGACCTTCTCCGATATCCCAGAAATTTTCCTCGAGACGGATAATACGTTCTTCCGGAATGTTAACATGATTAAGCCATAAATCATACGCTTCATCGTCCTCCGGGTGTACCGTAACCGACAGGCGGTCAGCATCAAAGCCAATCCACTTGTCACTTGTCAGGAATTCCCATGCCCATTCCATTGCTTCTTTTTTGAAATAGTCGCCGATTGAAAAGTTCCCCAGCATTTCAAAGAATGTATGATGTCGTGCGGTAAATCCGACATTTTCAATATCATTTGTCCGAATTGACTTCTGTGCGTTCACAATGCGGGGGTTTTCCGGAATTACCCGACCGTCAAAATATTTTTTCAGCGTAGCAACACCACTGTTAATCCAAAGTAAAGTCGGGTCTTCTTTTGGCACAAGTGATGCACTCGGTTCGACGCCATGCCCTTTTTCTTTAAAGAAATCCAAAAACATTTGCCTTACCTGAGCTGATGTTAAGTTTTTCATGCTCCATCCTCCATATCTGCAGTTTAATTCATTAAAAAAATCTCCTCTCTGCATCGTTGCAGGGACGAGATTCATCGCGGTACCACCCTAATTATGAACCAAATAATGGTTCATCACTTAAGCATGCTAACGGTTTGCAAACCGGCGGGGATTAACCGCACTCCGACATAGCTTTCCATGACCTTTCATTTAAGACTTCTTACAGCCGAAACGGAAGTCTCTCTCTTTAAAATAGTATCATGTACTCCGTGTCTTCAACGCCTTCTTGTATTTATCAGTTATGCGATATTATAAGAAAACAATAGGAATATGTCAATGATTTCGACCCAGAGCTGTTGTCTGTTCAAAAACCACCTTCAGAACGGTTAGAGCAGGGACGGCCAGAATCATTCCGATGATACCAAATATTTCGCCTCCAACAAACAATGCAAGGATAATTGCTACCGGGTGAATCTGGATGCTTTTCCCCATTATATACGGAGTCAGCAAATTCCCTTCAATAAGCTGGATAACAAATAAACCGATAATAACAACAAGCAACAGTTCAGAGGCGGTCGCAGCAGTTATTGCAATCACAGGCACTGCTCCGATAATTGGTCCGAAATAAGGTATTAAATTCGTTATACCAATAAAAACAGCCAGCAGCAAAGCATAGTTAATATCTAAATAATAGAGAAATGCAAATGCAGCTGTTGATACAATTAGACAAACGAAAAGCTGCCCTCGGATATAGCTGCCTAAACTACTATCCAAAGAACGGATAAATTGACTCAAATCACCTCGGTATTTTTCCGGTACCCATTGTTTTATAAATTCCTTCAATTGTGTGAGATCCTTTAAAAAATAAAATACCAGGACAGGAATTATGGTTAAAAGGATGATCATATCAAAAATCTTTGTAAATCCTCGAACCAAATTGGTAAGCAAGTTTTCAACGTAGGTTTCCATTTCATACAAAAGCTCATCCATTTTATCATGGAAATGTTCCGGTAAAAAGGACGTAAATTCATACAACGAATAAACAAAATCACGATACAGTTTTAAAAGATGCGGCAATTGTTCTTTCAACCCGCCCAGTTGATGTATCATTGCAGGGTAAACCCGGTAGATCAGGTAGGCACTTCCTCCGAAAAATACCACGTAAATTATCATTATTGCCAAGCCTTTTGGCATATTATATTGGCTCATCTTCCGGACAACAGGAAATAGCAAGTAAGCAATAAGTCCGGCTGCCAAAAACGGAGCAGCAATATGCCAAAGAAATGAAAAAACAGCTCCAATAAATGGAAACAGTTTAATAACCAGAAAAACAAATAATATTATAATTATTCCGGTAAGGGAAGTCAGAAATAAATTCAACAGCTTGGTTTTAAACATGTAATTCCCCCTCAGCACATATAAAGACATAAGTCATTGCTAAGGACTACCATTGAATCTTCCGTTCATCTTCAGTAAACAAGTCATCGAGTGAACTAAGCGAACCATCTGATTCCACCTGATGAATTGCAAGCACATTTTCATCAACAGACAATTCGATAAAACAATTCCAGCAGTAGTATTGCTGTGGACCAATTTTACCCAGATCATTCCCTTTGCAATTCGGGCATTCGAACATACATAAAGCTCCTTTGATTAGAAAACTTGGTTTTCACCAAGCCTTTAGGTGACGGCCTTAGTTGCATTTATGCAGTAAGAAAATTTTATACTTTCTTACCTGTCAAAGCTAGGCCAGAGTTTTTCTATTTATCGTTGCCCGAAATTAAAAAAATATACCTCACTTTCACATGAAATCATATGGCGAAATTTCTTCCTCTTCCGAATCGTTCTCAGGTTCCGGCATAGTGTTTGATATTCTCGTTTCCAATAAATATGTTAACGATGTATATCGTTTATTTGTGTCTTTTGTACGAACTCCTTTTAAAAATGCATGCTGTTCCCCGCAAATAATCAATGATTGCTTGCTTCTGGTAATAGCTGTGTACAACAGGTTTTTCCTGAGCATCCGGTTATAACCGGATGCTACAGGCAAAATGACGATGGGGAATTCGCTGCCCTGTGATTTATGGATGGATATACAATAAGCGTGCATCAGATTTATATAATCCTTACGTTCATATACGACTTCTTTTCCATCAAACGTGATAACCAGTTGTTCAACATGATCCTTATTTTCATCTTCTTCAAAGATAGCGGCGACCTCACCTATATCTCCGTTGAACACGCCATCTTCCGGTTGGTTCACAAGCTGAATTACTTTATCACCAATCCGGAATAGCACATCATTTGCTTTCACTTCACGTTTCGCAGCGGTTTTTGGGTTAATAAGTGCCTGCAAATGTCTGTTTATCACGTTTATTCCAGCCTGTGAACGGTACATTGGAGCAAGAACCTGGATGGTTTTCGGGTCTATTCCTTTCCGCTTGGCACTGGTAAACACTTTATTAATAACATCAATCATTTGAAATTCCCTGCAGGCAATAAAACTGAAATCTTTATCATTTGCCAAAGATTCATTACTGCATCGATCATGTTTAATTAAATGTGCAAGCTGAATAATTTTTGATCCTTCTTTCTGCCGGTATACTTCATTCAAACTCACAAATGATATAAATCCGCTGCTTAATAAATCTGACAATACCTGACCAGGTCCGACCGATGGAAGCTGATCCTCATCACCAACAATCAATACTTGCATATCATCGGGGATAGCCTTAAACAAACTGTTAGCCAGCCATATATCAACCATTGAAAATTCATCAATAATCAGATACTTGCCTGCCAGCTGATCATCCTCATTTTTACTGAAACCGTTATGACCATCCCAACCCAGCAAACGATGAATCGTAACTGCCGGCAGCCCGGTTGATTCATTGAGTCTTTTTGAAGCACGGCCTGTTGGAGCTGTTAATACAAAAGGAAAATCAGTTTCAGAATCATAATCTTTAGGATCCATGGACATCTGATGAATCGATGCATAAGCCTTTACAATCCCTTTAATAACAGTTGTTTTTCCAGTCCCCGGACCACCTGTAACGATCATTAATTTTGACTGCAGTGCCTTACTTAATGCATCGAATTGTTCCTTGCCATAACTTAAAATTTCTGTTTCCTCAATATCACCGATTATTTTCATTAATTCTGCCGTTGTCGTATCAGTTTCAACTGGTTTTTCCATCAATCGTTTGACACTTGAAGCAAAACCATCTTCAGCGTAATAAAGTGATGGCAGATAAACATTACCATTCTGAATGATGACTTTCTTCGTTTTGTTAAGTTCCATCAATAATTCTGAAACATTATCATATGTAAGGGGCTGTTGATGGTCAAACAGCAATTCCATTACCTGACCAATGCATGTATCCAACGGCAGGTAGACATGTCCATTTTGAATATTTTTCTGTAAAACATAAATACACCCCGCTGAAATACGATTAGGATGTGTTAGCGACAGACCGTTTTGCTGGGCGATATGATCCGCCGTTCGAAACCCGAACCCTTCGATATCAAACACATACTGATACGGATCACTTTCCAGCACCTCAATTGCCCGCTCTTTATATTCCTGAAATACTTTCTGCGCCAATTTCAGCCCGATTCCATATTTAGCGAGATAAACAACAACATGTTCAAACCCCTGATTTTCCTGCAGTGTCTTTACCAAAAAGTCTCTTTTCTCCGCCTTCAAGCCGGGGATTTCCTTTAACACATCCGGGTTATTCAGGATTTCGGAAATCGCCTGCTCACCTAATTTCCCCACAACTTTCTCAGCAGTTTTTTTACCGATGCCATAAAACAGATCACTGGACAGGTAGGCAGCCAGACCATCTTTCGTTTCCGGAATAAATGTCTGATATGAGCTTACATTATATTGCATGCCAAATTTCACATGGTTTTCAAAGGTTCCGTAAAAATTATAGACCGTTGCATCCTGCAAATTGGAAAAATAACCTTTAATCACGATATCTTTCGCCTTAAGGTCCTCATTTGTATCATGTACCTTTATTTTTGCAATTGAAAAATGCTCCTGCTCATTCTGAAAAATGGTATACAGAAGCTCTCCCTTAATATATCCTCTTTCATGATCCATTTTGCTGTCTGCTGCCATTAACATTACCCCGCCATCTTACAAATCGGTATTGTTCAGTAACTGTTCAATTTGGCCTTTTCCGTTAGCTGCCAGTGTGTGCTCCGGCTGTATTTCCAACGCCTCATCAAAGTGATGCAATGCTTGTGTAAGATCTTCATCGTACAATGCGATAACTCCTAAATTATAGTGTGCATCACTATGCTGTGATTCCAGCTTCAGTACTTTTTCAAACACCCCTTTGGCATCCTTGAGGTGATCACTTTGTGCAAGTGTCAATCCATACTGAAACAGCACTTCCTCATCTTCCGAATCCAGCTCAGTTGCCCGTTGCAGATATGGCAATGCAAGCTTGAAATGCTCCTGATGGTAAAAAGTCATACCAAGCATAAAATAGGCATCTGCTTCCAGTAATCCGATTTCAATTGCTTTCTGAAAATTTTCCTGTGCTTTAGGGTAGAGTGATTGTTCATAATAAATATTACCCAGTCCATAATAGGCTGTTGCGGCATACTGATCCAGTTCAATCGCTCGTTCAAAAAAGCGCTGCGCTCGTTCAAAATCATTAATATGCAGCAATAAATTACCAAAGTTAATATAACCCAATGGTTCCTCCGGGTTTGCCTCGATAATTTCATTAAACAATTCTGCCGCTTTTTCATATTTCTGTTCCTTCATCAATTCAATCGCCTGTTCGGTCTTGTCCATTATATTCAGCCCTTTCCGCGTTTTCAGCTTTTGCTAAAAAAATAGAGGATCATGCAAGATGATCCTGAATGTTATCCGACATAATCCAATGAGGCGTCATTTTTGAATACTTCATCGATGGTACCCCCGCCAAGGCAAATCTCTCCATCATAAAATACAACTGCCTGTCCAGGTGTAACAGCTCGCTGTGTGTCTTTGAATTCCACGTTCACCTTTCCATCATCAAGCGGATGTACAATGACTTCACTATCTTTTTGCCGATATCGAAACTTAGCGGTACATGTAAAAGGTTCGGCCGGCGTGTCACCAATCCAGTTTACGTCCATTGCCAACAGCCCGTCTGAATAAAGTTTATCATTTGCAAAACCTTGCTCAACATAGAGGACATTGTCTTCCAGGTTCTTGCCAACAACAAACCATGGATCTCCGGAACCGCCTATTCCCAAGCCTTGACGCTGACCAATTGTGTAATACATTAATCCATCGTGGCGCCCTTTTTCAGTTCCTGACAAAGTTTTCATCAATCCAGGCTGTGCCGGTAAATACTCGCTCAGAAATTCCTTGAAATTGCGTTCTCCGATAAAACATATTCCTGTACTGTCTTTCTTTGTTGCCGTAACCAGGTCGTGTTCTTTGGCAATTTTACGTACTTCTTGCTTTTGCAGATGTCCCAGCGGAAACATTACTTTTTCTAGAACATCTTCTGTCAATTGATTCAGGAAATATGTCTGGTCCTTATTGTCATCAACTCCACGAAGCATTTCATATCTGCCATTGTTTTCCCTTACTTGTGCATAGTGTCCGGTTGCCAAATAATCCGCTCCCAGAGACAATGCATGGTCAAGAAATGCTTTGAATTTAATCTCCTTATTGCACATCACATCAGGATTAGGCGTTCGTCCGGCTTTATATTCATCTAAAAAATAGGTGAACACTTTATCCCAGTACTGCTTTTCAAAATTTACCGCAAAATATGGAATATCAAGCTGATTGCAGACCCTGACAACGTCATCAAAATCTTCCGTCGCCGTGCAAACACCATTTTTATCCGTATCATCCCAATTTTTCATAAAAATACCAACTACATCGTAGCCTTGTTCTTTCAACAACAGTGCTGCAACTGAGGAATCAACTCCTCCGCTCATACCAACTACTACTCTTGTATCTTCTTTACGCTTCATTGTTGCACCTCCTTACTCGCAGACAAACGTCTGACGATTTTTGCAACACGTCCGGCTGCATCTTTCACATTTTCTTTTGTATTATGAATTCCGAAACTGAACCGTATGGAATTGGTTGTCCGCTCATTATTTTCTCCATACATGGCGGTCAGTACATGTGAAGGTTCAACAGATCCCGCTGTACATGCACTCCCGCTTGATACTGCAATCCTGTCGAGATCAAGATTAGTCAGCATGGACTCAACATTGGTTCCTGGAAAACTGATATTCATAATGGAAGCAATTGCATTTTCGGCAGTTCCATTTACTTCAAATTGCACACCTGCTTCGGTCAATTCATTTATAAACAAACCTTTAAAGTCGGCATACAGCTTGTTTCGATTCACTTTGCTCTCCATCATAATTTCAACCGCTTTTTGAAACCCTACAGCACCGGCCACGTTCTCTGTGCCTGGCCTGCGTTTCCTTTCCTGCTCACCACCATACTGGATCGCTTCAAGCTTCACATCATCGGCAGCATATAAGAAACCAATCCCTTTTGGACCGCTTAATTTGTGTGATGATACCGACAACATATCAATGCCGGAATCTTTTACATCAATATCAAGCAAACCGTATGCCTGTACAGCATCTGTATGAAAATATGCCTGATGCCTGGATAAGATTTCACCAATCTCTTTAATAGGCTGAATCATACCAGTTTCATTATTGACATACATGACTGATACCAAAATCGTGTCGTCGGTAAGCGCATCTTTTACAGCGTCCGATGACACCACGCCTGTTTCATCGACTGGAAGATATGTCACGTCAAACCCTTTGCTTTCAAGGTAATGAGCAGTATGAAGTGTAGCATGATGCTCCTGTACCGTAGTAATAATGTGATTGCCTTTATGTTGATTGGCAAATGCAGTTCCAATCAATGCCAGATTATCAGCTTCGGTTCCGCCGCCGGTTAAAATGATTTCCTTCTCATTTGCCTGAATACTCCCAGCCATAACTCGGCGTGCTTCATCCAAATGCTGCCGTGCTTTTCTCCCAAAAGAATGAACACTTGACGGGTTTCCGAAAACCCCATTCATAACAGGAACCATCGCATCTGTTACCCGTTTATCCATTGGTGCTGTTGCAGCATGGTCCAAATAAATATAGTCCAATCTTTCCAAACCCTTTCTGTTTCCAAATAATTATATATAAAACATATAAGCATCCTGTAATTTGTCGTCCTGATGCTTTTTTAAATCATCCAATGTTGTTGTATCCAAAACGTCCCGTACAGCATCCCGTATCCTGATCCACAACGCTTGCTGTGCGGGTTCTTCTTCTTCAATGCCTTCAACCGGGGAAATCGGGCCTTCCAGAACACGGATTACATCTCCTGCTTTAATTTCACCCGGTTTTTTCGCCAAAACATACCCGCCATAAGCCCCGCGGATACTATTAATAAGACCGGCATTGCGCAGTGGTGCTGCCAGTTGTTCCAGGTAATGTTCGGATAAATTCTTCTCCCGTGCTATCGCTTTTAAAGACATTGGACCATTTCCATACTTTCTGGCCAATTCAATCATGATGGTAAGCCCATATCTTCCCTTTGTTGAAATCTTCATAATGACACCTCTTATTTATGATAATTCTATAGCTTTCATTATTTCTGTTTTTCAATACATGTTATTATAGCATGAATGACAACCATGTTGCATTTCAGGAAATTCAAGATTACGCTGATATACAAACTATTATTTTCATACAAAGGAAGATGGAAAATGAATCAACAACCACTTGCATATAAAATGCGCCCGACCAATATCGATGACATAATTGGCCAGGAACACCTGATCAGTGAAGGCAAAATATTAAATCGTATGGTTCAGGCGGATCGTCTGGCATCCATGATCCTATTCGGTCCGCCAGGTACGGGGAAAACGTCCATGGCAGTTGCGCTGGCTAAAAGTCTGAACCTCCCATTTAAAATACTAAATGCGGTAGTAGACAAAAAAAAAGATATGGAAATTGCTGTCGAAGAAGCAAAGATGACCGGCCAATCGGTAATGGTTCTGGATGAAGTTCATCGACTGGACAAAGCAAAGCAGGATTTTCTGCTGCCACATATCGAAAGCAATTTAATTACTTTAATCGGCTGTACAACCAGTAATCCATACCATTCCATCAATCCGGCAATCCGAAGCAGATGTCATCTATTCGAGGTGCATAAACTGACTGCAGACCATGTCAAAACAGCAATACATCGTGCTGTGAGTGATGAAACAAATGGTTTTGGGTCCCGAAAGATAAATATATCTGATGAGGCATTGGATCACTTTGCTTTTGCCTCGGGCGGTGATTTACGCGCTGCGCTTAATGGTCTGGAGCTCGCTGTATATTCAACACCCGAAAATGAACAGGGTGAAATTATCCTTAACCTGGACATTGCCGAAGAATGTATGCAGAAGAAGAGTTTCTCCCATGATAAGGACGGTGATGCCCATTATGATGTACTGTCAGCGTTTCAAAAATCTATCAGAGGAAGTGACGTCAATGCAGCATTGCATTATTTATCACGCCTGATAGAAGCCGGAGATTTAGACAGTATTGCACGGCGCATGATTGTTTGTGCATATGAAGATATCGGTCTGGCCAACCCGCAGGCGGGTCCGCGGGCAATTGCCGCCGTTCAGGCTGCCGAACGGGTAGGCTTTCCCGAGGCAAGGATACCTTTATCAGTAGCTATTATTGAACTGGCCCTCTCTCCAAAATCAAATACAGCCTATAATGCGCTTGACAAAGCTTTGTCGGATATCCGCAGCGGGAAAAGCGGCGATGTACCTGCTCATCTGAAAGATTCCCATTATCAGGGTGCCAAACAATTAGGTAGAGGTATTGAATATCAATATCCGCACAATTACGATAACGGATGGGTAAAACAACAATATCTGCCTGATTCTATAAAAAACAAACACTACTACCAGCCAAAGGATTCTGGCAAATTTGAACGGGCACTGAAGCAGGTTTATGAGAAAATACAGTCCGACTCTGATAAATACTAGATAGTAGACGTATAAATCCTTTTCATACCGGTCACAATAGTCATAAAGATTTTAATCTATGTTATGAACATGCCGATTTGGAAAAGGAGATGAAAAAATGGTTAAAGTCAGACAGGATGCCTGGTCACACGAAGATGACCTGTTACTGGCAGAAACGGTCTTGCGCCATATACGGGAAGGAAGCACCCAGTTAAATGCATTTGAAGAAGTAGGAGATAAACTAAACAGGACTTCAGCTGCCTGTGGATTTAGGTGGAACGCGGAAGTCCGGGCAAAATATGAAAATGCTATCGATCTGGCAAAACGTCAGCGGAAAGAGAAGAAACGTGCACAAGCTGTAAACGCATCAAAAAGCAAACAAACAGTTGCACCTCTTCCGCAGCGTACAACTGTCACAAACACTGAAATACAGCAATCAGAAACACCGGAACTCAGTATGGATACTGTCATTCATTATTTAACCCAACTGAAAGAAGACTATCATGCTTCCAATCAATCGAAAGTATCATTGGAACAAGCTGAAAATGAAAACCGAATGTTACGGGAACATGTAGAAGAGTTGGAAAATAAACTTGCAGAAACCAAAAAACAGTTTGCAGCTGTACAAGAGGATTATCAGGTATTCATGCAAATTATGGACCGCGCCAGAAAAATGACGGTTTTAGAAGATCAGGGAGCATTTAAAGCACCATCATTTAAAATGGATAAAAACGGAAACCTCCAACAGGTGGCGGATAGTTCGGGTAACTAAAAAAGCGTAAGAACCAGCTTTTAGAAAAGTTGGCATTCGTTAAAGCGTTAAAGCGATTCTGTTAACTGCCAAGAGGCTGGGACATAACTAGCCAAAAATAACTTAAAAATGGTTCCGATCATCGATTGTTGGTGATCGGAACCATTTTGATTTGGATTATTTTTATGATCTGTTGGTTGATTTACGTTCATGGCAGTGTACTTTCGCAAGTTCACCGCCATGAATGCAAATCCTAATTCATTTTCCACTTTCTCTTTGCCCCGTACAGAAAAACGGGTGAAACGCAAATTAGCCTTCAAGAATCCGAAGACTGGTTCCACCTCAATTTTACGTTTACCGTAAATTTCACCAGTTTCTTTTTCCGAAAGCTGTTGTCTCGTATATGCTTTTTGTTGCTCCCACTTTTGGTTATAATAAATTCTTCGGTTATGGCCTTCCTTTGCTTTGGTGCATTGGGATCGTAACGGACAACCGGAACAGTCTTCACATTCATAAACTTTAAATGTCCTTGTATAACCATATCGGTCTGTTCGGTTGGACATATAGCGGAAGGTTAATCTTTTACCATTCGGACAGGTAAAGGTATCATTTTCCTCGCTATATTCCCAATTGGCTACATTAAAGGCGTTTTCCTTATATTTCTTTTTCTTCTCTTTACGGTATTGGTTATACGTAATCAGTGGCGTGCGTTTCCGATTCTCGATGACGTCTTCGTAGTTTTGTTCACTTCCATAGCCTGCGTCAGCGACAATATACGTCGGTAGCTTAAAGAAACGTTCCTCGATATGATCCAGAAAAGGAATGAATGTACGTGTATCTGTCGGGTTTGGAAACACATCATAAGCGAGCGCATATTGTCCTTCTGTCGCAAGTTGCACATTATAGCCTGCTTTCAGTTGGCCATTTCTCATATGGTCATCTTTCATTCGCATAAACGTGGCATCATGATCTGTCTTGGAGTAACTGTTGCGTGTTCTGAAGGTTTCCATGTCCTGCTGGTATTTCTGTTTGCGTGCCACGTAATCCTTAAATTGTTTACGATATTGTTTCGGTGTTTTGCGTTCGGAGCGAAGCCGTTTCCGTTCGCTTCCATCTTCACTTGCTTCGATTTTTTTATTATAGGCTTCAACGTTCTCATCCAGCTTTTCGACTACTTTTTCGAGCTCATCGGTAGATAGCTCATCTGCGCTTTCCCGTTCGATTTCCGGAATAATTTCTTTTTCCAATAGTTCATCATACATCTGGTTGGACTTCTCCACCAAATTGGCACTGTATTTTTCAATCGCTTTACGCCAAACAAATGTATACTTATTGGCATTCGCTTCGATTTTGGTTCCGTCCATAAAAATCGCTTCTTCATCTATCTGTTCTTCCCGTACAAGCTGACAACGAAATTGCACGAAGCACTGACGCAATAGTTCTTTGACCTCTGGATGAACACGGAATCGATTGATGGTGCGATAACTCGGCTCATATCCCTGGGCTAACCACATCATACGTACACTATCGTTCAGTAATCCTTCCACCTTTCTGCCAGAGAAAACAGATTGCGTGTAAGCACATAAAATAATTTTCATCATCATGCGTGGATGATAAGCTGGACAACCAGTGTCACGTAAAAAGTTAATGAATGCATCATCCGGAATAGCTTCCACTATGTCATTCACAGCGTAAGCAATATCATCTTCTTGAAGTTTTATTTCTAAATCTAACGGCAAAACCACTTGATTCATGTTATAATGTTTAAACATAAGGACACCTCCGATGATTATTGTGTGGTTACTTTAATTTTATCAGAAGGTGTCCTTTTTGTTTATTAAAAGCAAAAAAATAAGCGTGGTCTTTCCACTTAATGGTGGAGACCACGCTTATTCTATTTTACTGGGTTTTGTCCCAGCCTCATATCCCAATCGTGCCGTCCATAAGTTTTGATCCCGCTCTCGGCAGGTGGGTGCCCTGTTCCATATTTATTATGCTTCCTCGGACGAGGCGCGCACGCAACATGGAAACACTACAGGCTCCCGTTTATATAGATGTTCGGTCAAAACGATTATGGCAGACGTACACATCAGGATTGCTTATTCTCCTTACTTCAACTGTAAATTTATTCTACCACAGTTCATTTCGATTTTCAATATTCTAAATTTAAAGGATTGATTACAAAAATTACATTTCTACAACATTACCAACTTCTACTCATTTTTTTCCGTCAACATGAATAGAGAGTTCTTCCAGTTGTGCTTGACTCACTCCATCCGGTGCATCGGTAAGCAAGTCGGAAGCTGATGCCGTTTTTGGAAACAGAATCGTATCCCGCAAATTGGACCTTCCTGCCAGCAGCATAATAATCCGGTCCAGTCCCAACGCTATGCCCCCATGAGGCGGTGCTCCATATTCCAATGCCTCCAGCAGAAATCCAAACTGTTCATTAGCTTCTTCCTTGGTGAAACCCAACACTTCAAACATAGTATCCTGCAGTTCACGTTTATGAATACGCAATGAACCTCCACCAAGCTCATATCCATTCAATACAAGGTCATATGCATTTGCTCGAACGCTCTCCGGATTGGATTTCAATTTTTCAACATCCCCACCTGCAGGCATTGTAAATGGATGATGTGCAGCCGTGTACCGATTCAGACCTTCATCATATTCAAACAGCGGCCAATCGGTTACCCACAAATAATTAAACTGACTCTCATCGATGAGACCAAGTTCCCGTCCCAGTTTAAGACGCAACGCCCCCAGTGCATCATACACCACACTTGTCTTATCCGAACCGAATAGCAGCAGGTCACCATCAGCTGCATTTGCCCGCTCAATCAGTCCAGCCTTTTCTTCTTCCGTCAAAAACTTTGCAATCGGACCTTTCAACTCATCCCCTTCTGCCTTCAACCAAGCCATTCCTTTGGCATCGTATACTTTTACAAAATCAGTCAGTTTATCGAGGTCTTTTCTCGAATAATTATCAGCCTGCCCTTTTACATTCAGCAGGCATACTTTCCCTTTGGCACTGATGGCTCCTTGAAAAACCTTAAACGATGAATCTGCCAGTACATCGGAAACATGAATCAGTTCCATTCCAAACCTGGTATCCGGTTTATCTGAACCAAACCTGGCCATTGCTTCGTCATATGGAATCCGTTTGAACGGTGTTTCAATATCGATATGTTTAATTTCTTTCATAACCTGCTTCATCATTTCTTCTGTCATTTCCATAATTTCATTACTTGTCATAAAAGATGTTTCAATATCAATCTGAGTAAACTCCGGCTGACGATCCGCCCGAAGATCCTCGTCTCTGAAACAACGGGCAATCTGATAATATCTCTCAAAACCGCCCAACATGATCAGCTGTTTAAACAGTTGTGGGGATTGTGGCAATGCATAAAATTCACCTTCATGCACGCGACTTGGCACAAGATAGTCACGTGCTCCTTCGGGTGTGCTTTTCGTTAAAATCGGGGTTTCCATTTCCAAAAACTCCCGATTATTCAAAAAGTTCCTTACTGATTGTGTTGTCTGGTGCCTTAATTTAAACGTATTCTGCAAAACATTTCTGCGTAAATCAATGTAACGATACTTTAATCGCATATCCTCGGTTACATCAGATTGATCCTGGATAAGGAATGGCGGTGTCTTCGCCTTATTCAAAATAATAAGTCTATCAGCCATTATCTCTATTTCACCGGTTTCCAGGGCATCATTGACAGTACTCTCATCCCGCTTCACTACTTCACCGGTTATTTCAATCACATATTCGGTTCGAACTGATTCAGCTGTTTCCAAGGCATCTTTGGAATTATCAGGATTGAACACTACTTGAACGAGACCTGATTTGTCTCGTAAATCGATAAAAATTAATCCGCCAAGATCCCGTCTTTTTTGTACCCATCCCTTCAGCAGCACTTTTTCTCCTACATTTTTCTTAGTGAGTGTTCCACTTAAAATTCGTTCCGTCATATCATTTGCCTCCTGTCACTAACTGCTGCATCGTTTCGTCCAGTTTTTCCATTGGTATTTCCTTCTGATCACCGCTTGTCATGTCCTTAACCGTAACAATTTGTTTCTTCAGCTCATCGTCACCGATAACCAGCACAAATTTTGCTTTTAAGCGATCAGCGGTTTTAAATTGGGTCTTCATTTTGCGACCTTGATAATCTTTGTCAGCCTGAATCCCATTTTTCCTCAGACGGTGCAAGAGCGTCATTGCCTGTTTGTCCGCTTCATCCCCCGCGGCGACCAGAAAACAGTCCAGACTTTTGTCAATCGGGATAGCCTGATTTTCCACTTCCAATGCCATCAATAATCGCTCCAGCCCCATACCGAATCCGATTCCGGGGGTTGCCGGTCCGCCAAGTTCCTCAACGAGACCATTGTACCTGCCACCGCCGGCCAGTGTTGCAATAGCCCCAAATCCATCAGCCTCACTCATAATTTCAAAAGCGGTATGATTATAATAGTCCAATCCGCGAACAAGATTCTGATCCACTTCATACTCGATTCCCATACTTGTTAAATATTCCTGTACCTGTTCAAAATATGTCCTTGATTCATCATTCAAATAATCGAGTATCGACGGCGCCGTTTTCATTGCCGGGTGATCACGATCCGTCTTGCAGTCAAGAATCCGCATTGGGTTTTGAGTCAACCGGTTCTGACAATCGCTGCAAAGTTCATCTTTATGCGGTGTGAAATGGTCAATCAATGCCTGACGGTGACTGGAGCGACTCTCCTGGTCACCAAGTGAGTTGATGACAAGTTTCAACGACCTTAACCCCAACTCCTTGTAACAGGTCATAGCCAAATCAATCACTTCTGCATCAACTGCCGGGTTCGCACTGCCCAAGACCTCGACACCAAATTGATTTAATTGGCGCATTCTCCCTTTCTGCGGTCGTTCATAGCGAAACATTTGGGCAAAATAAAACAATTTCACCGGCTGAATCGGATTACCGAACAATTTATTTTGAGCAAATGCCCGAACAACTGAAGCCGTTCCTTCAGGGCGCAATGTCAGACTTCTGCCGCCACGATCTTCAAATGTATACATTTCTTTTTGCACGATATCGGTAGAATCACCGACACCACGTTGAAAAACTTCTGTATGCTCAAACAGCGGCGTTCGGATTTCTTCAAAATGGTACCTTCTGCATATATCCTTGATTTGCTTTTCAATGTAATCCCATTTAGCCGCCTCTTCCGGTAAAATATCCACCGTGCCTCTCGGCGCTTTAAAGCTCATTCCATCATCCCCTATACAAATTTTTAAGCAATATAAAACTCCCGTCCCTTATAATAAAGGGACGGGAGTTACCCGCGTTGCCACCCTGGTTGATGCACAAATGGCATCCACTCTGCACAGTTAACGCCTGCAAAACGTTTGTACCTACTTCAGTACTTCAGTACAAAGCCTAAGGAATGTCTTTCATTGAAGCATCGTGCAAAAATGTTTTCAGCCTGAGACATTTTCTCTCTTTCCACGTGGGTTCCAATTACTTTTTCCATCACCGGTTTGTATTCATTGATCATTTAATATGACTATTATCATAATTGCTTGTTATATGAATGTCAAGAGCGAATAATTTTTTTCTTCAACATTTTTACTTCACCTACTGAAATTCCAAACTCTTCAGCTATTTCCATATAATTATGATTTTTTTCCAATTCCATAAAATGATGTAAATTAACACCAAACACATCATTATTATTCATCGTTGCATTCCATTGTTTTTCATGATAACGCACAGTACATCCCTCCCTCAGTCCCATTAGTTTTGCCTATTTATCAAATATTTATTATGATTGATAATAATGGACAGAGGAGGTTTCATTTCCCATTAAAAAATTAATATTATTCCTAACCATCTTAGGACTGCTTGTTTTTTCAATGGCGACGGCAGATAAAAGTGCTTCTGTGGTTGTGAACACTGATAACCTGAATGTGCGAAGCAGTCCTGGAACACAACATGAAGTCGTTACACAAGTCCATTCCGGAGATGTCTATCCCATGATTCAGCAACAGGATAAATGGGTACAGATAAGGCTTCAGGATCAAAAAGGCTGGTTGGCATCGCAGTATGTCACTATTCAATCCTATTCAGACGGGAAACAATCTAAGCAGACAGGAAAAACAATTACCATATCAAAAGAAAAGGTCCATCTGCGTGGAGGCCCTGCTTCCACTTTTGATATTGTTGGATTTGCAGAACAAGGTGCGGAGTTCCAAATCATATCAGAAACCGAAAAATGGTATGAAATTTCCAATGATAATTTAACTGGATTCATTCTGAAGGATATTCTTAAAAGCCAGCAAGCCGAATCGAACAACTCCATCAAAAACAAGACAATTGTCATTGATGCCGGCCATGGCGGAAGGGATATCGGGGCTATAGGGGCCAACGGAACATATGAAAAGCATTATACGTACCAAACCATGAGAGAATTGAAACATGAGTTGACAATGCTTGGAGCCGATGTAATTGTGACAAGGGAAAAAAATGAATTTGTTTCGCTGGCAAGCAGGACAAGCCTTTCTAATTTAAACCAAACGGATGCTTTCATCAGTATTCACTATAACAGCTTTCCCAAATTGCCAAGTGTTACGGGAATTTCTGCTTATTATTATCGTAACCAGTATCAAGACCTTGCCCGTTACATACTGGAAGAAGTCAGTAAAGAAACCGGAGTGCGAAACCGGGGCAGCAAATTTGCGGATTACCAGGTTATCAGGCAAAACTTGAAACCTGCCATATTATTGGAACTGGGCTTTATTTCCAACCCTGAAAAAGAAAAACTGCTGCAGACGAACGCTTACCAGAAAAAAATTGTTACCGGAATAGTCAACGGGCTGAACCGTTATTTTAAAAATGAACCTTGATAATAGCGCCTTACGTCTTATGGCCACATTCATGAGAGAAAATGTTTTTTAACTGCTAATAAAGACCTTGCCAAATATAGACAAGGTCTCTACCGGTTATCACTACTTTCAGAAATGTCCGGAATGCTCTTTCTCTAAAGCGATTTTCAGCCTTTCCGGTAATTTTTACTGTTTGCTTAGCGTGCCATGCGGATCAATGACAAACTTTTTCGCAACACCGCTGTCAAAATCAGCATAACCTTGCGGAGCTTGATCCAGCGATATTACGGTTGCATTCACAACTTTTGCGATTTCCGCTTTACCATTAAGAATAGCATTCATTAATTGCCGTTGATATTTCATAGCAGGAGTTTGTCCAGTGGTAAATGAATGCGCTTTTGACCAACCTAAACCAAAGCGTACTTTTAACGATCCCTGTTTAGCATCGTTATCTTTTGCCCCTGGATCTTCCGTCACATACAGACCTGGAATTCCAAATCTGCCACCTGCTTCAACAACACCCATCATCGTATTAAGTACAGTAGCCGGTGCATCCTGGTGATCTGTCCCATGTCCATATGCTTCAAAACCAACTGCGTCGATTGCACAATCGACTTCGGGATCACCAAGAATCTGCTCAATTTGTTCGCCAACATCATCATGTTCCTTTAAATTAATTGTCTCACAACCAAAACTTCTTGCCTGTTCCAGTCTTTCTTCTTTTAAGTCACCGACAATAACTACTGCTGCACCAAGCAATTGTGCGGAGTGTGCTGCAGCCAATCCAACCGGTCCCGCACCTGCAACATAAACAGTTGAACCTGTTGTTACGCCGGCGCTTACTGCTCCATGGTAACCTGTTGGAAAAATATCCGATAACATGGTAAGGTCAAGAATTTTATCCATAGCCTTGTCCTTATCAGGAAATTTCAACAGCTGAAAATCGGCATATGGAACCATGACATATTCGGACTGACCACCTACCCAGCCGCCCATATCGACATAACCATAGGCTCCACCGGGTCTTTCCGGATTAACGTTCTGGCAGATATGGGTATCCTGCCGCTGGCACATTTTGCAGCGTCCGCATGCCACATTAAACGGCACGGATACAATATCCCCTTTTTTAATGAATTCCACATCACGTCCCACCTCAATAACTTCACCGGTAATCTCGTGCCCCAGGACCAGACCTGACGGCGCAGTAGTACGACCGCGAACCATGTGCTGGTCGCTGCCACAGATGTTCGTAACGATATTTTTCAGTATAACTCCATGTTCACATTTCCTGCCAACGTTCGACTTTGGTACACCCGGTCCATCATGCAGAACTAAATCAGGATATGCGATATCCTGCACCTCCACATTTCCTTCTCCTGTATAAACTACTCCACGATTGTCAGCCACCAAAATAACCTCCTTTGTGTATTATGTGATCAACAGGCCACAAAGACCCTATTCCTTCTCTACCCAGTTATTGACTTATAAAACTATAAAATTTAATTTATTTCCAAAATTTTATAGAATTATTGTTTTATTTCTCAATAAGATGGGAAGAACCTTCAATGAAAACGGAACTTCAAGAAATAATATAGAGAAAGGATGTTGAAAGTGGAGGAACTAAATTTGGAAACAGCCAAAAAGCTGATTAACAGCGCTGAACAAGAAGCAGAGAAAATCGGTGTACAAATGGTCATTTCAGTACTTGATAATGGTGGAAATTTGATTGCTGCGCACCGAATGGATGATGCATGGCTCGCAAGTGTGGACATCTCCTGGAATAAGGCCTGGACATCAGTAGCACTCAAAATGCCTACGTCAAATCTGGAAGAAGCAACGGTGCCTAATGCAGAACTTTGGGGACTTAACACAACGAACCAAGGAAAAATTGTCGTTTTCGGTGGCGGTATCCCACTTGAAAAAGACGGAAAAGTGGTGGGTGCAGTCGGTGTCAGTGGCGGATCAGTGCCACAGGATGTCCAGGTAGCAGAAGCTGCGGTTAATGCTTTTTAAATAGAAAAAAGCTGACTCTCTCAGTAAATTATGTTGTTACTTAACCTTTTACAGTTGAACAAAACTGCGACGTAACTTCTATATTGATTTGGTAGCGATTGATGTTATCTCGCCCCGCAGCTAGTATACACTTCGCTTTCCGGGGGCGGCTGCTGAGCCTCTTCGTGCTGTCGCACTGCGAGTCTCACCTAGGCCTCAGCTCCCCCAGGAGTCTTGGTGTATACTGGCTGCTTTTGAGGAATATTACCCTTTATTTCCAAAGATTAGATGATTTTCAACCCAAACCAGCCGTTGGAATATGCGAGACTCCTGCGGGAAGTACAAGCTAGGCGAGACCCCGCAGGCGAGGTACGAGCTGAGGAGGGCTCGGCACTTGCCCGCGGAAAGCGAGTATATTCCAACGGCGTTTGCCTAAGAGTCATACTAAATTCCCATGATTTCTGTGTCGCAGTTTATACGAAAATGGCCAAAAGCTTAAACCACATTAATATAGATGGGAAAAATGACCACCCGTTTTATTTAAAAATGGATGGTCATTTTTATGGTAGTCATTTTTCATTACTGTCCAAAATAATCGTTACAGGCCCCTGATTTGTCAATTGCACGTCCATCATTTCTCCAAATTCACCTGTCTCCACACGAATCCCTTGTTCTTCAATCTGTTGATTAAAATAATTATAAAGTTCTAATGCCTGGTCCGGTTTTGCAGCTTGCACGAAACTCGGACGTCTGCCTTTACGTGTGTCAGCAAAGAGTGTGAATTGAGAAATGGACAAAACATTGCCATTAACATCTTTTAATGAATGATTCATTTTTCCATTTTCATCAGCAAAAATCCGCAGATGAACTAATTTATTCACTACATATTGCGCATCTGCTTCCGTATCATCGTGTGTTACTCCAAGCAAAACAACAAAACCAGAATCAATTTTTCCGGTTATCCTGTCTTCAACGGAAACTTTTGCATTATTTACCAGCTGAACTACTGCTTTCATTGCTTTGGTACCCCTTTTTCTACAGTACTTTAATTATTGAATTGTACGTGTAACTGTATAAACATCTTTAATTTGCTTTATACGATCTACGATTCTACGTAGATGACTCGTATTATGAATAAGGATAGTAATGTGAATAGTTGCCATCTTATTACGATCTGATTTGCCATTTACATGGGTAATATTTGTTTTTGTTTCATTTACAGCCTGCAGAACTTCATTTAACAGTCCGCGGCGATCGTAACCCGAAATTTCCAAATCCACATGATATTGTTTTTTCTCAATCTGATTATTTTCCCATTCCACGTGAAGGAAACGCTGCTGTGCCTCCTCCGATTGAACATTCGGACAATCAGTCCGGTGAACAGATACCCCTCTACCTTTTGTTATATAACCGACAATTTTATCACCAGGTACAGGGTTACAGCATTTGGAAAGGCGTACAAGCATATTGTCAACACCTGCTACCCGGACACCGGAATCCCTTTTTTGTTTCTTCTTAAAAGTGGATTCGCTTTTCACTTCTTCCAATGTTTCTTCCAGATTCTGTTCCTTCTGCTTCGTCCGGCGAAGTTTATCAGTGAGACGTGTAGCAATTAAAGCTGCGGTTATACCCTGGTAACCAACAGCTGCGTACATATCGTCTTCATTCATAAAATTAAAACGTTCATGGACGCGGCTCAGGTTCTCCTGCGTCAAAACCTCTTTAGGTTCAATACCAAGAGCCCGAATTTCCTTATCAACAGATTCCTTGCCTTTGCTGATATTCTCATCACGCCGTTGTTTTTTAAAGAACTGTTTTATTTTACTTTTTGCTTGGGACGTTTGGGTGATTTTCAGCCAATCCTGCGATGGTCCATACGAATGCTTAGAAGTCATCACATCGATAATATCTCCATTATGGAGCTGATAATCGAGTGGTTCCATCTTCCCGTTGACTTTTGCTCCTATCGTCTGGTTCCCTACCTCTGTATGAATCCGGTAAGCAAAATCAATCGGGACCGACCCGGATGGAAGTTCAATCACATCGCCTTTAGGCGTGAAAACATAAACCATATCAGAAAAGAGATCGACTTTTAGCGTCTCCATAAATTCCTCAGCATCATGTGTCTCACTTTGCCATTCGAGTATTTCCCGGAACCATGTCAATTTTTCTTCAAAAGATTTTTTATCCTTTGACACTCTGCTGCCTTCTTTATAAGCCCAGTGTGCCGCAATACCATATTCCGCAATTTCGTGCATTTCCTTCGTGCGGATTTGTACTTCGAGCGGATCACCTTTTGGTCCGATCACCGTTGTATGAAGCGATTGGTATAAATTTGGTTTAGGCATTGCGATATAGTCTTTAAACCTGCCGGGCATCGGCTTCCAGCATGTATGAATAATCCCCAAAACCGCATAGCAATCTTTAATATTATTCACAATTATTCTAACAGCCAACAAATCATAGATTTCGTTAAACTGTTTGTTCTGTTTTACCATTTTTCTGTAAATACTGTATAAATGCTTCGGGCGTCCGGAGATATCAGCTTCGATTTTGACATCCTTCAGCTGACTCCTGACCTCCGTCATCACTTCATCAATATAGGACTCCCGCTGCTCTCTTTTCTGTCTCATTAACTGGACTATTCGATAATACTGCTGCGGATTCAAATAACGCAATGCAGTATCTTCAAGTTCCCATTTTATCGTCGAGATTCCCAGCCGATGTGCCAGCGGGGCAAAAATTTCCAGCGTCTCATTGGAAATGCGGCGCTGTTTTTGAGGAGGCAAATGCTTCAGTGTACGCATATTATGCAGACGGTCAGCGAGTTTTATCAGGATAACCCGTATGTCTTTGGCCATCGCCACAAACATTTTCCGATGATTCTCAGCCTGAATCGCTTCCTTCGATTTGTACTTTATTTTTCCAAGTTTCGTTACACCATCCACAAGCATGGCGACTTCATGGTTGAAGTGCTCCTCAAGATCTTCCGTTGTGATATCAGTATCCTCTACGACATCATGCAAAAATCCGCCTGCAACTGTTTCCGGATCCATTTCCAGTTCAAGCAGAATGCCGGCGACCTGTACAGGATGAATTATATAAGGCTCACCGGATTTTCGGAACTGATTTTCATGTGCTTTCGCAGCATAATTATATGCACGCTGAAGAAATTTCACATCCTCCCCGGCAAGATAACGTCGAGCCTTGTTTAACACATCTTCAATTGTTAGAATATCTTCTTTTGCCATATAATCACCTGACCTTAACCCGATGCAGAGAATACATTTGTACTTGTATCGAAATTTTTACATAAATGAAACGAAAAAACAAATCATACTAGAAAACTAGTTGCACTTATATAAGATCACCAAATAATTTAACTGTGTGACTTTATAATTTAAGCAAAGGCCTGACAATACGCCAGACCTGTTTATTATCTTATTTAGTAACTCATTAATGTTAACACATCATAACCCTTAAGTTTTTCTAACCCGTTCAAATACGAGAGTTCAATTAGAAAAGCACATCCGGCCACAACACCACCAAGCTCTTCCACTAATTTAATGGTTGCTTCTATTGTACCACCCGTTGCAAGCAAGTCATCGGTAATCAGTACGCGCTGGCCAGGTTTAATTGCATCTTTATGGATTGTGAGTACATTTTCCCCGTATTCCAGTCCATAATCAACTTTTATTACTTCACGAGGTAATTTGCCCTCTTTTCGAACTGGAGCAAAACCTTTCTCCAATGCATAAGAAACAGGGCAGCCGATTATAAACCCTCTTGCTTCAGGACCTACGACAAGATCAATACTCCGTTCACGGGCATATTTCACAATCTCATCCACTGCAGATTTATATGCAGAGCCATTATCCATCAATGGCGTGATATCTTTAAATTGAATTCCCTCTTTTGGCCAGTCTTCCACAATTTTAATATATTTTTTATAGTCCATTTATTACTTCCTCCCTGGAAATGTCGCGATCCTGTACACAACCCAAAAACCAATTTCTTAAATCCTCGTATCTGGAATAATACAGTACCTTTTCAATGTCAGCCCGGTTTATCCGCTTTTGATATACACTTGATTCAGTCAAATCACGTTTCACCGGATCAGAATTTATGGTGATAATACCTTTTTCTATTTTAACAAAACCTAATTCAAAAAACACCTCAGACATGAACAGAACCTGTTCTTTTGTCCAATTTTTCGCGTGCATAATCTTTTCAATATTTTCTTTAAGGTTTAATTTCTTTCGCTTCATGGCAAGTACATAAAACCATTTGAAATCTTCCCGGGTTGGAAAATGATTCAAATACGCACTATCTTCCAGGTAAAAACATACATGAACATTATTCGGATTGATCTTTACAATTATGTCCCGGAGTGTGCTTAGCTCTTCCGGCAGTTCATACAAATAGACTGTATCTTCGTCCCCCAGACTACCTACATCTGTATCGTATGTAATGCACCTGACACCTTCCGGAACAATGCTGTGCTCAACCGGAAGTTTATTAAAAACGGCAACCTGAGAAGTGTTGTGGTCAACAAACGGGGAAATATTCGCCTGTTTCCTGCCACGGTGATCAAACAACTGCTTATCCTTGATTTTCATATCCTTTATGACCAGTTGTACCTTTCTGTTTCCATTCCATTCATTGATCCCAAGCTCTCCGGCCACCGTGATGTCTGTTCCGGATGAGATAAACGGGTGCAAATGACCGAGCCCAAATCCGATACCATCAATCGATATGTTATCCTGTCTGAATTGTACTTTTAGGTGGTTCTTCCTGCTTCCAATTTGTCTTGCATCATTTGGCATATGATCTAACTGAAAAATCGGCTTAGGGTTACTCATTCCAAAAGGTGCCAGTTGGGAAATCTCATTAACCAGCATTTCATTTATCTCGGGAACTGCAATCGTTTTACTAATTTCCAACTCCTGTGTAAAATCCTCTTCTGAGAGCTGCTGAAAAATCAATTCGTTTAATTCATCACGGAGCACTTGCACATTTTCTGTCGGAAGCGTCATTCCAGCAGCTTGGGAATGGCCGCCAAATGCTGCAAACAATTCCCGGAGTTTCATACAGTTTTCGAATAAATTAAAGGCAGGAATACTTCGGGCCGACCCCTTTGCCTGTCCAGTTTCCGGAAGAATGGATAAAACAATCGCCGGGCGATCATATTTCCGAACAAGATTGGATGCCACAATTCCCAGAACACCTTGATTCCAACCTTCCTTTGCCACAACGATTACTCCATGATTTTCCGTTGGATCAATCATTTGCTTTGCTTCCTGGACAATATCACTTACGATTTTTTGACGCTCCTTGTTAAGCGACTGTACCATTTCGGCAATCTCTTCTGCCTCATCAGGATCATCCGCCATTAACAATTGAACGGCCAAATCAGCATCCTGAAGCCTTCCAACCGCGTTTAGTCTCGGTCCAATTGAGAAACCGACATCTTCTTCTGTTACATTACCATTTATATTGCACACCCTCTTCAGGGCGTTCAGTCCTGCACGATTGGTAGTTGTCAGTGACTGCAACCCGAAATATGCAAAAACCCTGTTCTCTTCCACTAACGCTACAAGGTCGGCAATTGTACCAATTGCAGCCAAATCAAGAAATTGTTTCGGAAAATATCCTAAAAGCTGCTGTGCAAATTTAAAGGCCACACCAACACCCGCCAGTTCCTTAAACGCGTATGCAGGTGAGCATTTCGGATGTATGATGGCAAAAGCATCCGGAAGCTGTTCCTGTGGTTCATGATGGTCAGTGATGATTAAGTCAATACCTAATTCTTTGGCAACATCTGCCTCGTTTACGGATGCAATCCCAGTATCCACTGTTATAATAACATGAAAACCATTTCGGGATGCTTCCCGAAATGCCTCCTCATTGGGCCCATATCCTTCTGTGAAACGGTTAGGTATGTAATAGTCGCAATCTGCTCCAAGCTCTTCCATTGTTTTCAGAAGCAATGTCGTTGAACTGACACCATCTGCATCATAATCACCATATATAAGTATCCGTTCATTCCGGTCAATTGCCTCATGCACACGTTCAGCTGCCTGTTCTATATTTGCCAGCTCCTGTGGGTTATTTAATTGATCCAGTTCAGGAGATAAAAACTCCTGTGCGGCTATATTATTTGTAATTCCTCGCTGTACAAGCAATTCCTTAATGAGCGGGGAGATTTCATTTGATTCCCAATTTACTGGTATATCAATAGCTTCTGTATATTTCCATTTCATCATGCTCTGTAACATAATTTCACCCCTGACTTTCCTATTATACAAAAGTAAGCCAAGGGTAGCAATCAGGTTATGTTTCAGTTTTTCTTCCATCAGTTGAATCATCTTGATTGGTATCCAACAAGTTATGTTCTTTTAACGTCTCCTTCAATTGATTATTCTCATGCTGCAGTGATCTTTTCTCCCGCTGCAGATGAATGATTTTAATCAGATTAACAGCTGCGGTAATAACACCACCCATTAATACCGAAAATAGAATAACTAAAATCAACGGTGCCTGCCCGATACCAAAAAGATAATTCACTTCTACCGGTTCAACATTAATAACAGCAAAAATTGCAATGATAATGACAAAAATAATGGCCAGAATAACGTATGATTGTCCCCGCACCCGAATATCCTCCTTCATTTACAGGCTATTTTAATAAATTACCCGCTTTGAATGGAATCTAATCTGAAAAAAAGCTTGATTTTTATTAGCCTCTATTCTTAAATATTATTACTATTATTACTTAACTTACACTTGAACTCAACTGAGACGTAGTATGATGATGGTGCTGCTGCCACGGAAATACACTCCGCATACACTTCCAACTGTGTGGTCGGAGAGCCATATTCAATCAACTTTTTTAATATCACAGTTTATGGATTTATTGATCAATATATCTTGGCAAAAACTTTAAAATTAAGCAATCCCGTGTCACGTTTGAATGACACGGGATCTTTATTATACCTGTGGTCCCTCTGTGCGCTTTTTCTTGGCGAAAACAACAGGTTTCTCTTTGATATTTTTTCCTCTCCATACAAGCCACAATTGTGATGCAATAAACAGTGATGAATACGTACCTGCAACCAGTCCGACAGTGAGCGCGATTGCAAATCCTGATATCGACTGTGCACCAAGGAACAGGAATGCCAATACAGCAATCAATGTTGTAACCGTGGTATTGATACTTCGGGTAAATGTCTGCATAAGACTTCTGTTCACGATTTTTGCGAGTTCGCCAAATGATTTAACCCTTTTCTTTTTCCGTAAGTTCTCGCGGATTCTGTCAAAGGTAACAATCGTATCATTGATGGAATACCCGACGATGGTAAGGATTGCTGCAACGATTGTAATATCAAACTCGATTCTTGTGAAACTGAAAACAGCCAGTATGAAAAACACATCATGCAACAACGCGATAATTGCTGTGACCGCAAAGAACAATTCAAATCTGAACGCAACATAAATAATCATACCAATTGATGCTATTCCAAGTGCATACAACGCGTTTTTTACAAGTTCCTCTCCGACAATCGGGGAAACAATACTAACGCTTGTGTTGGCATTATATTCTTTACTGAACAGATCCTGAATTTCCGCTATTTTTTCTTCATTGATGACCGTATCATACCGGGCAACAGCAGTTGTATTATTATTCCCGGAAAGGACAACGGATTCAGGATTTACTCCCAATTGATCCAGATCATCTTCTACATTCTCCGCATTTAACGAGTTATCTGCATTAATCTGAATCCGTGAACCACTGGTGAAATCAATTCCCGGATTTAGCTGGAATATTCCAAGTGAAATTGCCCCTAGAATCACCATAATACCTGAAGCAATAAAGAATTTCTTACGATGGTTTACAGGCTTCAATTCACGATTAAACAATTTTGGTTCTCTTTCTGTTGTATCAGATATATCCTTGATATCTTTCTTCTTGACACCGAACCAGCCTGGACGGTTTTTCATCAACTTTGTCCTCATCCATAAGCCCATCAGCAGTCTTGTTCCATATACTGCTGTCAGGAAACTTACCAGAATACTCAAGATGAGCATGGTGGCAAACCCTTTAACTGAGCTGGTACCGAAAATAAATAATACGGCTGCTGCAAGGATCGTTGTAATATTCGCATCGATTATCGCTCTTAATGAGTTGCTTGTCCCAGCTTTAAATGAAGCGAGAACAGATTTCCCTTCACGCAATTCTTCCTTAATCCGCTCAAAGGTAATAACGTTTGCGTCAACTGCCATCCCTACACCAAGTATGAGGGCTGCGATACCTTGCAATGTCAGAACCCCGTTCATTAATTCAAAGAACAGTAAAATAAGGTAAATATAGAAAGTTAAATTAATGGCGGCAATTACACCAGGAAAACGGTAAATAACCATGATGAATAAAAAGATGATACTAATGCCGATAATTCCGGCAAATACGGTTTTATCCAGTGCCTGTTCACCAAATTGGGCACCAACTGTGGTGGAATACAATTCCGTCATATTTACCGGCAGTGAACCGGCATTAATGATATCAGCCAGCCGCTGTGCTTCTTCTACCGTAAAATCACCTGTGATCATAACTTCAGAAGTATTAAGTGTCTGATCAACGGAAGGTGCGGAGACGTATTTCGGATCTTTCTTTTTCCATTCTTCCGCAAAAGCATCCCCTTTTTGATAATCCATCCAAATGACAAGCAAGTTATCCGGGTAAGGGGTTTTTTGATTATAATTGTCCTTTAACTTACTGGTAATTTCACCAAATTTCTTAGCCGATTTCAGTTTCAGTGTAACGATTGGCTGGTTCGTTTGCGCACTGAAATCCTGCTGGGCACTGCCTTCCACGATGTCCGTCCCATTCATTAATTCCTTATCGGAAACATTGCGGAACGAAAGGCGGGCTGAGGTGGAAAGTATATCCCGAGCTTCTTCCGGATTATCAATTCCGGCAAGCTGAACACGGATACGGTTTTCTCCTTCAATGTTTATATTTGCTTCACTGATACCCAAGCTGTTAACCCGTTCATTCAGAATCCGAACAGTCGACTCCAACAATTGCCTGTCTGTTTCTTCTTCCTCATCTACCGGTTCGACTTTATACAGGATTTCAAATCCTCCCTGTAAATCCAACCCCAGCTTAATATCTTTCGTTATTCCGGTTATCGTTGTTCCAATCGTTCCCAAAAACACGATGACGATCAGAAAAAAGGCAACGATTCTGCCTCTGTTTTTCATCTGTTAATTGCCTCCCTTAAATCCATGCAGGTCAAACGTCATTATGTAAATATCACTTATTTCCATCGTAATCCACGTTCGTAACAGCTGCAATCGATGCCATTAAATCATCATCCTGATAAGCATTAACTGTCAAATAGCTCATGTATATATTGGACGCCAAATGGAAAATATCCTGAACCACTTCATACAACCGCTTTTGTGGGTTGCCTTTCCACACTTTTTCTTCGAGACATTTCCAAATATCGTCAGTGGATGCTTGTTGATACCCCATCATTTGAAACTCATTTTTTTTGCATTCAAGCGCCATTTCAAGCTCGTTCCTCCACTCACGCACTGTCTTCATCGTCTCCACCCAATCCCCCCTGCAGTTAATAATGAAAGCTTGTCATGCTTGGCCCACTTCTTTGCATATATATCATTGTATATGAAAATTTATTTTTTGAGAAGGCAGGCGGCAATATTGACCAAACAAACTTTTTTACAAGGAACAATTATTTTAATAATTGCTGGTATGATTACCCGGCTGCTTGGATTCATAAATCGATTAGTGGTTGCCCGGTTAATGGGCGAAGAAGGTATCGGTCTGTACATGATGGCACTGCCGACTTTAATTCTTGTTATTACACTGACACAGTTTGGGCTTCCCGTAGCCATATCCAAACGGATAGCCGAAGCAGAAGCACGGGGAGACAAACAAAAAATCAAAAGTATCCTGGTTATTTCATTGGTAATAACAGGTATTTCCAGTATCATCTTTACAATCGGCATGATTTTTGCATCACCTTTTATTGCATCCACCTTATTAACCGATGACCGTACGTTGTTTCCATTGATAGCAATCAGTCCGATTATCCCGATTATCGCAATATCATCCGTATTGAGAGGGTATTTTCAAGGCAGACAAAACATGAAACCACAAAGCTATGCACTCGTGATAGAACAGGTTGTTCGGATAACGTGTGTGGCATTGTTTGTAAAACTTTTGCTGCCCTTTGGAATTGAATATGCTGCAGCGGGAGCAATGTTCAGTGTGATTATTGGCGAACTTGCATCCTTATTATTTATGATGTACTTGTTCAAGCGCAAAAAAATCGTTAAGGTGCGCCACAGGTTCATGAAATATGTGAAATCAAGCAAGGACACAATCAGGGAACTTTTTTCAATCGCATTGCCCAGCACAGGCAGCAAAATCATAAGTTCTGTTTCCAATTTTCTGGAACCGATTATCGTTTCCCAAAGTTTGATGCTGGCAGGTATATCTACCAGCCTGGCAACAAAACAATATGGTGAATTAACCGGTTATGTGCTGCCATTATTGTTCCTGCCGACTTTTATAACACAGTCGCTTTCCATAGCACTAGTTCCAGCCATTTCAGAGGCAGATGCCAACTATAATAATAATCTTATCCATTACCGGGTCCATCAATCAATTCGCATTTCATTTGCCTCGGGAGCGTTGGCAACGATTGTTCTATCACTTTTTGCGGTTCCAATATTAACTTTTATGTATGGGACTGGTGACGCAAGCAGATTTCTTGTTCTCATGGCGCCGTTTTTTATTTTACTCTATCTTCAGCCTCCATTACAATCGGCACTGCAGGCTCTTGATTTGGCAAAACCGGCAATGTGGAACAGTCTGATTGGCGCAGCGGTTAAATTCACGGTATTGTTTTTCCTGGCATCCAACCCTAAATTTGGCATTATGGGAGCGGCCATCGCCATGTCTGTCAGTGCTGTATTGGTAACAATCCTGCATCTGGCCAGTCTGTATAAGGAAATAGGTTTTAAAATACCGATGAAAGATTTATTGAAAATGGGCATGTTACTGCTTTTAACCTGGTTTGCAGGCAACACACTAAAAAATATCTATTCCGGACTTGAGTCAAACCTGCTCCTATTTATATTTATTATTGCACTGCTCGGACTCATCTATATAGGCTTACTTTTTGCACTAAAGTTTGTAACAAAGGAAGAATTAAAACAAATTCCTGCGCTTCAAAAATGGCTGTCTTAAAAATATCTTTTCGTGAAATTGTTCATTATTAAAAAACTTGGCTTTCACCAGTCATAGATGCACTTATGCAGTAAGATAGGATTTTATTCTTTCTTAACTGCCGAGAAAAAATAACGCCTTCCACTGGCGTTATTTTTTCGTAAAATGGAGTTAATCCGTTATTTAGTTGATTTATTGCTTGTTGCTTCAATCCTGCAGCACCGGCAATAAATGCGGTATTAATACTATAACCCTCCGGACATATACGGGATTAAATACCTTACGAAAATATAAATGGTTGAAATGACCAATGAAAATATAACAAATGGGATTCCATACAGCATAAAGCGGATAAATGGTATCTTTTCTCCTTCCCCTTCAGCTAGACCTGCTACCACTATATTGGCTGATGCCCCGACAAGTGTTGCATTTCCCCCGAGACAAGCGCCAAGCGCTAACGACCACCAAATTGGGTCAAGGTAAACAAGTCCATACGTTTCAAACTCCTGAATCACCGGAATCATCGCCGCAACAAACGGAATATTATCAACCACACCGGAAAACAATCCCGAAACCCATAAAATCAATAAAGCAGTCTTGGAAAAATCACCATCTGTGAACAGAACGATCATCCTGGCCAATTCATCGATAATTCCAACCTCCCGAAGTCCTCCCACCAAAGCAAACAACCCAATAAAGAAAAATAAAGTGATCCACTCAACCTGTTTTAATATGTGTTCCGTGTCAAGTTCTTTTTCAGTTAACAGCAGCAGTAATACAGCCCCACTGATAGCTACTATCGTCAGATTGATATGAAGGAAAGAATGCAGGAGAAACCCAAATAACGTCATTGATAAAACAGATATCGATTGATAAAGCATCGGAGACCTAACTAGATATTCCGACGCATCAAGTTCCAGCAGTTTTCTGACATTGGAACTCCCGGTTCTTAATGATTTTCTGAACAGCATATACAGCATAAAAACCATTGCGGCAAAAATAATGCCAGCGACGGGAGCCAAATGATTAACAAACGATAGAAAATTCAGGTGGTCCACTGCCTGTCCAATCATAATGTTAGGCGGATCACCGATTAATGTAGCAGTTCCCCCAATATTGGAACTGAAAATAATCATCAACAGATAAGGAAATGAAGGCAGTTGCAATTCTTTTGTGATTTTCAGGATGATGGGGACAAAAATAAGTACTGTCGTTACGTTATCCAGCAAAGCTGAACCAAATGCGGTCAACATTCCGACACCAATCAGCAAAGGTACTGGGGATCCGCGGACTTTTTGGGCAAATCGAATTGCTACGAACGAAAACAACCCCGTTCGTTCCGTAATCGATATCAGCACCATCATGGAAAATAATAGCGCAATCGTATTCCAGTCAATATAAGTCCGGAACATGTCATCCACGGAATAAATACCGGAAATAAGCAACAGGACACCGCCAGACATTGCAATGACTGCGCGGTTATACTTCTCTGTCATGATAAATACATAGCTGATTATAAAGATAACTGTTGCGAGCAGAACATCCATATAAGCATCCTCTTTCAATATTGGTATCATTGCTTCATACATATATATGCTCGCATGTCTTAAAAAATTTCAGTCTATTTTTCACTTGTCCGAATAACATTTAATAGGGGACAGATTCTCCTGTCTGTATTTTAAAATTTATCCGGAATAGAAAAAGGGGGTTAAAAAATTCGAAAACAACAATTTATAGCGCTGCTGTATGGTTGGGTCGTTGTGCTTGGTCTGATCCTTTTAACAAGTGTAATTCTTGCATTACTTCTTCGGTTTACTGAAATGGATGGAACCGCATTATCGTGGACTACCTTAATTACCGGATTAATCTGCTTATTTGCAGGAGGTATTGTTTCCGGTATTAAAGGCAAGCAAAAAGGCTGGGTAATTGGAGGAATAACTGGACTTGGATTCACCCTTTTCACATTTCTCATTCAATACCTGGGGTATGAACAGGCATTTTCATTGCAGCAGTCATTTTACCATCTGGGATATATTTTGGCAGCATTACTTGGTGGAATGATTGGTGTAAATATGACCAGTGGACAGGAAGAATAAAATGTTTAACGTTTGAAAGAAGCAGTAAGAAAATTTACCTTTCTTAACAGCGAAAAAAAAGCGCAGAGTAAGTTCAACATTAAAATGTGAACAGCTTCTGCGCTTTTTTCTGTTTCCTTTATGTATCATCATAAAGTATTAGCTTTTTACCTCTCGGATGGCACTCCGGTCATACGTGAGTTTTGTATTTTCTCCCGCTGCCTGAATGACCACTGTATTTTCATCAATTGCATGTACAACTCCATGGAAGCCGCCAATCGTAATGACTTCGTCCCCTTTTTTAAGGTCGGTTTGCATTTGCTTTACCTGCTTCTGCCGCTTTTGCTGCGGACGAATCAGCAGAAAATAAAAAATAACAAACATCAAAATAATTGGTGATAGTGAAATAAGCATATCCATTATATCTATTCCCCCTTTCTAAAAGTTTTTTGCATCCGGGCGATTAAGCCCGTATTGTTCAAAGAATGCTTCTTTAAAGTCGCCAAGACGATCATCATAAATTGCTGCTCGTACTTGCTCCATTAATTTTAACAGAAAATATAAATTATGGTAAGTAGTAAGCCTGAATCCGAATGTTTCATTGCATTTAATCAGATGACGAATGTATGCACGTGAATAATTTTGGCATACATGACAATCACAATTTTCATCTATCGGACTAAAATCCCGGGCAAATTTTGCATTACGGACAACTAGCCTCCCATTTGATATCATGCATGTTCCATTTCGTGCAATGCGCGTCGGAAGGACACAATCGAACATATCAATCCCGCGGAGTGCACCATCTATCAATGAATCAGGGGATCCCACGCCCATCAAATATCTTGGCTTGTCAGGTGGCATGAGCGGAGTGGTGAATTCAAGCATTCGGTTCATGACATCCTTTGGCTCACCCACTGAAAGTCCACCAATTGCATAACCCGGAAAATCCATCGACGTTAAATCCGCTGCGCTCTGCCTGCGTAATTCCTCATACTCACCCCCCTGTATAATCCCGAACAATCCCTGGTCTTCCGGACGTTGATGTGCCTTCAAACAACGTTCAGCCCAGCGTGAAGTTCTTTCAACGGATGCCTTCATATAATCATATGATGCAGGATATGGCGGACATTCATCAAACGCCATCATAATATCGGAACCGAGAGCATTTTGTATCTCGATTGCCTTTTCAGGAGACAAAAATAATTTCTCGCCGTTTAAATGATTCCGGAAGTGGACACCCTCTTCTTTAATATTACGCATCTCACTTAAACTAAATACCTGAAAACCGCCGGAATCAGTTAAAATGGCACCATCCCAATTCATAAATTTATGAAGCCCGCCAGCTTCCCGGATAATATCTTCACCGGGACGCAGCCATAAATGATACGTATTGGAAAGAATAATATTGGCATTCATTTGATGCAGGTCTTCCGGACTCATTGTTTTGACCGTTGCCAGCGTACCAACCGGCATAAAAGTCGGTGTATCAAATGAACCATGTGGTGTGTGGACTTTTCCCAGTCTGGCTCCTGTTTGTTTACATGTTTTGATATGTTCATAGGTAATTGCTGTCATGTCATTTCGTTCCTTTTCCTATAAAATTAGCATCGCATCACCAAAGCTGAAAAACCGGTATCTTTCTCTAACCGCTTCACGGTATGCATGCAAAATACTCTCACGGTCCGCAAGTGCGCTTACCATCATAATCAAGGTAGATTTCGGCAAATGGAAATTGGTGATAAGACCGTCAATTGCCTGAAATTCGTAGGGCGGGTAAATAAAAATATCTGTCCATCCGCTCGATTCCATAAATTTTCCATTATGATCCCGTGTAATAGTTTCCAGCATTCTGGTTGACGTTGTACCGACCGAAATAATCCGGCCATTATTTTCCCTTACGCTTGTTAAGGTGTCCGCCGTTTCCTGTGTCATATGATAAAACTCGGAGTGCATCGTATGGTCATCAATGTTATCAACACTTACCGGGCGAAATGTGCCTAATCCGACATGAAGTGTAATAAAGGTTATGATTACCCCCATTACTTTAAGCTCGTCCAATAATTCATTGGTGAAATGCAAGCCTGCAGTCGGAGCAGCTGCCGATCCTTCTTCTTTTGCATAAACCGTCTGATACCGTTCCTTCTCCGGCAGCTGTTCTTTTATATACGGAGGGAGCGGCATTTCCCCCAGTTCATCAAGGACCTCATAAAAGATTCCTTCATATTCAAAATCCATAATACGACCGCCATGCTCCAAAATCTCTGTACATGTTGCACGGATTTTACCTTCTCCAAAAACGAGAGTCGTTCCCACTTTCACCTTTTTGGCCGGTTTGGTAAGTACCTCCCATGTATCATTTTCTTTTTGGTGTAACAGCAGTATTTCTATCTTTGCCCCTGTATCTTCTTTCACACCATACAATCTTGCCGGTAAGACCCGCGTATCATTCAAGACAAGACAATCTCCCGGATTTAAATATTTCTTGATATCCGTAAAATGCTGATGTTCAATGCGTTTATCATCCCGGTGTAAAACGAGCATCCGGGATGAGGACCGGTCCTTCAATGGTGTCTGTGCAATCAGTCCTTCTGGTAAATCAAAATCAAAATCTTCTATGTTCATCATGTTCTCCCTTACTTCCTTAACGAAATTTACTTATAATAAAAAAGATTAATGACAGTATAATACTCACAACGATCGAAGTCATAATTGGAAAATGGAAGGAAAAATTTCCTTTCTTAAAGCTGATATCACCCGGAAGCCGCCCGATGAACGTCCAAATGATTCCGATCAATAAAAAGACAATTCCAAGAATAATAAACAGTTTTCCTGCCTGCATTATGCACCGTTCCTTTGAATTCCAAGATGGTCGTAAGCCTTGGGTGTTACAACCCTTCCCCTCGGTGTTCGTTGCAAAAAGCCAATTTGTAATAAATACGGCTCATATACATCTTCAATTGTTTGCGATTCTTCCCCAATCGTTGCACCAATTGTATCCAAACCAACTGGGCCGCCCTGAAATCCATCAATAATACTGTTCAACAGTTTATGGTCAATATGATCAAGCCCTGCTTTATCCACTTGCAACATCTCCAGAGCAACACTAGTCGTTTCCAGGCTAATTTCCGTTTCACCTTTAACCTGTGAAATATCCCGGATTCGTTTCAAGAGCCGATTGGCAATTCGTGGTGTACCTCTTGATCTGCGTGCAATTTCAGATGCTGCTTCCTTTGTAATGGTCGTGTCAAATATTTCTGCTGTGCGTTCAACGATTGCACACAAGTCTTTTGTTTCATAAAATTCCAGGCGGCTGAGCACCCCAAATCGATCCCTCAACGGTGCAGACAGCAGCCCTGCCCGTGTGGTCGCACCAACCAGTGTGAAAGGGGGCAAATCAATTCGAACCGAACGCGCACTCGGACCTGTGCCGATCACAATATCCAGGAAGAAATCTTCCATGGCCGGATACAGGATTTCCTCCACAGATCTCGGTAAACGATGAACTTCATCAATAAACAGTACATCACCAGGTTCCAGTGATGACAGGATTGCTGCTAAATCACCAGCACGTTCTATGGCCGGACCGGAAGTGGAACGAAATTGAACGCCCATCTCATTGGCGATAATGGCAGCAAGTGTAGTTTTCCCGAGCCCGGGTGGTCCATACAATAGCACATGGTCAAGTGGTTCTTCCCGCATTCGGGCTGCCTGGATAAAAATGCTTAAATTTTCTTTGACCTTTTCTTGGCCAATGTACTGATTAAGATTGACAGGACGGAGACTTAGCTCGACAGTTGAATCTTCATTCTGCAATTCTCCAGTCACCATACGTTCATCCATCTCAATCTCCCCTTCGTCAATTTTTCATTAACAGTGCTAATGCTTTTCGGACAATTTCATCCGTGTTATGATCATTTTCATGCTGCAGCTTTGGAAGGACGGTTTTAATTTCCCTATCCGTATAGCCTAATGACTTTAATGCTTCCCGCGCTTCGGTTAATTCTTTTGTACCTGCATCTGTTGGCTGTTCCAATTCGGCCGAATCAACTGGTACTGTCACAAAGGCGTTCAACTTTCCTTTTAAATCAAGAATAATTTGCCGTGCTGTTTTTTTGCCAATCCCAGGAAAGCTCGTCAAAAATTTATCGTCTTCACGTTCAATTGCCTCAACAAAGCCGCTGACATCAACACTTCCCAATACAGCCAACGCCCCCTTTGGTCCAATTCCAGATACCGAAATGAGTTTGGTGAATAAATATTTTTCATCTTCATTTTTAAAACCATAAAGCATTTGTATATCTTCACGGACATAGTGGTATGTATTGATGGTTATTTCATTATTTAACGCATGCTGAAATACAAAAGGATTGGCGCAGATAATTTCGTACCCAACCCCATGCATATCCACAATCACTGCCTCCTCCTGGACAGCTGTCAAAACACCTCGTATATATGCTATCATTACAGACCTTCTCCTTTTACATTCCTTACCTTATTTTAACATAACTATCCCTGTCAATCATTAGAAAAACCCGGCATTTCTTTTATCTATGGCTAGTTCCAAAACCCTTCCTGTAAGATCAATCATAATCTTTACTCTCTGACGCTTTGAAAAACCAAAACTTCCATCTCCTATCATCCGATAAAAAATGGAAGTTTTGGTCAGATTTTATTCTGCATTCTCCAGATTATGAAAGATATCCTGAACATCTTCACTGTCTTCCAGCATGTCAATCAATTGAAGCATTTTTTTGTGATCATCCTCATCAGGTGTACTGAAGGTTTGCGGGAACATTGTGATTTCTGATTCCTCCAGTTCGTAGCCGCTGTCACGCAACTGATCACACACATTAGTAAAGTTTTCCGGTTCCGTATAAATTTCGTATGCATCTTCCTGTGTTACAATATCATCTGCACCGGCTTCAATTGCCTCCAGACTGATTTCATCTTCATCAATGGTACCATCTTCGTTTGTAATGACAATGTATCCTTTCCGGTCAAACATAAACGAAACACTGCCATTTTCCCCAAGATTTCCGTCATTTTTTTTAAATGCATGCCTTACTTCAGAAGCAGTTCTGTTCTTATTATCGGTCAAAACCTGCACAATGACTGCAACACCGCCTGGACCATACCCTTCATAGGTTAATTCCTCAAAACTTGCTCCATCAAGCGAACCGGTTGCTTTTTTAATGGCACGGTCAATGTTATCGTTTGGCATATTGTCGCCTTTTGCCTTATCAACAGCCAAACGCAAAGAAGGATTGGTATCAGGGTCTCCGCCGCCCTGTTTCGCTGCCGTATATATATCCTTTTGATGGCGCATGAAAATTTTTCCTTTTTTTGCATCCTGCGCGTTTTTTCTTCTTTGTATATTTTTCCATTTAGAATGACCAGCCATTGGACATTCTCCTCTCTAATAAATTCCTTTTTTACTATACCAAAAAAATGCAAATCGATAAAGGTGTCTTCTTAAAGTACAATCGGATCAGAATTGTGAAAAGGTGGCAAAATCTTTAATTTTGCCACCTTTCTACTTATGATTTCGATAGTATATATGAGAAGGGTTAAATTCAAAAGCAGCTGAATACCCCCGGTTTGGCATATCAGTCACGTTCCCTGTTGAAAAATTCATCAAGAAACTCTTCCATGTCACCATTCAATTGATCGGGTTCTGCATCTTCATCACGCATTTTATCCCAGTATACTCGATCAGTATAAACCACCACTTTTCGTTCAGGCACCATTTGTTTAACCTCATTTTTAATGGTTTTCTTAATTCCCTTAGGGGCATATTCGTTTACCTGAACACCAACTACGATTTTTTTGTCCGTTGCCACTACCTGAGCTTGTTTGACATTCTTGTTCTGTTTCAAATGCTCGGAAATGGACATTGTGAATTCATTCGTATATAAATCTGTCTTGGCATCCCTGTCTCCCATATTCAGCCTGTCCCGTTCACTCTGCTCGTAACCTCCCTGCTCAGCAATGTTTTCCGGTCTATTGTTCAATCGGTTATTGCGCTCATTTTCTGTTTCATAATGGATAGGTTCCGAACTTAAATCACCATCATTATCAGCGGCATTATCTGTCACTGCATTACAGCCAACAATAAAGACAGCAAATAATAGTAAGCAAAAAATTTTAAGCATCCACATAAAAAAACCTCCCTTATCTTCAGTTTGTATAAGAGAAGTTTTTTCATACACGTTAAAATTATTTTAAATGGAACTGTTTAGCACCACGACGTTTGTGTTCAGTTCGGGCATGCATGTTTTCAATTATTTTTTTATCCCGTTCGGGTACTTCTTTCCCCCGCAAATAAGCATCAATCGTATCATAGGAGGTACCCATTTCATCCTCATCCGTCTGACCTTCCCACAGATCCGCACTCGGCTGCTTGTTTACAACTTCATCGGGGACCCCCAGATATGCTGCCATTTCACGGACTTCCTGCTTCGTAAATTCGACAATCGGCAGGATATCAACACCACCGTCACCATACTTCGTAAAGTAGCCTGTATACCACTCAGAAGCATTATCCGTCCCAACAACAAGATAGTTATAATTGGTTGCTAACGTATATAAGGTACTCATCCGCAGACGTGCCCTTAAATTCGCATCAGCCAGCTGATTATTTTTTTCATTGAATTCATTTTTTTCCTCCACCTGTTCCTTAATGGTAGAGTATAATACGTTATGTGTTTCGGAAAGCTCAACGGTCAGATGGTTAATTCCACAGCTGTCCATTACCTTTTTACCATGATCTATACTTTCACGACTGCTTTTTAATGGCATAAGCACTCCCAATGAATTGTCAGGTGCAGCGCGCTGAATAAGGTAAGCTACCACCGCTGAGTCAAGCCCGCCACTGACACCAACCACCAGACCTTTCACACCGGTTTCTTTTACTTGATCCCGCAACCATTGCACAATTGCTTCTACTTTTTGTTCCACTTATCCATTCTCCTCTTTTTACCATGATTTGTGATTATCATAATTTTAGCATTCAAAGCTTACTTTTAAAAATAGACTGACTTAACATAACGGTTCCCGGACGATAAAAAAGGAGACGATTCCAGCTTATTCGTCTCCTAAGTACTCCTATTTATTCCTCCTGTTCATTCGTATCCTCTCGAAAATTATATGCTGGCATTGTTCCAAAATCAGGTGGTTCCGGTACAGGCATATCTCCATTTGGACCAGTTGGTTTATTCTGCATTTTTGTTTCATTTAAATCCGTATAATAACGATCATCCGTTGAAGCTAAAGGCGGGGGAGCCCCATATAATTCATTATCATTTATATAAGGATTTTCCTTTGGCCGTGCAGGCATTTCCCTTTCGTTTGGAACATCAAATGGTTGCATTTGGCTTTGTTGATTCCTGAAAAGGGGTGGTTTTGGCCCGCCACATCCACATCCCCCTTTTTTCTGTCCATGTTTAGGTCCGTGATGCATTGGTGGTGGCGGTGGACAACACGGCTTATGACAATAACAACAAACCGGCACCATTTGCATTGGCATTGGTTGAGGGGGCATATGCATTTGGGCATTCTTTTTCGGTTGATAATTTGGCTGAGGATAATCGGGCATTTCCGGAAAATTAATCGTAGTATAATTGTAAAAGTCCTGATCCATCATTTGCATTTGTTGCATCGGCTTCGTTGGAACATCAGGTTTTTTGGGCATTTTGGGTTGCATCGGCATTTCCGGCTTCATTTTTTCAGTCTCTTTATTCATAACAGGTTTTGGCTTCGGGGATGTATCCTTATAGGGATGTTTCGCTTCAGGCATTTTAGCACCTTTTACATTGTCGTTCTTAACAGCCTTTGATGTCCCGGGTATTTTAATTTTCATACCGGGCATGATCATGTCAGGGCTTGATAACTGTGGATTGAGCTTTTTAACTTCTTCAAAATCCGCTCCGTATTGCTTGGAAATTTCCCACAATGTATCTCCCTTTTGAACGATATGAATTTTCAACTTTAACCATACTCCTTTCAACATCTGTCTCAATTGGGCAAAACACTCACTATCAACATATGCATTTAGTGTTAAATGTTGAACTTAAATTTATCTTATATCCGTCAGCTAGATGATACATTACCTGGTTTGGACGATATAACGGTTTGTTGAAGGTTTATTATTGGGAGGATATGGATATCGTTGAGACTGCCAATTTTTTTCTGTTAGAAAACTTGGCTGTCACCAAGCCTTTAGGTGACAGCCAAAGTCGCACTTATGCAGTAAGAAAGGATTTGATCCTTTCTTAACTGCCAAAAAAGCCGTTCACCTCCATTCACGAAGCAAACGACTCTCGATTATTATAATTTCATTTCATAAACCGAGTATGTACCAAGCACTTGCACTTTGCATCCCAGTGCCTCCAGCTCAGCTTTTACCCCAGGAAATAATACATCATCATATGGCTGATTCACATCGACAATAAAGAAATAATTTCCCAAGCCGGTTTTCATCGGTCGTGATTCAATCTTGGATAAATTCATTTTTCGCCACGCAAACGCTGCCAGTACCTGGTAAAGCGCCCCTGCATAATCACTTGGAAGTGTAATCAGCATACTGGTTTTTTCGGCATCTACTTCATGATTTATTCGTACCAGATTTTCATCTTTGGCAATAACCGCAAACCTAGTATGGTTATTCGGATAATCATGAATATTTTCCTTCCACAGCTGAAGACCGTATTCTTTAGCTGCCAGCTTATTTCCTATAGCAGCCATATTAGCATTGTCATTGCTCACTAATTCAGCTGCACTCCCTGTTGACGTTGTAAAATTTAGTTTGGCATCAGGTAAGTAACTGTGGATAAACTGATGACACTGGGCAATCGCGTGGCTATGCGAATGAATTTCCTTTATATCATTCATGTCACCGTTAAATTCTGAATTAACGAGTAAATGCTGTTGGACAGGTACAACTATTTCCGCAAAAATTGGTAATCGTACCTGATGAACAAGGTAATCAACCGTTAATTGAACCGTACCCTCTATCGCATTTTCAAGTGGAACGACACCAATATCAATTTGCCCGTTTCCTACAGCATCGATACATTCAGGAATCGTTTCAAAGCTATATTTTTCTCCTCCATTGAAAGCTGAATCAACTGCCAATTTTGTGAATGTCCCTTTTGGACCTAAGTATCCTATGCTCACCAATTTCTTCCCCTCTTTACCATGTTAATATTACTCGATAAACTCGAATTCAAAATCCATCAGCCGGATGGTGTCACCATCTTTTGCACCTTGTTTACGCAGTTCATCATCCACACCCATTGCACGGATTTGTCTGGCAAAACGCTGTACACCTTCATCTCTGGAAAAATCGGTCATCTTAAACAATTTCTCGATTTTGGCCCCGGATAACACATATGAACCATCTGAATCACGTGAAATGACAAATGGAACTTCTTCTTTCTTATACCTGTATACCACTTTTTCATCGGTATCTTCAACTTCGGGTGCTTTTTTCGGAATGGTATCCAGTGTACCAGCTATTGTATATATTATATCGCGCAACCCCTGTTTTGTAAGAGCAGAAAGCGGAAAAACAGGATATTCTCCAGACAGTTTCGACTTAAACACGGCCAAATTTTCCTCTGCTCCGGGCATCTCCATTTTATTGGCTGCAATAATCTGAGGGCGTTCCACCAATTCAGGGTCGTATGCTTTTAATTCCTCATTTATTTTCAAAAAATCATCATACGGGTCCCTTTCTTCCATACCTGCCATGTCCACCACGTGGAGAATCACCCTTGTCCGTTCCACATGACGCAGAAACTGATAACCCAAACCGACTCCTTTATGTGCTCCTTCAATCAAACCGGGAAGGTCAGCAATGACAAAACTGCGTTGATCACCTGCATCAACAACACCTAGATTCGGTGCTAATGTGGTGAAGTGATAATCCGCAATTTTAGGTTTTGCCGCACTCATTACCGAAAGCAAAGTTGATTTCCCGACGCTTGGAAATCCTACTAGTCCCACATCAGCAATTAGTTTCAGCTCCACTTTTATATTGCGTTCAATCCCCGGTTCACCATTTTCAGCAAAATCCGGTGCAGGGTTTTTAGGGCTGGCAAACCTCGTATTACCCCGGCCGCCACGACCACCCTTGGCAATCACCGCTTCCTGTTCATGTACGGTTAAATCAGCAATTACCTCCCCGGTAGTTTCATCAGTAACGGTTGTACCCGGTGGAACAGAAACAATTAATGCATTTGCATTTTTGCCATGTTGGTTCTTGCTCATGCCATTTTCTCCGCGCTTCGCCTTGTAATGCTTCGTATATCGAAAGTCCATTAGCGTGTTTAATCCTTCATCCACTTTAAAAATGACATCGCCGCCATTTCCACCGTCACCCCCGGCAGGTCCGCCTTTTGGAACATATTTCTCACGACGGTAGCCGACAAGACCGTTTCCGCCATCTCCTGCTTTCACATATACACTAACCTGATCGACAAACATAGATGATCACCTCAATCGCATGGGATCTGAATAGAGCATATAATACCTTCATCACTTTGACTCACCATTGGAGACAGATCCACGCTATCCTTACGTTTTATTTTTATTTCCGATGTAAAGTTACCCTGAACAGCTAATTTCACTTCAACGCCAGATTTACCTACCTCGTCCAGCTCATTCAGTTGCAAGTTTACCATATAAAGCTCCATTTCATCAGCTGCATCAGCTATCTGGCCCATAAGATATCTGCACTGCTCTACAAGCATGTCATCCAACGAACGTAAATCCTGCCTGGCCGTATGTATATGATAGGATAAACGGAAATTCTGGTAATTGGTGTTAAACTGAATAAGACACAAAGCAAACTTCGGTATGTTCAAATTTACAAGCTTACGTTCCTCTTCCATAAGTTTCATAAACGTTTCCAGTTTTGATCTGGCCTTCTCAGGTTTATCCATGCTCAAATATCCCTGAACAATTTGCAGATGATTCATCAAATCATGCCGATTATGCCGTAAAATTTGGATTACATCTTCTTCAAGCATTTTTCATCCCCCAATAATAAGATGAGTATAGCAGATATAAAACAAAATGAAAATCAAATTCAGCAATATTAAGCACCTGAATATAGTAAAGGCTATTTTCTAAAAGGCTGTTGTTATTACATAATATCCATAAACTGCGACACAGAATTTTCTAGTAAAGCTTCCTGACCAACGCAGCTGGAATAGAGGCTCAGCAGCCGCCCCCGGAAAGCGTAGTGTATTTCCGGAGCGGTGTCATAGCACTCTTTTTTCAGTATGTCGCAGTTTAGTTCTAAATCTGCGAAAAGAAAAAACTCCAACCATCAGGCTGGAGTTTTTACGTTTATGAAAACTATGCTTCTTTGGCAACCGGGTAGACACTGACTTTTTTACGATCGCGTCCATACCGTTCAAATTTAACGACACCATCGATTTTTGAAAACAGTGTGTCATCTCCGCCGCGGCCAACATTTGTACCAGGATAAATTTTTGTTCCGCGTTGACGGAAAATAATCGATCCACCTGTTACAAACTGACCATCGCCACGTTTAGCACCAAGGCGTTTTGACTCTGAATCACGACCGTTTTTGGTACTACCGGCACCTTTTTTCTGAGAGAAAAACTGCAAATCAAGACGTAGCATTTGGTGTACCTCCTTCATTATTGTGAATTTCAATAAACTGGTTATACTCTCGTACAATTGTTTCGAGGGAAATTATCATTCCTTCAAATAAAAGCTGAACGATATTCATCTGTTCTTTCGTAATATTTTCAGGAACAATGACCCGAAGATATCCACCTTCAGCTCCCTGATCAATTACCAGTTCAATATCGGTCATTTCCATAACTGCATTCACCGCACCAAACGAAACGGATGAAACCCCGGCACATACAAGATCATAACCATATGGACCACTTTCAGCATGTCCCGATAATTCAAAACCGGTTATTTGTTTATTATTTCGAAATACAGTTACATTAATCATACGTGAGAACCTTTATGCATTAATTTTATCCACTACTAATTTCGTATACGGCTGACGGTGACCTTGTTTACGATGATAATTCTTTCTGCGCTTATATTTGAAAACAGTAACCTTCTTCTGACGGCCATGTTTCTCAACTTTTGCAGTGACAGTTGCACCATCCACGTATGGAGCTCCAACTTTAACATCATCTCCACCGATGAAAAGAACTTTATCAAACGTAACAGCGTCATTTGCATCTGCTGAAACCTTTTCAACGAAAATTTCCTGTCCTTCTTCAACCTTTACCTGTTTACCACCTGTTTCGATTATCGCGTACACACCTGCACCTCCTTAATTAACTCAGACTCGCCATTACAGGTATTCGATATTTCGAATTTAATAACCTGCTTTGCGCGGTTGTAGCACTGATGCTACGATGAATAACGTATTGATGTTACCATGTTTGGAAAGCACTTGTCAAGAAACAGTGCACATCATTTAACAATATAGCTGTCCACTTCTCCGACTGTTCTACGAAAATGCCGTTCATGAAAATAACTGTACAGACAGTCCATCTCATCGATTGACCTGCGCATTGACCCGGGGTATGTAATATAGATGGGATGTTTCTTTTCCCGGTGAAATTTACTGAAAACGTTCATCAGCCCGCAATTATGCGATACTTCGATTGGCAATACTCCTTTCACATATGTCTGTCCATAATACCTTCTTAACAAAAAACGTATAAATACGTAATATCGTTGTTTCCAGTCTGTTCTGTTTTCCATTAGCAAAAACATAAACAACACGAACGAACTAAGCGTAAACGATATAAAAAACAATTGAACAATTAAGCCAAGCATACAAACAAACATCGAAAACAATATCACCCAATTGTATGCTTTCCGGTATGCAAGCCGAGATGAGAGAAGCAGAAATAAAAGCTTCCCCCCATCCAACGGCCAGATCGGGAGTAAATTGAATAGAAGAATAACGGAATTATAAAAAAATGCCAATTCAACCATTGAATGCGGGATGAACTGCAATTGCAAAAACAATATTAGCAGTAAATAAATCACCAAATGCTGAAAAGGCCCAGCGATTGTCACAAGTATTTCCTGATACAGTGGCTTTGTGCCATGTTCATCCGTGTCCATGACACCACCGAAAACCCAAATCATAACCCTTCTGATTCGCCACCTGAAAAAGGCAGCCATCAGGTAGTGACCCAATTCATGGATCAACACAATTGTCATGATTACAAATAATGAAACAAATGTACCAGTTAGAAAAGAAATGATAATAAAGACGAACAGAATTGGATGCAACCTTATTTCCGGGACAACCTTACGGAGTATCGTCAACTTTAATCACCTGTACCGGATCAATGAATGTATCATTTTTTTCAATAGCAAAATAAACGGTCTTCCTCTCGGCAGTCGGTTTAAACTTTCCAAGCTTTTGCTGTGCATCCACAGGTTCATATAAGTGAACGTTAATATCGCTTAAATAACCATATGTTGTTTTACTGTTATCTGCATGCTGAACGACAATCGTTTTCCCAGTTTCAGAATCATTTCCTGCGAAAATCACCACTCCTTGCCGTAAGGCACTCACTTCAGTCGTCGCTCCAGGTTTAATCATTATGCCTGTCCCATTTTCCTGAAATGACTCAGAGACACTTCCTGTCACAGGCATTGCAAGTGGTGATGTGTCAGACTGGTTCTGCTGCTGATTGGGGGCGATAGCCATGGGCTTGCCAAATGTTTCCTGGTACCAGCTGTTTACACTGGCAAACGGAAATTCCTCGGTTAAAGCATTGCTTGCCCATTGTTTCGGTTCGGTTAACCATTCATCTTCCGCCTGAAATAAGAAAGCGGCCCCCAAAAACAACATGACTGAAAACATCGCTTTTACGATAAAAGATGAAATCCGTTTATCAGTCCTGCCGGATGACCAGTTTTTCGAAGTATTATCCTGAAACATCGGAAAATACCCGTGTTTTTCTTCCTCCTCCGGAAACGGTGGAAAAACCGGTTTTGATGATGCTCCATCTTGTTGACTCAGCCCACGCATCCGCTTACGCTGGTTTATCGATTTTCTGACCTGCTTAATCCCTTTGCTCATATTCCTCACAACCCTCACCAAGCTTTTGTAAAGTTTATGAGACAAGCAAAAAAGATATGATAGAAAAACATGCAGGAAGTTTTTTTCATCAACTTTCTGCATGCCATCATTTCTATTATGAACGTATTCCAAAAAATTCCTTTACCTTTTTAAACATCCCTTTTTCTTCTTCCAGCGACTGAAGCGGGACGGTTTCTCCCAAAATCCGCCGTGCAATATTCCGGTATGCTATCGAAGGTTTGGAATTGGGCTGAAATGCAATCGGTTCACCACTGTTGGATGCTTTTATTACTTCATCATCATCAACAACGATACCGATCAGATCGATTGATAAAATTTGGATAATATCATCAATGTCGATCATATCCCCGTTTTTCATCATGTGATTCCGGATTCGATTGATTACTAGTTTAGGAGATTCCACATCCGCATTTTCCAATAAACCGATAATACGGTCTGCATCCCGTACACTTGATTTTTCAGGAGTCGTAACAACAATGGCCTTATCGGCTCCGGCAATTGCATTTTGGAAACCTTGCTCAATACCAGCCGGACAGTCAATAACGATATAATCATATTCCTGTTTAAGTTCATCAATTACTTTTTGCATTCCTGCGGTTGTAACGGCAGATTTATCGCTTGTCTGAGCCGCCGGAAGCAATGACAAAAACTCAAACCGCTTGTCCTTAATTAAAGCCTGCTTCAGTTTGCAACGTTCCTCAATGACATCGACTATGTCATAAATTATCCGGTTTTCCAAGCCCATGACAACATCCAGGTTCCTTAGCCCAATATCTGTATCAATCAGGCATACTTTTTTACCCATCAATGCCAATGCAGTACCAATATTAGCAGTTGTTGTCGTTTTACCAACTCCGCCTTTACCGGAAGTAATAACGATTGCTTCACCCATTCTGAATTCTCCTTTCAAACCCGCTTAAATCTTTTCGCTTTTGCGATAAAACCTGCAGCCGATCAATAACTATTTTATCCTGCTGTTCATCAATCAGTCCGCATTCCATATATACACCTTCTGCTTCATAATCCGGAGCACGGCTTATATAATCAGCAATTCGCAACTGTCCTGGCTTCATGTACGATGCCGCAATTACCGCATTTTTATCACCGTTGGAACCGGCATGTGCCATCCCCAGCAAACTTCCCATAATAAAAACATTACCGGTTGTTATCACACTGCCACCGGGATTCACGTCCCCTATCAGTAATAAATCACCGGTTATCTCTAAAACCTGTCCGGATCTGACAATACGGTGGACTGTTTTTACATCACTTTCTTCTTTCCAACTGATTGCATCATTTTTTCGAACAACTTCAGAATCAAAAGTCTGAACAGAAAAATAGTTATTTTTACTGATTAATTCATTTATTTGGTTTTTTTGTTGATCATTCAGATAGCGATTGCCTAATTTAACCGTGACAGCCACTTCCGGTTCTTCATGATTAGGCTGATACACAGATAGTTTTGCATTCAGTTCATTCATTACATCATCAAAGGAGCAGGAATCATTTATGAACAAAGTGAGTCCGTCTTTCGTTCCTTTAATTGTTATCATTTGTCTATTGTCTGGCATTTCAATTTCACCTCATTAAAACCTGGTCAGTCATAAATAAACGGACTTACCGCGTAAATCATCCTGCTGCCAATTGACCAGCCACTTATACGTAATGGGATACAGGAGCAGCAAAAAGAGCAGATTGGCCAGTACTGTAGGGAGCATTCGATACAGTAAGTACGTGCTCCATTTCATTTCAGACAGCCCTACAAATGAAAAGACAACATTTATCGAGATTTCTGCCAGTAACAACCCGACTATTCCGAGTACAATTACACCGAATATATTGGCATGCAGCAGTTTGGTTAGGTTATGAACGATATAGATTACAACAGCATAAGTAAACATATACACACCTAACACGCCTGTGTACACTACATCAATCAATAACCCAAAAATCACTCCATATAAAATGGACATATATGTGTTCTCACGGTCATAGAAAATAGCCATCATTACCAGAAATGCCAGAATCCAGTGAGGTACAATAACAATATCGCCTGTTACAAGCGAAACCGGAAGCAATTCCAATGCCACACCTTCCATTATAAGAAGCACAAACAGGATGAATGGAATAATCAACCGTTTCATTATCCCTCCCCCTCTTCCGATTGGTTGGAATTTTCATGTTCTTCAAGGACACGATCAACAACAATGACATTATTGATTTCATACATATCAGCCGCCGGCTTAACCAAGGCAGTCTTGGTCAATCCATATTTGTCGGGTTTAACCTCCTGGACTGTACCAATTAACAGCCCCGCCGGGAATACTCCTCCCATACCAGAGGACAATACCATTTCCCCTTCTTTCAGGTTTTTATCGGATTCCTCAATAATCTTAAACAGCAAATTACCGGACTCTTTATCAAACCCTTGAATCAAACCAAAAACATCATTACCTTTTTCACGTGAAATCGTTGCTGATATCCGGTTAAACTGATCAAAACCGGTAAGGAGCTGTACAGTAGAGGTAAACTGCGATGCAGACTGTATTTTTCCAATCATGCCCCCAGCCGTAACTACCGCCATGTTTTCCCTTACGCCGTCCTGCTTACCTTTGTTGATTGTGACGTGCTCGATCCACCGTTCAGGAGACCGGGAGAGAACTGTTGCCTGAATCGGATTAAAATCCCTGATGGAACCAGATTCCGTTTTATCAAGAAGCTTTCGGAGTTCTTCGTTTTCTTCTTTTAGTTCCTGCACCTCATAAATAAGTGTTTTATATTGTGCCAGTTTATTTCGCAACACCTTATTTTCTTCAAACGTGTCTTTTAAGTCGTCTATATTGGTAAAAACATTTGTTACAAAATTCACCGGTGTATGTACTACACTTTGTGCCCATCCAACAGTGTCTTTTATGAACTGCTCCGGAGTTGTCAGGTCCCTCTTGTCCTGTAAAGAGTACCCGATTAATGCAACAAGAACGATAATACCAATAAGCAGGATGAATAATCGTTTATTTTGAAAAAATGGCATACAGACACCTTCCTACTCAGTTGTACGGGAAGATACATTCGGATGGGAGCGGAAGTGCTGAATGTATTCCAATGATTTACCTGTTCCGATAGCTACACTGTCCAATGGATCATCGGCAATAAATACAGGCATTTCTGTCTCTTCGCTGATGACTTTATCCAGGTTTCGCAATAAAGCCCCTCCTCCGGATAAAACAATACCGCGTTCCACGATATCTGCTGATAATTCGGGAGGTGTTTTCTCCAGGGTGGTTTTGACAGCATTAACAATCGATTCCACTGTATCCCGTAATGAAACTGCTATTTCTTTTGCAGTAATCATAATCGTTTTGGGAAGTCCTGTAAGCAAGTCACGACCTCTGATATCCATTTCAATATCTTCTGTAACTTCCCCTGCAGTCCCAAGATCCATCTTGATTGACTCTGCTGATCGTTCTCCAATCATCAAATTGTAATGTTTGCGGATATAATAAATAATTGCTTCGTCCATATTATCACCGGCTTTACGGATTGACTGGCTTGTCACAATCCCTCCCAATGAAATAACCGCGACTTCTGTAGTTCCGCCGCCAATATCAACAATCATACTTCCTGTTGGTTCCCAGACAGGAAGCCCAGCACCTATAGCTGCAGCAAAAGGTTCTGCAATGGGAAAAGCGTCCTTAGCTCCAGCTTGTTTAGTAGCATCAATAACTGCTCTTTCTTCCACCATCGTTATTCCCGATGGAACACATATCATAACATTCGGCTTTCTTGCGAAAAATGAGCGGTTCTTCATCGCATTTTTTATATAATATTTCATTAATACAGCTGTTGTATCATAATCAGCAATTACGCCATCCTTCATCGGACGCACAACAGATATATTTCCAGGTGTCCGTCCGATCATATTACGCGCCTGACTGCCCACCGCTTCGATATCCCCAGTCTGCATGTTTTTGGCTACAACAGTGGGTTCACGCAAGACAACACCTTTATTTTTGACAAACACAAGTGTATTGGCTGTTCCCAGATCAATACCAAAATCCTGTGATAAACTGAACCTTCCCAAAAAGAATCTTCCTTTCCAACTAACAAATTCGTCGAGTTTTATGTAATGTTTACTATATCTATTAATTCTGTTTGATGCAATCTGACATCAACATATGACATATTTCGTTAAACACTTTTTATAAGATATAATACCCATCATAATAAGCGCCAATTTCATTTATTTACGGAAACTGGCGCCATCATGTCATTACTCTATTCAATTATACGAAAAAATAACTAAAATAGATAGTGTTTACAGATAACCTTTTTCTTTTAACGACACAAATTTCCGGTCACCAATCACTAAATGGTCAAGTAATTCGATACCTATCATTTTTCCGCATTCGACAAGACGTCGTGTAACATGAATATCTTCCTGGGAAGGACTGGGGTCGCCGGAAGGGTGATTATGCGCACAAATAATGGAGGCCGCGGATCGTTTTACCGCCTCCCTGTACACTTCGCGTGGATGAACAATGGAAGCATTTAAACTGCCGATAAAAATGGTCTGCCGATGGATAATCTGATTTTTGGTATTCAGAAAAAGTACAACAAAATGTTCCTGATTAAGATTACGCATTTCCTCCATAACATAATCCGCTCCATCTTCAGGTGAGCGAATAACATATCTTTCGTTTGGTTTATATTGGCTCATTCTTCTTCCGAGTTCCATTGCTGACAGAAGCAAAACGCCTTTGGCCGTTCCTATCCCTTTGATGGAGGTCAACTCTTCAATGGTTGCGTCTTTTAACAGGTTCAGCCCCTCAAAATGCATCAGCAGCCGGTTGGACAAAGTCATAACGGATTCTTCTCTTGTTCCGCTTCCTAGTAAAATAGCTAGAAGTTCCTGATTTGATAAATGGGCTGCACCCAACTGCAGCATTCGTTCCCTGGGGCGGTCATCTTTCGGTACATCTTTAATCATTATCGTTGACGACTCCATAATTTATCCTCCTTGCATATGGTTAGCTCCATATTACCTGTTTAAAATAACTCGGACAAATTATGATTTCAGGATTTTACATATTAAACAGCCGGTAAAAAAGAAAACTTCGCCAGCGGGAAAATGTATTTCCGGGTCATATCCATATATCAAAAATCAATTATACCGTTTTGTAAAAACTGCCTATAAAAGATAAAGTTATTGTGACAAGGAGGAGAGCCCTTTCCACAGTCGCAGCATTGCAATATGCCCTTTCCAGAAACTGTCCGATAATGAATCAAGTTTCTCTCCTGACTGACCCGCAAACTCACTTACAACAGTTCCATTTTTCGGGCTGGATGCAATCAGATCATTCCACTTGGCTGCTGATACAGCTTGCCCCGTACTCAACGTATCAACAGAAGCCTTCCATTGTTGGCGGTACTTTTGCAGCCAATCAGCAGTGGATTCAGTCATTTTGATTTCAAACCCATCAGTAGTCCATTCTTTCACATATACTTCAAAACCCTGTGTCTTCAATTCTTGAGCAAGCTGCTCGCCCTGACTTTCGGAGTTTGCAATCCCTGAAAACACATAGTATTTGCTATCCTTTTGCCAGATCATTGCGGCATATCCCGCTTCCATGAATGTATCAGCCATTTCACGAGCGTTCTTCTCGTCACTAAACACACCAGCCTGCAGCACATAGGCACTAATTGGCTCAATCGCCCCAACTGTACCGGCAGTATTTGCACTTTCTTGTTCGTTATTTTCATCCTCTGCTTCCAGACCGGACATTGAAATGCCTTCGTTTTGCTGTGCCAAACTGTTGTCAATATCAACAAACATATTCAGCATAAATATTCCCATCCCAGTTCCTATTAACAATGCCGCAAATATAGCAATAAGCAAAGGTTTAAATGCCTTGAGCTTATTTTTGGGCTGAAAGAAATGACCGTTTCCCGGACTGTGCCGACGTACAAGAGCAGGAATTTGATCTGAATCATTTGAATCCTCGGAAGCCGCTGCAGCATATTTTTTGTGGAGTTGTCCGTCTGTTTGGTTTTCTGCAGAATCGTCTTTACGTGCAATTCGTGTTTTCTTTCCATTCATCCATATGACTATTGGTTTGTCTTTACCCAATTGATTCCCCTCCATATGCCAGTTTGTTTTACTCTAGCACAGGAAATATAAAAAGTAAGACGATATTTGTCACACTATCAAAAAACTTCTCAACAGAATATGATCTTACCGGACAAATGTTAAATGTAGCGCTCTTTTGGCCGATGTTTCCGCTTGTACTGTACATAATTTCGAACATTGGCAATGAATTTCAATGACCCAGTCACATACCAGCAGGAACCAGAAACCGACTCCGGTATAAAGTCAACAGCTTCCTTCCAATCCTTCATCACTTTTATATTGCCTTGGGGAGCAGCAGTCAACAGTTCATTACAAGAAGCTGCCCTTGGATGATCAAAAGTGGTTAATGTCACCGATGTAAAATAACCGCAGAGCAGTCCGAGCATTTTGTCCAATTCCTTATCACGGAACGCTGCAAAAATCAGATGTTTGTTCACCGTATCGTCCTTCGAAAGTGTTCGAATAAAAGCTTTTACCCCTGCCGGATTATGTGCGCCATCCAGCACCATCGATGAATGGATATGCTCGTATCTCCCTGGAATCACTGTCCGGGTAATTCCATACAGACATTTTTGCCAATCCAACTCATATCCGATTTCCTCAAGCAAGATCAGCGCCATAATGACAAGTGATGCATTTTTCACCTGATGCTTGCCATCCATGTTTAACGTTACACGCAATCTGAATTTACTGTCGGAAAACCATTCGAATGTTGTGCTGGAATTACTTTTTTCCTTGATCAAATAGTGAAAGTCCCGCAAAAACTGGTATACCGGTGCCTTTTTATCAATGGCTTCTTTTTGGATTACTTCCATAGCCTCCATATCCATCTCACCGACAATTACCGGTTTAGCTTCCTTAATAATCCCTGCCTTATGATAGGCAATGGAACTTTTCGTATTGCCAAGGAATGCCATGTGATCTTCTTCGACATTTGTTATAACCGATAGCATTGGGATGAAACAATTTGTCGTGTCCATTCTGCCGCCCATCCCCGCTTCAATCAGTGCGATTTCAACATTTTCCGCAAAATAAACGAATGCTGCCACTGTGATAATCTCAAATTCGGTTGGATGATTTTGTTCCTGATCCAGTTTTTCAATAAACGGAAGTATGTTATTCATGATATAGAGAAAATCAGCTTCCGGAAGTGTCGCATCATTTTTGATAATATGACCGGTTATTCCTTCCAGGCTTGGGGAAGTGAACATACCGACATTATATCCATTAGCAGTTAACGCATTTTTTAAATAGTACACTGTTGAACCCTTGCCATTCGTACCAGCGACATGAATGGCCTTTACTTCATGCTGCGGATTGCCCAACATATGAAGTAATTTTCGTATGCGGTCCAATCCCGGTTTCATACCGTACATTCTTCTTTTATCAAAAAAATCCTCTACCTGCTGAATGTCCTTGAACATAAATGTACACCGCTTTTCTTTTAGTATCATAAACACTAGAATAAGTATATCAATTAAAAAAATCAAATTGAATGTTAGAAAGGAAAATATTGCAATGAACCCAAAGGGATGGATTATTTATAACGGTTATTTACCGGGAAATAAATTTCTTGATTTTGCTGAATGGATTCAGGCAGCAGCATTACATCGGAATGTTCAAACAAAAATCATCAAAAATAACCAATTATTGACCTATTTAACGAACAATTCACTCGATATCATCCGGGATTCGACCATAACATTACCTGATTTTGTCATTTTCACGGATAAAGATATCTATCTGGCACGACAACTTGAACTAATGGGTGTCCGTGTCTTTAACAATTCACGGACAATTGAAATCAGTGATGATAAAATCGCTTCATATCAAACAATCGCAGCCCATAAACTCCCGATACCCAAAACGATTGTATCACCGAAAATGTTTGCACCATCAGTAGCTTTTGATCCAGGTGACTATCAAGAAGCAATAAATGAATTAGGATTTCCCATGGTCATTAAGGAAGCCTTTGGATCATTCGGAGAACAGGTTTACCTCGTACATAATAAACAGGAAATGCATACGAAATTATCCGAACTGCAAGGTAAACCGTTCGTTTTGCAGGAGTTTGTTTCAACCAGTTACGGCAGAGACATCCGCCTTCATGTTACCGGTGAAAAAGTTGTTGCTGCAATGACCAGACATGCACAAAATGATTTTCGTGCCAATGTAACTGCAGGCGGGAAGATGCAAACCCATCAACCGACAACCGATGAAAAAAATCTGGCAATTGCAGCCGCACAAGCAATTGGTGCAGACTTTGCCGGAGTCGACTTACTTTTCGGGCCAAATGAAAGTCCACTTATTTGTGAAATAAATTCAAATGCCCACATACGTAATATTTATGATTGTACTGGGGTCAATGTTGCAGAGTCTATGATAGATCATGTGCTGGCATGTATTGAAAGCGGCGGTAGCCTATGAAATCAAAAGGGTGGCTGATTTACCGGAAACAGGATGCTAAACAGAATAACTCGTTTATCCGGTGGTTTATCGAAGAAGCACAAAAACAGGAATTATCCCTGCAATTAATCATGAGGGAAGAAATTACCACTGGAATAATCCATAACAAACAAACGATTTTAATCGGTAATAAACCGGTCCATCTTCCCAATTTTGCCGTGGTACGGACAATTGACCCGATGCTCAGCATATTTCTGGAAGCACTGGGAGTAAAAGTTCATAATTCCGCTGCCATTTCGGAAATATGCAACGATAAGGCACTTACCCATTTCCACCTTAATAAGCTTGCTATTCCAATGACAGATACCATCTTTCTTAAAAAAGGAATGAAACTGCCCGAGGATGGGCCTGCTATTCCCTATCCAATTGTTTTAAAAGAGGTTGACGGACGTGGCGGTCAGCAAGTATATATGATTCAAAATAGACGGGAATGGGAGACTAGTTTATCGGCTGTTACATCAAACGACATGATTGTTCAATCAACCGATTCCATTCAATCCGGCAAAGATGTCCGGGTTTTTGTAGTCGGAAAAGAAATTGTCGGTGCCGTATTGCGGGCAAGTTCTACAGATTTTCGTTCCAACTACAAGTTGGGCGGTTCCGCTTCATGGTACCCATTACATAATAATGAACGAAACATGATTCAATCGATTATCCGATACTTTGATTTCGGAATGGTGGGAATTGATTTTTTGGTCACCATTGATGGCAGTCTATTGTTCAACGAAATAGAGGATGTAGTTGGATCCCGGACATTGAGTGCTGTAAGTGATGTTAATATTTTGGAAAAGTATGTTTCCCTTATTAAAAGTACAGTTTGAGTAATCAGGCGAGAGTCACCCCCTCAAAAGCAGCTAATGTCCTAAAGCAAAATCAAGCTGACTTTATCGGGATTGCCCGCCAGGCACTCGCACAACCAAACACCCCAAAATGCGTTAAAAACGGTAAGCCACTCAATAAGTTTGATGGCAAAGCGATTATGACTCCGCAAGCATACGTGAAAGATTTTGAATTGGAAATGTAGACATTAAAAAAGAAACAGCCGTGAATCCAAAACTGGATCGGATTCACGGTTGCTTCAAACCTTCAGTGGTCAACTGCTCCTGCTTTACCAAAAGGAAGTTTTTATGATTTTAATTCTTCTAATCGTGCTTTTACTTTTGCCTGCTTTTCTTTATAATCCTGTTCTTTCTTCCTTTCTTCCTCTACAACTGACTCTGGTGCTTTGTTTATAAATCCTTCATTCGAAAGTTTTTTCTGCACACGTGTAACCTCGTTGTTCCATTTATCAAGTTCTTTTTCCAGACGGCTGATTTCCTTGTCAAAATCAATCAGTCCTTCAAGCGGCAGGAACAGTTCAGCGCCGGTTACAACAGCTGACATTGCTTTATCAGGGACATTCACAGATGTACTGATAATTAGTTCACTTGGGTTACAGAAACGGTCCAAATAATCCCGATTATTTTCCAGCTCATCTGTAATCTTTTCATTTTCCGTCTGGATCAACAACCTAATCTGCTTCGACATTGGTGTATCCACTTCAGCACGGATATTACGAACTAACTTAATAATGGAAACGAGTCGCTTCATTTCTTCAGATGCCATTTCATCATGGAACTCATCACGGGATTCAGGCCATGCTGCTACCGTAATCGATTCACCCAGATGTGGCAGCTGCTGCCAGATTTCCTCCGTAATAAACGGCATGTACGGATGCAGCATACGCATCGTCTGATCCAGCACATAAGCAAGAACCGATTGGGTCGTCTGTTTCTGCTTCTCGTCATCCCCGTACAACGGTAATTTGGCCATTTCAATATACCAGTCGCATAATTCATCCCAAATAAAGTTATACAGATAACGGCCTGCTTCACCAAATTCATATTTGTTCGTATTCTTCGTAACCTGTTCGATTGTTTCATTTAACCTGGTTAATATCCACTTATCCGCCAATGACTTTTCACCGGAAAGGTCAATATCCTCGTATGTGAAACCTTCCATATTCATGAGTGAAAAACGTGAAGCATTCCATACTTTATTGGCAAAGTTCCAGGTTGCTTCAATTTTTTCCCAGTGAAAACGTAAATCCTGACCCGGGGTGGAACCAGTCAAAAGAAAATAGCGAAGTGAATCTGCACCATATTTATCAATGACATCCATTGGATCGACACCATTACCAAGCGACTTACTCATCTTCCGGCCTTCCGCGTCACGAATCAGGCCGTGGATCAGCACATCTTTAAACGGGCGTTCATCGGTAAATTGTTTCGACTGAAAAATCATTCGGGCTACCCAGAAGAAAATAATATCATACCCCGTTACAAGAACATCAGTCGGGAAATATCGTTTGAAATCTTCGGTATCCGACGGCCATCCCATTGTAGAAAAAGGCCACAATGCAGATGAAAACCATGTATCAAGTACATCTTCATCCTGCTCCCAGTTTTCAATATCTGCAGGTGCTTCTATACCTACATAAAGCTCGTTCGTTTCCTTATGGTACCAGGCTGGGATGCGGTGCCCCCACCATAACTGTCGGGAAATACACCAGTCACGGATATTTTCCATCCAATGCAGATAAGTCCGCTCAAACCTTTCTGGAACAAAATTAACTTTTCCGTCGTCTTGCTGCATGTCGATAACCGCATCAGCCAGTGGCTGCATATTGACGAACCACTGTGTTGACAAATACGGCTCAACTACAGCCCCACTGCGCTCAGAATGACCTACCTGATGGGTATGATCTTCAATTTCGAATAAAACACCTTGCTCCTGCAGATCTTTTACAATTTGCTTCCGGCACTCAAAACGATCCATCCCCTGGTATTCACCGGCATTTTCGTTCATGGAACCATCCTCATTCATCACAAGAATCCGTTCCAGATTGTGCCGATTACCAATTTCAAAGTCGTTCGGATCGTGTGCCGGGGTGATTTTTACCGCTCCGGATCCCATTTCCATATCAACATATTCATCAGCTACGATTTCCATTTCACGTCCAACGATTGGCAGTACAACAGTCTTCCCGATCAAATGCTTATAACGGTCATCTTCAGGATGCACAGCAACAGCAGTATCACCTAGCATTGTTTCCGGACGCGTTGTGGCGATTTCAATTGTCTCAACACTGTCTTTAATTGGATACCGCATATGATAAAACTTGCCCTGAACTTCCTCATAAATCACCTCGATATCGGAAAGCGCTGTTTTTGTATCCGGGTCCCAATTAATAATATATTCCCCGCGATAAATTAACTCTTTTTCATACAGTGTTACAAAAACTTCGCGAACCGCTGACGATAAACCTTCATCCAGTGTAAAGCGTTCCCGGGAATAATCAAGTCCTAAGCCCAGTTTCTCCCACTGCGAACGAATAAAGTCAGCATATTCTTCCTTCCAGTCCCAAACTGTGTCCAGAAATTTTTCACGTCCAAGGTCATAGCGGTTTTTACCTTGCTCCTTTAATTTGGCTTCCACTTTTGCCTGGGTTGCAATCCCTGCATGGTCCATTCCGGGGAGCCACAGTACATCATATCCCTGCATGCGTTTCATTCTGGAGATCGTATCCTGCATGGTTGTGTCCCATGCATGTCCCAAATGCAGTTTTCCGGTTACATTTGGAGGCGGAATCACAATTGAAAAGGGTTCCTTTGCCTTATCTCCTGTTGCTTCAAAAAACTTGCCATCGACCCAATACCGATATCGGCCTTGCTCGATTTTCCGAGGATTGTACTTTGATGACATATTTGTTTTCGGTTCATCACTCATTTTAGTTGCCTCCTTAGAAATTAAAAAATCCCTTTCATCCATATAAAAAGGACGAAAAGGATACAATTCCGTGGTACCACCTTTGTTCACAAACGTACGTCTGTGCACTTCATTCATGGATAACGGCCAAAAGCCGGCACTCTTCTAATTAGAGAGTAACTGTTCAAAGAGGCTGCATCAAGGGCGACTTTCCAAAATAATTAATCCTGAGAAACTTTCAGCATTTGTTTCCCTCTCTGCAAGGCAACTATTCTGTACTCTTCCCTGTCACTGCATTTTCATTTTGAGTATATTTTACCTGTTATATCCGGTAAAATCAACTGTTTTATCACTGTCATCTGATCTCATCAACTGCAACCAGCAGAAAAGTACATTCCGCTGATGCAGTTTTTGTTGCACAAATGAACAATGGTTCATCATATACTATTAAACAGCAACGAAAGAGGTGATTAATATGGCAAGATACTATCGTTACCGGCTTCCCCCTTGGGCCAGGAAATGCATTATCATTTGTGAACGGATTACACTGCCGCTCCTGATATTTCAATTAATCCGAACCTTATTCATACCAACAACCTTTGATGTATTCCTGCTTGGAATTTTAACCGGACTGTTTATAGCATTCTATCTCGAATGGATCTAACTGCCATTCAATTTGCCATCAGACAAATGTTTTTCCAGCCAATTTGAACAATACAATCCAAATTTAAGCTGACGAAAAGCATATTCCAGTTCCTTCGTCCGGTAAACCATTGTATCACCGGAAGAACGATTATGATACGCATCAATCATTTGTATGTAAGTTCGCGGATTCAACGAGGATATGACAAATAAGTACACCTCCTGCTGCTTTAATGGATTGCCTGAAATGTAACTGAAAAAAAAGTCCATTAATTTATCGGAAGATTGATAATCAGAACGTACCTTGTGGTTGAAAAATTGGATTAAATCAGTTGTTGCATTATCATAAAAAGCATTTTCCCAGTTTATTAAATAGGGTTGATCCCCGTGCAATGTATGTGATTCTTTCAGGTTTCCGTGACACAGACTATAGTTCCATTCAGCTGTATCACCAAGTTCAGAACAAAATTGTTCAATTTTCCAGTCCAGTTCCTGAAATGTTTCGTTTAATAGATGGTAATGGGTACAGACCTGTAATTCAAACGGTGACATGAACCGATTCTGTTCAAACATTTCCACATAATGTAACAAGTTCCGCTGCATTGTAGAACATCGTTTCCGGTATTCAGAAAATTTTTCAATTATTGGTTCCGGTTCCACTTGATAATCCTTTTTTGTTTTTGCGTGTACTTCAGCGATACATTCAGCAATTGTCCTGGTGGATTGCATATCCTCTTCCAGTTTTTTATTTGGAATCCACGGGGACAGATAGCAGATCAAATCATTCTGATCCGTATATATCTTAGAATGGTTGGTTAAATAGACCGGCAGTATTGATTTAATATCATGTTTAGACGCTAGGCGATACGTATCCTCCCATACAGATAATGCCTGCTTGTTCATGCGGCTTTGCTTTAAGGCATACTTTTGTTGACCGGTATCAACTTGATATAACCGATCCGTCTCCTGCTTGAATTTAACTGGGTATATGTTATACGCACTAACTGCTTTTCTGATATTCTCCATACAATTCACCACCAAATAATATAAACTGTAAAAACCATTGTTTCATTCCACAGCATAATCCGGCTGTTGGAAAACTTGGTTGCCATCAAGCCTTTAGGTGACGGTCTTTGTTGCATTTATGCAGTAAGAAAGAGTTTATACTTTCACCTGCCAAGCAATACCCCTTACTGCATCAGCAAGGGGCATCAGGGTTCTAACTTTTTCGATATGGAATATACAGTAATTGTCCCTCTTTCAAATCATCATTACTTAACCGGTTCCGTTTCAGCAGTTGTCCGGCAGATATCTGATATCGGTCAGCAATTGTTTCAACCGTATCTGTCTCCTGGACAATACATAAGCGCATACTCGTGTATTGTTCACCTTCCTCGGTCTGAAATACATCTGCCAGATAACGTACATCTTCCAGATTATCTGTTTGCGCTTCCGGTATTTCTGACGGATCGGCAGCTTCCGTAATTTCTACTTCCGGGGCCGTATCATTCTGATGAATTTCCTCTTCTGCCTTCTCATTCACATCCTTGTTAAAAAACTCTGTCAGAGACTGAGACTTCTTCTTTTTCCAACGCTCCTCTTCCTCTACGGTTTCATTTGCCGGTTCTTCCTCTGGCATTTGCGGAAGTTCTGAAACAAAATCTTCTGCAGAATCAGAATTCATTTCTTCTTCGTTTGCTTTTTCTTTTATATCAAATTCAAATGTTTCATCCTCCCGCTGCAGAAAAGCTGTATCCTCCTTCTCATGGACTGTTGATTCCTGTTGCGGATTATCAATCCCATGAATTTGAACCGTGGAGCTTAACTTCATTTGGGTCTGATTGGGTATTTCATAATCAAACGATTCAATATCAACGGTTATATCATTCAGATCATTAACCCGATTAACTGGAATTGAGATCTCAACTGGAAACCTGTGTAAAAACTCTGATCGATCATCTTCCAATTCTACGACCTTCTCGACGTACCTTTTGGAGTGATAATCATTCAGGTTATCAGGCTCTGCATTATCTTCGTTGGATGGAAGCCGCTTATAAGTACCTTGGAGCTCAATAACTCCCCTAATTGAAATATAATCATGAAACGGTTGGATGGAAATTTCCGGCTCCAGTGAAACCCCCATCATCTCTAAAACTTCCTGTCCTTTTTCAAAGTAAAGTGATTCATTTAAATCAAAACGAAACACCGCTTGATCATCAGCCAAGTGATTTCCTCCCTTCAACATATATTCCATATGCTTATATGTCTTATTCATCTATATGAAACATATTCCAAAGTTATTCATTTTACTGAAATTTTCAGAGAGAAGACTACACTCACCAGATTTGCGGACAACAGTAGAAAAGCTACCCCATCCCGGGATAGCTTGAATACGTAATATTATTTTTTGATAGCTTCAAATGCCTTTCGCACTGCTGCAATTGTTTTTTCAATGTCTTCATCCGTATGGGCGGTAGATAAAAACAACCCTTCAAACTGTGATGGAGGAAGGAAAATTCCTTCATCAATCATGCTTCGGTAGTATTGTGCGAAATAATCAAGATTGGACGTCTGGGCTGTTTCATAATTAATGACCGGCTGATTGGTGAAGAAAAATCCAACCATCGAACCTGCTCTATTTATTTGAAGCGGGATGTTAAAATCAATTGCTGCCTGTTTATATCCTTCGACCAGCTTATCAATTTTTTCGCTGATTTGATCATAGGACGATTCATCCAATGCGCTCAATGTTTCGAAACCAGCCGTCATTGCAAGGGGGTTTCCTGACAGCGTTCCAGCCTGATAAATCGATCCTGTTGGCGCAACTTTTTCCATAATCTCCCGTTTACCGCCATATGCTCCTACCGGCAGACCTCCGCCTATAACCTTTCCGAGGCAAGTTAAATCAGGTGTAACACCAAAGAAGCCCTGCGCACAATTATACCCGACACGGAAACCGGTCATGACCTCATCAAAAATGAGCAATGTACCATTTTCTTCAGTGACCTTCCGTAATTCCTGCAAAAAGTCTTCCTGTGGCGGAACAACTCCCATGTTGCCGGAAACCGGTTCAACGATGACCGCAGCAAGTTCTTCCCCAAACTGTTCAAACGCATAGCGAACACTTTCAATATCATTGTACGGAACGGTAATGGTGTTCTGCGCAATCGACTCAGGAACACCTGGACTGTCCGGTAAACCGAGTGTGGCAACACCGGAGCCTGCTTTAATCAGGAGCGAGTCACCGTGCCCGTGATAGTTTCCTTCAAATTTTAAAACCTTGTCGCGTCCGGTATATCCCCGTGCAACACGGATTGCGCTCATCGTCGCTTCCGTACCGGAGTTAACCATGCGTACCATTTCAATGGATGGAACACGATCGATCACTAATTGTGTCAGTTTGTTTTCAATTAATGTCGGTGCACCAAAGCTTGTCCCATTATCCACTGCATCCTTCAAACCTGATACAACCCGATCATCAGCATGTCCCAAAATCAGGGGACCCCAGCTTAAAACATAATCAATATATTCATTTTTATCGATATCAACTATTTTTGATCCCTTGCCGGATTCCATAAAAACCGGTGACATACCGACTGATTTAAATGCACGTACAGGAGAGTTCACTCCTCCAGGCATGAGATCAACTGCCTCTTTATATGCATCCTGCGACTTGTCAAAGCTCATTTATCAACACCCCAACACTTAAAAATTTTATTCACGAAGCCATTTGGCTGCGTCTTTAGCAAAATAGGAAATAATCAGATCTGCCCCTGCCCGTTTCATGGCAGTCAGTTTTTCCAAAACTAATTCTCTTTCATTAATCCATCCATTGTTTGCGGCTGCCTTGACCATGGAATACTCTCCGCTGACATTGTACGCAACAATTGGAGCGTTATAATTATTCTTCATATCCCGAACAATATCAAGATATGACATAGCCGGTTTAACAATCAGAAAATCGGCCCCTTCTTCCATATCAGACTCTGCTTCTCTTAATGCTTCGACCCGATTGGCGGGATCCATCTGATATGTTTTGCGGTCGCCAAACTGCGGGGTACTATCTGCTGCATCCCGAAAAGGCCCATAAAATGCCGAGGCATATTTAACGGCGTACGACATAATCGGTATATTCGTGTAACCTGCTTCATCCAATGCATAACGGATAACTGTTACAAATCCATCCATCATATTGGACGGCGCAATGATATCAGCACCAGCTTCAGCTTGTGATACGGCGGTTTTCGCAAGCAGTTCCAGTGATGCATCATTATCCACATCATGATCATGAATGACGCCACAATGTCCATGTGAAGTATACTCACAAAGACATGTGTCGGCAACGACCAGCATGTCAGGAACTTCCCTTTTAATAAGCCGGGTTGCTTCCTGGACAATTCCTGTGTCGGCGAATGCCCCAGTACCTTGTTCATCTTTCTCTGCAGGCACCCCAAACAACATGACAGCTTTTATTCCCAGTGACTGCAGCTCTTCCATCTCTGCCTTTACATAGTCAAGGGATACTTGAAATACCCCCGGCATTGACGGAACCTCATTTTTAATTTCATTTCCTTCCACCACAAAAATCGGATAAATAAAATCATCTGTATGCAGTTGTGTTTCACGGACCAATGACCGCATTACTGCTGATGTACGCAGTCTCCTGTGACGCTTAAAATCATAATTATCTGTCATCTGAACCTACCCTTTCACTGCGATATAATCACTCATACATTGTATCATGCCATCGATTGTAAATTCATCTGGTGTTAATATATTTTCAAACCCCGATTCCTGCGCATAGTTACAGGTTGTCGTCCCGATACAGACATAAATACAATCCTGTTCAATGGTTCCCTCATTCATTTCCAAAAAAGCATCAACAGTTGATGGACTTGTAAACGTTATAAAATCAGGGCTTTCTTTGGCTAATACCCAGCTTAATTTTTGTCTGTTTTCATAGTTGAATAACGATTCATACACAACTACTGTATCAAACGGAACATCCTTATCAGCCAGCCAGTTCGGCAAGACATCCCTCGATTTCGTCCCCTGGATAAGCAAAACCTGACTTTCATGCAGTCTATCCGGTTCAGGAAATTCATTTGTCATGGCTTCAGCGTGATACGTGGACGGAATAAAATCAACCTGATATCCATAGTCTTCTAATTTTTCGGCTGTTTTATGGCCCACCGCTGCAAGTTGTGTTTCCTCTGTTATTGTTTTCCAGCCGTCGCGTTTTAAAAAACAATCAACACCATTTGCACTCGTAAAAAAAATCCAGTTATACGGTTTTGCTTCGTCAAAGAACTGTCTCGTAGTGTCGTTATCGATGCATGAAATTTTTAACAGGGGAACTTCAATTGGATTCCCGCCGGCTTGTAATACCTTTTCGGAAAATTCCGTCGCCTGCTTTTTCTCCCTGGTAATCATTATTTTCTTTCCATGCAAAGCAGTTGGCATCAGTTATCGAGCTCCTCTTTTACCGTATCGACGATGTCCTTGGCGCCACGATTTATCATTTTTTCGGCGGCCTCTTTCCCAACTGCAGTCGGATCATTTCCACACACTTCTTCTTTCAAAATAGTTTTACCGTCGGGGGTACCTACCATTGCCGTAAGGACAATTTCATCGCCTTCCATCCTGGCATGACCGCCGATTGGTACTGAACAACTGCCTTCAAGCAAATTCAAAAAAGTACGTTCAGCTTTAACAGTTGTAGTGGTAAGAGAGTCATTAATAACGCTCAACAGCTGATGAAGCTCTTTATCATCTTCACGGCACTCAATGGCCAATGCACCTTGCCCGACCGCTGGAACACATACATCCGGTTCAAGGTATTCCGTAATAAGCTCTTCACTTAAACCTACACGTTTTAAGCCAGAGACTGCCAGGATAATCGCATCATAGTCCTCTTCTTCCAATTTTCTTATCCTTGTTTCAATATTACCGCGGATCCATTTCACTTCCACGTCCGGACGTGCTGCCAGAATCTGCGCTTTTCGTCTGAGACTGCTTGTCCCGACAATTGCACCTGCCGGCAAATCCTTCAATAGTACATTATTCTTGGAAATATAGGCATCACGATAATCCTCTCGCAAAGGAATTGTTGAGATGGTTAACCCTGCAGGCATCTCAGACGGCATATCTTTCATACTATGAACAGCAAAGTCAATTTCCTTATTATACATAGCCTGTTCAATTTCTTTGACAAACAAAGCTTTACCGCCTACTTTTGACAGGGTAACATCAAGGATTTTATCACCCTTTGTCACGATTTTTTTCACTTCAAATTCATTTTGCACACCAGCTTTTTTCAACTGATCAATCACCCAATTTGTTTGGGTGAGTGCCAGATTACTCTTTCTTGATCCGATGACTATTTTTCGCATTGGAATCCTCCTATAGAAAACTATTAAAATGAAAATTCGAGAGCACATTGAATAAAAAGAAATTAACCAACAGTATTAAAAATGCTGCAGTACTGTACATGGAAATGGATTTTCCCTGCCGGCCTTTTCCGAGCCGCAAAAACAGGTACAGTGTATAAACAGCCAGCACCAACAGTGAACCGATCGTCTTCATATCAAACCAGTAAAATTCGGCATTTGCAACATATGCCCAGACTATTCCCAGGATAATTGCGATTGTAAGGAGCGGGACACCCAATGTTACGGCTATAAAGGAAAATGAATCAAGCCGTTGCAGATCCCCCAGTCTCCACATCCAGTTCAGCCCTTTCTTTTCTTTCAAAAATTTATATTGAATCAAGTACATCATCGAAAAAAGAAACGATAATGTAAAAAAACCGTACGACACAATCGCCAGGGTAACATGTGTTATCAGTATTTCGTGCACCAGTTGAATCCCCTGATCCTGCATGGATGTCTGTGCCCTCGTTGAAACGTATAATAAGAAGACGAAAAAACCAACGAGGTTAGTAAAGAATAAAATAAATTGTACCCGGAGTAACCGGTTAATAATTACTGAGAACGTCACAAGGACCCATGCATAAAAGAACAAACCATCATACAAGGTTAGTATCGGAAAATTATTTTCAAAAAATATATTCGATACGAGAAAAACCGTCTGAAAAAACCAGACCATACTAAGTAACCAGAAGGCTATCCTGTTGGCCCTCCGGTTACGCTGAATAAAATCTATAAAGTATCCAACCAGACTCAGTCCGTAAATAATTAATATAATTTCATAAACCCATTTTGATTCAAGCATAATTGGAATCCCTTCACTTTACTGTGCTAGGTTTATTCTCTGAAACACGAAAGGATACATTGTCCGTTTTCATTGAATGTTTTTGTGTCTGTTTAGCAGTTTCTTCTTCCACTTCAGACTCAATACCAAAAATCTTTACAAATAAATCCAATGACTCGTCACTATTTTTCTCCGCCGCCAGTTCCTTAGCCTGTGTAACAGGTTCTTTCAGCAGCTGATTAATGATGCTTTTTGTATGCTTGTTCAGCACCTTTTTCTCGCGTTTACTTAACTCAGGCATTTTCCGTTCAATGCTCTTCATCGTCTCAGCCTGGATGGACAGAGCTTTCTGTCGAAGTGCTGAAATGACCGGAACAACGCCAAGCGTCTGCAGCCATTCATTAAATTGAACAATTTCAGCTTCCAGCATCATTTCTATATTTTCTGCTGCTGCTTCTCTGGCTTTCAGATTTTCATCCACAATATGCTGTAAATCATCGATATCATACAGAAATACATTATCCAATTCACCGATTGAGGCATCCAAATCTCTAGGTACAGCTATGTCAACAAGGAACAATGGCTTTCCTTTGCGTTTCTTTTGAATCGAATGAATTGTTTCTTTATCCAGTACTACAGAATCCGATCCGGTTGAACTGATTAGAATATCAGCATTCTGCAGATTCGCATGCAGCTGATCCATCTGTTCTGCTTTCGCTTCAAATTTCATTGCCAACTCTTCTGCTTTGGCATATGTCCGGTTAACAACTGTGATTCGATTTGCTCCGGATCCATGAAGGTTTTTGGCTGCCAGTTCTCCCATTTTTCCGGCTCCAAGAATAACAACATGCTTTTGCTTCAAGTCACCAAAGATTTTTTTGGCAAGTTCAACAGCTGCATAGCTTACGGATACAGCATGCTCACCGATTGCTGTATCTTTATGCGCCCGTTTGGCAAAGGTAATAACCTGTTTAAACAGCTCGTTAAAAACTGTTCCAGTTGTCTGCATCATCTGTGCAGTTAAAAATGATTGTTTCACCTGACCAAGAATCTGTGTTTCGCCAAGCACCATCGAATCAAGACCTGTCGCCACACGCAAAAGGTGCTCAATCGCACCATCGGCTTCCGATATCTTCAAGTAAGAGGTGAATTCAGCCTTGTCTATCTGGAACCAATCTGCCAGAAATTGTTTAACGTAATAACGACCTGTATGAACCTGATCCACTACCGCATAAATTTCTGTCCGGTTGCAAGTGGAAACAATCACATTTTCCAATATACTTTTCTGTTCCTTTAATAACAGCATTGCTTTATCCATTGATTCCTCGGAAAAAGTAAGCTTCTCCCTTATTTCTACAGGGGCTGATTTGTAATTAATTCCGACTTTAAGTATGTGCAAGGTAATACCCCCAAAAATTTGAACATTCATTTCCCAATTATAACATGGGCAGTCCAGTACAATAGTAAAATTTGTGAACAGACTGAAACAATATGTTAGGATAATCCGTATACCATGTAGTATAACTCGTATGTACTCTATCATACGAAATTATCAGAAGCAAATAATCCGGCTGCTTTACATACACCACGAAAAGGGGCTTTAACATGAAAAAACGAAATACATTTGCTGCGTATTTATTAATTGGTGTGGGGATATATTTTCTGCTCCGGAAACTGGAAATACCAATCATTACTGATTTTTATTCATGGCCTACTTTACTGATCATTATCGGCATTGCGTTGCTGCTGTACAGTTATACAGCAAATGATTACCAGCATCTGTTCAGTGGCACCTTAATTCTCGGAATCGGCGTCCACTTCCATGGGGTAACACATTACAATTTTTGGATTGATCATTGGGCTGTCTATTTACTCATCGTGGGTATTGCCTTCATCGTACGGGCAATCCGCACCAAAAAAGGATTTCTGTTGGGAATTGTTTTGATCGGTCTGGCCATTTTGTTTATTTTCTCTATTCAATTACCGGGGATGTTCGATTGGGTTTACGAGGTTGCTGATCTTTTAGAAACCTTTTGGCCAATATTTTTAATTGGACTTGGTATTTATTGGCTTAAAAGGAAAAAATGAGGCTGGGACAAAAATATTTTATCAAAAGAAAATACGAATTAACTTAGTTGAGGAATCCAGCCGCTCCGGAAATATACTTCGCTTTCCGCGGGCGGCTGTTGAGCCTCTTCGTGCTACGCACTCAGAGTCTCACCTAGGCCTTTTCTCCCGCAGGAGTCTACGCATATTTCCTCCGCTAAAATAGAGTATTGTTCGTCTTTTCTTATACACTTATTTGTTTTGTCCCAGCCCCATTTTTGTGTAAAGTTTCATTCTACAGAACCGAACTTAAAAAAGCTTTGGTCCGTTCTTCCTTTGGACTATCAAAAAGTTCACCGGGCGGCCCTGCTTCCACTACTCTACCGTCATGCATGTAAACGACCCAATCACCAACTTCCCGGGCAAACCCCATTTCATGCGTTACGACAACCATTGTCATTCCTTCATCAGCTAGTTCTTTCATTGTAGCAAGAACTTCTCCGACAAGTTCAGGATCAAGTGCTGAAGTCGGTTCATCAAACAACATGACATCGGGTTTCATTGCCAGCGCCCGCGCAATTGCCACACGCTGTTTTTGACCCCCGGATAATGTGGAAGGATAGACATCGTATTTATCACCCAGTCCCACCTTTTCTAACAAAACCTTCCCTTCTTTTATTGCCTGTTCTTTTTTTACGCCTTTTACTTGTGTTGGTGCTTCGATAATATTTCCGATTACCGTCTTATGTGGAAATAAATTGAAATGCTGAAAGACCATTCCAACCTGCTCACGAATTTTATTCAAATTGTGGATATTTTCTTCAATCTGATCTCCTTCAATTATAATTTTCCCACTGTCTTTCAGCTCAAGAAAATTCAGACACCTGAGCAGTGTGCTTTTTCCCGACCCACTTGCCCCAATGAACACAATAACATCACTTTCATTGACTTTCATATCAATATCCTTCAGCACATGCAGATCACCAAATGATTTATTTAATTTCTCGACCCTTATCATTTCCCGTCTTTCACTCATATTAATCCTCCTCGCTTCAATCACTTTTTGCCATCTTCTTTTCAAGCAAATTTACTAATAATGTTAAAATAAGAACAATAAATAAATAATACACAGCAACTGTTAAGTAGTATGGAAGATAATCAAAATTATTGGATCCCTGCGTACTGGCAACACCAAACAGCTCCTGCATACCGATGAATGATACTAATGAAGAATCTTTAATACCAATAATAAATTGATTACCTAGTGATGGCACTGCGCGACGAAAAGCCTGAGGAAGAATAATTCTTCGCATGGTCAATCCTTTGGTCATCCCCAGAGTACGACCAGCTTCCCTTTGCCCTTTATCAATGGACTGAATAGCACCACGGATAATTTCAGCAATATATGCTCCACTGTGAAAAGCAAGTCCAGCTACACCTGCCCAAAACATTGGAATCAGTACAATTTCCGCCAATCCGTAGTACAACACAAAGATTTGAACAATAAGTGGTGTTCCTCGAACAACCCATATGTATGTATCAGCAATCCACTCAAGTATTTTAATATTAGAGATTTTCAATATAGCAAAAAACAGACCAATAATGAATGCAATCACCAAGGAGGCAGCTGACAATTCAAAAGTAAGCCACAACCCCTCAATAAATAAATCAAAACTTCCAATAAAAACATCAATAAAATGAGACAACTTATCAGCTCCTTTTTAAGGAACAAATGTGCGCAATCTAAGCGCACATTTTCAAGCTTTATTATTCACTTGATTCTTCTGGTTCCTGAGTAATATCAGCACCAATCCACTCCATGGACAACTCTTTTAATTTACCGCTTTCTTTCAGTTCTTTTAATGCCTGATTTATATCCTCCATTAATTTATCATGCCCTTTTGGAACAGCAACCGCCTGCTCACTTACACCAAGCTGTGCCCGTTTTTCAATTTTCAGGCCATTTTCGATTGCAGTACTGCCTGTAACTGCATCAGTTATCACAGCATCATGGTGTCCTTTAGAAAGAGACTGCAACGCAACCACATCACTATCAACTTGCGGGATATTGTCGGTATATTGCTGTGCCATTTCAACATAGGTTGATCCCCTGGAAACTGAAACCTCTTTTCCTTTTAGATCCTCAGCAGTTTCAATATCACTGTCGGGCCTTGTATAGATAACTGGACCAGAATAATAATAAGGCTCAGAAAAGTTTACTTCTTTTAAACGCTTTTCAGTGATTGTATGACTTGCTACAGCAATATCATAACGACCTTGTTTTACCCCGGTTACAATTCCGGAAAATTTGGCTTTTTTCTGAACCGGTTCCAACCCAAGCTTTTCAGCGATTGCTTCTGCCACCGCTATATCATATCCCACCATCTTTCCGCCTTCCATGTAACTGAATGGCTTAAACTCCCCTGATGCAGCAAAAATCAACTTTCCATCTTTAATCAAGTCGTATTTCCCAGAACCCTCTCCAGATGACGATTTTTCCGAACTGCCATCTGAACCTCCGCATGCAGTCATAGCCACCACAATAATAGCGATAAATAATAAAAATTTCAGTTTTTTCATGATCTGCTACATCCTCTCCTTTTTCTATTTTGTTTGGAATCATATTTTAGCTCGGAATAATCTTAACCTTCTTAATGATTAATATAAAGAATTATACCAATTTTAAGTAATTTATACGAACAGACTAATAATCCATTTATACCTTTATAGAAACATTTACAAGCATTAAACCGAAATAAACCTTGTTTGCTTATATATACACCTTCATCCTTTCAGATACTTGTTCTTTCAATAAAACAACCCTCCGTTCGAAATTTAACGGAGGGTTGTTTTGCATATTCTTATAAATACTGTCTTAAATTACTCCAAGCAGCGTCTTTTCCTTCCCCGGTTTCTGCAGAAAATGGAATCACAACATCTTCCGGTTCCATTTCCAGTACCTGCCTTGTCCGGTTCAAATGGTTTATCCGTTTGCCTTTAGGAATCTTATCCAACTTCGTACCAATAACGATAACCGGCAGCTCATAGTACTTTAAAAAATCATACATCTGCTGGTCATCCCCGGTTGGTTCATGCCTTATATCAGTAATAAGGACAACAGCCTTTAATGTTTCCCTTGTTTCAAAGTACTCCTCCATCATATGTCCCCATTTTTCCCGTTCCTTTTTTGACACTTTGGCATACCCATACCCTGGAACATCTACAAAATAAAACGACTGGTTTATTTTATAAAAATTCAATGTTTGAGTTTTGCCTGGCTTTGATGAAGTTCTGGCTAGATTTTTACGGTTAATTAATTTGTTGATGAATGAAGATTTTCCGACATTGGACCGTCCGGCAAGTGCAATTTCCGGGAGCCGGTCAGATGGATACTGCTTCTTGCTCACTGCACTAATAACAATTTCTGCATCAGTTACTTTCATTTTTCTCCTCCATAAGCGCATGCTTCAGTACCTGGTCCAGATGGTTGACTTTAATAAATGTCAGATCACCCCGGACACTTTCAGGAATATCTTCAATATCTTTTTCATTTTCTTCCGGAATAATTATCGATGAAATGCCAGCCCGATGTGCACTGAGGGATTTCTCCTTTAAGCCGCCAATCGGCAGCACACGTCCTCTGAGTGTAATTTCACCAGTCATGGCAACTTCCTTTTTGACAGCCCTCCCTGTCAACGCCGAAACAAGTGCGGTAGCCATTGTAATACCTGCTGACGGCCCATCCTTTGGTGTCGCACCTTCGGGAACATGTATATGAATATCATACTTCTCGTAAAAATCGGAATCGATATTCAACTCATCCGAACGCGATCGGATATAGCTGAATGCTGCTTGTGCTGATTCCTGCATAACATCTCCAAGTTTACCTGTAAGGGTTAATTTGCCTTTACCCGGATAATGGGAAACCTCGATCGACAGCGTGTCGCCTCCTGCTGCTGTATACGCAAGACCAGTAGCCGCACCTACTTGATTTTCCTCCTCCATTCTTCCATAACGAAACAGCGGTTTTCCAAGTAAATCTTCAATGCTTTTCTCAGTTACAATAACGCGCTTCTTATCACCCGATATAATAATTTTGGCTGCTTTACGGCAAATGGTTGCAAGTTGGCGCTCAAGTCCGCGAACCCCCGCTTCCCGCGTGTAGGTGCGGATTAACTTCAATAATGCATCATCACGCACTTGCAAATTCCCTTTTTTTAAACCATTTTCCTTCAATTGTTTTGGCAGCAGGTGCTCTTTAGCAATATGCAGTTTTTCCACTTCCGTATACCCTGCAATGGAAATGAGCTCCATCCGGTCTAATAATGGCCCCGGTATATTATTAACATAGTTCGCTGTTGCAACGAAGAGCACATTTGATAAATCATATGTCTCCTCAATAAAGTGGTCACTGAAATTGCTGTTTTGTTCCGGATCCAGAACTTCCAACATCGCTGAAGATGGATCTCCACGAAAATCACTGGCCATTTTATCAATCTCATCCAACAGAAAAACAGGATTGACCGTTTCAGCCTTTTTCATCCCCTGAATAATTCTGCCAGGCATTGCTCCAATATATGTTCGACGGTGTCCGCGAATTTCGGCATCATCACGAATACCCCCAAGTGAAATACGGACGAAATTACGATTGATTGATCTGGCAATCGATTTTGCCAATGACGTTTTCCCGACTCCTGGAGGCCCGACCAAACATAGAATAGGACCTTTTATGGACTTGGTCAACTTTTGGACAGCAAGGTATTCCAAAATTCGTTCCTTCACTTTTTCCAGACCATAATGATCCTCATCAAGAATTTTGTTCGCTTTATTGATTTCAATGGTATCCTGTGTCTTATTGGTCCAAGGCAATGCCAAAAGCCATTCAATATAATTCCGGATTACAGAACTTTCCGCGGAACTTTGCGGGACTTTTTCATAGCGGTCCAATTCTTTCATGGCGACTTCGACAATCCGCTCCGGCATGCCTGAGTTCTCCACTTTTTCCCGTAACTGACCAACTTCTCCGTTTTTTCCGTCTTTGTCACCCAGCTCTTTCTGAATCGCTTTGAGTTGTTCACGTAAATAATATTCCTTTTGCGTTTTTTCCATGGACGTTTTAACGCGCTGGCCGATTTTCTTTTCCAAATCCAGTACCTTTTTTTCATTGGAAATAAGTTTTACCAGATGCTGCAGTCGCTGTTTGACATTCACAATCTCCAGCAGTTCCTGTTTATCTTTTAACTTCAGTGAAAGATGTGATGTGACCAGGTCAGCAAGCCGTCCTGGTTCATCGATATCAGAAACTGTTTCGAGTGTTTCCTTTGTGATCTTTTGTGAAACCTTTATGTACTGCTCAAATTGTCGCAGCAATGAACGCATGAGAGCTTCTTCTTCGTTGTTCTCCCCATGTTCATCTGACAGTTTCTCAATTTCGACCATGAATTCATCTTTTTCGTCTATAAACCTTGTTATTTGTCCGCGGTTTAAGCCTTCAACGAGGACACGAATAGTACCATTAGGGAGTTTTAACATCTGTTTTACTTTTGCCAGTGTTCCGATCCGGTAGATATCTTTCGGCTCAGGATCATCCAGACTGACCTTTTTTTGAGCTGCCAGGAAAATAATTGAATCATCCATCATTGCTTTTTCAAGTGCTGCTACAGACTTGTCCCGTCCGACATCCAAATGAAGCACCATAGACGGAAATACAAGCAGTCCCCGCAATGGCAATAACGGCAACTCTTTTGTTTCGTTTGTCATTATATGTACCTCCAAAAAATATGTAATGGAATAATTATGTATGTTTTATTAGTTTATAAAAATACCGGCTGAATGTAAACGAATTGACTTACTTTCAACCTTAGTATTACCTGTCAAACGGATACTAAACAACATTACTTACATAAGAAAGAGACTGACATCAGCAGCGCAGAGTCAGCCTCTATGATATTAAATTTTATTATTTTTTATGCACTTTCTTTTGGAATTTCTTTATTGCCTTCTTTTACCGTACCATCCCGAAAGACCAGCTTTGGATTGCCGCCTTCGTTAATCACGGTATCTTTTGTGATGATACATTTTTCAATATCTTCATCCCTTGAAGGCAGGTCAAACATTACATCAAGCGTAATGCCTTCAATAATCGACCGTAGACCACGGGCACCTGTTTTACGCTCAATTGCTTTTCTGGCTATTTCCCTGAGGGCCTCTTCCTCAAATTCCAGCTCTACATCATCCATCTCGAAAAGCTTCACATATTGCTTAACCAGAGCATTTTTTGGTTTTGTTAAAATATCAACAAGTGCTTCTTCATCCAACGGCTGAAGACTGCCTACCACCGGAATCCGACCGATAAATTCTGGAATAAGTCCATAACGCAACAAGTCTTCCGGTAATACTTTTGTAAGAAGTTCAGATTTATCCATATCCTGCTGTGATTCATTGGCACCAAAACCAATAACCTTTTTACCGAGACGACGCTTAACGATCTGGTCAATGCCATCAAATGCTCCGCCAACGATAAACAGGACATTAGTAGTATCAATCTGTATAAATTCCTGATGCGGATGCTTACGTCCTCCCTGAGGCGGAACACTTGCTACTGTACCTTCCAGAATTTTAAGAAGTGCTTGTTGAACACCTTCTCCGGATACATCACGCGTAATGGAAGGGTTTTCCGATTTGCGGGCAACCTTGTCAATTTCATCGATGTAAATAATTCCTTTTTCGGCTTTTTCCACATCATAATCCGCAGCCTGAATCAGTTTTAATAAAATATTCTCAACATCTTCTCCTACATAACCAGCTTCGGTTAATGATGTTGCATCAGCCATGGCAAACGGAACATTTAATATACGCGCCAATGTCTGAGCTAAAAGTGTTTTACCACTGCCGGTTGGTCCAAGCATGGCGATGTTACTTTTGGCCAGTTCCACATCATCTGCATTCCTTGTGGAGTTAATACGTTTGTAGTGGTTATAAACGGCAACAGACAAATTTTTCTTAGCCTGATCCTGACCAATTACATAATCGTTCAGGGTCTCGCAGATTTCCTTTGGCTTCGGAATTTCTTTGAATTCCGTTTCTTCTTCGGTACCGAGCTCTTCTTCAACGATTTCGGTACAAAGTTCAATACACTCATCACATATATAAACGCCTGGCCCGGCTACAAGTTTACGAACCTGATCCTGGCTTTTGCCACAAAATGAACATTTTAATTGTCCCTTTTCTTCATTAAACTTAAACATTCAATTCACTCCTAAAAGTTTAAATCTGCCTTTTAAATTTATCTGCTTCACTTCAACTTTAGCTTTCAATGTCATCATACCAAATCAAAATAGGAAAACAAAACAAAAAACCTTTACTTCATTTACCACTTAATTATGAGGAATTTAATGAAAAAGTCAAATCATAACCATTGTTGTTTTGCCCTTTTCCTATCCTATGTCATAAAAGCAAATAAGATAACATCTAAAGGCTGATTCGCTGGAAACCCTGCTTGCATCCATGTTTAACAGTCAGGAATGTTTTTATTCATAAAACCCCAGGATTTCCGTGAATAGTGAAACAAGGTGCGAATGATCGCACCTTGTCCGTTCTTCATTTTTAATTTAACACCGCTGCTACATTATCCTTCAATCTTTTTGCTGTTTTCGTCAAGGAACTCAATTGCTTTCTTCATTTTAAGATCTTCTTTAATAGCATCGGTATTTCCACCGAGCATTTGCTTCAGCTGTTCAACCTCTGTTCCATACATGGATGCCATGTTACCAAGTTCCTCATCCACATCTTCATCGGATACTTCCAGGTTTTCAGCATTTACAATTGCTTCAAGAGTCAGATTTGTTTTGACACGTTTCTCAGCATCGTCTTTCATTTGCTCTTTTAAAGCATTTTCATCCTGACCGGAAAACTGGAAATACATATCCATTGTCATTCCCTGCATTTGCAGACGCTGTTCAAATTCCTTAAGCATCCGGTCAAGTTCCGTATTAACCATAGCTTCCGGAACATCCACTTCCGCATTATCTGAAGCCTGCTCAATCAATGATTCACGCTTCTGATTTTCCGCGTCCTGCTTGCGCTGTGTTTCCAGTTCTTCTTTTTTCTTTGTTTTCAGCTCTTCCAGTGTTTCCACTTCTTCATCTACATCTTTTGCAAATTCATCATCAAGTTCCGGCATTTCTTTCGTTTTAACATCATGGATTTTTACCTGAAATTGTGCTTTTTTACCAGCAAGATCCTCCGCGTGGTAATCTTCCGGGAACGTTATTTCAATTTCAGTTTCTTCACCTGCTGATTTGCCAACAAGCTGCTCTTCGAATCCTGGAATAAACTGTCCGGATCCAATTTCCAGTGAGTGATCTTCACCTTTTCCGCCTTCGAACGCTTCACCGTCCATGAATCCTTCAAAATCCATTACAACTGTATCGCCTTCTTCGACAGTTCCTTCTTCCTTGATAATAAGTTCAGCCTGATGCTCACGCTGGTGCTCAATTTCATGATCCACATCTTCATCCGTAACTTCTACAGACTGCTCTTCCACTTCAAGTCCTTTGTATTCACCAAGCGTTACTTCCGGCTTAACCGTCACTTTGGCAGTGAAAACAAGCGGCTTGCCGCGTTCGATTTCTTCAATATCCACTTCCGGCTGTTCAATTGGCTCAATGCCGGTTTCTTCAACAGCACTGACATAGGCATCCGGAAGCAGAATGTCAACCGCATCCTGATAAAGCGATTCAACGCCGAATCGTTTTTCAAAAATTTTACGAGGTACCTTCCCTTTACGGAAGCCCGGAATCTGTACATCTTTTACCACTTTTTTAAATGCCTGATCCAGTCCTTTCTCAAATTCATCCACACTGACTTCAAACGTCAGTACTCCTTCATTGCCTTCTTGCTTTTCCCATTTTGCCGACATGCTATTCCCTCCAAAATCTAAAATCTCATTATAATGCCGCATTCACTAATATAGACTAGTATATTTAATGATCAAATTTACAACCATCTCATTATAACATAATTCGAAGTCCTTTCAACAATTATGGACGTATGAAGGACTATGCCTCCAAAATTGTCAGGTATAACGCTTCACACAATTGGACTTCTTCAACGAAGTGATTTAATTCCGTATCAATTTTTTCCCTTTGATCAGTATGTATTTTCATATTTTCTTCCCCAATGATTATTAGCGCATCTGCCAATGTTGCTATATCTTTCTCAGCGGGCATTACCGGATAACGAACATAGCAATATCGATAAAGCAGCTTTTCAACCATCTTGTACAAAGTAGGATTACTTTGCTCCAGATCGCTTATGAACAGCATTGTCCGTTTCATGGCAGGATGCGTATTAAGTGTGGCTGTTTCTGTCGGACTGACTGACATGTATATATCAAATTTTTGAATTTCAATTGATTCAGAAATATCCACTTCCTGCATCCATGTAAAAATGGCAGTTTTTACTACAGGGTGTATCTTTTCATTTACAAGCAATTTTTTTATAGAGGCAACCGGAACAGCATCGATTTTCCTCAATTCTTCAACTAAACGCCATTGCTGACCATGATTCTCCTCTTTTACAGCTTTCCAAAGATCATTTATGTATTGTACAGATTTTTCGGTCCGAAGTTCATCATTCATTTTATTGCTCATATCATAGAGCTGCTGAAATTGTTCGTAAATCATCTCCGGAATACCGGGCTGTCTGAATTCAAACTCCACTTGTTCCATTAATAATGAATACTGATTTGTCTGGAAAAGAATGGTGAGGTAAATATGTACATAATGATAGTAATTTTCATCTTTAAGAGTCATTAACTCCTCACACAGTTCCTGCGCCGCTTCATACCGATCCAATTCCATCAGACAAATAAGTTTCCCGATTACAATCTCATGATTGTTAACATTATAACTTATTAACTTGTCCAGCTTTTCCAGTGCTTCATAATATCGTTTTTCCTTTAAAGCAATCAGACTCTCTTCCTCAAGGAGATCTTTCCATTTTGGGAAAAGAACGACCTTTTTCTGTTTATTGTGCATGTATTCACTCCTTTCCCGGTATTTATAATTATTTCTAATGTAATAATATACCCTATATATTTGGATATAAACATATGTAAAAAAGGAACCTACTAATAATAGGTCCCTTTTTTGACGTCCCAGGCAGGATTCGAACCTGCGACCCATAGCTTAGAAGGCTATTGCTCTATCCAGCTGAGCTACTGGGACAATGATATGGAGCGGGTGATGGGAATCGAACCCACATCATCAGCTTGGAAGGCTGAGGTTTTACCACTAAACTACACCCGCATGCTTACTTTAATATGTATGCTGAAGATGATATCAACCGCTGCACCCTTCATTATAAATCCGCATGTTTTTCACGGACAAGATTCATTATATGTACAATGAAAAAATTTGTCAATACTTACTGCAGAAAAAAGCTTTTCACCCGGAACAAGACCGGATGAAATTCCTGCTTATTTCAGTGAAGTTTTGATGGCAAGTTCCTCGACAGTTTCACCTGACAATGTGTGAAATTGAACAGCAACAGCGTCTGGGGTGTCCCATTCCAAAATCGCATACGTCTTAACATCTCTGAGCCTCGGAAGCCTTATGCTGCCGGGATTAACCAGCAAAAGTTCACCGCTTTTTTCTGCTCCGGCAATATGTGTATGACCAAAACATACCACATCGGCATCTTGTTCCATAGCCCGGTAGGAAATTGTCATCAAACCCTGTTTCACCTGATGTCTGTGTCCGTGCGCCACAAAGAAGCGCAAACCGCCAATTTCAACCGTTTGTTCCTGTGGATACCGCGAGTCAAAGTCACAATTTCCGGCCACTTTCACAAACCCTTCAAGCTCCGGTGCATCCATGTCCAATTCTGAGTCACCACAATGAATCATCCGGATATCAGGGTGCTGTTTTTTAATTGCATTCAGTTCTTTTGTTAAACCGTGACTGTCACTGACAATTAATACTTTGTTCATGTTGTAACCCCTCAATCTTTAGCTAGATCTGCTTGATCCATTCTTCCAGTTTCATAATCGCATCACTGCGATGACTGATGTTATTTTTTTCATCTGATGAAAGCTGTGCCATTGTTGTTGTAAAACCGTCCGGAACAAAAATAGGATCATAACCAAAGCCGTTCCCGCCCCTGGGTTCCATAATAAGAGAACCTTCACAGACTCCACGCTTAAAGAATGTCTCTTCTCCAGGTATAGCCACTGCGAGCACACAAACAAATCTTGCCTGCCGATTTGCGGAACGTTCCAGTTCGCGCAGTACTTTTTCCAGATTAGCCTGGTCGTCTTTTGGTTCACCTGCATAACGTGCAGAAAAAATTCCCGGCCGTCCATTAAGTGCGTCTACCATCAATCCGGAATCATCAGCCAACACCGGAGTACTCAATTTTTCGGCAATCTGTTCTGCCTTCAATGCAGCATTTTCTTCAAATGTTGTTCCTGTTTCTTCAATATCTTCTACTGGCTCGGTTAAATCAAGCAACGAAATTGCTTCTATATCATATTTTGCAAAAAAACTTCTAAATTCTTCTGCTTTACCGGCATTTTTAGTAGCTATTATGATCTCTTTCATTTCTGTACCTCTTTTATCTTTGTTTCCCCTATACGGCTGGCGATGTCTCCGATGACATCCTTCTGAATCTCCGTAATCTGCTGCACACCGTCTTTTGCCAAATCGAGCATTTTAAACAATTGTCCATTTGTAAAAGTCGCTTCCTCACCGGTTCCCTGTATCTCAACAAATTCTTCATTGCCGGTCATGACGACATTCATATCAACCTGTGCCCCGGAATCCTCTGCGTAATTTAAGTCAAGAGCTTCAGCACCATCAGGCAGAACACCGACAGAAATGGCAGATAAAAAGTCTGTAACAGGCATCTTATTAATTGTTTTATCATGAATCAACTTGCCAAATGCCAATACAACGGCAACAAAAGCACCTGTGATCGCAGCGGTCCGCGTTCCGCCATCAGCCTGAATGACATCGCAATCCACCCATACTGTCCGTTCGCCTATATTATTCAAATCTACAACAGACCGCAGTGCTCTGCCGATCAATCGCTGTATTTCCATAGTCCGGCCACTTACTTTTCCCTTCGATGATTCCCGGATATTCCGCTGTTCTGTCGCCCGTGGAAGCATAGCATATTCTGCAGTAATCCACCCTTTTCCTTGTCCGCGCATAAATGGAGGCACTCTGTCTTCCACACTTGCATTGCAAATTACTTTCGTATCACCTGCCTGAATGAGCACAGAACCTTCAGGATGTTTGACAAAATCCCTGGTGATGGTAATTTCACGTAACTGATTATTCTTTCGCTGATCAATTCTCACTTGTTAAAGTCCTCCTTATTCGACCATTCACTAGAGCAATCCTATCATATTTTACACGAAAGAAACACGAAAATACATTCTGAAAGAAAAGGCAATTATATTATTATAAGTGAAATTTTATCCAAAAATAAAAGGCTGCGTATCACAGCCTTTTATAGTCTTTTTGCCGGGGTCAACATTTGTGTTGTTACCGGCTCTGTATATGGTTCACCTTCCTCGTTGAATAAGGTTTCCACATTCTCGACCTGTACTTCAACCGCTTCAACTGTTCCATCCCCTGTCAACGTCCTTACAAGAGTTTCCATCACCTTGTCCGGTATGACTGCCTTATCACTGTTCTTTAATACCGACTGGCTGAATTTCAATTCAAGCACACCACTGTTGACGCTTGGACTGGTTACCAATTCTGTCTGTTCATTAAACACATGCTGCAAATTGGTGCTGAATCCCGGGCCTTCCACAAGAGCCTGAACCATTGAGCTGTATAAATCCTCATCCGATACGTTAAGATACTTGGTAACTGGAACAAAATAGTGGTTTTTATCCTGTACCGCCGGGAAGAAAAGTGTAACCGGCTTGCTTTGCATCAGATCCACTGCATCAGATTGAACCAGATTAATTCCATTTGCGCGGGAATACCCATCCCCAATCGGAGTTCCATTAACCGGCATGGCATTCAACGGTTTCCCGTTGATCTCCAGCTTGATGGTATTCACACTATCAAACTGTGTCAACGTGTATGTCATGGCTTGAAGAATTTCAGCTTCATTTTCAGCTTTATAGTTTTTGAAATCTTTCGATACATTTACTATCATCGTCCCATTATCCTTTAAATTCAACCCCAGTATTTCTGTTCCCTGTGGCAGTACAGCTTGGAAACCAGTCGGGAGAAGCTGTGCCACTGGTCCACCTTTAACAAGGTATTCCAATGACTGTGCAGCAACTTCTTTCGAGTCTGGCACCGGAAGTTCCAAGGTTTGCGAAGCTACCATGCCATTGGCATCAAGCAAATATAATTGTCTTGAGACAGTGTTGGCCGAATTCTCAGCCGTTTCGTCCTTCGCGTTTTTTTCACCCTTGGTTGCATTTTCCAGATTATTTACAGCTTCAGCATTTTCTTTTGGCGGATCAATCTCCTCGTTCTTATTGTTTAATGACTGTTCTCCCTGAAAACATCCAGTCAGTACAATGGCCAGACTTACAGGTATAATCGGCAGCAGGATTCTGCGCTTTTTCATCTCATTCCCTCCCACGATGGTTTGTACTATTATATATACGGGCTCATCGTGAAATTAGACCACTCAATCATTAAAAAATTGGAATCCCTCCATATAGAGGAAATTCCAATTCAACAAATTACGGCCTTTTCGATTGTAACAGTTTTAAAATTATTTACTGGCTCACTGAAGATGTCCTCGGCAATCTGACTGAAAATATCCAATTTACCCGTTGTATAAAATTGATGCTGTGGAATTTCATCGCTTTTCAGTAAAAGATTGTGAAATTCCAGTATAGTACTTGCTTCACGGGCAGTTTCCTCACTGGAGGAAATAATCGTAACATGATCGCCGATAACAGTCTGAATCGTCTCACGCAGCAGCGGGTAGTGTGTACATCCGAGAATCAATGTATCGATGTGGTTGCTCTCTTTCATCGGATGAAGCATTTCCTCTACAACCTGTTCCGCCTGATCACCGTTCAGGATACCCTCTTCAACAAGTGGAACGAAAAGCGGACATGCAAGTGCATTAACATGTATGGTTGCATTAATTCTCTTCAATGCGTTTGTATACGCATCACTCCTAATCGTTCCTTCTGTACCAATTACACCAATGTGGTTATTTTGCGTAAATTTAATCGCAGCTCTAGCACCCGGTTGTATGACACCTATAACCGGAATACTGAGTGTCTGCTGAAGTTCTTCAAGAGCAAATGCAGTGGCTGTATTGCACGCTACAACAAGCATTTTTATATCCTTCTCCAATAAAAACTCAACCATTTCCCAAGTGAAATTTCTGACTTCTTCCCGTGGTCTTGGTCCATACGGGCATCTTAATGTATCACCAAGGTATATTAATTTTTCTTTTGGCAGCTGACGCATCAGTTCATGTGCAACTGTCAGACCACCAACACCTGAATCGATAACTCCTATCGCTTTTTCCAACAGAACCGCCTCTTCTATGCTGTTATTTTTCATTCACATATTTCATTTGTTCATGGAGGAATGCAAGCAAATCATTCATTTTTTCCGCATCATTTATCGAAAAATTTGCAAATACTTCCCCCAGATATTCCTGACGCTTTTTAATTACTTCTTTAATAATTTTCTTCCCTTTATCCAAAACCTGTATTCGAACGACCCTGCGATCCTTGTCATCACGAATCCGTTTTACAAGCTGATTTTTTTCCATTCGATCAACCAGATCAGTAGTCGTACTGAAGGCAAGCCCATTTTTATTTGATAATTCCCCTATTGTTAAATCTCCATATTCCATCAACCATTGCAATGCAACGAACTGGGGTGCAGTAATCGGGTAATTATTTAATATTTTGCGGCCATTTTGTTTGATGACACCAGATATGTAACGGAGCCTCTTTTCAATTTCAGCAATTGTATCATGTGATAATTCATTTTCCAACCAGGTAACCCCCAATATTCTTTATTTTTTATTAGCATAACATAGGCGGCAGCTTTCATTTCCATAATTGCTTACGCTTCGGCCTTCAATGCCGAGATTAGTTGCTTTTTGTGTTTTCTTGAAACTAAAATGTATAAAACATCATTTTCCTGAATGACTGTCTGACCATTAGGTGTGACAACTTCCCCATCCCGGATAATCGCATTAACTAACGCACTATCCGGAAAGTCGAGCTCCTCAAGGGACTTCCCGTTAACTATATTTTTCTCTGTTACATCATATTCAATCATTTCTGAATTTGTTTTTCCCATTGATATAAGTTCCAGCGAATGTGCCGGCCTCTCTCTGGCTTCATCCTCCAGACCGAGTTTTGCAGCCAGATAAGTAATTGTTGAACCTTGCACAAGTGTCGAAGTCAGTACAACGAAAAATACCATATTAAACATAATCTGACTATTATCAATATCTGCAAGCATCGGGAAAATGGCAAGTACAATCGGAACAGCACCACGCAAACCTGCCCAGGATAAAAAACTTTTTTCTTTTAAATTATATTGAGATTTCATTAAGGTTAAAAAAACAGCAACAGGACGTGCAACGAAAATCAGGATCACTGAAATCAGCAGCCCGTTAATAATATACTGCCACTGAAACAACTGGGATGGTGAAACAAACAGCCCCAATATAACGAACATGATAATTTGCGCCATCCAGGCAAAGCCTTCATTAAAGCGCATTATCGAATGACGATATGCTAAATCTGAATTGCCTATAGTCAGTGCCGCAATATATACAGCAAGCAATCCACTTGCATCCACAAGTGACGTCACACTATATGCTAGAAAGGCAAAAGCAAGTGCATACAAAGGATAAAGTCCACCAGAATCCAGGTTTATTCGATTAAGTGAAAAACTGCCCAGCTTACCAACGATAATACCGAAAAGAAATCCGATCCCCATTTGCCAGAAAAACGTCCAAATAAGTGAAACAAATCCTGATTGTTCCTGCGTAATTAATTGGATAACGGAAAGTGTTAAAAACATGGCCATCGGATCATTGGATCCTGATTCTGCTTCAAGCGTTGACTTTAAATTACCCTTAATGTTCTTATCTTTTAATACAGCAAATACAGCAGCTGCATCTGTAGATCCAACAATGGATCCAATAAGTAATCCCTGCAGCCAGGTAATATCCAGGATAAACTTTGCAGCAAGGGCAACGACAAGCGCGGTAACAATTACACCAAGTGTTGCAAGTGAAAGCGAAGAAGGCAATATAGGTTTTATGGTGTTCCACTCCGTATTCAATCCACCTTCGAACAGAATGATAACGAGTGCAATCACACCGATTAACTGAGCAACTGAGGCATTATCGAAGTAAAAAATATCCAAGCCGTCACTGCCGGTAAGCATGCCGACAAGGATAAACAGGACAAGTGAGGGTACACCCAGTCTCGCCGAAAATTTTGTAACAATAACACTGGTTATTAACAGCAATGCAACAACAAAAATAAACTGATTAGACATCAAAATTTCTTGAATCATAACAACGCTCCAGAATGAAACTTCAAATTTTCCTTTAGTATACCAAACATTAGTCTATATATTGAAATAAGTGCTTGCTATCGTACAATTTAACTCGTATTTGTGCTCACTGATTAACAATTCTTTCATAAGCTATAGTGACTAAATAAATTCCCTTCAATCTGCAGCTCTATGACAGCAAGGAGGGGTTAACATTTGAAGGACAACGAGTACAAACCGAAGCAATTATTGACTAAACGAGAAAAAGAAGTATTTGAACTCCTAGTACAAGATAAGACAACAAAAGAAATTGCCCAGGAATTGTTTATATCGGAAAAGACTGTCCGTAACCACATTTCAAATGCTATGCAAAAGTTAGGAGTCAAGGGGCGATCACAGGCTGTAGTAGAGCTCCTTCGTATGGGGGAATTAAAGCTCTAAATAAGCCCGGCTTTCATATATTGAAAGCCGGGTTTATTAGCTGAATAATCGTGTGAAGCGTCTATTTATTAATCATGGAATTAACCAGCTCTTCTGCCAGTACCTTAGCGGAAAGTACACCGCCAAATACCGGAGTGTCGCCAGGGATCTGATGGATTTTGCCAGATTTGACAAAGCTTAATTGCTCCCAAACAGGATTTCCTTTAAGCTGATTTTCAAAAATGTTGTCATCCTTTTGTACAATATAAAGGAAATGAGGATTTTCTTCCTGGAACTTTTGCAGAGCCTCAACTCCTGTCTGTGTGAAACCATATGGCTCTGTTTTTTCTGATTCATACATATTTTCAAACCCGAGTCGTTTCATTACCTGTGACACAATTGAGTTCTCCGCATACAGCCGTAAAACAGGAGCATTCTGAGTTGTAAAAGCCAATGCTGAAATATATTCGGTCCCTTTTAAACCTGATTCCTCCACAATTTGTTTCTGCTTATCATAAAATTGATTCAGTTTCGCTATTTCCTTTTTTGCTTTTTCTTTTTTATCAACAATTTTCGCAACCATTTTAAATTCCCTGAGCATTTCTTTATATAAATTTTGGGAACCCTTTTCACTATACGGTGCAAATGTTACTGTCGGGGCGATTTTCTTCAATTGTCCAAGAATCTTCTCATGTCTGAACTTCGCAGCAATAATCAAGTCAGGATCCAATCGGGAAATAGCTTCAAGATTTGGTTCCTGCCGGGTACCAACATCTTTCACACGATCAGAAAGGTCTCTTTCTATGTTTATCCAATCGTTGTATCCATCAATATTGGGAACTCCTGCAGGCTGCATCCCCAACGCAAGTAAATGCTCTGCGAAAAACCACTCCAGAACTACGATCTTTTTGGGTGTACCTTCAATCGTTTGTTTTCCCATCGAATCTTCAATGATAAAAGTCCTTTCCTGCTTTCCACTGGTATTTCCCTTATCATTTGTACCCGAATTTTCATCATCTGTGCCATTACATGCAGACAATAATACAAGAATTAATATACTGATTATGACCAACCATTTTTTCATCCTGCTCCTCCTTTTCATCATCAAATCAATCTTACAGCTTTGGCATAATATGTATTGAGCTGTAACCAGACTTATAATTGATAATGATTATCAGTTTCATTAATTATATTACTATAAATTACGAGCTTGTCAACTGAATTTTAGAAGAAAAAAAGCAGGGCACTTCCGCAAATTCAGTGGCCCTGCTTCATCTTTATTGGTTTATCAGTTTTTCTTTCATGGATTCATTTATGGATACCGGTTTACCGGTTTGCCTGTTTATGTATACCATCCGCCCACGCCCCGTAAGGCATAGCTCATCTTTTTCATTTGCAGCCATATAGTGTATATCAAGCGAGGTTTTTCCGACATGGTTTACCTTGACATACAATTTCAGTGTATCATCAAAAAACAGTTGTTTATGATAATCACACTGAAGATCAGCCACAATTGGCATGCCATTTTCCGTATTGTCACGTCCGAACACCCCGGCTGCTTTTAAAAACTCAATACGTCCCTCTTCAAAATAAATAAAAGGTGAAACATTGTTCACATGTCCAAACATATCTGTCTCTGAAAATCGGATTTTTATTGGGATATGAAAGGAAAATTCTGATCTCCACTGCTCCAAATCATTGATGTAGGATATTTTTGGCAAGCTCTCCACTCCTTATGATTAATTTTAAAAATGACCCTTACCAATTAAAAGGCAAGGGTCATGGTAAAACGGAAAATCCATCCGAGTTTCAATTAATGTGCGTTGTCACTTCCAAAAAAGTTTTTGAAAGACTGGATGTTTGTTGCACGGTTCATAGCAGCAATGGAAGTTGTCAATGGAATGCCTTTCGGACAAACCTGTACACAATTCTGCGCGTTTCCACAACCGGTAACGCCGCCTTCTTCCATTAGTCCATCCAATCGTTCTTTGGAATTCATTTCTCCAGTTGGATGTGCATTAAACAATCTTGCTTGAGATAAAGCAGCCGGTCCAATAAAGTTCGATTTATCATTCACATTCGGACAAGCCTCCAGGCACACACCGCAAGTCATACATTTTGACAACTCATATGCCCATTGCCGTTTTTTCTCCGGCATACGCGGTCCTGGCCCAAGATCATACGTCCCATCAATTGGAATCCATGCTTTTACTTGTTTCAATGCATCAAACATTTGCTCGCGATCCACTACAAGATCACGGACAATTGGAAATGTGCTCATTGGCTCCAGGCGGATTGGCTGTTCCAGTTTATCAACTAAGGCTGCACAGGATTGACGTGCTGTTCCATTAATGACCATTGAACAAGCCCCGCACACTTCCTCGAGACAGTTCATATCCCATGCTACCGGAGTCGTTTTTTCACCTTTATCATTAACTGGGTTCTGACGGATTTCCATCAGTCCGGAAATAACATTCATGTTTGTTTTATAAGGAACATCAAATGATTCCTCATAAGGAGCAGAATCCGGGCTGTCTTGACGCGTTATAATAAACTTAACAGTTTTTTGTTCAGCCATGTTTATCTTTCTCCCCTCAGTTTTTTTGTGTATAATCCCTTAACCTAGGCTCAATCAGCGATGTATCAACTTCCTCATAGGATATTACCGGTGCTTTCTTTTCCTGATCGAAAGCCGCAATTGTTGTTTTGAGCCAATCCTCATCATTACGATCCGGGTAATCCGGTTTATAATGCGCCCCACGGCTCTCATTACGGTTATATGCACCCATTGTAATAACACGTGCCAAATGCAGCATGTTTTTCAGCTGACGGGTAAACATAACACCCTGATTGCTCCAACGTGATGTATCATTAATATTAATCTTGTTCCAGCGTTCCTGAAGTTCCTGAATTTTTTCATCAGTCTTCAGCAATTTATCATTATGACGAACAACCGTTACGTTATCAGTCATCCATTCACCAAGTTCCTTATGAATCTGATAGGCATTTTCGTCGCCTTCCATTTTCATGAACTCATCAAATATTTCCTGCTCTTCTTTCTCCCGTTGTTCGAACAATTCAGGTGACATATCCTCAACATGCTTATCAAGTCCATCAATGTATTCAATTGCATTCGGACCTGCTACGGATCCTCCGTAAATTGCAGAGAGCAGAGAATTTGCACCCAGACGGTTTCCGCCATGCTGTGAATAATCACACTCACCACAGGCAAAAACCCCTGGGATACTTGTCATTTGGTCATAGTCTACCCAAAGACCACCCATTGAATAGTGGACAGCAGGGAAAATCTTCATTGGTACTTTACGTGGGTCTTCACCGACAAATTTTTCATAAATCTCGATAATTCCGCCAAGCTTAACGTCAAGTTCTTTAGGATCCTTGTGGGACAAATCCAGATAGACCATATTCTCGCCATTAATACCAAGTTTTTGATTTACGCAGACATCAAAAATTTCACGTGTTGCTATATCGCGCGTTACCAGGTTCCCGTAGGCCGGATATTTCTCTTCAAGGAAATACCATGGCTCACCATCTTTGTACGTCCAGATACGTCCGCCCTCACCGCGCGCTGACTCACTCATCAGGCGCAGTTTGTCATCTCCCGGAATGGCGGTTGGATGAATTTGAATAAACTCACCATTCGCATATTTAGCACCCTGCTGATACAGAATACTGGCAGCAGACCCAGTGTTAATCATGGAGTTTGTTGACTTTCCAAAAATAATTCCCGGTCCGCCGGTTGCCATGATGGTTGCATCTGATGGATATGATTTTATTTCATGCGTTTTAATATTTTGTGCAACAATTCCTTTGCCAACACCATCATCATCCAGAATAGCACCAAGGAATTCCCAGTTCTCGTATTTTGTAACCAGACCTTCCACTTCATAGCGACGAACCTGTTCGTCCAATGCATATAATAACTGTTGTCCGGTTGTGGCTCCTGCATATGCTGTGCGGTGTACGGATGTACCGCCAAAACGCCGGAAATCAAGCAGACCTTCAGGCGTCCGGTTAAACATAACACCCATTCTGTCAAGTAAGTTTATAATTCCAGGTGCTGCATCACACATTGCTTTAACCGGCGGCTGATTTGCCAGAAAATCCCCGCCATATACGGTATCGTCAAGGTGCTTCCAAGGTGAGTCCCCCTCACCTTTAGTATTCACTGCACCATTAATCCCGCCTTGAGCACATACAGAGTGAGAACGTTTAACAGGTACAATGGAGAACAAATCTACATTCACACCTGCTTCTGCTGCCTTTATTGTTGCCATAAGACCGGCTAGACCGCCGCCTACAACAACTACTTTGCGATTACTCATGATTCTGACTCACTCCCTCTTTCCAAAAAATTAAACACCATAAGCAAATTTAATTAATGCACGTACTCCGATATAACTTATCGCAAAAAATACAATCAGCGTTGCGTATGTAACAATTTTTTGCGATTTTGGTGACTGGGTGAAGCCCCATGAAACCAGGAAACTCCATAGACCATTGCTGAAATGGAATGTAGTTGAAAGCACGCCAATAATGTAAAACCAGAACATTACCGGATTGGAAAGAATATTTTCCATCAGGTTATAATCCAGTTCCGCAGTGCCCATCCCGATTTGCACTCGTGTTTCCCAAACGTGCCAAGCGATAAAGACAAATGTAATAATCCCGGTTATGCGCTGCAGAAAAAACATCCAGTTTCGGAAATAGCCATAATTTCTTGGGTTGTTTTTTGTCACAAAAACAATATAAACACCCAAAATTGCGTGAAATAAAATAGGCAAAAAGATAATGAATGTTTCCAGCACAATCCTGAACGGCAAATCGTGCATAAATGCTGCAGCTTTGTTAAAGCTTTCTTCCCCATATACAGCAAAATGGTTTACTACCAGATGCTGAATCAGGAAGATTCCAATCGGTATGACACCTAATAAGGAATGGAGTCTTCTGTAAAAGAACTCACGATGCTCTGACATGTGTTACCCCCCTCGGTTGTGATTTGATACTGTAATTAGTAATGCACAAAATCAGATGACAATATTAACTTATTGTCCAATATTGTACAATTTATGACATATTTTATTGTACTTCTAACAATAAAAAGCGTCAAGAAAGGAAGCCTTAATTTCACAAGTATGTGATATTTATCATCATTTAAATTCTGGTTTTCAATAATATAGTCGTGTTCTTGCACTGCCGGCAGAGAACATGGATAATAAAATTATAATTGATAAGCTATTCTCGAACTTAATAATCAATGTTAAAATAAACTGGTTACTGACAGAAAGGATGACAACAATGCCAGATGCAAAGGAAGCTTTGCCTGTAAGTGTCTTGGATGAACTTCACACATCCGGTGCCGGGTATGATATCATTCGTTACCTGGGATTACCTGAGCTGCTGGGATCTGAAGCACCCACACTTCTTTATTTTATGGGTAAAAACATTGCACGAAAAATGGATATCAAATCTGTTTCGGATATTGTCTACGCATTCGAAAAAATTGGATGGGGGAAACTGGACTTAGTAAAGGAAAAGAAACGGGAATTAACATTTCATCTCATGTCTGATTCAATTGTTTACAAACTAAACGCCCCATTCGAGACAGATTTTCGACTGGAGTCAGGTTTTTTGGCTGAATCAATAGAATTAATTAAAGAGAAAACATGTGAATGCAAAGAGGAAATCAATAAAAAAATTCACATGATAGAATTTACCGTCGTTTTTACAGATTAACAGATACATCAACCAGCTGCAGACTGTATGTAGTAATGCAATCTTTGCTACCGCTTACGGTTACGAGCACTTCACACTGCTGTCTCGTGACAAAATCCCATAACTTAAAGAGTAGGGCATTCACAGCACCTACTCTTTTTTTGCCAGGTGTTCTTTAATTGTATTGGCAATATTAATCGGAATACCAAGTTTCGTCATACGCTCAACTGATGCATTGCGAATTTCATTCACTGACTTGAAATGAGTCAGCAGCAGTCGTTTGCGTTTTTCTCCTACCCCGGGCACTTTATCCAGTTCCGACTGAAATAGACTTTTTCCTCTTAATTGACGGTGAAACGAAATGGCGAACCGATGCACTTCTTCCTGAATACGTTGTACAAGATAAAATTCCTGTGAATTCCTTGGTAACGTGACGACAGCAGGCGGATCACCATACACCAGCTCACTCGTTTTATGCTTATCATCCTTGACCAGCCCGCACAATGGAATATCAAGTCCGAGTTCGTTTTCCAATACATCAAGTGCTGCACTCATCTGCCCTTTACCACCATCAACGATGAGTAAATCTGGTAATGGCAAGTTTTCTTTCAGCACTCTCTTATATCTGCGCCTGACTACTTCGCGCATTGTTTCATAATCATCAGGACCATCAACATCCCTTATTTTATATTTTCGGTATTCGTTTTTATTCGCTTTTCCGTCGGTAAACACAACCATGGCCGAAACAGGATCCGCCCCTTGAATATTTGAGTTGTCAAATGCTTCAATCCGGTGTGGTGTTTCTATATTCAGGATATCTCCAAGTCCTTCGACAGCCTTGATTGTTCGTTCTTCATCACGCTCAATAATGGAGAATTTCTCCGTCAGCGCAATAGAAGCATTTTTTTCAGCTAATTCCACCAATTCCTTTTTCCTTCCGCGAAAAGGGGTGTGGACGTTAATTTCCAGTAACTCCTTTAGGAGATCGGTATCCGTTCCAATCGGTACCAGAAGCTGTTTTGGCTTTATATGATGATGGTGAAGGTAGAAACGGCCGATAAAGCTGATAAATGTATCAGATGGATCATCAAAAAACGGAAAAATGGAAACATCCCGTTCGATTAATTTTCCCTGTCTGATAAAAAACACCTGCACACACATCCAGCCTTTATCATATGCGAAACCAAAAATATCCCGGTCTGTCTGATCATTCAGCGTCATCCGCTGCTGTTCCATGACAATTTCAATATGCTGAATCTGATCGCGCAACTCCTTGGCCCGCTCAAAATTAAGATCTGAACTCGCTTCATACATGGCAGATTTCAGATTATCTTTAATTTCTTTATGTCCCCCGTGCAAAAATGATGTAATACTTTGAATAATTTCCTTGTAGGTATCGTCAGAGGGAGGGGTTTCACTACAGGCAAGACACTGCCCCATATGGTAGTACAAACAATAGCGCCCCGCTGGATTGTTACATTTCCTTAAAGGATACAAACGGTCAAGCAGTTTTTTCGTTTCGCGAGCTGCCAATACGTTCGGATAAGGCCCAAAATATTTCCCCTTGTCTTTTTTTATTTTGCGTACAATCTGAAGGCGCGGGTGCCGTTCCGATGTGATTTTCAGGTACGGATATGATTTATCATCCTTTAACAGCACATTGTATTTGGGATCATATTTTTTTATCAGATTCATTTCGAGTATTAGTGCCTCAATTTCGGAAGTCGTTACAATGTACTCAAAATCCGTAATTTCCTGTACAAGACGTTGCGTTTTTTTATCATTCGCTCCGGTAAAATATGATCTGACCCGATTGCGCAACAGCTTCGACTTGCCAACATAAATTACTGTTCCGTGCCTGTCCTTCATCAGGTAGCAGCCCGGCTGAGCTGGAAGAACAGCCAATTTATCTTTAATTTGCTGACTCATTATCGATTCCATCCTTTAACCAAATAAATCCCTTGCCACATGACGCAACAAGGGATTATTTTCCGTTCCTTTATATTATATTCACGTTGTTAAGCATGTTTGTTAATTAAATCAACAAGTGCTTCTTTCGGCTGAAAACCAACGACCTGATCAACCACATTGCCATCTTTAAACAGCAATAGAGTCGGGATACTCATTACCCCATATTTACCGGCTGTTTCCTGATTTTCATCTACATCAAGTTTAACAATCTGTACTTTATCTTCCATTTCACCATCAATTTCCTCGAGAACCGGAGCAATCATTTTGCATGGTCCGCACCAAGGAGCCCAAAAGTCGGCAAGTACGAGACCTTCTGCAGTCTCTTTGGTGAAATTTTGATCCGTTACATGAGCAATTGCCATTTCTATTCCTCCTCAATCTAACTGACTTCTGTAATGAGTATATCACCGTTAGTATATCCTAGCTAATAGTTTGCTTATTCCAAAAAAATTCGGTTGCTGACTTGGTCAGTTGAATACATTTATAACTTAATGGAAAATACAGACCCTGCCAATTAACAGCCGGGTCTGTTTGATATTTATTTCAATTTTTTTATTTCCTCAGTCAACATCGGAACGACATCGAAAATGTCACCCACAATACCGTAATCCGCTACATTAAAGATGTTAGCTTCCGGATCTTTATTGATTGCCACGATTACTTTGGAATTGGACATTCCGGCAAGATGCTGAATTGCGCCGGAAATACCGCATGCAATATATAAATCCGGTGTAACAACCTTACCAGTTTGACCGATTTGCAATGAATAATCACAGTATTCCGCGTCACAGGCACCTCGTGAGGCACCAACTGCTCCACCTAATACATCAGCAAGTTCCTGAAGCGGTTCAAAACCTTCCTCACTTTTGACGCCGCGTCCGCCTGCTACGATTACATTTGCTTCAGACAGGTCAACCCCTTCAGATGCTTTTCTGATAACATCTTTAATAACTGTACGGATATCAGCAATATCAACTTCCTTGGTTGAAATGTCACCTGAACGAGACTCATCCTTTTCTGGAGCAGCAATATTATTTGGCCGGATTGTTGCAAAAGTCAATCCGTTCGTGATTGTTTTCTTCTCAAATGCTTTACCGGAATAAATAGGTCTCGTAAAGACGACTTTGCCGCCATCACTTGAAATTTCTGTAGCATCTGAGATCAGCCCTGTCTCCAGCTTACTGGCCAGTTTAGGAGTTAGGTCCTTCCCGATTGACGTGTGTCCCATAATAATCCCATCGGGAGACTCATCATTTATCACAGCCATAACCGCCTGGCCAAATCCATCCGGAGTATATGTTTCGAGTTTATCATCTGCTACGGTTACGACACGGTCCGCACCATAATAAATCATTTCCTGGCCCTGTTCGTTTAAATCACCAGTTCCGCAGATAACCCCGACAATCTCCCCATCTGCACTAATGGATTTTGCCGCGGCAATTGCTTCAAATGTTACGTTACGTAGTGTATTTTCTCTCAATTCGCCTATAACTAGTATTTTATCACTCATGTCATTTCTCCTTTCCGTATTCAATGGTTACAGTACTTTTGATTCATCTTTGAGAAGGGATACCAATTCCTGAACCTGTTCATCCAGTTCACCTTCGAGCACTCTTCCTGCCTCTTTTTCCGGCGGCATAAATATGTCTTCTGTTTTTGTTTTTGCTTCCACATCATCTTCATCAAGATCCAAATCATCAATCTCAAGTTCTTCAAGCGGTTTTTTCTTCGCTTTCATAATTCCTGGCAGTGATGGATATCTTGGATCATTCAGCCCTTGCTGACATGTAACCAGTACCGGTAAGGAAGTTTCAATTTTTTCTACATCGCCTTCTACATCTTTATCCATTTTTACGGTATCCCCATCAATTTCCAAGGCAGTAATGGTTGTGACGGAAGGGATGCCAAGTAACTCGGCAAGACGTGGACCTACTTGACCACTTGCTTCATCAATCGCTACATTACCTGCTAAAATAAGGTCTGCTTCCTTATCCTCAAAATATGCTTCCAAAATTTTAGCAGTAGTGAATTGATCGCCATCTTCGAGATCATCTTCTGTATTAATCAATACAGCCTTATCAGCACCCATTGCCAAAGCAGTGCGTAACTGTTTTTCGGAATCTTCATCTCCTACCGTGACGACAGTAACTTCACCACCATGAGCATCCTTCTGCTTAATTGCCTCTTCAACCGCATACTCATCATATGGATTAATAATATATTCAGCACCATCATCTTCAATTTGCCCATTGGATACAGCAATTTTTTCTTCCGTATCAAATGTTTTTTTCAGCAATACATAAATATTCATATATGATTTCCTCCTTCTACTTATCTTTGAAATTAGGCTTGCGCTTTTCAATAAACGCTTGAACGCCTTCCTTTGCATCATTGGAACCAAAAATCTCGCCAAATGTTTTTGCTTCTTCCCGGACCCCATCAGCAAACTGTGAAGTCTTAGCATACGGAATCAACTGCATAACACTGTTAATCGTCGGCTTGCTTTTAGCCGCAATTACAGTTGCCAGTTTCATAGCTTTTTCATGGGCTTCTTCTTCCCCAACTGCATGATTGGCAAGACCCAATTGTGCAGCTTCTGTACCACTAATCGGTTGTCCACTCAAAATCATCTCATATGCTTTTGCAGAACCGACATATCTCGGCAGACGCTGCGTACCGGCAAATCCGGGAATGATACCTAATGTCAGTTCCGGGAGACCCAATTTTGCACTTTCCGTCACAATCCTGATATGACATGACATTGCAAGTTCAAGGCCGCCGCCTAATGCAGCACCATGAATGGCAGCAATAACTGGGATTGAAAAATTTTCGACACGATCAAATAATTTCTGACCGCGTTCCGACAGAAACTGGTAATCGCTTGCATTCTGCAGTGAAGTAAATTCTTTAATATCCGCACCAGCGGAGAAAAATTTGCCTTCCCCTTTAAGTAGTACCGCCTTGGCATTGTTATCGGTTTCAATTTCATCCAATTTTTCATCCAAATCCTTTAACAGGGTGCTGGACAATGCGTTTGCCGGCGGGCTTTGAATGGTCAATACTGCAACATTCTCATTTAATTCGTATGTCAGTGTCCCCAACTCAATCCTCCTCCTCTTCTTCTATTTATCGGAAAGGCCATGTGTTAGCAACCTGTGAACTTCAGGGGCCATTTCTAATAAATTATATTTTTGTTCTTTCATAACCCAATTTGTTACAGTTTCATCCAGGGTTCCAAAAATCATTTGCCTTACGAGCGGGATGTTCAGATCATCACGAAATACTTTTTCTTTTGTGCCCTCTTTAATGATGTCATCCATAACCGACAAATAAGGCTTGAGAATATTATTAATTTCCAGCCGCAATTCGCTGTTCGACTGCCTTAGTTCCAACTGTGTGACAATCGCCAGGTGGTGGTCGCTGGCAAGCTGGCTGAAATGCATCCGGATAAGGGTGAGCAGTTTCTCATCTGCATTTTGCTTCTGATTGATGCCCTCGGCAATTTGTTCGATAAACTGTCCCATCTTCTCCTTAAAAACAGATACAAGAATATCCTCTTTATTTTTAAAATACAGGTAAATGGTGCCGTCTGCAACCCCGGCCTTTTTTGCAATTTTCGATACTTGTGAAGCATGGTAACCATTTTCGGCAATCACTTCAACAGCTGCTTCAATAATTTGATTGTATTTAGGTTTATTTTTCTTCATGAGAATTCTCCTTACAGGAATCCCTTGTACTAATATGAATGAACAATCATTCATATTTTATTGTACAAATACTCAACTGTTATGTCAATATAGTTTGTCCAGCAATTATACAAAAAAAGAGTATAAGACACTCAAATCGTATTGCTGTTCTGTTCCATTTTTTCTCTTTCTTCATCAACCAGTTTTCTCCGCAGTATTTTCCCGACAGCCGTTTTTGGCAACTCTTCCCTGTACTCATAAAGCCTTGGAACTTTAAATGAAGCCAGATTTTTCCTGCAATACTCATTTAATTCTTCTTCCGTTACTTCACTTCCGGTTTTTAGAACAATGTAGGCTTTTACCGTTTCACCGCGGTATGCATCCGGAATACCGGCTACAACAGTCTCCTGAATCGCCTCATGCTCATAAAGTACTTCCTCGACTTCTCTCGGATAAATATTATATCCACCAGCGATAATCATATCTTTTTTCCGGTCAACAATGTAAAAATAGCCCTCTTCATCCATATATCCCATATCACCGGTAAACATCCAACCATCTTTTAAAACATTATCCGTTTCTTCCTGATTACCCCAATAACCTTTCATCACTTGCGGTCCTTTTACAGCCAATTCACCAACCTCACCAATAGCTGCTTCCTCGGATGTTTCCATATTCACGATTTTGCAATCCGTATCGGGCCACGGAACACCAATACTACCGTTAACTCTGTCGGTCCAGACAAAATTGGAATGCGTTACGGGGGAAGTTTCCGTTAGTCCATAGCCCTCAACCAAACGTCCGCCCGTTATCTTTTCAAACTGTTCCTGAATTTCAGCAGGCAATGGCGCAGATCCACTGATACAGGCTTCTATTGATGACAAATCATATTTTTTAAGATCCGGATGATTCAGCAATCCGATATATATGGTTGGTGCACCCGGAAATAATGTCGGCTTTTGTTTATGAATCGTTTTCAGAACTTCTTTCGCATCAAATTTTGGAAGCAATATCATTTTTGAGCCGTACATCATGGATATATTCATAACCGTTGTCATTCCGTATACATGGAAAAACGGCAGCACGCCCAATACAACTTGTTCAGATGGGTTCATTCTGTACAGCCATGCATTACACATTTGACAGTTGGCAACCAGATTATGATGCGTCAGCATAACCCCTTTTGGATGCCCTGTGGTCCCGCCTGTATACTGTAATAATGCAAGATCTTCAATTGGGTCCACCTCTACAGGAAAATAATTTTCCTCCGATTGATCGATTATGTTTTGCCAGATGTGTGTATCGTCAGTTTGTTCTATTTTGACGACCATATTATATTGTTTCTTTTGGATAATCGGGTAAATCTTATTTTTAGGAAAAGGCAGGTAATCTTTTATTCCTGCAACAATCGTATGCTTCAATTTTGTATTTCCTCTGACATTTGTAACACGTGGGAGCAATATATCCAGACAGACAATAAATGTTGCACCTGAATCATTTAACTGGTATTCCAGTTCTCTTTCTTTATACAACGGATTTGTCTGAACAACCGTCCCTCCGGCCATTAATGTTCCATAATAGCTGATAACCCCCTGGGGACAATTGGGCAGCATAATTGCCACACGGTCACCTTTTTCAAGACCCAGTGATTGCAGATACCGCGCCATCTTTTTAGACGCTGTATAAACTTCTGCGAATGTCATTTCATTCCCCATAAAATGAAGCGCTTTCTTTTCAGCGTTTAATTCAGCAGATCTTGCTAAAAAGGTATGCAGCGGTTTATCATCATAGGTTAATGAGGTCGAAATTTCTTTCGGATAATGACGATACCAGGGCTTTCTATCCATTTTATTCCTCCTCCTTTTTACCTCCATACATTCATTATACCGATTAATTAGTATTTTTTGAAATTTTTTCATCATTTTTTGATGATATTTTTTGTACTGATCATTATCCCGCATTATATATGAGTTCAATTCTTCATTATTTTTTCCATATACAGCTCTTATATTAAATATATGATACCGACAACCGCAAAAATAACCGCTACAACCACTAATATTTTGGCTAACGTTTGCAATATATCCAATTTATTCTCCCCTATCCAATGCTGGCTCCAATAACAAATGACAACCCTACTGAAATCATCATGGATATGAAACCGATAGCTCTGTTGTCCTGACCAATCTCCTTGTCCACATTAATTGTTGGTGTTAAGAATTCAAATATGAAATAGCCGAGCAGCAATAACAAAAATCCAAACACGCCCCATCCGATACTCTGCAGCAATGTGTCGTTGTGCTCAATGGAGTAACGGAAAATAGTCGCGATGCCAAAAATTTTTCCCCCGGTAGCCAATGCTACGGCAATGTTTCCATTTCTGATTTCCTGCCAGTTCTTATAGGATGTTACCACTTCAAATACAGCAAGAAAAACAATCGTGCATAAAATGACTACGCTGTATCTTGCTGCAATTTCCACAAAGATATTCTCCCAGAACCCGGTCATGAACAGATTTCCCCTTTCCGATTAGCTCAGCTTCAGTATCGTTGCACCACTGCCTCCTTCACCCGCGGAACCTGCCCTTGCATCAGCTATCCTTGGGTGTTTTCTGGCAAACTCACTGACACCTTTTCTTAAAGCCCCGGTTCCTTTACCGTGTATAATGGATACTTGCGGGTATCCGGCAAGCAGTGCATCATCGATGTATTTTTCAAGCTGTAATAATGCCTCTTCATACCGTTCTCCTCTTAAATCGAGCTCGGTTTTCACATGGTAATTCGATCCTTTTACCGTTGCAAGGGGCTTTTCCGATACCTTACTTTTTTTACTTACAAGCTTCAGTTCATCCCGTTTCACTTTGACTTTCATGATTCCGACCTGGACATAATACTTATTGTCGGCGACCTTTTCCAGCACCGTACCATTCTGATTTACCGATAATAACTTTATTTCATCCCCAGGCTGCAAGTGCTGTTTCGATGCTGATGACTGTTTCGGCTTTTTCGGAGTCTTATCTGAAAGGTTTGGTTTTGCTTCATCCAGCATTTTTCTGGCTTCGATCCATTCATGTTCCTTTAATTCCGCACCGGATTTCATGTTACGTATCTCGTCAACGATTGTCTCCGCTTCTTCTCGGGCATTTTGTAATGCTTTTTCCGCTTTTTCTTCTGCCTTTTGAAAAAGTGATTCCCGTTTATCCTCAAATTTCTTCCATTCTCTTACAAGATCACTGCGTAATTTTTCACTTTCCTGCAGAATTTCATGTGCCTCCTGATAATCCGTTTCGGCCTGACGATGTGATTTTTCCAACGAAGCTATCATATTTTCCACACTTTTGGAATCCATACCGATGTGGTTTTTAGCCTGATTAATAACATCATCCCGCAGTCCAAGCCTTTTTGATATTTCAAATGCATTACTCCGTCCTGGAACACCTATGAGCAGGCGATAAGTCGGCTGTAATGTTTTTACATCAAACTCAACAGAAGCATTTACAACTTCATCACGGTTATATCCATATGCTTTAAGTTCAGGATAATGTGTGGTGGCAACAACACGTGCACCCCGTGAAACCACATTATCCAAAATGGACATGGCAAGTGCAGCACCTTCCTGCGGGTCTGTACCTGCGCCAAGTTCATCAAATAAAACAAGCGACTTATGGTCAACCTGCTTCAATATGGAAACAATATTTGTCATATGTGAAGAAAAGGTGCTCAAATTTTGTTCAATGGATTGTTCATCACCAATATCCGCATAAACATCATCAAAAACTGCCATCTTACAGCCGTCAAAGGCGGGAATACGGAGGCCGGATTGTGCCATTATCGTGCATAAACCAATCATTTTTAATGTAACAGTTTTACCGCCGGTATTCGGTCCGGTAATAACTATTGCAGTATAATCAGCACCCAATTCAATATCATTTGCCACCACTTCATCATTTTCAATCAGCGGGTGTCTTGCCTGTTTCATTTTAATGACTCCGGAATCATTAATTGCCGGTTTGGCAGCTTTCATTTGCATTCCTAGTTTTGCCCGGGCAGCAATGAAATCAATTTTCGCCAGCACATCAACATTCTCTGTCAGGAAGCTTTCATTCTCGGCAATATGACTGGTCAATTCACGAAGAATCCGATCAACTTCCTGTTTCTCTTTAACTCTGGATTCCTGCAGCTGATTATTCAAGTCAACTACTGCTTTCGGTTCCATAAACAAAGTTGCCCCTGATGCTGACTGATCGTGGACAATACCACCGATTGATCCTCGATACTCCGCTTTGACAGGCAATACATACCGGTCATTACGAATCGTTATAATCGCATCAGAAAGTATATTCGTTTTGGATTTTGTGTAACTGTCCAATTTGTCCCGCACTCTGCTCTCCAATGTTTTGATGGATGAACGGATACTCTTTAATTTAACAGAAGCACTGTCCATCATATTTCCATTGTCATCAATGCATGTGCTGATGTGATTTTCCAGCTGACGCAACGGCTCAATACGCTCTACCAGCGACTGCAGTATCGGTAATTCTTCTTCCTCCATTTTTGCCATAAAATCCTTCACCTGGCGGCCTGCGTAAAGTGTAGTAGCAATATCCAGGCATTCGTTTGTATTTAGAACACCACCGATAACACTTCTTTTAATCCCGGCACGGATATCCTTAATTCCGCCCAATGGAATGGACTTATTGAGCCGAAAAATTTGGCTTGCTTCATCCGTTTCCTCCTGCAGCCGAATAACGTTATCCATCTCTGTTTCAGGCTTCAGTCCAATACAATAATCTTTGCCAAGCGATGTGGCCGCCTGATTGGCTAACTGCTCGGTTATTTTATTGAATTCAAGTACACGAAGAATTCGTTCGTTCATACATACGTACTCCTTTAATGTTCTTTCTCATTACTTGTTACGATTCATAAAATCAATTAGTTTCGCTTTCGGCCATGTGTTGATGACCGTATCTTTTTCAATCCATCCTCTTCTTGCTGCACCGGTTCCATATTTCATATGCTCGAGCATTAAATAATCATGAGCATCTGTATCAATTGCAATCGGAACACCAGCCTCCTGCGCCTTTCGAAGCCATTCACTGGAAAGGTCCAGACGGTTCGGATTGGCATTCAGTTCAAGTGCTGTCCCGGTCTGTTTTGCTCGTTCAATTAATTTTTCAACATCTGCTTGATATCCTGCACGTCTTCCGATCAGCCTGCCGGTAGGATGAGCAATCAGGGAAACAAAAGGGTTATCCAACGCAGCATATAACCGCTCCATAATCTTTTCTTCCGACTGATTAAATCCTGAATGAATTGCCCCTATTACAAAATCCATTTCCTTTAAAAAATCATCGTCAAAATTTAATGTGCCATCCGGTAAAATATCCATCTCCACTCCGGCAAATATATGAATATCGGAATATTTTTCATTCAACCGACTGATTTCTTCTCGCTGTTTACGCAGTCTGTCTTCATTTAAACCATTGGCCACCCGTAAAAATTTGGAATGATCCGTGATACAAATGTACTCGTACTTTTTCTCCCTTGCGCGATTAACCATTTCTTCAACTGACTGTGCCCCATCACTCCAGGTCGAATGCATATGCAAGTCACCGCGAATATCCTTCTGTTCAATCAAATCCGGAACATTTTCAATAAAATATTCAAGTTCACCAGTGTTTTCCCTTGCCTCCGGCGGAATAAAATTCAGACCAAAATGGTGGAAGAACTGTTCCTCGCCTTCAAATGTCAGTGTTTCACCGGTTTCTTCCACTTCCACTCCATATTCATTAATTTTTTCCCCTTTGGATTTGGCAAGTTGTCTCATTGCAACATTATGTTCCTTGGAGCCGGTAAAATGGTGGAGTGTTGAAGCAAACTCTTCCGGGGCGACTATCCGGAAATCAACATTCACATCGTATGCTTCATCCAATGTTACGGAAACCTTTGTATCTCCCTGCGCAATTATCTCCTTGATATTATCCAATTTCAATAAGTCATCCCGTACTTCAGCAGGGTTATCAGCTGATATAATGAAATCAATATCTTTTATCGTTTCCCGCATTCTCCGCAAACTGCCAGCACGCGAAAAATCGTTAATGGAAGGTATATCCTGTAAATATGTTTCAATCCATTCGGCAATTGGAAGAATAGTCGCTATTGGCAGACGTTCCGGGCGCTTATTGGCATTTTCCAATGCTGCCAAAATTTTTTCGGCTGATTTTTTTCCAAAACCGGCGAGCTTTTCCACTTCTCCTTCATCAACCGCCTTTTTTAGTGAATCAGCATCCGTCACCCCTAATTCCTGGAACAATTTAGCCAGTTTCTTCCCGCCCAAACCGGGCAAATCCAGCAATGGAATCAACCCTTCCGGCACTTCTTTCTGAAGCTGGGCTAATGTTTCCGAAGCTCCGTTTTGAATATATTCATTGATAACAGTTGCTGTGCCTTTTCCAATTCCTTTTAATTTTGTAAAATCATCTATATCTGCAAGTGAACGGTCATCCCCCTCAAGTGCTTGTGCCGCCTTTCGGTAAGCGGAAATCTTAAAGGAATTTTCACCTTTTAATTCCAGATACGTGCCTATTTTTTCGAGTAATTTAATCACATCTTTTTTATTCACTTCCATTATCCATCACCTGCATTCGATTATTATTAAGGGAAGCTCTCTGAATAAGTATTGCAATAATTAATGGCATGCTGCAAAAACGGCCTATTAAAAGACTGATCCATTAGAAGGTTATCTTTATTGTACATGAGATACAACAAGAATACCCAATTAATTGAACCAGCCTTCAAAACTGTTAACCCTTTAATGTAGACTCAATCTGAGTGAACCAGAGTTCTGTTATTTTTTCGGACAAAAACGGCGTATACTCAATTATGAATAACGCCACCCATGAGTCGTTGATCCAAGCCTGAATTTGCGCCATAGGTGTCAATGCCAGAATGTATAACAATATAAATATAATCAGATAGACTTCAACGAATCCGAGCACAGCCCCAAGCAATTTATTAACTGATTTTAACACAGGCAAATCTGCCACAAAATCAAGCATGGAGGCAATAATTTGCATAATGATTTTAACCGCAAAGAAAATAATCGCAAATGCGACTGCATTATAAAATGCCACTTCAAGCGGCATTGACTCGAGAAAATCCACCCAGGCACTGCTGTTCCCGAGTTCCGGATATGGAATCCACAGTGCCAGTCTATCGGAAAGAACATCATAATATATCGCAGCAATTATAAAGGCGGTTATGAATCCTAACAAATGAAAAGTTTGCAGGATAAACCCGCGTTTCAACCCCATTAAAAAACCAAAAATAAGTACAATTATTAAAAATAAATCTACCATTCGTTATTTATCCTTTTTCTTGTTTTTTGATCCGAGTAAACTTGCATATTCTTCTTTCAGTTTCATGTAATCATTCATTGTATTTACCGCTGTCAAGACCGCCAGCTCACTTGTGTTTAATTGTTGATTTGCATCATGAATTTCACGCATTTTCTGGTCGACCAAACCTGCAACAAGCCGAACATGCTGCGGTTCTTCCGTTCCTACAATCGTATATGGTTTATTTTGTATTTCAACCGTTACACGTGTTTTATCATTCCGGGCCACATGGATACCCCCCTGAAAAATAGTTCACCTTATATTAACACAAACTTATGCATACAGGAAACTGTTGCCCATTTCATTTCCGCTTCGAATTTGCTATTGTAAAAGTGAAAGATTGGGGGATAATTATGGGACAACTAGTCAATCGCTATACACAGGATTCCATTGCAACAATGAAAAAACATTATGCTGCATCACTGCAATCTGCACCACAAGAGGCAATTTTCAGGGCCAGAACGCAGCATGCGGTTATTACCGCTTTCAAATCAGGCAAAGTAATGTTTCAGGGAAATAACCCCGAAGTTGAAGCTGACAGGTGGGCTGCCGATCAATTAACGGATACAAAACAAGCGTCAAAGAAGAAAAAAAGCTCTCTTTTCGCACCGCCCGAAACCCTTTTTACAAGTAATCATATTGGATCAGATGAAGCCGGTACAGGGGATTACTTCGGACCGATAACAACTGCAGCCGCGTTTGTCAGACATGATCAACTGGACTTATTGAAGGAATTGGGAGTACAGGATTCCAAAAATTTATCCGATCCAACCATCCGAAAAATAGCAGCTGATATCATGCATGTTGACATGCCATATTCACTTTTGATATTGCATAACGAAAAATATAACAGTTTACAAAAAAGGGGATGGACCCAAGGAAAAATGAAAGCAATGCTGCATCATCATGCCATTAATAATGTATGTGAAAAGATTGGGACGGAGCAGCTCAATGGCATTTTGATTGATCAGTTTTGTGAGCCGCATGTTTATAAAAAACATATCGAATCCGAAAAAGAAGAACTTACAGGCAGTACCTATTTCATGACTAAAGCTGAAAGCAGCTCACTCGCCGTTGCTGCCGGTTCAATCATCGCACGGGCAAGCTTTCTGAATGAAATGGATAAATTGTCCAAACAAGTCGGATTCACCTTACCTAAAGGGGCGTCCAAAAAGGTTGATATAACCATTGCAAAAATTATCAAAGCGAAAGGAAAAAACAGATTAAGCACTTGTGCCAAAACACATTTTGCCAATACAAAAAAAGCAGCTCAATATTTATAAGAAGCGAATCAAAGTCTTTTAAAAAGCGGAAATGCCGTATTCAGCACTTCCGCTTTTTAGACTGTTTAAGATCTTACATATGCATCAAACTGGTCATTAACCTTTCCTACAATTTCCTGATAAGACTGTTCAACTTCATTATCTTTCAGCGTCTTTTCAGCGTCCTGATACAACAAACTAATGGCAATTGACTTTTTACCTTCTTCCAAATGCTCCCCTTTATATACATCAAATATGTGGACATTCTGAACCAGCGGAGCTCCCGTTTTCTCAATAAGTTCTTTAATATCGCCGGCCTGAACATTTTCATCCACGATAAAAGCGATATCCCTTGAAACGGATGGATACTTCGGAATCGGTCTGTAGCTGATTGTATTACGGTATACTTCAAACACATAATCCATATCAATATCAAATACATACGTTTCTTTAATATCGAGTTTTTTCTCCAATCTTGGATGAACCTGCCCCAAGTAACCAACCGTTTGTCCCTTTACAGTTACAACAGCACATCTTCCCGGATGAAGATCAGCGATTTTACCCTGTTTAAAGTCAACTTCGATATCGAGGAAATCGAACAACCCTTCCACAATTCCTTTAACAAGGTAAAAGTCTACCTGTTTCTTCTCTTGCTGCCACAGGTGTGTAAGCCAGTTACCTGTAAGCACACCCGACGCCCTTAATTTCTCATTTGGTTGTTCAGTCAGTTCTTTTTCATCTGAAATAAAAACTGTCCCCAGTTCATAATAGGCAAGATCCCTCTGATTCCTGGCCAAGTTATGTGATATGGTTTGCAGCAGTTCAGGAATAAGACTTAACCTAAGTGTTTTATGATCTTCCGTCATCGGCATGGATAAATGAACCTGATTTGGATTCAACTTGGCTATCTCCGGGCTGACAAACTTTCCTGCCCATTCTTCCTTGGTCAAAGAATACGTAATAGTTTCCATCAAGCCGGCACTTTGCAAGTAACCTTTCACTTCCCGTTTTAATAGCTGGTGATTTGTAAGTCCACCTGCCTGTGACGAGCCTTCAGGTAACGTAAACGGAAGATTATCATAGCCATAGATCCGGGCAACTTCCTCCAGCATATCTTCAAAAATGGTAATATCCCCACGTCGGGTTGGAACAGTTACTGAAAAATGATCATCATGCTGTTCAAATGAAAATTGCAATCTGTCTAAAATAGCAGCGATGTCACCTGTGTCAATTTGTGTGCCAAGACGCTTGTTGATTTCAGCGGTATTAATCGCAACTACTTTCTCGGAACGGTCCAGTTCATCAAATATTGCAGGTTCAGCCAGCACAGTCCCGCCTGCATATTGCTGCAGAAGATGTGCTGCCCGCATGCCTGCACGGTAAACACGGTTAGGATCTATACCTTTCTCAAATCGGGTACTTGACTCACTTCGCAACCCAGTTTCTTTAACCGTCCTTCTAACAGACTTAGGATCAAAATATGCAGCTTCCAGCAAAATGGCTTTTGTATCATTGTTAACTTCTGTTTTTGCACCGCCCATAACACCTGCCAGTGCAACAGGTTCGGTACCGTTGGTTATGGCGAGATTATCTGATGAAAGATTCCTTTCCACATCATCCAGCGTAACCATTTTTTCATTTTCATTGGCCCGGCGCACAACAATTTTATCCGAATTCAACAAATCAAAATCAAATGCATGCAGCGGCTGGCCATATTCGAGCAAAACATAGTTAGTAATATCGACAACATTGTTAATTGGTCTTATACCGGCTGCCGTCAATGCATTGCGCATCCACAGTGGTGATTTCCGAATTTCCAAATCTTTAATGATAAACGCTCCATAATAAGGATTTAATTCCGGAGCATCCACATCCACTGTTACGTAATCTGTTGCTTTTTCGGCACTGAAATTCACCGATTCATCAGGGAGCGTTATATTTTGATTTAATATTGCCGCTACCTCGTATGCTACCCCCAGCATGCTCAAACAATCCGCACGGTTGGGTGTCAAATCGAACTCCAATACCGCATCATTCAGGTTTAATAACGGTTCAATAGCTTCACCTACTGCGGTATCGTTCGGGAACACAAAAATCCCTTCAGCAATATCCTTGGGCACATACTTTTCTTCAATACCCAGCTCCTGCAAGGAACAAATCATGCCATTTGATTCGACACCGCGCAATTTCACCTTCTTAATTTTGAAGTTTCCCGGAAGAACTGCGCCAGGCTTGGCAACTGCCACTTTTTGACCTTGTTTGATATTCGGTGCACCGCAAATAATCTGCAATGTTTCGTCACCAACATCAACCTGGCACAAACTCAATTTATCCGCATTCGGATGTTTCCCGCATGACTCCACATAGCCTGTTACAATACCGGAACTCTTTTCAGCGATATACTCTATTCCATCCACTTCAATCCCGGTTTTCGTTATTTTTTCAGCAAGTTCCACCGGGCTGATATCCCCGATATCCACATAATTCTTTAACCAGTTAACAGATACTAACATTAAAGGATACCTCCTTTAGCATGATGATACTGACGCAGAAAACGTACGTCATTTGTATAGAACTGACGGATATCATCGATGCCGTATTTCAGCATTGCGATACGATCCGGTCCCATTCCGAACGCAAATCCCGTATACATTTCGGGATCATATCCGGCCATTTCCAGCACACGCGGATGGACCATGCCGGCACCCAGAATTTCAATCCAGCCTGACTGTTTACAGACAGAACAGCCTTCACCGTGGCAAACTTTACAGGATATATCCATTTCGACGGAAGGTTCAGTGAAAGGGAAAAAGCTTGGACGCAGCCTGATTTCCCGGTCCTGTCCGAACATTTTTTTGGCAAACCGGTTAAGGATGCCTTTCAAATCGCTCATCCGCACATTTTTGTCCACGTACAACCCTTCAATTTGTGTGAATTGATGGGAGTGTGTGGCATCATCTGTATCGCGGCGGTAAACCTTTCCGGGGCAAATCATTTTAACCGGCTGATCACCTTCGTACTGATTCATTGTTCGGGCCTGAACAGGTGATGTATGTGTTCTGAGCAGCAGTTCATTGGTTATATAAAATGTATCCTGCATATCACGTGCCGGATGGTCTTTCGGCAGGTTCAGGGCTTCAAAATTATAATAGTCTGTTTCCACTTCTGGGCCTTCTTTTATTTCAAAACCCATTCCAACAAACAAATCCTCAATCTCCTCAATAATGCTGGTTAACAGATGTGGTCCGCCTACCTGCACAGGCCGGCCAGGCAACGTAACGTCTAATGTTTCTTTTTCCAATTGTTCTTCCAATGCCTTTTCTTCAAGTACGTCACTTTTCTCTTCAATTTTTGCCGAAATTGTTTCCCTGACCTTGTTGGCTATTTCACCGACAACTGGCCGTTCTTCTTTGGAAAGTTTCCCCATTCCTCTGAGAACACCTGTCAATGACCCTTTTTTGCCAAGAACTGCCACTTTAATAACCTGCAGTTCTTTTAAGGAATCGGCATTGTTGATTTGTTTCAATGTTTCTTCCTGAATGGCGTACAGCTCATCCTTCATCATGATTCCTCCTCGTATAATTTGTTCATGAAGCACGGTAATGCAATAGCAGCAATCTGCATGGACTAAAAATGCAAACACAAAAACCCCGCCCCCTTATCGAAGGGACGAGGTTGTCAAGTCGCGGTACCACCCTTATTGACACAACTATTATGTGTCCGGCTCATGTTTTGATAACGGATAAAATTACCCGGTACACCTTTACTTGTATCAACAAGGTCCAAGTGTCTGCTCCAGAGTGAAATGTAATAATTCATCGGCAGAGATGTTTGCAGTCTATGACACCTCTTCCCTTAGCCGACGCTTTCGATTATTACGTGCTCTTTCGTTGCATGTATTGTTCATCATTAGCATTTAAAATCAATTATTATCTTCTAATATAATACATTAAGATGCCGGCTGCAACACTAACGTTCAACGACTCTGCATTTCCATATATCGGAATGTTGACAATTGAATCCGCAAGCCGCAATATACCATTTTGTATCCCTGCTCCTTCATTACCGACAATCAATGCTGTTTTGTCAGGGACAGTTGCTGTTTCGAATGGTACAGATTCAGTTAAAGCCGATGCCCAAATTTCATACCCCTGCTGCTTCAAATCGGGGATTTCATTTATAATGTTCACGTGATAAACGGCTATGTGAAACAATGATCCTTGTGTAGCGCGAATCACTTTATCATTATATGGATCCACCGTTCCATCGCCAAGCAGAACCGCATCAAACCCTGCAGAATCGGCTGTTCGGATAATTGTACCGAGATTTCCCGGATCTTGTATGGCATCCACCAGCAAAACCGCATTTCCTCCGCTTGCAGCGATTTCCTTCATTTCGACAACCGCCGCTATCCCTTGCGGTGCTTCCGTACGTGCTGCATATTTAAAAACTTCGGAGCTGACATAAACAACGATACCCTGAGACCAGTCAGGAACCGTTTTTCCTTCCTCAGCTATTACTTCGAGTACTTTCCAGCCACTTCTGTATGCTTCATCAATCAGGTGATACCCTTCAATAAAAAAAGTACCAGTCTGTTCCCGATCTTTTCGTTTCCCCAGCCTTTTCCACTGTTTAACCCTGTTATTATGAACCGAAGTTATCATACCATTCATCCTTATCAGCTTTTTTTGTTCCCTGTTAACTGGCAATAAGACCCCACTTCAGGCTCCTGAAAAGATGAGTAAGATAATTGTAGGAACAAAAGCCAGTAAAGGTCCGATTTTGCTCACCTGACAATCGGTGGATTATAACCTCTGATTGAAGGTTTACTTTATTATCATACATATTTCCAACTGTTTTGGTCAAACTATCGTTAATCCAAAAAAATTGTGTGAGGTGTTTATCAATGGATTTGAATTTACGCAAAGCAATTGTTACCAACATTGCTTCCAACGATCAGGAACAACTTGAAGCCACTATCGTGGATGCCATTCAACAAGGTGAGGAGAAAATGCTGCCGGGTCTCGGCGTGCTTTTCGAACTCATCTGGAATCAATCCGATGAAGAAAACAGGCAGGAAATGATTGATTCCCTTGAACAAGGAGTCAAACAGGCATCAAGTCAGGAATAAAAACTCAATCATATGAAAAAAATCAAGATAGATGCCCTGATCAGCATCTGTCTTTTTTTATAAAATGCTTTTATATATAGGGTATTCTTTTCGCACTATCCATAAACTGCGACGTAGTGTGATGTTTTACCTCCGCTGCGGAAATACACGTCGCTTTCACTTTCGAGCATAAGTGCGACATCTGCTCAAGCAAACTTTCGCAGTGTCTTCTTTACCGTGAGCGGCTGATACCACTACACCAGTCCGGGTGAGCGGAGGGCGGTGACTCCTGCGGGAACAGCACGAGTCCGAAGACCCCGCAGAGTGGTTTTCTCGAGGAGGCTGAGGCCGTGCCCGCGGAAAGCATCCGCCCGGAGCGATCTCGGACGGCGGGGAGAAAAGCGGATGTTATTAGAAAACAGCAGTTACGTCGCAGTTTAATTCGACTACAGGGTTATATAGCATCATGCATTCACAAAGATTCCAACATAAAATAAGTCTTTATACCCGTAATATGACATTTATACTTAATACTATGAATCTTACGTCCTAATTTACATCTATTATACATTCAATATTCATCTAATTTGAAACTAAATCTATTAAAATATCTTTAACTCAAAACAAAAACACAACGAAAGAACTATTTCATCTGCACCTTATTTCGACACTATTTGACTATAATTCCAAAAAATAGTATATAATGTTTTTATTAGTTATTAAGATTGTATCTTAATAATACATATACTTATAAGGAATTACAGGGAGGAGAGTTCAAGAATTATGGATGAGACAGTTAATAATGGAAACAAGAAACAGGGACTTCCTAAAAAAGTAATTGCCATTTTAGTAGTTGCTTTAGTTATTATTGGTGGAAGTGTAGCAGCCTATGCCCTGTTGGCCGGATCTGCCAAAGCACAATACTTCCTGGCAGAAAAGAACACTATTGAATTTATTGGTGAACAACTGGAGGAACGGTACCAGCCGGAGTTTGACTGGGCCAAGCAGGCAAGTGAAAATCCGACCGAAACCACTCTCGAATTATCAGCTGAATATAATGGCCCACCCGCAATGGGAATGCCTGTGAACCCACAGATTTTGAATAACGCAACAATTGACTTGACAACACAGCTGGACCAACAGGAAACAGAACTATCCACCGATGTCCAGGTAAATTTTGGAGGATTGACCATTAACGATATGAGCATATACATGAATGCTGATGATTTAATGTTGCAACTTCCTTTTTTGCAAGAAACCCTTAAAATTACCGACAAAGGGCTGAGCAAACTGCTTAAGGAATCTGACCCCACAATAAATGGTGAGCTCGATTTCAAAGCATTTTTCAAAAGCATGAATGGGGCATTGTCAGAAGAGGACCGGAAATATATCAAGGAAGAATACCTGACCTTTATTTATGAACAACTTCCAAAAGATGCTTTCCAATCATCGGAAGAAACTGTGAATGTTCAGGACAAGTCCATTGATACGAAAAAAATAACAATGAACCTTTCCGAAAAACAAGTAAAAGATATTATCACGTCCGTCCTTGAAAAGATGCAGAAAGATGATAAATTAAAGGGAATGATCAAAGACCAGATTAAGATTCAACAATTTGGAACACTATCTGCTGGTGCCGTGGCCAATCCGGTTCAGAATGCCATGGAAAACTTCGATAAATCTCTTGAAGAAGCAATGAAGGGAGTAAAAGATTTTCAGATTCCGGAAGGCCTGACATCCGAAATATGGATTAACGATGATCTGATTGTGAAACGAAACATGGAAATCAGCATGGCTCCCCAAGATACTGAGCCTGCCACATTCAGTCTGAACGGTACACAGTTGTTGTCCGACAGCACCCAAAAAGTTAACTATAAAATGAGTGTTGTTAACCCTGCAATAAACGAGGAGTCATCATTCAATATAACTGCCAATCTATCAAATAAAGATAACAAACTGGAGGATTCGATTTCTCTTTCGGGTGGAGATACAACAATTACGTACAATGGATCATCCACACTTGAAGATAACACACGGGAATTCGAGCGGACACTAGCTGTAGAAGGCGCGGGAACATTTATATGGACTGGCGAAGCATCGTATAACAATGATAGAATGTCGTCAGAGAATACGTTGACGATGGAAGCACCTGATTTACAACAGGATATGATCAGCCTGCAGATTGATAAAGAAGCGAAAACTATTAAAAAAGTTAAGCAGCCGGATGATTCAAATGTAAAGGATATTGGCAAAATGTCCGCTATGGAAATTCAGCAATACATCCAGCAGGAAGTAAGGCCGCAATTCCAGCAGTGGTTCATGCAAATTATGGGTGTTCCTGGTGGCACACAGGGTTTTTAATGAGGAAGTGAACACATGACGTTTTTCAACCATATCATCCTTTTTTTACAAAATGATTTAAAGAAATTGAAGAGGAAGTGGATCTCACTTCCTCTTCTTTTACTGTTTCCAATCATAATTGTAGCATTATGTGCGGTAATTGCCGTTTCCATTTTTTCACCCAATGAAAAGGATCCGATTCAAGTAGGACTCGTTGATCTCGATCAGTCAAAAGAGACAAAGATGGTTATTAATCTGATTGAAGAATCCTCACAATTAGGTAATTACATACAAATTAAAGGCCTTACCAAGCAACTGGCGAAGCGTAAAACAAACAATGTACTGAGCGCTTATATCACGTTTCCGGAAGGTTTTACAGAAGACTTATACAATGGTACACCTGTTACGCTTTATGTTACAGGAAATCCGAACAAACGGACCAATAGCTATATGGTTAAAGAACTGCTCGACAGCATTGCCAGACATATTCGGACGTCACAGGCAAATATCCTGGCGATTAATCATTATGCCAAGCAATTACCCATAAGTGAATCGGATCGTGAAGATATGCTGTTTCAACAGTTCACTAATTTTCTGATGTATACAATCGGAAAAGATAAAATTATCGACGAGGAACAATTAATCAACGCTGCAACAAGTTCCCCTCTCCACTATTATTTACTTTCCGGGTGGTTTATTATTGTTACCATTTGGCTGTTATCCTTTTATTCATTTTTCACACGGGAAGATGAAGAACGTATGAAACGACGGATGGCTTTATATGGTGTCACAACACTTGTTCAATTGATTTCCAAAATGATTACGGTCTTTATGATGACAGCCGTCTTAGCTGCAGCGGCTCTGTATATATGTGTTCCCCTAATGAACATAACGCTTTATGGTGAAGACATGCTCCGAATAAGTATTATTACGGGATTATACAGCATAACGTTTCTGACATCACTTGCAATGATAGAAAAATTACTCACCTGGCAAAAGGTTCGCGTGCTGATGCAGGTCTTATTCACATTGGTGCTGCTGCTTGCAAGTGGGGCAATACTGCCGACTCTGTATTTTCCACTGTATATACAAAATTTGCTTCCATATGTCTTTGCAAGTGAGACCTTTTACTGGTTGCAGGAAATTCTTTTAAATAACAGATTGTATGCTGATTTTATACCATTATCACTGATGGCCGCAGTCGCAGTCTTCCTTTTCTTTGGATTGTCAATCTTGAAGGAGCGTGGTATGAGGTGAAAAGCATAATCGAAACACGTATCATCCATTGGAAAAAGCAAGGCTTCAGCCTCGTTTTCTGGCTTTTGTTTCCGATAATCGCAACATGGGTAATTATTGCTGGAACAAATTCGCTTGCAAATGACTCGAAAATTCCAGTTGGCATTGTATTGGAAGAACAATCAGACGCTTCATTGGAGCTTGTTGAGGAAGTAAAGTCCGCTCCATTAGTCCGTACAGCTATCCTCTCTGAAGATGAAGCACTTTACAAACTGCGTAAACACGATCTTGACAGTGTTTTCATTATCCATGAAGGCTTTCAGGAAAAAGTCTTACAGAATGAGCGTAATAAGCTGATAACAGGTTATCAATCAGATTTATCCTTTGCATTCACGCCAGTTAAAGAAATGATTTTATCCTATGTTCAACAGGAAACCGGCAGGGCAAAAGCAGCATTTGTCGTACAGCAGCTGGAAAGCAAATACAACGGTAATAAAAATTGGCCTGCTGAAGACATCATCGAAAAAAGCAAAGAAATCCAACAGGAAGAAAATCTGCTTACGACCTCGTTTTCGTTTAGTGATCCATCCATGGAAACCGGAGAAAACCGGTCATTATTTTCAATCTGGGGAATTTGGGGTCTATTAAGTATCTTATCAGCTTTATTTATTTTTGACTGGGTAATCAAAGAAAAGAATGCGAAAGCGGCTGTCCGATTTGCATTCACACGTACACCATTAAAGTCCTATTTAATGCAGAATTTTATACTGTATGTGATATTATTTTTGATTGTTGATGTTGCAGCTGTTGTCTCTTTCTATTTATTGTTTGGAGAGTGGATCAGCATTCTTAATCTGATAATATTCCGAATATGGATAAGCATGGGAGCATTTTTGCTTGCGCAGCTGTTTTCAAATACGTATGTATACTACATGGCATCATTCGGCTTAATTCTTATTACAGGAATTTGCAGTGGAGCAATATTACCATCAGGAATCATTTCAAATTGGACATGGTTTGAACAGCTAAATCCACTCCGTCCACTAATCAAAGGTGAATTTATCAGTTTATGGACGATTATGATCATTGTGATTTTCACCGTTTGGTTATTAAGAAAGGAGAAAAGCGATGCTTCGTATATGTAAATTATCAAAATCCTATGGTAAGAAACAAATACTTGACTCCATTTCATTCACCGTAGAGCCCGGGGAAATCATTGGTCTGGTCGGGGAAAATGGCGCCGGCAAATCTACCATGCTGCATGTGCTGGCGACTTTAACCAAGGCAGATTCCGGCAACATTTCATTACAGGATTTAACATACGGCAAAGATAAGAAGCAAATCCGCAAGCAAATTGGATTCGTTGCACAGGATATTGCATTATGGGATGATTTTACCGTCAAAGAGAATATGATTTTTTTCGAAAAAATTTCATGGGGACATAAAAACATAGATGAGTTGCGGGAGTTATGCCTTGAAATGAATCTGGAAAAATGGGATGAACCGGTCAAGACGCTATCGGGCGGCATGAAACGAAAGTTAAATTTGGCAGTAAGTCTGATCCACGATCCGGCGCTTTTGCTTCTTGATGAGCCAACGGTTGGAATTGATTTGAAATCCCGGAAAGAAATTGGAACCTACCTCAGTAAACAAGCAAAGCAATCTGGAAAAATGATTGTCTATACCTCCCATGACATGGATGAAATTGAAAGCCTGTGTGATAAAATTTATTGCATTGGCAAAGACCCTTTTTACTCTGACGTCCTGAAAGAGGCGGGAAATAATCCGATAATACTTTAGAAAAACTCAGGCCTAGCCTCGTCTTTAGCGAGTGCCGAAGTTTTTCTTATAAGGTCTGCCATAATTTATACTTTCTGACGCTATTTAAAAAGCTGAAGCACCCGCAGGCGCTTCAGCTTTTTTTATGCCATTACAATTTCTTTCACCTTATCATTATCCAGTTTCTTAATCGTCTCCACGATAAGTTTCACTGCATTTTCAAAATCGTCACGATGCAAAATTGCTGCATGTGTATGAATATAACGTGACGCTACTGTTATGGATAGAGCAGGAACACCGTTTGCAGTCAAATGGATGGAACCGGAATCGGTACCTCCACCAGCCATGGAAGCATATTGAAAAGGAATATTGTTCTCTTCAGCTGTATCCACAACAAATTCCCGGACACCTTTATGCGAAACCATGGACGCATCGTAAAGAATTATTTGTGGACCTTTACCAAGTTCACTGTCCGCATCTTTATCGGAAATACCAGGGGTGTCCCCTGCAATACCAACATCAACCGCAAAACCGATATCCGGTTTAATCGCATGTGTAGATGTTTTAGCACCACGCAGGCCAACTTCCTCCTGAATGGTACCTACACCATAAACGGTGTTAGGATGTTCCTCACCTTTCAATTGTTTTAAAACTTCAATTGCAATTGCACAGCCGATTCGGTTATCCCAGGCCTTTGCAAGAAGCATTTTCTCATTTTTCAGTTGCGTAAACTCGAAATAAGGCACTATTGAATCGCCTGGACGAACGCCAAATTCTTTCGCCTCTTCCTGGCTGGAAGCACCAATATCAATAAACATATCCTTAATTTCAACCGGTTTCTTCCGCGCTTCAGCAGACAGGACATGCGGTGGTTTGGAACCGATTACACCCGTAACATCCCCTTTTTTGGACATAATGGTTACCCGTTGGGCGAGCATCACCTGGCTCCACCATCCGCCGACAGTCTGAAAATAAATAAACCCATTCTTATCGATACGGGTAACCATAAACCCTACTTCATCTAAATGCCCTGCCACCATTATCTTCGGGCCATCAGCGTTACCTGTTTTCTCAGCAATTAAACTTCCCAGGTTGTCCATATAGACTTTGTCTGCATAAGGAGTAATGTATTTTTCCATCACTTCTCTTGGTTCTTTTTCGTTACCGGGAATTCCTTTCGCATCTGTAAGGTCTTTTAACATTGTGTTCATTTCATCCAATTTTGCCATATGTACAAACCTCCTAAAATTTATCCACTTTCATTATAACCATAATAATCGGAATCACAAAATTTTTATAATTAATAACCTTGATCCTGCCGCTCATAGTTTATTTCATTCTTTTCCAGGTAAGCTTTCTGAATTGCTTTTTCTTCAAAACCTAGTAATTCCCCCAACTGAACAAAGTATTCAAAAAGTGCTTTATAATTGACCTCAGTTGGGTATTCCCGGAATTCAATACTTGCACTGAATACCCGGTTAAACTGGTCTGTTTCATTCGCGGCGCATGCAGCAAGGTTATTTCCGCCTCGATATTCAAACCCTTTCTCAAGACCAAGTGATAACAGAAAATGAACCCCATCCACATACTCTTCCAAAATTACAGATTTGTCATTTCTGGATTTTGTACTCCAAAACTTGAAACATCTTGTCTCATTGGCCAATTCACCAAGTTCCACCAAAAGTGCCAGAGACTTTTCTTTAAAAATATCCCTGCCCGATAAATCGTGTTGTGCTTCGATATAGTTATCCAATTTCCTTTGCATACTGTACAACTCTGACCAGTTCATCCAAACTCCCTCTTTTCTTATTCGATCAAATTTATTATATCACGAATTAAGGATAATTTTGAAACCCGGAACGTCTCTGATACGTACAAGGATATATCAACTATACAGGGAGTCGGTTGAACATGATTGTCATTTTATTTCGGTTTCTTATTTTAATTGCCCTGGCGCTTATTTTATATACTATCTACAAATATTACCGTAACCCAGTGCGGAAGCTCCATATAGCAAAAGATAACGAACAATTTTACATGCTTGATGAGTCAGCAAACAGCAAAAAAAATATCCAGCTGGTTTATAAAGGATGCCTATTTGAAGGTGAAAAATATCTTGGTGCTGCTGAGAGTTCTTTTGAAGTGGTAAATATTAGTGTTTTTGCAAACGAGCCCGCGGAGCTTAGAGGAATAACACGGGATGATTTATATTTCATTGAAAAGGAATTGCTGATACGATATCCTTACGCAAAAGTTGAATGGAAGCATCCAATCAATAAATTAATGATTACTGCAATAGACTAAATAGGGTGGGATAGATCCAAAAAACGAACAATTCTAGAGACTAGCGGAGGAAATATACGTAGACTCCTGCGGGAGGAAAGGCCTAGATGAGACCCCGCAGTGCGTAAGCACGAGGAGGGCTCAACAGCCGCCCGCGGAAAGCGACGTATATTTCCGGAGCGGCTGAGCCTACCATTTAATTCGTTTTTTCTTTTAATAATCACTTTTTGCCTCGGCCTCTTTCATGTACTGACCTGAAAAAAATCATTCCATTTAATAATAATTTCCTTTCGACGCAATAAGTAGATAATTGGAAGTAAAACAGCCAATAAAACGAGGACATGTAGTGGTGAAAGACTGGAAATCCATTTACCAATCGATGTGTATACCAAGGCTAATGGAATGTTTGAGAGCAGAGATGATTTCATATATTCTTTAAAACCTGCTGATATCTCAATCAGACATAATGATAAAAGATGGAAGTGTATGAAAGGAATTAGCCGCATGAGAGCAATTTGTGATGTAGTTAGCTTGGAATTGCTGCCTATAATTTTTTGTTTCAGATGCAACAGTTTGTTAGTAGTTCCTGGCATCCAGCGAATGACACCATAAAAAATAATGCTTGATAATGTAATCCCAACAACGGAATACACGGTTCCGGCAATTGTCCCAAAAAGAACACCGCCGGAAATACAGATTAAAACAACCGGAAGAAAAAATAAAGGCCTAAATAAATGACAGATGATGAACAAAAGTGGTGCAAAAAAACCACCAGTTTCAACAATCGCCAATAAATAATTGCCAAACAGGTCCATATCCAACCTCCTTCATTTGTACCTCCCCTGGTCATAAATTTGGATCTTTTGTACATGTATATGACACGAGACGAGCCTTTATGACATCCGAATCAGAATCCAGGCAAATAATAGGATATGGATTAATATGAGTAATGGCATACCTATTGCAAATGTATAATGCTTCGTCTTATGGCGGAACTTTCTCATCCCGGCAAATGCTCCTGCAGATCCTCCAAGCAAACCGATAATCCAAAATGTCCGCTCCGATATACGCTGTTTATGCTTTCTGGCTTTTTGTTTATCCATCCCCATTAATATATAAGCAAGGACATTAATAACTGTAAGATATATCCAAAAACTGAAATCGATCATAGTATGTTCTCCCCAAATATAGAAAGACCAAACCATTGTTATCGGTTTGGCCTTCATACTTGTATTACTTATTTAAGTGCTGATTTTGCTTTCTGCGCCAATTGTGCAAAACCTTTTTCATCGTTGACAGCAAGATCAGACAGCATTTTGCGGTTAACCTCAATTCCGGCAACTTTCAATCCATGCATCATTTTACTGTATGAAATATCATTCAAACGTGCGGCAGCATTGATGCGTGCAATCCAAAGTTTGCGGAATTCGCGTTTTCTCTGTTTACGGTCACGATATGCGTATTGACCTGATTTCATTACTTGTTGTTTTGCGGTTTTAAATAGCGTTCTCTTCGAACCATAATATCCTTTTGCTAGCTTTAACACGCGTTTACGACGTCTGCGTGTAACTGTTCCACCTTTTACACGTGGCATAGTAATTCCCTCCTAATGCGATAAAAAATCGTTTTTATGAAATAGCGTATGCTTATTTATATGGCATCATTGTTTTGATACGCTTGAAATCTCCTGCTGAAACAACTGTTGATTTACGCAGTTTACGCTTTTGTTTTTGCGATTTATGAGCGAACATGTGACTTGTATACGCATGTCCGCGATTCAGTTTTCCAGTACCCGTTTTTTTGAAACGTTTTTGAGAACCTTTATGAGTTTTCATTTTAGGCATAGATAGTTCCTCCTTGTGCATGCATAATTATTTTTCGTTTGATGGAGCAAGCATCATGAACATGTTTCGGCCTTCCATCTTCGGTTTGGATTCAACCGTGGCAACATCCTTCACTTCATCAGCAAGCCGGTCAAGCACTTCCCGTCCAAGTTCTTTGTGCGTAATTGCACGCCCGCGGAAGCGAACAGATGCTTTTACTTTGTCACCTTTGCTCAGAAACTTTCTAGCATTTTTCAATTTCGTATTGAAATCATGCTCGCCTATTCCCGGAGTAAAGCGAACCTCTTTCACGTTAATTACTTTTTGTTTTTTGCGGGCTTCTTTCTCTTTTTTCTGCTGTTCAAAACGATATTTCCCGAAGTCCATGATACGACACACCGGTGGTTTCGCTTTTGGTGCAACAAGCACAAGGTCCAGGTTCCGAGTTTGGGCAATATCAAGTGCTTCATTGCGTGATTTCACCCCAAGCTGATCACCGTTTGAGTCGATAAGACGTACTTCTTTAGCACGAATCTTTTCATTGACATTCATATCTTTGCTAATCGCCAGCCACCTCCAGATTTTTTTGTTGCTGATCTTGACAAGTCATTCATGAAAAAAAGTGTCGGTACAATATGCACCCACACTTCTCCAATAGTCTATTTAAAGAATTCGGAACCAGTCAACTGCAATAACATTGCGTCAATCAGGTGAGAAGCGGGTGCTTCTGCTTGTCTTCAGATCAATTATTTTATTCAACTTTAATAGAATACCACGTAATTCTTATTCTGTCAAAGAATAATTTCCATCATTACGATTAATTTAATCATAGCACATTGTCCAAAACATGAAAAGCCCAGATACATGGATGGCCACGTACCTGGCAGTTTTTCATTACAATTTCCGAAGTGCCTTTGTTTCAATTTCCTTTTTAACCATATCTTCAAACAGGTCATAAACCATTGTCTCCGACTGTTGTTCGCCATACCGGCGAACATTGACCGATCCGCTTTCAATTTCTTTGTCACCGAGTACCAACGCAAATGGAATTTTTTGAGTTTGTGCTTCCCGAATTTTATATCCGATTTTTTCATCCCGCTCATCAACCGAAACGCGCACACCGCTCTTTCGCAATTTATCAGTAATTTCCTTTGCATAATCCAGGTGCACTTCAGGTGAAACTGGGATGATCTTAGCTTGAACCGGTGCCAGCCAAGTTGGGAATACACCTTTATATTCCTCAATGAGAAAAGCTACAAATCGCTCCATCGTACCGACAACTCCACGGTGAATGACAACCGGACGATGCTGCTGACCATCTTCCCCAATATACGTTAGATCGAATTGTTCCGGTAAATGGAAATCCAGTTGTACCGTCGACAATGTTTCATCTTTTCCTAATGCTGTCTGTACTTGCACATCAAGTTTCGGACCGTAAAATGCAGCTTCCCCTACTGCTTCAACATATTCAACGTCCATATCATCGAGCGTCTCTTTCAGCATCGACTGTGCTTTTTCCCACATCGCGTCATTGTCAACATATTTCTCTTTGTCTTCAGGATCACGATAGGAAAGCCGGAAATAATACTTGTCAATTCCGAAGTCTTTATACACCTGTTGAATCAGTTCAACAACACGGATAAACTCTTCTTTCAACTGATCAGGACGGGCAAAAATATGTGCGTCATTTAATGTCATGGCACGGACTCGCTGCAGCCCGGCTAACGCTCCAGACATTTCATGCCGATGCATCATGCCGAGCTCAGCGATTCTGACTGGCAAATTCCGGTAGCTGTACAGTTGATTTTTATAAACCATCATATGATGCGGACAGTTCATCGGACGAAGAATTAATTCCTCATTGTCCATTTCCATCGGCGGAAAAATATCATCTTGATAGTGATCCCAGTGACCGCTAGTTTTATAAAGATCAACGCTTCCAAGTGCCGGTGTGTACACGTGATCATATCCCAGCCGTTCTTCCAGATCTACAATATACCGTTCAATGCTCCGGCGGATTGTTGCTCCTTTTGGAAGCCATAATGGCAGCCCTTGACCGACTTTTTGCGAAACCGTGAAAATTTCCAGTTCCTTGCCCAGTTTCCGGTGGTCGCGTTCTTTTCGCTCCTCAAGAATACGCAAATGTTCGTCAAGCTCTGACTGCTTCGCAAAAGCTGTTCCATAAATGCGCTGCAATTGTTTGTTGTTACTGTCACCACGCCAATATGCTCCCGAGATACTCAGTAATTTAAAAGCCTTTATTTTACTTGTGGAAGGAACATGAATCCCCCGGCACAAATCAAAAAATTCGCCCTGCTTATAAATGGTTACCTGTTCATCACCAGGAATGGCATCAATCAGTTCCAGCTTCAGAGTATCCCCGATTTCGCGGAACATTTCTTTAGCCTGGTCACGGGTTACTTCAATCCGTTCAATTTCCAGATTTTCATCGATGATTCGTTTCATTTCCTTTTCAATTTTGGGGAGATCTTCCGGTGTCAATGATTGTTCCAGGTCCATATCATAGTAGAACCCTTCTTCAATTACAGGGCCAACCCCGAAACTAACATTTTTGTACAGTCGTTTTATCGCCTGAGCCATTAAATGCGCAGTTGAATGACGCATTACCTCTATTCCCTCTTGATTCTTATATGTGACAATTTCGATAGTACCGCCCTGCTGTAATTCTCGACGTAAGTCATACAATTTTCCATCAAGTTTAATGGCAAGCGCCTGTTTTTTAAGCCCTGGTGATATCGACCCCGCAATTTCTTCACCGGTGGTTCCTTGTGGGAATTGTTTATTTGCTCCATCAGGAAAAGTAATTGTTATTTCAGCCATCGTTTTACGCTCCTTCATGTAATAATAGATATTAAAAAACGCCCATCCCTCTGCTTAAAGCAAAGGGACGAGCGTTGGTCACGTGGTTCCACCCTAATTTCCGCATGAAAATACGGCTTCATTAATCTTTAACGCAGATAAAACGCTATGATTTACAACTCATTCGATCACAGAGTTTAAAGGTGGTGATCATTTGTCCGGTCCGGGGAAGCTTTCAGCCTTGGACTTCCCTCTCTTAACAGACGTTTTAACAAACAATCCTGTCCTCATCATTACTTTTTAAAGATGAACTTATATTTAAAATGTATTATAGCTTCTGATGAACATAAAATCAAGCGTTAGTACTTATTTTTTAAGTAATTGGAAAAAGGAAAACTGCTGTATGGTTTAAAATCAGCTTTTTCCTGAAAAACATTAATAACTGTTAATGTCTTCGGTTCAGACGGGTGGTCCCCATAAATCGTTATTTTTTTCGGTGCCATTGCGACAAGTGGTGCGAGATTCAATTCCTCTTCATCAAGACCTACCATATACAGTGGTTCATTATGCATCAGCAGCCGCAGTTCCATCCGTGTAAAACGTTTTCCATCCGGCTTAAAAAATGTGAATGGATTTCCCTGCAGAACATGTACCGTACTATAAGTACATGTTCTGGTTACAATAAACTCTCTTAGCGAATCAATGAATGCCTGATGATCTTCTTCCCTTTTAAATTCGTCGATAGCCAGTCCGACAAGATGAACAAGCTGATCTTTAAATATTTTCATTTGGAAATTCACAATCGAATCAAAATGGATCATATCAGCATTTTCCAAATTACCGATAATGATTGATTTTAAAAGCTGGCTGGGATCCTTGTCTTTGCGGACATGCCTGCTGTCTTTATCCTCTCCGTAAAAAAGCCATAAAGCGATATCAGCAATCCGGTCAATTTCTTCCATATTCGAATAATAATAATCATTTTTAATAATATCGTGAATCATATCCGCCAGCCGGTGGATCACAAACACATCAACCATTGATTGTGCAGCTGTTTCCGTAATGCTGCCCGCATTTTCATAATCAAGTTGTAAATGATTCCCCCATTCCTCATGTGTTCGCCAGTATAGTTCTATTCGTTTGTTGTACTGAAATAAATGTTCACAAAAACTGATTGTTTCTTTATCATGCTCAAAAAATACCTCCAACAAATAATCACCCTCATCCGGACCAAACTGTTACATTATATGGACGGGTAATTAAAAAAATGTATAAACCATTAAAACTAGTAACTGCAGGATTAGTAAGAAGATGAAATATGCCATACAAGAAGGAAAGGACTATCACCTCTTTTTCAAACAAAACAATACTAGATAAGATCCCGTTTAATCTTTATGTCTAACTAAGCCAAAAATGTGTATTATTTTGCTGGCAGGAAAAGCTAAGTGTAATACTTACTATAGATTGGAGCACAAACATGAAAGCAGTAACCTACCAAGGCGCAAAAAATATTGCTGTAAAACAAGTAGAGGATGCAAAAATTGAGAAAAGTGATGATGTGATTGTAAAAATCACCTCCACCGCAATTTGCGGTTCTGACTTACATATATACAAAGGAGGATTCCCTTTACCTGAAGGCTATGTTATTGGACATGAACCTATGGGGATTATTGAGGAAGTCGGCCCAGGGGTCGATAAGGTAAAAAAAGGGGATCGTGTCGTCATACCTTTCACAGTGGCTTGCGGTCATTGTTTTTATTGCCAGCATGATATGGAAAGCCAATGTGACAACTCCAACCCGCATTACGATTCCGGAGGTTTTTTTGGTTACTCGGAGAAATTCGGCAATCACCCGGGTGGACAGGCAGAATACTTAAAAGTACCATTCGGAAACTTTACTCCTTTCGTTATCCCTGAATCATGTGAACTGGAAGATGAATCCCTTCTCTTTTTATCCGATGTATTGCCAACAGCTTTTTGGAGCGTGGAAAATGCGGGAGTTAAAGAAGGGGATACCGTCATTATACTCGGCTGTGGCCCCATTGGACTGATGGCACAACAATTTGCCTGGAAAAAAGGTGCGGAACGCGTCATCGCTGTTGATTATCTGGATTATCGAATGAACCACGCAAAAAAAATGAACAATGTGGAAGTTTTTGATTTTACGAAGAACCCGGATATGGGTGAACATCTGAAGGAAATAACGGAAGGTGGTGCAGACGTTGTCATTGATTGTGTAGGAATGGACGGGAAAAAATCACCACTTGAATTTGTCGAACAGAAATTAAAACTTCAAGGAGGGACGCTGGGTCCCATTCAAATTGCCACCAAAGCGGTTCGGAAATTTGGTACCGTTCAACTCACCGGTGTCTATGGTGGACTGTACAATGCCTTTCCGCTGGGACCTTTTTGGGTTAGAAATGTCAACCTGAAAATGGGACAGGCTCCCGTAATTCATTACATGTCTTACCTTTTTGAAAAAATAACAAAAGGGGAAATTGACCCGAAAGCAATCATTACCCATAAAATGTCTTTAGATGATGCAAGTCATGGCTACAAAATATTTAATAATCATGAGGAGGACTGTATCAAAGTTATTTTAAAACCATAAAACTCCTGTGTTACAAAGACCCTCGACATTCGTCTGTCAAAAGCAAGTGCCGGGGGTCAAAAGAAAGTTCAGCCTCGTTAATTCAAAAACTCCAAATTTTTAGCCGACTTATTTTCAAAGCTGCACGATTATCAATTCTATGTATTTTCTAGTCCAACCCTCTTCCTAAATTCAGCTGATAGCACATACAAGCTGAAATGTTTCATTTTAAAACTCAATTGGAGATAATCTAATAGAAAGGAGTAGTTGACAATGAACTTGGGTGTATTAGACCAGATGGCGCAACCAAAGGGGCTGACAGCGGAAGAGACGGTGGACCGCACGGTTGAAACGGCTCAATATGTTGAAGAATTAGGGTATGAACGCTATTGGTTTGCTGAACATCACGCAACAAAAGGATTAGCATCAAGTTCTCCCGAAATTATGATGGCTGCAGTGGCAGCGAAAACTGCCAAATTGAAGGTTGGAAGTGGCGGTATCCTGCTTCCGCAATATAGTGCATATAAGGTTGCTACCCAACTATTTCAATTACAAGCACTTTTTCCCGGGAGAATTGAGGCGGGTGTCGGACGTTCTCCGGGAGGAAGTGAAACGATTCGATCATTGTTGGCCGATGGAAAACCGAATCAAATGGCAGATTATGACAATAAATTAGCAGATCTTATAACATTCCTAAGCAAAGATGGGAAAGTTCGTGCAGCACCAAGAACATTAAGCTCTCCTGTTTTATTCTCATTAGGTTTAGGGGAAAACAGTGCTGGACTTGCAGCCGAACTAGGGGTTGGCTATGTATACGGTCATTTTATTAATCCTGACAGAGGGAAAGAAGCCCATCAGAAATACCGAGCACGTTTTAAACAAGGTTATTTGGATTATCCCGCACAACGTTCTGCTATTTTCGTTATCTGCGGTAAAACAGATGAACATGCAGAAGAGCTTGCTCTTAGTCAGGATATTTGGCTGCTGAATGTGGAAAAAGGTCTTGATAGCCGGGTGCCAAGTATCGAGGAGGCAAAAATCAAAGACTTGAGTGATAAAGATAGCGAACAGATAAAGAAAAACAGGAAGCGGATGATCGTCGGTGGTCCAGAAAAAGTAAAAAATGAACTTCTTTTCCTGTCTGAGCGTTATCAATGTAATGACTGGCTAATTCTTACAAACATTTATGATGTAGAAGAAAAGAAACAGTCGTATCGGCGCGTCATGGAATTGTTTTTGTAACAGATAAGCAGAGTTAAAAGCAGATTCCGTTTGTAAGATAGAATGAAAGACTAATTTAACAAGCATCAATAAAAAGCTGTGGCTGCTCACCTTTTCCCACAATAAAATATCAATCATTTAGATAGAAGACTGCATCCATGGCTGCTATCAGATGTTCAGGTAAACTATTAATACATTATGTTGATTGACTGATGAAAAATATAACCCCTTGGAAATTATAAATCCAAAGGGTACATTACTTATGCTGCATACTTAATCTAATTAGTCACATGGTTATTTATAAATCGCGCCTGTTTTCTCCCGCCAGCGGATTTTCCGTCGACACTTGCTTAATCCGTTCAATTATTCTTCCTGCCTTCACTTTTTCCGTCCCGCCTTTGTTGGAAAATGCCAATTGGTTCTCCAATTGATCAAGACTATAGTTCGAAGTAAAAAATACGGGCAGCTCTTCCATCATCCGATATTGCAGAATCGACCCGAGTATCTCATCCCGAAACCAAGCAGATTGTGTTTCAGCACCGATATCATCCAGCATCAGCACGTCGGTGTTCTTAAAATAATTTATTTTATCATTGATCGAGTCATCCTTGATCGACCCCTTCATTTCACGGACAAATTCAGGCATATAAATTAGCATCGACGAAATGTTCATCCGCTTTAATTCATTGGCCAGCGCACCAAGAAAATATGTTTTTCCTACACCAAACGGACCGTAAAAATAAAGCCCTTTTTTGGGGAGTGCTGATTTTGCTCCTTTTAGAAAATGCATCATTTCATGAACTGCCGGCTGCCTATTTTTGTCGTTATCAATACTTGAAATACTGGCATTGAAAATATCTTTTGGCATATACAGACTTTGAATCAAACGTTGTTGTTCCTTCTGCTTTTCATAGTGAACCCGGTTGTGGCATTTTTCATAAACCAGATGAATTTCATTGCTTTCCACCTGCAGAACCGGGGAATACCCCTGAATCATATTGATACAGCTGTCAAAACTTTTACATTGATCACATTGTTTTGACTGTGTTTTATATTCATAGAGCTTGATCAGATTTTTATTAATTTCCTGTTCGGTAATTTGCGGATGCAACGCAAGAAATTCTTTAATTTCCGGGTCATTTAGTACTTCCTGTCTAACCTTTAAATAGTTTTCTTTAAAATTTTTGTTTTGCTTCATCCATTTTTTCAGCTCGGATTGGACTGGTTTCATCAATATCATCCTTGATAGAGGTTATTTTTGCTTCCCATCGGAAAACTCTTTTAAAAGTGCTTCAAATTCCTCATTATTACGTTCATTGAAGGTATAATCTTTACTGGAACTCCGCTGTTTCTTTTTTCTTTCCTTAAACCAATCCGGCACAACTTCCTGTGAGGAATTTGACCGTTTGTTGTATTTTCCTGCCGGTTTGGATTTTTGAAAATCCGTCTGTTCTTGTTTGGCAAAAGTCATCGCTTCCCTGGCTGTTTTTAAATTTGCCCGGGACCAATGGCTTGCGATTTTTTCCATATAAGCTTTTGACAGTTTCATGTTCGTTTGCAGCAGCACATAATGGATCAACACATTCATTACAGGTGAAGGTAATCCTTGAGTTGTCATGATATCACGGATGACTTTCAAGTCCTGTCCGGATGCCTGCCCTCCATTTGATAAATCTTCGAGCAGCTGTTTCGGTGAAATCCGTTCCAATTCAGCAATAAACTGTTCTTCCTTCGTGGTTGGTTTTTTATCGGATTTATTATTTTCCTCAGACTGTGTACGTTCGGTCAGTTTTATCGTTGTCTGATGATGTTTGTTTTTAAATAAATCGTGACAAGCTTGCTTAAATTCATAATGATGAAGCGAATTTTCATCCGTCAATGCCCACAAAACCGCCTTTTCTGTCTCAAGGGTCGTTAAATCATACAATACCGTCATTTGAGAAATCAATTTTTTGCTTTCCGGTGTCAAGACTTTCTTTGCTGGAATCATTTGCCGCTTCAGAATTTGTTCCATCCAGGAAAAATCCATATCCGCTACAGCTGAGTCACTCTCATCTGTTGGGACTGCCAATGCATCCTCATCAGAAATCGGCTGAAAGGTCTGGAACACATCATGAAAAGAGGCAGTAACATCTCCTTCGATTGTTCGCGTTGTTTCCGCAATGTAATTTTGCTTAAGGATCACAAATTTATCTCTGCCAATATGATGATATAAGAGCTGTGTCAGCATTTCATCCTTAAAAAAAGATGATGGCGAAAACGGGCACTGAAGTTCATATGTATATGAAGTATGTTCGGCAGTTTGCTGCTTAAATGTTTTAAGCAAACCAATCCCTTCCAGTTTTAACCGTGCTCTATATAATTTATCCAAGGGCAGATTCATGTAGTTCATTAATGTATGATGGGTCTGATCCATCGTTTCCTGCTGTAAATCCATATCATGTAATAAAGTCTGATAAAGCATTACCGCCTCCATACCGATGAGCGGCTGATACAGGTGAGACAATGACTTCGCATAATCAACCGGCAAATCACCTTTTAAAGATACATGATAGCCATCAATCGGCAGTAATTTTCCTATTACATCCATTTATCTTTCCCTTTCTTTCCATCAGCTCTCTGATCTGGTGTTTTCTTTATCTGTTTTAATTAAATCTTTTAATTCATCCAGGAATACGGTAATATCCTTAAATTGACGATAGACAGATGCAAAACGAACATATGCGACTTCATCAATATGTGATAGCCTGTCCATCACCATTTCACCAATCTCTTTACTGTCAATTTCAGAAACGCCTGTATTGCGCAGTTCTTTCTCCACATCGACTGCAATTCCTTCAATTTTCTCCATTGGAACAGGTCGTTTTTCACATGCTTTTATTAAGCCTCTGATTAGTTTATCACGACTGTACTCCTGCCGTGCACCATCTTTTTTAACAACGATCAGCGGAACTTCTTCAATTCGTTCAAACGTTGTAAAACGGAACCCGCACTCTTCGCACTCTCTGCGCCTGCGAATGGATCGGCCCTCTTCAATTGGCCGTGAATCAAGAACTTTTGTACTTTTATTGTGGCAATTTGAACATCTCATATCAGTTCAACCCCATTCATTTTACCTGTTTGTTTTTGGAATTGTGGGCAGTTCTTTATCCATATGATCATATAGCCTATGGATTACTTTTGTACTGTACCCGAAATCAAATGGAAAAGCGGACTCTGTCGTTACTGAAAAATCAACTACAGTCTGATGTGGTCTGACCATAATAACAGTTCCTACTATAAAAGCTTTTTTTCCTTTTATAATGGAAGCACTGACTTCCCCGCGTTCATTGGAGACAGCATTAATACGGAACTTTTCATTTTTCTCAAAAAAATTCCTAAGCACCGTTAATGCTCTGTCTTTCGTAGTTTTATAATAATGTGTTTGAAGTGAAACATCCAAATGATTCTCATTCGTTTCAGCATGATTGCCTAAAAATTTCCCTACAGTTTGTCGAAACGCCATTAATACACCTCATCCGATAGTAATATATACACGGTCAATATATTATAGTTTCATTCATTTTAACATTTTTTTCGTGAATCGACTAATTGATTTGGAATACCGGTTATTTATTGTCGGGTGAACAAATTTTCACATAGTTTAACAAAAAAATTGTCAGGCGGAAAAATTCAGCAGTTTTTGTTCATACAGAAGGAAATGAATTTTATTCAGCGGGGTTGATGGTTATTTAGTGTTCATCGAAAAGATGTGGTTCATTATTTAGGACTAAAATATACTTCGCGTTTACTCAATACAAGTAAAACGGGCCAACCGCAGTTGAAAGCGGTCAGCCTTATTGAAATAATGCAATTAAGAAATTTTAGCCTGCTTCTGATGAATGCAGTTGCCGACATATTTGGCGAGATCCAGAACGCGCTTGGAATAACCCCATTCATTATCATACCATGCGAGTACTTTGACTTTGTTATCCTCCATTACCATCGTTGTTAATCCATCAATAATTGCGGAATAATCAGTAGTTGTGTAGTCAATGGACACGAGCGGTTCCTCGCTGTATTTAAGAATTCCTTTCATGTCACCGGTTGAAGCTTTTTTAAATGCCTCATTAACTTTATCGATGGTTACGTCATCTTCAACATCGATTACAAGGTCTACCAGCGAAACATTGGGCGTCGGAACTCTTAAAGCCATTCCGTGAAGCTTTCCTTGCATTTTCGGAAGCACTTCACCTAGTGCTTTGGCCGCCCCGGTTGATGTCGGGATAATGGACTGACTGCACCCTCTTGCACGACGCAGATCTTTGTGCGGATTATCCAAGTTCTTCTGGTCGCTTGTAAATGAATGAACGGTAGTCATGAGTCCATTTACAATCTTAAAGTTTTCATCAAGCACCTTTACAACGGGAGCTAGACAGTTTGTTGTACAGGAAGCGTTTGATATAACGTCATCTTCATCAGGGTTATAGGTTTCCTCGTTAACCCCCATTACAATTGTGTTATCAACCTGTTTTCCCGGCGCAGTAATAACCACCTTGCGTGCACCTGCATCGAGATGCTTTCCAGCAGTTTCTTTTGTTTTAAATTTCCCTGTCGCTTCAACTACTACGTCAATATCAAGTTTCTTCCATGGAAGCTTCTCCGGTTCGCGTGAACTAACAATATTGATAAATTGCCCATTTACTTGAATACCATCCTGAAGCGTTTCCACTTCACCGTCAAAAATACCGTGAACACTATCATACTTAATCAGATGTGCAAGTGTTTCCAGAGGATAGCTGGCATTAATTGCAACGACCTCTAGTTGGTTATCCATAATAGCTTGACGAAAGACGATCCGTCCGATTCGTCCAAATCCATTAATTGCAATTCGGGTTTTATTCATCTGTAGTCCTCCTGTATATGTTATACTCGTTAAGTTTATTATCATAATTAGTATAACATATTTCAAGAAAAATGTGCTTAAAAGTTTGTGAAAAAACTGTTACATGAGCAGAACGCACAAAAGACGCCAATCTTACGATATAGCGCCCCAATTCTTTAATACTGATTCAAGCTGCTGAAAAGATTCTTCGACCGTTCCATTGTTATCGATTACCGCGTCAGCAAGTTTCGCTTTTTTACTTATTGATATTTGCGAATTGATTCGCTGTTTCGCTTCATTTTCTGTTGATTCATCGCGGTTCATTAGCCGTTTTAACTGCACATCCTCATCCACGGCTACGACAAGTGTCTTATCCACAAAATGCGTTAATTTACTCTCAAATAACAACGGAATATCCAACACTACACATTTTTCACCTGACTTAATACAGGAATCCCTTCTGGCTACCATTTTTTCCCTTACTGCCGGATGAACAATATCATTAAGTTTATTGCGTTTCGTTTCATCGGCAAAAACAATGGAACCAAGCTTTTTCCGATCGAGTGTTTTATCATCGAACAATACGTCCTCTCCAAACACTTCCACGATCTGTTCATAGGCTTTTTCGCCCGGCATCACAACTTCTCTGGCTATTTTATCTGCATCAATTACGGGTATACCGAAATTCGCAAACATCGAAGAAACGGTACTCTTTCCGGTTGCGATGCTGCCCGTTAATCCTAAGATCAATGTCATCAGATATAACCTCACTTACTCGCTTATAATTTTTGGCAGTCAGCGCAAACATGCGTGCCACGACCGCCTACCTTCAATTTAACAATTGGTTTACCGCAATTTTTACATGGATTGTTTTCCTGTCCGTACACGAATAACTCCTGTTGAAACATTCCCATGTCACCTTGTCCATTCACATAGGAGCGAATGGTTGTGCCACCCTGTAATACCGCTTCCTGCAAGGTGGCCACCGCCTGATTGCGGATTTCCCTGACTTCTTTTTTGGTCAGTTTGCTTGATTTTTTCAATGGATGTACATTGGCTCTGAACAGTGTTTCATCGACATATATATTACCTAGGCCTGCTACAATGCTTTGATCCAGCAAAGCCGTTTTAATATTACGCTCAGTCTTTTTCAATTTCTTGTAAAAATAATCCAGGGTAAAGCTTTTATCGAATGGATCCGGACCTAATTGATTGAGCGGCTTCCCGCTGAACTCTTCACCCTTATTAAAAATATGCATCGTTCCAAATTTGCGGACGTCATTGTAGCGGAGTTCATCACCACCGACAAACCGAAAAATAACATGTGTATGCTTTTTAACAATTTCAGACGAAGGATGAACACTGTATTTGCCTTCCATTCGTAAATGCGATACGAGAACAACATCATCCAGCTGAAAAAGTAAAAATTTACCTTTTCGGGTTATGTCCTGAATAGTTTGTCCAGTCAATTCTAATTTAAATTGTTCCGTATCATCCGGTCGTTTCACAATATTCGGCCAGTATACTTCGACATCTTTCATTTTTTTACCGATAACAAATCGCTTTAATGTTTGCTTAACGGTTTCCACTTCTGGTAGTTCCGGCATGATTTCCTATCCCCTTATTTTGCATCAAACCAGCTTTCACCATATTCATAATCGACCTTTAACGGGACGGATAATTCAACGGTATTCTCCATAATTGCTGGTACTATTTCAGTTAATTTATCGATCTCTTCTTTTGGTGCTTCCAAGATCAGTTCATCATGAACCTGAAGCAGCATCCGCGCTTCCACTTTTTCATCGAGCAGCTTTTCATGCAGGTCAATCATCGCTTTCTTGATGATATCTGCAGCACTGCCCTGAATTGGTGTATTCATTGCAGTCCTTTCAGCAAACGACCGGTGATTAAAATTTCTGCTCGTAATATCCGGCAAATACCTTCTCCTGTTCATAAGCGTTGTGACGTAACCCTGATGTTTTGCCTCCTGGACAATATCATCCATATATTTTTTTACATCAGGATAGCTTTCAAAGTATCGTTCAATGAATTTCTTTGCTTCTTTTCTCGTGATTCCAAGGCTTTGTGATAGTCCGTAATCACTGATACCATACACAATACCGAAATTGACCGCTTTTGCCTGTCTGCGCATATTGGATGTTACTTCATCTTCTTTCACATGAAAAACGTCCATCGCGGTTCGCGTGTGAATATCCTGATCATTTTTGAAAGCGTCAGCCAGTTTTTCATCCCCGGCTATATGAGCCAATACCCTTAATTCAATTTGCGAATAGTCAGCTGCAAACATAATCCATCCATCTTTTGATGGTACAAACGCTTGGCGGATTTTACGTCCTTCTTCAAGCCTGATTGGGATATTCTGCAGATTTGGATCAATCGAGCTTAAACGGCCAGTCTGGGTAAGGGCCTGATTAAATGTTGTATGAATTTTATTTGTATCTTTATCCACTACTTTTAACAAACCTTCAATATAAGTTGACTGCAGTTTGCCAAGTTGTCTGTACAAAAGCAGCTTTTCGATAATCGGATGCTCATCTTTCAATTGCTCGAGGACATCTGCAGCAGTGGAATAACCTGTTTTTGTCTTCTTTATAACCGGCAGTTCCAGCTTTTCAAATAGAATTGGTCCCAGTTGTTTCGGTGAGTTCAGATTAAACTTCTCACCTGCAAGATCATACACTTCCTGCTCCAGGTTATCCAGACGCCGTTTAAGATCTTCACCCATTTTTTCAAGCCGTTCAATATCAACAAGCACACCTATATGTTCCATTTCGCCAAGAATCAGCGCCAATGGCATTTCGAGCTCCTTCAGAAGTTCATATTGACTATTTTGCTTCAGTTGATCCTCCATTTGCGGCTTAATCTTATACAGTAAGTTTGACTTACGGACAACGTGTTCCGCCAATACATTCTGTTCGGGAACCTTTGCTTTCGCTCCTTTTCCATAAACTTCTTCATCATACAGGACTTCCGTTCGTCCCATCCGGTGGCCAATCGCAGGTATATCGTGATTGTTTTCCGATGGATTAAGCAAATAAGAACTGAGCAGCATATCAAAGGTAATTCCCTGTACATGGATATCATATCTCAGGAGCGCAACAAGTGTTTTTTTCGCATCAAAAACACTTTTGGTTTTCCTGATATCTTCTGCCCATGCTTTAAATTCTCTTGACGAAACTGCAGTTTCAGTTGGGATAAAATAGGCATGGTCATCCGTGACAAGCCCAAACCCTTCTATCGTTGCATTATGATAGTTTTCACCAAACATTTCCACGACGAGTGCAGAATGATCAGTGAAAATATCCGGCGTAATCTCTTGCAGGAGCTCATATTCAATCTTATCAAGTTCTTGAGCTGTCTCATCAGCTTCAGCACCGCCATCCACTCTCGACAACAGTGATTGAAAGCCAAGATTTTTAAAGATAGTGCTGACATCTGAAGCAGGATAGCCACTGTAATCAAGATCATCAACCTTAACTTTGACTGGGGAGTCACGGTCGATTGTTACCAATTTCTTACTCATAAAAGCCTCTTCTTGATGATTAGTAAGCTTTTCTTTCAATTTCTTGCCGCTAATGCCATCAAGATTCTCATAAACACTTTCCAGTTTATGATATTGCTTCAGGAGCTTAATCGCGGTTTTCTGACCAATACCCGGAACGCCTGGAATATTATCAGAGCTGTCACCCATTAACGCTTTCAAATCAATAATCTGATCTGGATTGATCTCCATTTTTTCTTTCATGAATGCTGGCGTATAGGATTCGATGTCACTGATACCTTTTTTCGTCAGGTTTACCGTTACACGGTCTGAAGCCAGTTGGAGCAGATCTTTATCACCGGAAATGACTGTGACATCCCAGTTTTTCGCTTCACCCTGACTTGCCAATGTTCCAATAATATCATCCGCTTCATACTGATCCAGCTGATAATGTGGAATTTGAAAAGCATCCAGCACTTCTTTGAGCAGCGGAAACTGTTCAGAAAGCTCCGGTGGTGTTTTTTGCCGGCCACCTTTATATTCCTTGTACGTCTCGTGACGGAAAGTTGTCTTTCCAGCATCAAATGCCACCAGCATATGTGTCGGCTTTTCGTCCTCCAGAATTCGCAGCAGCATTGTCGTAAAACCATACACCGCATTCGTATAGACACCCTTATCATTGTTTAATAAAGGCAAAGCAAAAAAAGCCCGGTAAATTATACTGTTACCGTCAATCAGCACCAGTTTTTCAGCCATATGTACATTCTCCTCCAATCTAACCGTTATAATCGCTAAACCTATTTTATCATTGAATAGACGAGATTGAAAAAGTTATCCGTTATTACAAAATAAATTAGCACCCTCAAAACGAGGATGCTATCATTTCGGCAAATACACTTGGAAGGTGGAGCCCTTGTTCAGTTCACTTTCAACTGATATTTTACCATCATGTACCTCTACTATATGTTTTAATATGGAAAGTCCCAGTCCGGTTCCACCGGTATTTCTGCTGCGGGCTTTATCAACCCGGTAGAAACGCTCAAAAATTCTCGGAATCGCATCTTCGGGTATGCCTATCCCGGTATCAGTTACTTTGATATGAATGGAATCATCTGTTTCTTCGGCATATAGTGCAACCTCGCCATGTTCAGGTGTATAACTGATAGCATTCATCAACAGGTTAATGATTATCTGTTTCACACCTTCACTTTCAGCCCGAAATGCAATATTGTCGGCTGTATCAACTGAAAGTGTAATACTTTTGTCTTCAGCAGCCTGGTTAACAATTGGTATGACTTCATCAATCAGTGTGTTCAGATTCACATTATTCTTCACAAGCTTATACCCGTCTTTTTCAAGTCTTGATAATCTCAATAAATCCTCAATTAAACCTTGCAGCCGTGAGCTTTCATCATTGATAATCGTTAAAAAATTCCGAAGGGTATCAGGATCTTCCAAAGCACCATCAAGGAGCGTTTCAGCAAATCCTTTTATGGACGTGATTGGTGTTTTCAACTCGTGTGATACGTTAGCAACAAAATCTTTTCGCATCAGCTCAAGTTTCTTCAAGTGGGTAATATCATAAAAGACCAAAACGGCACCTTTCAGCATGTTACGCTCATCAAAAATTGGCGCCCCTACCATCTCCAAATATTTTTTATCGACTTCCACTACCTGTGTAATTGATTCTGTTACATTTTTCTCATAAAGAAATGTCTGTTGCACGGTTTCATGTATTTTTTCATTCGACAACACTTCATAGTAAAGAAAGCCGATGTAGTCATGCTGGTCTCCACCGAACACGGAAGTGAATTTCCGGTTGACAAGATGAACGTATCCTTTTTCATCAAGCAAAACCAAGCCGCTTTGTGTATTATCAATTACTGTGGAAAGTTGTTTTTCCCGCATCTGTTCCTGAATGGCAAACTCACTTAGATTACGTGCAAGAATGTTTATTTTATTGTTTAATTCTGCAACATTCCCCTGGGCGGTTTGATGAATGCGTGCGCTGTAATTTCCTTTAACAAGTTCATCCACTGTTCTTGCCGCTTTTTTAATAGGTTTCATATATTTATCATACAAATGGAGCATTATCAGCAGCAAAATAATAAACTCCACTACCAAAATTGCTCCAAGAATAATATATTCATCGGTTATTTGCATTGACAGAATCCCAGTAATAACAACTACTGAAAAGATGCCGACAATATATGCAAATAATGGTCTTGAAAATACAACCCGCATTATTGAGGTTCCTCCATTTTATACCCCAGTCCCCGGACAGTTTTAATATATGCCGGTTTTTTGGTAACTGGTTCAATTTTTTCCCGCAAATGGCTCACATGGACATCTACAATCCGTGTATCGCCAACAAAGTCATAATTCCAGACTGCACTAAGCAGCTGATCACGTGAAAGAACCTTCGCCTTATGAGAAGCAAGATAGTAGAGCAACTCAAATTCTTTTCTTGTAAATGTAAGTGTCTTACCATGCATTTCAGCTTCATAACGATCAGGATAGATAATCAGATCCCCAATTCGTAATGAGGAAAAGCTATTTTCCTCCGCTTTGACTGCACGTCTTAATATAGCCTTGATCCGGGCTATCACCTCTTTTGGACTGAAAGGCTTAGTCAAATAATCATCTGCACCCAGTTCCAATCCCAATACTTTATCAAACTCGTCATCCTTTGCCGTCAGCATTAAAATCGGTACATCAATTTGATTATTTCTTAAATGTCTGCAAACATCCATTCCATCCATTTCCGGGAGCATTAAATCAAGAATAACCAAATCGTAATTATTGCGTTCAACCAATTCAACTGCCTGCTGACCGTCATTAGCCACATCCGTCTCAAACCCTGCCTGTTCAACGTTAAATTTTAATAATGTCACAATCGATTTTTCATCGTCAACAATAAGAATTCGTTTTCCCATATTCAATCCCCATTCCTGTGATCAACATGTGTTATATTAATCATACAATGAAAAAAACCGGTTGTGAACACAATGGCATGTAAAGAATAATTTACAAATTTTGATCAACGAACGAACATATTCTTAAAAGAAATTTTGAAGCGAATGACCAGTGATGGACTCCGGCTCGTAGGAAGGACATACATTCAATTTTCCCCGGACAACCTCATCCCCATCTGTATCATATGCGACAACGGACATGATGACCTGATGTGCATCCTGATCAATTGCGATAATTTCAATATTCAAATTCACTTCCGAATAATGATGAACTGATTTTGGAAAAGACATCTCATCCCTGGTGATATGACTTCCCGGTCCCGGAAGGTGCATAGAAATGATTGAGCTCACCATTCCGAATAGCATTACTGATGGAACGATTGGTTGATTGTACGGTGTCTGTGAGGCATAATCATGCTGGAGGTACAGCGGATTTGAATCATCTGTCAAACCTAAATATAACAACAAGTCCCGATCATTAATTGTTTTTGTTGCAGTATAGGAATCCCCAATTTGCAACTCATTAATCAGCTTTCCGAGTCTTCGTCTTTTTCCAATCATGATTCTTCCCCCTTATATATTATGTAAGCGCTTTCTATTATACCAGAAAATGCAATTTTGCGCTAATCTAACCGGGGATAAAAAAACCGCATCCAGCTGATGTATAACCGGATACGGTTTTCGTTCTTATTTTGTTAGTCCATATTTTTGATTAATTCATCGCCAAACTCGGAACATTTAACTTCTGTTGCACCATCCATTAGACGGGCAAAATCATACGTAACCACTTTTGATGCAATTGTTTTATCCATTGCTTTCGTAATCAGGTTAGCTGCTTCTCTCCACTCAAGGTGTTCAAGCATCAATACTGCGGAAAGAATAACGGATGAAGGGTTTACCTTGTCCATTCCAGCATATTTAGGAGCAGTACCGTGTGTTGCTTCAAAAATCGCATGTCCAGTATCATAGTTGATGTTTGCTCCTGGTGCAATCCCAATTCCGCCCACTTGTGCTGCTAATGCATCGGAAACATAGTCCCCGTTAAGATTCATGGTTGCAACAACATCAAATTCTTTGGGGCGGGTAAGAATCTGTTGCAGGAAGATATCCGCAATCGCATCTTTGACAAGAAGTTTGCCGGCAGCAACTGCTTCATCCTGTGCCTTGTTTGCAGCATCCTTACCATCTTTTTCAACGATACGGTCGTATTCTGCCCATGTGAATACTTTATCACCATATTCTTGTTCGGCAACTTCATATCCCCATGCTTTAAATGAACCTTCCGTAAACTTCATGATGTTACCTTTATGTACCAAAGTAACACTCTTGCGTCCTTCATTCAGTGCATATTCGATAGATGCACGGACAATACGCTTCGTTCCTTCTTCAGAGATAGGCTTCACGCCAATTCCGGAAGTTTCAGGGAAACGAATATTGTTAACATCCATTTCATTTTTCAAAAAGTCAATAACCTTTTTCACTTCATCGGAACCTTTTTGCCACTCAATCCCTGCATAAATATCCTCGGTGTTTTCACGGAAAATAACCATGTCTACATCTTCCGGACGTTTAACCGGAGATGGTACACCAGTGAAATAACGAACTGGACGCAAGCAAGTAAACAAATCCAGCTTTTGACGAAGGGCCACATTTAATGAGCGAATTCCGCCGCCGATTGGTGTGGTAAGTGGTCCTTTAATAGCAATTTTATATTTATTAATCATGTCGAGTGTATCCTGTGGTAGCCACTCACCTGTTTTATCGTAAGCTTTTTGACCGGCAAGAACTTCGGTCCATTGGATTTCTTTTTCACCGTTATACGCCTTTTCAACTGCAGCCTCAATTACTCTGCGTGCAGATGCCCAAATGTCGGGACCGGTTCCATCACCTTCAATGAATGGAACGATTGGCTGGTTTGGAACGGTCATTTTTCCGTTCTCAACGGTAATTTTTTCTCCTTGTGTCATAGTAATTCCTCCTATTCATCTTCTACATTTGCTATTCTATCATATTGCGCCGTTTCATGGTAACAGCCAGGATATTTAAACTAACCTTCTATCGCTTTTCAATAGGTGTATAAGCTTGTGTTTTCGGTCCGACGTATTCAGCACGCGGACGGATAAGACGGTTATTATCATACTGTTCCAGAATATGTGCAAGCCATCCGGAAACACGGCTCGTTGCAAAAATTGGTGTAAACAGATCATGGTCAATTCCCAAACTGTGATAAACAGAAGCAGAGTAAAAATCAACGTTCGCCGGAAGACCTTTTTCTTCTTTAATATAGTCCTCAATCTTGATGGACATGTTGTACCATTTGGATTGGCCGCTTGTTTCCGTTAACTCGCGTGACATTCGTTTCAAGTGTTTGGCACGAGGGTCGCCATTTTTATATACACGGTGTCCCATACCCATGATTTTTTCTTTATTTGCTATCTTTTCTTTAATGTACGGTATAGCGTTTTCTTCTTCGCCAATTTCAGTCAACATTGCCATCACACGCTCATTTGCCCCGCCGTGCAACGGACCTTTCAGTGCACCAATCGCTGCTGTTACACCTGAATAAATATCTGAAAGGGTTGCTACACAGACACGTGCTGTAAACGTCGAAGCATTCAATTCATGGTCCGCATGAAGCACCAGAGCCTTATTAATAGCTTCCACTTCAACATCTTCAGCTTCTTTGCCGTTCAGCATGTAAAGGAAGTTGGCCGCAAAGCTCAGTTCTTTTTTGGGTTTCACCGGATCCTTACCTTTACGGAGGCGGGCAAATGCTGTAACAATTGTAGCTATTTTAGCCTGCAGCCGAATCGCTTTCCGTTTGTTTGCTTCCGGTTCCATCACATCTGCTTCATCATCATACAATCCCAGAAGAGAAACGGCAGTCCTTAATGCAGCCATTGGGTGTACAGTTGACAAATCATAAGAACGTAAATGCTCAATAATCGCTTCAGGCAATTCCAAGTTGGCGACTAATTCAGCTTTAAACTCATCCAATTCGGATTTTGTTGGCAATCTCAAATTCCATAATAAATAAACCACTTCTTCAAAACTGGAATTTTCCGCTAAATCATCGATTGTATAACCGACATATGTCAGCTGATCATCAATAATCGAACTGATTGAAGATTGCGTTGCGACAATTCCTTCAAGACCTTTAGTTGTTGCCATAACAAACCCTCTCCTTTTTCTATGAATTGTTCATTAACTTAGGATTAATTAATTAGTAATTATATTCGACAATATTTCTACAATATAACATTGTCAGCCCCATCAACAATTATAAAGTATTATGTTCATAATGTGAATTAAAACCGACTAAAATGCTCAATATTTTTAGCTTGGGGAAACTAAATAAAATCAGGATTTTCTGTTTCAATACAGATATTTACGCGTCCATGTCTATTTTTCAGTTTTTAAACATACATAAATAATACAGGTCTAAAAATGTGCAGATTGGCAGGGATGGCATTGGACAGGCATATCATTTATCCAATATTGCGGCTTGTTTTGACAGCCGGTTCACTTATTTTATTAACACTCCTGTTGCATTACTCCTTTGAATACCTATATCCGTTCATACTGGCTGGAATTCTTGCTTACCTGCTGCATCCGTTTGTTTCATTTGCAGAACAAAGACTGAAAATGCCGCGCGTAATAGCTTCCTTTGCAGTTCTTACCAGTTCTTTGCTGTTACTAACGGGGATTGTTATCTTTGTCATCGTGGAATTCATTCAAGGCAGTGCATATCTTGCGGAACAAATTCCTGCGCATTTTCAGACATTCATCAGGGGTATCGAAGAAATAATAGAGAATAAGGTTCTGCCTTTTTATCATAAACTTACATCCTTTTTTCATACATTGAATCCGCCGCAGCAAGAAGCAATCAATAACTATATAACAGAATTCATTGATCAATTTGCTGTAATAGGGACTGAATTCCTATACCGCATTCTCATGACTATACCACAAACATTAACAGCACTCCCTGGTTCGCTGACGGTTACGATGTTTGTTGTAATCGCGGCGTTTTTTATCATAAATGACTGGCATATGATAGCACAATCCATTAAAAAAATGATACCGGAAGCCGTGCATGAGACATGCCTGACAGTCTGGAATCATTTGCGGAAAGCAATATTCGGCTATATGAAAGCACAACTTTTTTTAATTTCGCTGACAACTCTGATTATTTATATCGGATTGCTGATAATAGGTATGGAATATCCGATGACAGTTGCATTGCTGGCAGCATTAGTTGATATGCTCCCGTTCATTGGTACGGGAATTATTTTTATTCCGTGGATTAGTTACCTGTTTCTGACTGGCAATTATGAAATGACGATTCCGCTGACTGTCCTATATATGACAGTTGTTATTCAGCGGCAATTAATCGAACCAAAAGTCATTTCAAGCAATATCGGATTAAATCCACTGACAGTTCTGATTGCAATATTTGCCGGTTTGCAAATATGGGGAATTGCAGGTTTAATCATTGGACCAATTTTGCTGATTATAATTCAGGCACTTCATGAAGCCGGAGTAATCAGTCGGTTATGGCAATTTATTAAAGGGTGACGTTACCATTTGCGATAGATAATCGTACCTTTATCCAGTCTGCTTTTAATAAATCCTTGCAGCATGTTCCTGAATGGTCTGCGGGTAAATGGCAGAACTAACAAAAACCCGGCAGTGTCCGTTATAAATCCAGGTGTGAACAGGAAAACAGCCCCGATAAAAATACAGATACCATCGATAATTTCATTTGTTGGCATAATCCCTTGATTCATGGATAACTGTGCGCGTTTCCATGTTTCTGTACCTTGAACTTTGGCTATCGATATGCCCACAATTCCGGTAAGTAATATTAGTGTAACTATCCACCACGGACCAATAATACCGCCTGCCCATATAAAAATACCTATTTCCATTGCAGGTATGATTAAAAATGCAAGTAATAACCAACGCATCGTATCACCTTTCAAGTGCTTGAATTTGGAAAAAAGAAGGGGCCTTTCCCCCTCCTTTTATTATTGTACTTTATAAGACACTGGCATGCCCTTTGTAAATATCGCCTTTTGCACCATCGATGGTAATATCTTCGCCATCACTTATCAGATCAAATACATTCTTAACTCCGACAACAACTGGTATTCCCAGACTTAGACCTACCACGGCGGCGTGAGATGTTAATCCGCCTTCTTCCGTAACAATACCGGCGGCTTTTTCGATGGCTGGCATCATGTCGCGCTCTGTTCCATATGTTACCAAGATATCATCTTCTTGTAACTTTTCCATTGCTTCTTCGCCATTTTTGGCAATTACTGCTTTACCATAGGCACTTTTACGGCCAATCCCCTGTCCTTTAGCCATGACATCACCTATTACATGAACTTTCATCAGATTTGTTGTGCCACTCTCACCAACCGGAACACCAGCAGTTATCAGTACTTTGCTTCCACGATCAAAAAGATTTGTCATCAGTCCGCTGTCAATGGCGGTATCCAACATTTCATCAGTTGTATTTGCCAGTCCACCCATAACAGCATGAACACCCCAAACAAGCGACATTTGGCGATTAACCCGTTCTGAAAATGTCACAGCAACAATTGGTGCCTTTGGACGGTATTTGGAAATCATTCTTGCCGTATGACCACTTTCTGTCGGGGTAATGATTGCACTGACAGTTAAATTCATCGCTGTATGTGTAACTGACTGACTAATTGCATCGGTTATCGTCATATCAACTGATCTTGAACGACTCCGTAAAATTGCCATATGATCTAATCCGGTTTCTGCTTTTAAGGCAATATTGCTCATTGTTTCCACTGATTCAACCGGATAATTCCCGGCAGCAGTTTCACCTGAAAGCATAATTGCATCCGTGCCATCAAAAATCGCATTGGCAACATCAGAGGCCTCGGCTCTGGTTGGTCGTGGATGCCGCTGCATGGAATCAAGCATTTGGGTTGCAGTAATCACCGGTTTCCCAGCAGTATTGCAAATGGTAATTAAATGCTTCTGCACCAATGGAACCTCTTCAGCAGGAATTTCAACACCTAGATCACCCCTGGCTACCATCAGCCCGTCACTCACTTCCAGGATTGATTCAATATTATCGACGCCTTCCTGGTTTTCAATTTTAGGGATAAGCTGTATATGTGTTGCATCATGTTTTTCAAGAAGTTCTTTAATTTCAAGAATATCAGATGATCTTCTGACGAAGGAAGCAGCAATAAAATCAACATCCTGTTCAATGCCAAATACGATATCCTGTGCATCCTTTTCGGTTATTCCCGGTAAATTCACACTTACATTGGGAACATTTACGCCTTTCTTGTTTTTAATAGTTCCCGAATTCAGTGCTTTGGTTTTCAACTCCTGATTCGAATGGTCAATTTCAAGTACTTCCAGTTCAATCAATCCATCATCAAGCAGAATTTTTGATCCTTTGTGTACATCATCAATAAGCCCGCCATATGTTATGGAAAAACGTTCAGCTGTCCCTTCAATCTCTGTCATGGACACATAAACAATACTGTCTTCCGTAAGTTCAGCCTCACCGTTCTTAAAAGACCCGGTTCGTATCTCCGGCCCTTTTGTATCAAGTAAAATTGCAACCGTTTCTCCAGTGTTCGCTGCAGCTCTTCGTATGTTCTGTATGCGCTGGCCATGTTCTTCGTAATCACCATGGGAAAAATTCAGCCGGGCAACATTCATGCCGGATTCAATCAATTTTTCCAGGCTCTCAATTGATTCAGAAGCCGGTCCAATGGTACATACTATTTTTGTTTTCCGCACGTTATTTCCTCCTCGTTTATATCGATAATTCTTTTGAAAGCTGATACATTTCATTGTTAATTTGATGCTCTTCTGACAGAACCTCCAAAATATCGTGGTCGATCAGCTTATTGCTCTGAATACCAACCATTCTTCCCGCTTCACCATTGAGCAAAAGATCAACCGCTTTTGCCCCAAGACGGCTGGACAGAACACGATCAGAAGCAGTAGGCGACCCACCTCGCTGGATATGACCCAGTACAGTTACCCGGGTCTCCAGATTTGTTGCCTCCTGAATCCTCTCACCATAGGCAAGACCGCTCCCTACACCTTCAGCGAGAATGATGATACTGTGTTTCTTCCCGCGTTCATGCCCGCGTTTCAACCGTTCGATTACCTCTTGAAAATCATCCGCCTTCTCAGGAACAAGAATGCTTTCAGCGCCATCAGCAAGTCCGGACCATAATGCAAGGTCACCGGCATCTCTGCCCATTACTTCAATTACGTATGTCCGTTCATGCGATGTTGCCGTATCTCGGATTTTATCAATTGCTTCAATAATTGTATTCAATGCAGTGTCAAAGCCGATGGTAAAATCGGTACCGGCAATATCATTATCAATGGTTCCGGGAACACCTATACAAGGATAACCTTTTTCAGTGAGTTTCTGTGCGCCGCGGAAACTGCCGTCACCTCCGATTACAATAAGCCCTTCAATCTGATATTTTTTCAACTGCTCAATACCTTTATTTTGTCCGGCATCGGTTTTAAATTCCTCACACCGAGCAGAACGCAATATGGTTCCACCGCGCTGGATGATGTCACCAACCGACCCAATATCCATCTTTTCAATATTCCCATCAATAAGTCCTTGAAATCCATTTTTCACCGCATAAACTTCCATGCCGTGATAGATCGCTTTACGGACAACGGCACGTATAGCCGCATTCATTCCCGGAGCATCGCCACCGCTTGTTAATACTCCTATTTTTTTCATCATTCCACCTCATGTTTACAAAGTTTCTCTTTCAAAGATAATCCTAAGCCGAATAAAATTCAATTAAAAAACAATCATGAGGCTGACAGTTGCCAACCTCACCCAGTTAAATCTCTGTATATTCACCGATTTTCTTATATTTTTCCCAACGCTTTTCAAGTAATTCAGTTTCATCCATTTGTGTTAATTTGGTTAATGAATGTTCCAATACGGCATCAATATTTGCAGCCTGCTCACGAATATCCCGATGTGCACCGCCTTTTGGTTCCGGAATGACCTGATCAATCACACCGAGTTCCTTCAAATCATATGAAGTGATTTTCATTGTTTCCGCTGCACGCTTTGCCTGACCCGAATCTTTCCACAGAAGAGCTGCTGCTCCTTCAGGTGAAATAACAGAGTAGGTGGAGTTTTCCAGCATATGAATATGGTCTCCCACACCCAAACCTAGTGCTCCGCCACTTCCACCTTCACCGATAACAATACAGACAACAGGCACCGTCAGGCCGGCCATTTCCATCAGATTGCGCGCAATTGCTTCACTTTGACCGCGCTCTTCAGCAGCTTTGCCCGGATATGCCCCTTTTGTATCAATAAAACAAACGATCGGCCTTTTGAACTTTTCAGCCTGATGCATGTGGCGCAGCGCTTTCCGGTACCCTTCCGGATGCGGCATGCCAAAGTTCCGATGGATATTTTCTTTTGTATCCTTCCCGCGTTGATGTCCGATTACCGTTACTGGATTATTTTGATAATAAGCAATTCCGGAAACGATTGCTGCGTCATCCCCAAACAGCCGATCACCATAAAATTCGATAAAGTCTGTAAATAATTCCTGAATATAATCCAATGTTGTCGGCCGCTCCTGGTGTCTGGCCATTTGTACACGATTCCAGGGCTGCAAATTACCATAAATATCGTTTTCCAGGACTTCCAAGCGTTTTTCAAGGGTATTAATTTCATCAGATAAATCTATTTCACTGTCTTTCGTGAAATTTTTCAATTCAGCAATCTTTTCTTTTAAATTCATAATCGGTTTTTCAAATTCCATGACCTGTTTCATTATTCATCCCCGCCTTTCTGATGCATTGCAAGCAGCGAAGTCAATAGGGACTTAAGCTCATGCCGGTGAACCACTTTATCCAGTTGTCCATGTTTCATCAGAAATTCTGCCGTCTGGAAATCCTCAGGCAATTTCTCACGAATGGTCTGCTCAATAATTCTGCGGCCGGCAAAACCTATTAATGCACCAGGTTCAGCAAAATTATAATCACCCAATGATGCAAAACTTGCAGAAACACCACCTGTAGTAGGATGGGTCATTACCGAAACCATCAGCCCGCCTGCTTTTGAAAATCGGCTGATTGCTACGGAGGTTTTCGTCATTTGCATCAGACTCAGAACACCTTCCTGCATTCTCGCACCGCCTGATGCGGTAAAAATAATGAATGGGAGTGATTCATTTTTGGCTTGTTCAATCGCACGTGCGATTTTTTCTCCAATCACAGACCCCATACTGCCCATCCGAAAACTTGCATCCATTACAGCACAAGCAACAGGGTTACCGTTCATCAATCCCTTACCTGTTACCACACCCTCATTTAAACCGGTCTTATCACGGTCTTTTGCAATTTTCTCTTCATATCCTGGAAAGTTAAGCGGGTTTGTAGTTGTTAACTGCCTGTCCCACTCCTCAAACGTTCCTTCATCAAATAGTCCATTTATACGTTCCCATGCTGTCAAGGGATGGTGATACCCACAATTGGGACATACATTATCATTTTTAATCATTTCTTTTCGATAATAAATTTTATTGCATCCACTGCATTTTTTCATTAGCCCTTCCGGAACTTCAAGCTTGTCCTGTTCACTTGGCATGGATGCATATTTCTTTTTCTTGCTGAAAAAATCCTTAAGCAAGGGAATACCTCCTTTTTCTAACAAAACCAGACATAACCGATACGATTCTTCAGTTCTAATCTGTTCTTCATCCACTATAACGGATGAAACCTGAAAAAGGTGTCAGTTTACGTCGTCACTATCCATTATTTTTGCATTGAATAATTCTTCAATCGAATCAATATCATTGCTTTCGTACAAATCCAGCAAATTTATATAAAACCCTTCTTCATAATAAACCGCATTAACCGAACCTGAAAAGTCATCCACTAAATACCATATTTTGCCAAGCAGCTCATTGCCGGTTTGTTCGCTTAAGTATTGAAAAAAAGTTTTATGTTTGTCGGCAGCCGTTTGACTGGTGTTTTCAAGATAGGACCGGAGAACATCCAAGTTCTTCCTGTCCAGATAATGATCGGCAAGCTTGGCAATTTCTTTTTCCAGCAGTCTTTTCGTGGAAGCCAGGTCTTTTTTAATGGTGCTGCCCTGTAATATAAAAGAGGATAACAATTCGACAGTCTGGTAAGGAGTGTACGCACTCAAAAAGGTGCCTTCACCATGCCTGGTCTCTAACAGTCCCAAGAGTTCCATAGCACGTAAAGCTTCACGCACAGAAGATCTGCCTGCATGAAGCTTTTCAGATAAATCACGTTCAGAAGGAAGTTTGTCACCGGGTCCCAGATTGTTAGTGTCGATGAACCTGCGAATTTCCTGCAGTACACCCTGATATACCTTTTGCTTTGGGGACATGGACACAGCCATGATTCACTCCTTTAAAATCAAATTTTATTATTCATCAATTCGTGTCAATACCCTTGTTTTTTCGGCAACTTCTTCCGGATCAACATGAATTCTTGCAACACCTGATTCCATCGCAGCTTTTGCCACACTGGAAGCCACTAATGGCGCTACCCTTGGATCAAATGGCGCCGGAATGACATAGTCTGTACTTAGTTCATTTTCCGGGATTAACGATGCAATCCCCTCGGCGGCAGCAACTTTCATTTTCTCATTAATGCGTGTTGCCCGCACGTCTAATGCACCACGGAATATCCCCGGAAAAGCAAGTACGTTATTCACCTGATTCGGAAAATCAGACCTGCCTGTCCCAATTACCTTTGCACCAGCTGCCTTTGCATCCTCAGGCATTATTTCCGGATCTGGATTGGCCATTGCAAAAATAATCGGATCATCTTTCATCTTTTTCACCATGTCCTGTGTCAGGAGCCCACCTACTGATACACCGATAAATACATCCGCATCTTCCAGTACTTCTTCAAGGTTACCCTCTTTATGGTCCTTATTGGTCATCTTGGCAACTTGTTCTTTCACGTCATTCATGCCGTATGGTCTGTTTTCATATATCGCGCCTTTGGAATCGCACATAATCATCTCACGTACACCAAAACTGTACAACAATTTCATAATCGCAATTCCGGCAGCACCTGCACCATTTGCAACAACTTTTATATCAGAAAAAGACTTCCCGGTTAATTTCAGTGCATTAATCAAACCTGCCACAGTTACAATTGCTGTACCATGTTGATCATCATGAAATATTGGGATGTTGGTTTCTTTTTTTAAACGCTCCTCAATAATAAAACAATTCGGTGCAGCAATGTCTTCCAGATTGATTCCGCCAAATGTAGGCTCCATTAATTTGACTGTACGTACAATATCTTCAATATCATTGGACGAAAGGCAAATCGGAAATGCATCCACACCCGCAAAACTTTTGAAAAGGACTGCTTTACCTTCCATAACAGGCAGCGATGCTTCAGCGCCAATATTTCCCAGGCCAAGAACTGCGGAACCATCACTGACAACCCCGACCATATTGCCCTTCATTGTATAATCATACACAGCTTCAGTATGATCGTGTATTTCTTTACATGGTTCGGCCACACCAGGAGAATATGCCAAACTTAAATCTTTTGCATTGCGGACAGTCACCTTGGGCTCTGTAGACAATTTACCTTTATTCATTTTATGCATATGTAATGCTTCGTTTCTTAAATCTGACACGAATTTCACTCCTTCATGTTATAAAAAATGCTCGAAAAACCCGGCATTTACCTTTAACTGTCGCGGATGCCGCTGTTTTCTTAAATGGTTATCTTGACATTCCATAAATCCTTCAAGTGTAAAATCCTATCATACAAAAAATATAAATCATTTTTCAGTGGTCTGACCACTTAACTATTTTATTATAACAGATGGTATATTTGTGTAAAGCGGAAAAGAAATATGTGTTTAATCACGAACACATTTGAGTACAACATTATCAGCACCAAAATGATTCCGGAATAATTCCATACATGAATCAGAAGGCGCGATTAAATATTGCATGCTAAGCTTATATGTCTGTTCCATTGGCTGATGATACACGATAATCGGAGTATCCCCCTTGTGTTCAGAAGCGATTTGTTTAATAGCTGAAAATGCATCGCTGTTATTTTGATCGGTGACCTTAATGAATAACCGCTGATTTTGATCTATATCCCAATCTTCCTTTTTAAAAAATTCCAATTTGGACATCAGCCATTGAATCTTATTATTTCTGGCTTCAATCTTCCCCAAAAATGTAACTATTTGTTCTTCAGCCAGCCAGGGATTAACTTCCCGGTAGACATCAGGAAAAATAACACCCTCCATTTCTTCTGTTTCATCCCCAACGGTAACAAACGCCATCGATTCCCCTCGTTTTGTCCGGATAACTTTGATAGACTGAATAATTCCCGCACTTTTCACATTTCGTTTACCCGCCATTTGCAGAGCTGTTTCCATAGATACATAACCATGAAAGTCTAATGTACTACGGTAGGGTTTCAAAGGATGACTGGATATATAAACTCCAAGCAACTCCTTCTCATCAGACAGTTTTTTCATTTGTGTAAAATCTTCCATATCGATATATGATGCTTCCAGATCAAGCCCGTCCTGAAAAAGACTGGACTGATCAGTAAATTCCTTGAACAGTTCCCCCTGTTCCATAGCACGGTCAATCGAAGCCAATAAACTTGCCCGGTTTCCATGGATGTCATCAAACGCACCTGCCATGATTAACGATTCCAGTACAGGACGATTGATGACTTTCAATGAAACTCGCATACCTAAATCAAACAAACTGTTAAACTGGCCATCTTTTCGAACTCTGATGATTTCCTTCACGACATTATTTCCAATCCCTTTGATGGACATAAATCCCATTCGAATCCCATCATGTTCCACCGAATATTTTCCAAAACTTCTGTTGATGGATGGAGGGAGCAATTGAATATCCATTTCTTTCAATTCCATCCTGTACAATTGCAGCTTATCCTGCTGATTGACTGCCGAGCTCAACAGTTCTGCAAAAAAACTTTTAGGATAGTGTGCCTTTAAGTATGCCAACTGGTAGGAAATTTTACTGTAGGCAACTGCATGGCTTTTGTTAAATCCGTAATTCGAAAACTTTACAATCCATTGAAAAATTTCTTCCGCAACATGACGATGATAACCATTTTCCAGACAGCCTGCAGTAAACCTCTCCTTCAGTTCTTCCATCAGATGCTGCTGTTTCTTGCTGACAGCTCTTCGTAATATATCCGCTTCTCCCAGGGTGAATCCCGCGATTTTATTAGCAATCTGCATAATTTGTTCCTGATAAACAAGCACTCCATACGTTTTTCCTAAAATAGACTCCAGATCAGGATGCGGATATGTAATGTGTTGACGACCATGCTTCCGGTCGATGTATTCCGGAATATGTTCCATTGGACCGGGACGATATAGGGCATTTACCGCAACTATATCTTCAAAAACAGTGGGTTTAAGGTTTTTCAGAACACGTTTCATCCCCTGTGACTCAAGCTGGAATATCCCGTTCGTTCTGCCTTCCTGCAGCAATTCATACGTCTTCGCGTCATCATTCGGTATATCCATAAGATTAAATGTTTGTTTTGTTTGATACGAAATTGTTTTCATTATTCGTTCCAACAGTGTTAGATTACGCAACCCAAGAAAGTCCATTTTAAGTAATCCGATTGCTTCCAGGTCGTTCATCGGAAACTGAGTCAAGTTCGTTTGATTGACTCCTAGAGTCAACGGAACATTCTCAACCAGTGGTTTGTCACTTATAACAACCCCGGCTGCATGTGTGGAAATATGGCGCGGTAATCCTTCCAGTTTGGCAGCCACTTTAAACAATGCCTTCAATTTTTGAGATTGTTTCAGGTATTCCTGCAAATCTTTCGAGTCCCTGACAAGTTCCACAACCGATTTTCTTGCCTGTGAAGGAATCTCTTTCAAAATAAAGTATGCTTCCTGCTGATCAATTCCAATTGTTTTGATTAACTCCCGAATTAATGATCTGACAGCAAACGTACCGAACGTGATAATTTGTGCCACATATTCTTCTCCGTATTTCTCCCGCACATACGAGATAACCTCATCTCTTCTGTGATCGGAAAAATCCACATCAATATCCGGCATTGTTATTCGTTCAGGGTTCAAAAACCGTTCGAACAATAAATCATACCGAATCGGGTCCACTTCCGTTATTCCAAGCACATACGCTACCAGTGAACCGGCCGCAGACCCACGGCCGGGGCCGACCAGAATGTTGTTTTCCTTTGCATAAGCAATGAAATCCCAAACAATCAGGAAATAATCGCTGAATCCCATTGACTGAACGATATCTAATTCATATTTGAGGCGTTCCTCAATTTCGACTGTTACCTTATCATACCTTTTGAATAGATTCGTCCGGCACATATCAAGCAAATATGTATGTGCATCACGATTATCAGGGACAGGATAAGCGGGGATTGTGTTTTTGTCAAAATCAAAACTGACATTACATTTCTTCTTGATTTCCTCCGTACTTTCCAGCGCTTCTGGCCAATCGGCACCAAAGATTTGCTGCATTTCGTCAGTCGCACGAATATGCCGTTGCTTCATGCTCGAATCCGGATTACGAAGCACCCACCCCCTGCCTTTCTTCATCGCCTGCAGACAGTCATAGGCAATATCATCATCCACGTTGATATATCGTACGTCATTAATGACTGTCACAGATGAGCCATATAATTCCTGATATGATTTTAGTGCGGTATTCACCCTTCGTTCCGATTCAAGCCCATGATCCTGAAGTCCGAGATAAAAATCATCCTCAGGAAACATTTCCCACTCCTTTTCCAGGTAGTTCTTTACTGTGTCATGTGTTTCATTGATCATCATTGTCTCCAGTTTCCCACCCATTACGGGCAGGATACAGATCAACCCCCCGGTATACCGTGCAAGTTCCGATTTAGAAATGGACTCCGTCTCGGTGAGCCGGATGTGTGTACTGATTTTTGTCAGATGTTTGTAACCCTGATTATTTTTTGCAAGCAAAATACATGTCGCTGCATTATCTTCGGAAATTCGCACCGTTACCGTCATACCGATAATAGGTTTAATCCCTTTTGCCAGACAAGCTTGATAAAATTGGATGGTTCCGTATAAAACCTGTTCGTCAGTAATTGCCACTGCATCCATTTCCAGTTCGGCTATTTTATCAACCAGCTTGTTTACGGTTATGGTGCTGTTCATTAAACTGTAGCCAGTCCGAATCTGCAGATGTGTAAAAGACATAAGCTATCCAACCTCTTCTCTGCTTATTATTATAGCTAATCAGATGAAACACTGCATTCATTTTAATCCAGATTAGAAATCTTGGCTTATCACCAAGGTTTTAATAACGAAAGTTGCACTTATGTGATCAGAACGTTAGTTAAACTTTCTAAACTGCCAAGGTTGTATCGTGCATCATAACATATCCTGTCCAAATTTCTCATAGAATGATATCAGCAACAATAAGGGGCGGTATAAATGGAAGAAAGATTTGTCGCACAGTTTATCCATTGTTTTTTTATTGCATTTGGCGTGATTATTGGCGGTGCTATCATTGGAAGTATGGGTTCTTTCGCTACGGGGGATGCGCCATTCACCTCGATGAACCGGATTGCAAAAAGCCTGCGTATTTGGGCCATCGTTGCAGCAATCGGGGGGACCTTTGATGCCATCGCAAATTTTGAACGGGGTATTTATGATGGGTCCACACTTGATTTATTTAAACAGATTATGCTTATTTTATCAGCAATGGGCGGTGTTAAAACAGCCATGGTACTGTTGGGCTGGCTCATTCAGGAGGATATCGGGTAATGCACATTCCTCCATACTATAAAAAACCGTCATGGCAGCGTTTTTTTGCGGGTGCGTTTATTGGTGCGTGTATTGCCTATTTTATCTTTGTGTACATGCATGGATTTATGTATGAACAGTTGATGAGCGAAAATAAGGATTTACAAGACAAAGTTTCAGAACTGAAAAATCAAAATGAAGCATTGCTGGAGGATAAACAGGACCTGGATAAAAAAACAAAGGAACCCTTAACAGTTACTTCCATTGAAATAACTATTGAAAACAAGGACGAGCTGAAGCTAGATAAATTAATTATACATGATTTACAGAACTTGATGAAAGAGGAAATTGATCATATTATCGGGCAAAAGGTCTCGGTCATTGACGAAAGTGCCCAGCTGCTGATTTCATCATTGGAAAATAAAGAATATACGGTGGATGAATTAACGTATGTCTTTACGATAAAAAAATTAACCATTAGTAAAACATTAAAAATCACCGCTGAAGCCAAAATCGGTGACTCAGCATAATTGTTTTTGAATTTGACTGTGAACATTCGATGAACATCACCCTGATATTGTGGTAAAAATGAAAAAATTTATCTATAATATAATTATACAGAATAACATTTCAGCAGAAACTTTCATAGAATAAATTTAATTGAAAGGAGCTGGTTAAATGCAAATCATCAATAAAAGACGGATACGCGATGAAAAGATTGCACAATTACTTAGTGGAAAAACAGCATATGCTGAGACTCAGGAAATGATTCGGCTGATAACACGCTCAATTGAACGAAATAACATAAATGTACACTTGGACAATACAACTTCAGGCTGCTGGTTTATTCCGATGGATGAAAAAAAGAGCAGTTAAACAACGTGCTAATTTCCGCTCATGGAAATTAGCACTTTTGTTCACAAGAAATTAATTTGAATAAGCAATACATGCTTCCTGCAGATCATCAACCACATTGTCCGCTTCTTCCCAGGTTTTTACCGATGCACCAGCGGCCATTGGATGTCCTCCACCATTATACTTCGCAGCAATATCATTAACCACCGGACCTTTTGACCGGAGCCTGACACGAATCTGATCATCTTCCTCAATAAAAAACACCCAAGCCTGAATACCCTCGATATCCCCCAGGACGCCAATAAGCTGACCTGAATCAGCCGGATCCACGTTAAACTCCTCGAGTTCTTCGCGAGTTAGCCTGATTGAACTCATCCCGGATTCTGACAGCTCAAAATGCTGCAATATGTACCCGCGCAGTCTGGCAATATTGTCCTGAATGTTGTATATTCCCTCATAAAGCCTTGATCGATCAAAATCATATGTAACAAGCTCTGCTGCATGCTGGAATGTTTTTTTGGATGTACTTGGAAATAAAAATCTTCCAGTATCACCAACGATACCAGCATAAATAAGCATTGCAGCCCTGTCATTCAACTGAAAGCCATCATCTTTTGCATATAAATACAAATCATAAATCAATTCACAAGTTGAGCTTGCTGACGTATCAACCCACATTATTTCGCCGTATTTATCCACATTCGGATGATGGTCGATTTTGATGAGATCTGCTCCTAGATTATAACGCTGATCACAGATACGGGCGGCATTTGCAGTATCACAAACGATAACCAGTGCATGGTGATACATTTCGTCCTCAATATCATCCATCTTTGCCAAAAAATTTAATGATGGTTCTTCCTCGCCCACTGCAAAGACTTTCTTGTGAGGGAATGAATCGCTTATGATCTCTTTCAACCCAACCTGGGATCCATACGCGTCAGGATCCGGTCGTACATGACGATGAATGATAATCGTGTCATATTTTTTGATTGCGGAAATTATTTTATCTGGTATCATTGGTATGCTCCTAACTTTTTCACAAATTTATGGAATAATCGTCTGGCAAAACAGCTGTAAACAAGCTACAATATAAAGTGAAACATCCAACAGTGAAAGTTGTTCTTTGATTGTCAGTTGAGCAAAACGTTTCTGACTGTTGCTGTGAGATACATATTGATTATTATACAGGAGTAGATTATATGATTATTTTTCCTATCCTGATTACCCTGTCCGCCGTTTTCTGGGTATACTATAAGGTTGCTATCATAAAGACGCAGGACGGATTAAAACAACGGTACTTTAATGCGAAGTCACGGGTAAGTCTTGGAAGCTTTCTTATCTTTTTTGCCATTAATGAATACCTGTTCTACCAAACCCAAATTGCATTATGGATTGGATTGGTATTTTTGGTTTTCGGTGTTGTACAGCTGAATGCCGGGTTGAAGGAAACGAAGCATTACCGAAAAGAATGGAAACGATTGAATCCAACAGAAGCTGACCAATAACCGGTCAGCTTTTTCATAACAATTTCTTTTAACGATAAGCAAAGCCATTCTAACGGTCAATCAGTTGTGCCATCAACAACCCTTTCCCAACCATTTTCCGTCCGTTATATACCTCTATATCAATTTTGGCATAAATCCGGCCCGCTTCCATTAGCGTCGGTTTAATTAGCATTATACTCTCAATCGGCACCGGCTTCAGGAAGTAAACGGTTAAACTTTCGACCACCAGATCACCCTTCTTATAATAGAGCAAAAGTCTGCTGCTGGCCTCGGTCATGAGCGCCGTAAACACACCGTTAGACAGCGTCCCCAACTGATTTGTCATTTGCGGGGTCACCTGTACCTGAAAGCTTGTTTCATCATTCCCGGCAGTCTGCAGATTACGTGACACAATATCCTCGATCGTTTCCCCAACTTGCGGCTGACGCTGAACCTGTTGCAGCGCCTTCAAAACATCCTGCCTTGAGACAATACCCTGCAGTTTTTGTGAAGCATCCACAACCGGCACAACCTCAATACCTTCCCATACCATCATATGGGCAACATATGCCAGGGAGGTTTTTTCCTGCACAACGATCGGATTTTTAGTCATAACCTTGTCAACCGGTAATGATTCATCCTTTCCGATTACGTCTTTTGAGGTAATCATCCCTATGATCCGTTCTTTTTCATCAACAACGGGAAATCTGGTATGTTCCGATTGCTCATTCAATTCATACCAGCGGTGCAGCCGTTCCTTCGTATACATATAGAATGATTTATCATACGGGGTATAGATATCTCCCACAAATACGATTTCCTTTTTGATCAGCTGGTCATAGATCGCCCGGTTGATCATTGCTGCAACTGTAAATGTATCATAACTGGTTGACATTATCGGCAGTTCTTTATCATCAGCAAGTTTTTTAATTTCATCCGTTGCATCAAACCCACCGGTGATCAAAACAGCCGCCCCTTCGCTGAGCGCCAGTTGATGTGCTTTCACCCGGTTTCCGACAATCAGGAGTGAGCCTGCCTCGGTATAACGCATCATCGCATCCAGCTGCATGGCACCAATTACAAATTTATTCAGGGTCTTATGAAGTCCTTTGCGCCCGCCTAGCACTTGTCCATCTACAATATTGATTACTTCAGCAAATGTCAGACGCTCAAAATTTTCCTTTTTCTTACGCTCAATCCGGATTGTTCCAACACGTTCGATCGTACTGACAATCCCCTGGTTTTCCGCTTCTTTTATGGCACGATAGGCTGTACCTTCACTTACATTTAACGCTTTTGCAATCTGCCGGACAGATATTTTATGTCCAATCTCCAATGTTAAAATATGCTGCAAAATCTGTTCATGTTTTGTGGCCATTTCCGCTCACCGACTTTCAACTGTACTAGTCTTTTATTTGTTTATTTATTATACAGTTGATACAGAAAAAACTCAATGTTTAAGCGTTTTGTCGCTGTTTCATTTTCCGCTGTTCCATAGCCGGTGGACTGGTCATCTGCAATAGTGTAGCAAAATTCGAACCAATTGTCAGAAGCAGAAATACGAGCCATGACCCCCAAAAAATAGCCTCCAGCTGTGTTTCCGCCCCTGGTATCAATGGCCATGCAAAATATAACAGAAAACCTGCCAGCAATAACCGCAGTATTGCATAATTCCGCACAAATAGTGCCCCCATTTCTGTTTTGATTGACTGTTACAATAGATCTTGCTCTGTATAACTTTGATGTAAAACAGCCTCTTATTAAAGTATGAGGACAAATTTAAATTCAGACCGGAAATACTTATTTTGTCCACTTCAAGTGTATGTTCGAAAAGGTGGAAAAAACGAAACGCTTGTGGCGGAACATGGAAGTTTGGTTTGTTATTTTTTAACGGACTTTTGACCGGCATATTAAACAAAAGTGAAGTACCATACAATGATTTCATTTCCATAAAAATACGCAAGCAATGCCCCAACGATTATATATGGTCCAAACGGTACTTCCTGTTTCCGTCCAACAATTTTAAACAGCAGCAATATCCCGCCGAAAAGCGCCCCTATAAGCGTCGCCAAAAAAAAGGCAAGCAGTACTTTTTCAGTTCCAAGCACAATACCCAAAAGACCGAACAATTTCATATCACCGCCACCCATTCCACCTCTGCTGACAATAATAATGACGGCAAGCAGCACTAAAGCAGTCAGCCCGCCTGCAACGGCATCCCACCATGGATTAAGCGGTTGAAAAATCCTCAATACAATAAAAATTGGCAGGAAAAAAAGCAGAATACGGTTTGGAATCAACATATAATGAAGATCTGAAACAAAAATAATCATCAGCATCGACACCAGTGTCAACGCAACAATCAGTTCGATATTCAGACCGATTTTTTTGTAACTGAATACAAAGAAAAATCCTGTCGCCAATTCAACCGCCGGATAAATAACTGAAATCCGTTGTTGACAATGACGGCATTTCCCACGCAGAAAAACATAAGATAATACCGGAATAAGATCGTACCACCAAATCGTTTGACGGCATGTTGGACAATAAGAGCGATCGGCAACAAAAGGTCTCTTTTTTGGCACCCGAAGTCCAGCCACATTAAAAAAAGAGCCGAATATAATTCCGAGCAAAAAGAAAAGCAGCATAAATTCAAATTCCATAGCCAAAGCTCCTTCATTTTTTCAATCCTAACAACCCTTATTATAGCACTGCATTCTTGTTTTGGATAACTTTGGTTTTGAAATTCATGATTAACGCGGGAAAACTAGCAGTAATAAAAAATGACTACCAAATGAACGTACATTTTGATAGCCACCTTAATGTTTGTATCGATACAGAATTCATTACTGTATAATCCGGTTTTTGAATCTAGACATTCTTTTAAAGATCAATTGTGTCCCCTATCTTCATGGCAAGCCCTTTTCCAGTCTTAACTTTTGCGGCAAAAACATCTGGATTCTGTTCAATTAAAGGGAACGTGTTGTAATGCATCGGTACAACTGTGTTTGCCTGAACCCAGTCTGCTGCAACAAGTGCATCTTCCGGCCCCATCGTAAAATTATCACCGATTGGCAGAAAAGCGAGCTCAATATTGTTCATTTCCCCTATCAGCTTCAAATCACTGAACAGCGCAGTGTCACCCGCATGATAAATTGTTTTTCCTTCAACCGTCAGCAATATCCCTGAAGGCATTCCGGCATAAATAACGTTGCCATCTTCTTCGGTATAGGAAGAACCATGAAATGCCTGGGTTAATTTCACTTTCCCAAAATCAAACTCATGTGCACCACCGATGTGCATTGGGTGTGTATTCAGTCCTTTTCCGCCAAAGTATTCTGCAAGTTCATTTGGCGCCACAACCAATGCGTCATTTCGTTTGGCAATATCAAATGTGTCACCAACATGATCGTTGTGACCATGAGTCAGCAGAATAACATCAGCCTTAACCGAATCCGCATTCAAATCACACTGCTCATTCCCCGAAATAAACGGGTCGATTAAAATAGTATGTTCATTCGTTTCAACTCGTACGACAGATTGTCCATGGAAAGATACTTTCATTTTAACCGCTCCTTCTGTAATAATTATAGCTTCATTAATCTATTCTATAAAAAACTCACTTTTTCCTCTACCCGTTTACGATTTATTTTATTCATCATTCAGCTAAATTAAAACAGACACCCGTTCCAATGGCATCTGTTCCAATTGCCGGACTATTCCTTACCCAGCTTCTTCTTCAGCGTTGATAATTCCCCGTCAACCGCCTTATTTTTATCGATCTTGTTAAATTCGTCATCCAGGCTTCTGCTGTCAGATGAAATATCTTCACTCGTTTCCGCCTCTGCCTCATACTGCATCACTTTTTCTTCCATCCGCTCGAATCCCCGTTTAGAGTCATCATTCCCGATAGAAGACATCGCATGGTTCATTTTTGTTCGTGCTTTCGCTGATTCGGCACGTGCTGTCAGCGTGTCTTTTTTAAGTTTCATTTCCTGATATTCTTTCTTCATTTCATCCAGTTTACTTTTCAGCTGTTCCGAATCTTCTTTTGCCCGGTTCCATGATTCATTTAACGTGGATGCCTGTTTATCATATTCGCCCTTGCCTTCCAGTGCACGACGTGCCAATTCATCGTCACCTGTTTCAACTGCCTGTTCCGCCTGACGCTGCCGTTTGTCAGCCATGGCCTGCGCGTCATCAGCTTTTCGCTTCAGCATTTTTTCATTTGCCATCTGCCTTGCTACAGCCGTTTCCATTTCGCGGATTTCTTCTCCCATTTCACGCATATATTGTTCAAGCATTTTCACAGGGTCCTCTGCTTTATCCAACATAGCATTCAATTCAGAACCAACTACAGTTGACAGCCGTTTAAAAAGTTTAAACATCCTGCTCCTCCTTTTAATTTAACCATTCAGTTTCCGTATTCCCACCTCATCTTCATAACAGAAATACGAATTAATGAGGAAAAAGTTTCATCAAATTACTTTGTTCGGAAGTCTTATTGGAAGTGCTGAATTATAACTGAATTTCGCCCGATAAGTTCTTTCGGCGTGACCACTGCTGACTGTTATAACCTGTTCCCAGTCTGTTATAATGAAATCATTCTTGAAAAAAGAGGTGCTTTTATGTCAGACAGACTGGATACATTATTAAACGAAATGAAGAAAAACGATTTGGAAAGTATGCTCGTTACATCGGCTGCAAATTTTTATTACTTAAGCAACTATTATACGGACCCGCATGAGCGTGTGATTGTAACATATGTAAGCAAACACCAGGACCCTGTACTCATGGTTCCTTCCATGGAAAAAGAGGACGCCAAAAATGCCGGGTGGGAATATGAAATCATCGCCTATCAGGATCATGAAGCTCCTTGGCAGCTTTTGCTGGATTATTTAACACGTAATGACAGTATTCCTGCGACAATTGGACTGGAGTTTAACAGCTTGTCGATTGAACGATTCAACCAGATCAAAGAAATCTTTCCGAAAGCAGCATTTTCGGACGCTCAGGAAATTCTTGCCAATATGCGAGTGTTGAAAAACGAACAGGAATACAAATTGCTGAAAGAGGCCGCTTCCCTCGCTGATTTCGGTGTGGAAACGGGGGTCAAAGCGATCCATGAAGGTGCAACCGAACTTGGTATTATTGCAAAAATTGAATATGAACTTAAAAAACAGGGAGTTCAAGGAATGTCTTTCTCCACGATGGCGCTGTCAGGTACCAAAACCGCATCACCGCATGGAACACCTTCCATGAAGACCATTGAAAAAGGGGATCTTGTACTGTTTGACCTTGGTGTTGTTTTTGGAGGGTATTGTTCAGATACAACGAGAACCGTTGCATATAAATCCATTACTCCGGAACAGGAAAATATATATAACACGGTACTGTCTGCTGAGAAGAAAGCGATTGACACCTCAGTATATGGTACACCTGTAGGAAAAGTTGACTTGGCCGCACGCAATCATATCGTGCAGGCAGGCTATGGTGACTTTTTTACCCATCGGATTGGACACGGCCTTGGCATCGAAACACACGAATACCCATCAATGCACAGCAAAAACGAACTTCCGCTTAAAACCGGAATGAGCTATACTATCGAGCCTGGAATATATGTACCGGGAACAGGCGGTGTACGGATTGAAGATATGGTTTTCATGACCGAGTACGGCGCAGAAACACTGACAAAATTTCCAAAAGAACTGCAAATCATCGATTAGAAAAACCTTACTGATACTTTCTGACGTTATTAAAAAAGAGGCTGGGACAAAAGTGTTTTAAAGAAAATTCGAATTAAATGGTGAATTCAACCGCTCCGGAAATATACTTCGCTTTCCGCGGGCGGCTGTTGAGCCCTCCTCGTGCTTACGCACTGCGGGGTCTCATCTAGGCCTGTCCTCCCGCAGGAGTCTACGCATATTTCCTCCGCTAAAGTAGAGTATCGTTCGTCTTTTCTTATACACGTATTTGTTTTGTCCCAGCCCCTTTTATTTAGCGATAACGATGGATTACGTCCAGTCCTCCGGTGACCTCAAAAACAGCACCGGTAATCATGTCTGAGTTGTCCTCACATAGATACATGATAGTGCGGGCTATATCTTCGCCGGTTCCGGACCTGCCTATCGGCGTCTTATCATCAAATGTTTTTCTGCTTTCCTCAATGCCTGCTTCTTTCATATCTCCTACAATGTTTCCCGGGCACACCATATTGGATGTAATCTGATTTTCCGCTTCTTCAAAAGCGACTGTCTTCGTAAGTGAAACGAGTCCGCTCTTGGCAGCTGCAAATGCTGAGCGATATGGCCATCCTGAGGCATTATTGGCACCCTGAAAACCATAATTAATTATTCTTCCAAAACTCTGCTTCCGCATATGGGGAACTGTCTGTCGCAGTAAATAAAACACGGCGTTCAAATTACCTTCGATCATTTCATGCCACTCATTTTCTGTATAATCCATCAATTTTTTCCGATCAAAAACAAATGGTCCGGCGTTATTAATTAAATAATCGATTCCACCGAATTTTGAAACCGCACCGTCCACCAGTTTTTTTATGTCATCTTTTTTTGTGATATCAGCTTGTTCAATATGCAAATGATGGCTGAATTCTGCCAGGTTTTCTCTTGCTGTTTTAGCCTTTTCATAATTTTGAAAGTATGTAGTGGTAACAGAATGACCTGCTTTCAGAAACTCCTCGATTACCTTCCTTCCGAGACCTGAAGTTCCAGCAGTTACTAGTGCATGCCCCATGGCAATACCCCCTCTTCCTAAATACCTGTCATGATTGAAATTATATCATAATATACTAAGAACAACAGTCAAAGAGCCTGACTGACATTCGATGAAAAGAATCCACCCCTTTAAATAAGGGATGGACTTCAAATAGTTATTTTTTTTGATTATTGAAGGTGTGAATGTTTCTGTTATTCGAAAGATTCTCTTTATCTTCAATAACACCACTCTGGTAACTCTCCAGCAACTGGTTTTGTACAGCTGCAATACCTTTTTTATCTTCAAACAGTTTGTCTTTTCGAGCCAAAATCATCACCTCCAGTTATAGTATGTGCATTCATTCAGCATAATACTGAAGGTAGCTGTTTCCATATCTTATAAATTCGATTAAACTGTTCATAAAAGGGGTATTGTTTATTATAAAGGAGGCGAAAGTAATGGATTTTGAATATAAGGATATTGTTGTTGCAGTAGACGGATCACAAGCTTCCGAAAATGCCTTTAAAAAATCTCTGGACATTGTAAAACGTAATGATGCACGCCTGATTCTTGCACATGTGGTCGATTCACGGACTTTTGCAACTGCTGAAGCATATGACAGGACATTAGCTGAACGAGCGGATAAGTACGCTAAAGAGTTGCTCGATAGTTATGTGGAAAACGCGCATGAAGCAAATGTTACAAATATTGTACGCTGTGTGGAGTATGGTTCGCCAAAAGTAAAAATTGCCAAAGATATTGCCGTGAACTTTGGTGCCGATTTAATTATTTGCGGGGCAACGGGTATGGGGGCTGTTGAACGATTCCTGATTGGAAGTGTTTCCGAAAGCATAACACGGTATGCCAGTTGTGACGTACTTGTTGTAAGATAATGACGCCTGTTTGCTGAAAACAGGCGTCAGATTATATCTTTTGCTATTTCTTTTACAACATGTGAAATTTCAGGCAAAATCAGTTTATTCATAGCGAGCCGTACTGCACCGGATGATCCAGGGATGGCAAAAACTGCTGTATGATTAATTACCCCGGCGGCTGCCCTTGATAACAGTGCAGCCGAACCTATATCCTCATAGTAACTGAGCATGCGAAATAATTCGCCAAAGCCGGTTATTTCTTTGTCAAATAGCGGGCTGACCGTTTCAATCGTCACATCGCGGCCGGCGATTCCTGTACCGCCGTTTGTAATGACGACATCAATTTCAGGTTTGCTGCATCCAGCTCTAACCATTTCATTTATTGATGATGCCTCATCATGAGTGATTTTTTTAAGTTCAACGTGATGACCCGCGCCTTCCAAAAGTTCTGCAATGAGATTTCCGCTTTTGTCTGTTTTTTCAGTACGCGTATCACTGATGGTTACAATCATGAATCTTACAACCAATTCGTTCCGTTTGTGATCATAAACCGACATCCTAATGCCCCCCTGTACTTGTCAGTTGAACTGTATCCCTTGCAATCATTATTTCTTCATTCGTTGGAATTACCAGAACTTTCACAGGTGAATGCGGATAATTGATAAATGTCTCTTCACCTCGGGTTTTGTTTAATTCAGGGTTCCAGTATACACCCATAAACTCCAGTCCGGTCAGCACTTTTTCCCGGACAACATCACTGTTTTCACCGACCCCTGCAGTGAAAATAATTGCGTCAACACCGGACATGCGGGCTGCATAGGACCCAAGATATTTATGAATACGAGCAGCAAATACTTCCAAAGCCAGTTCAGCCCGCTCATTCGTTCCCGTCTGTTGTTCGATGTCACGCAAGTCACTGGAAAATCCGGACAATGCCAGCATTCCACTTTTTTTATTGAGCACATGCATGACCTCATCAGCGGATTGTCCAGTCTCTTCCATGATATAGGGTATCAGAGCAGGATCGATATTACCCGAACGAGTCCCCATGGTGACTCCTGCAAGCGGGGTGAATCCCATTGAAGTATCAATCGATTTGCCTTTATCGATGGCGGCTATACTGGCCCCATTACCCAAATGACACGTAATCAGCCGTAATTGATCAACCGGAATCCCCATCATTTCAGATGCACGCTGTGATACATATTTATGGGAAGTACCGTGGAACCCGTATTTTCGGATACCGTATTTTTTATAGTATTCATAAGGCAAACTGTATAGGTATGATTTTTCGGGCATGGTCTGATGAAAGGCTGTATCAAATACTGCCACCATTGGCACATTCGGCAATAATTCTCTGAAAGCCATTACACCAGTCAAATTGGCCGGGTTATGAAGCGGTGCCAGCTTGGAAACTTCCTCAATTTCGCGGATAACATCATCGGTAATGATAACCGAATCAGTAAAACGCTCCCCGCCATGAACAATCCGATGTCCTATCGCACTGACGTCATCCAAGGACTGGATTACCCCTGACGTTTCCAACCTTTCCAAAAGCCATTTTACAGCCACCTCATGGTTTGGTATATCCATTTCTACGCTGTCTTTTTTCCCGTCAATTGTGATCGAAAATATGGAATTCGCAAGTCCAATCCGTTCAAATATGCCCTTCGCAAGTACCTTTTCATCCGGCATTTGAATCAATTGATATTTTAATGAGGAACTCCCGGCATTGATTGCCAATACATTATCCAATGCTGCTCAACTCCCTCTTAGTCCTGATTTGTCATATTCTCAGAAAACCACGCATTAATTTGTGCCAGGATATCATTCATCGCATCTGTATTATTAAATGAAGGCAGGTTTGCCAGCAGCGGTTGTTTAGGCGCTGTTATCCCTTCACCATTCTTTTGCAGGATCAGAATGCTTTTTGTATTTTTTTCTGACTTAAATGCACTTTCCGGTAACTTGATGACACCAACAATATGTGCATATTCATGAATAAACGCATAGAGCTTATCTGACTGATCACTGTCAAACAGGAAGTCAGGAATGACAAAAATTAAATAACCGCCCTCTTTGGTGTAATTCATACTTTGCTCGATAAATAAATGATGAGAATATGAGTGTCCCTGGTCTGCTTCCAATTCATAGTTATTCGCACGCATATCATCCGGATAATAACCTACCGGAATATCGGCAACAATTAAATCAACCGGGTCCAATAAGAATGGCCGCAAACTGTCCTGGTGAAAAAACTCCACCTCTTTCTTTTGCAGATTAGCATTTAACACTGCCAGTTCAATTAACGTCGGATCAACTTCACTAGCATACACACTGCTGACATTGTTAAGATGCTCCAACACAATCGTCAGTAAATTCCCGGTACCGCCGGCAGGGTCGAACACACGCAAATTTTCCTGACTTTTTGTCAGCTTTTCCGCTAAGTAACCGGTAAACAATGCTACCGTTTCCGGCGTCATTAAATGCTGTTGCTGGGTAGAACCTTTCATTCCTTTCAAAATAGCCAGCTGGACCGCTTTGCGTACTTCTGTGTTCAAGTATGATTCTAATTCAACTGCCTGTAATTTGTCAGTTAATTTCTGTGAAAGTTCATCACCCGTGTCTTCCGGAACATCCCGATAAAAAAGCGTGTTTAATGTACCTGCCAAACAATCCAAGTAAGGAACATTTTCATACTGCTGTATTAATTCCGTCGTTTGATCAATCCATTCAAATAAATTTTCAACGTTCGTTTTTTCCATATTGCACATCCTCTGCTTTCGACTACCTAGAGTGTATCAAAACACCCGGCCCAATGTACAAAAATCTCTCCTGCCGTGGAAAATGCAGGAGAGATTGAATTCAATGTATTGGATTATTCAGCATCTTTAGCTGCCTGGATAGCTTTCTCGAAATCAGGTAATTCCGTTACTTCACTGACATATTCAGCATATTTAACGGTGTTGGATGAGTCCACCACAAAGACTGCCCGTGCCAACAATCGTAACTCTTTAATCAGAACTCCGTATTTTTCACCGAAATCAGCATCCCGATGGTCGGATAGGGTGTCCAGATTCTTCACCCCATTTGCAGCACACCAGCGTCCCTGTGCAAACGGCAAATCCATGCTGATGGTCAGTACATGCGTATTATCCAGTTTATCCGCTTCTTCATTAAAACGTTTGGTTTCATCAGAACAGACACCTGTATCAACGGACGGTACTGCTGCGATCAGTTTAACTTTATCTTTATAATCATCCAACGAAACTTCTTGAAGGTCGTTTGACAGAACCTTAAAATCCGGTGCCTTATCCCCTGCAGAAATTTCATTACCTAAAAGTGTGACAGGTTCTTGTTGGAATGTAACATTTGCCATATGAATCATTCCTCCTACTAAATTTTGTCTACACTTTTATTATGCGTTTACTCATAGCAATTGTCTATTCATAACCGTTGTAAAAATAGGACGATTTTGTGAACTATATATCATAATCAGTTTGCTGTGAATTTTCTCCGCTGCCTTGATTGTTTTTCTTTTCGCTATCCTGATTGTTCTCCTTATTGTTCTCCTTATCCTGTTTTTTCTGTTGCTGGCCACCTTTTTTATTCTTATTTGACTGAGCGGACTCCTTTATAATCTGCTGAATCTTTTCCACCGCCTGTGGTGCGAAATTAATCATTTTTTCATACAAATGCACATTTTCATCCATATGAATCATTTTGATCCCTTTTTGACTGACAATCAAAAAAGCTACCGGTGTAATGGAAACCCCACCGCCGCTTCCTCCACCAAACGGAAGACTATCACCACCTGAATCATCACCCTTACCGCCACCACTAGAAAATTCACTTCCACCGGCAGCAAACCCAAAACCAACTTTTGAAACAGGAACGATGATACTGCCATCAGGAGATTCAACCGGATCCCCAATTATCGTATTAACTTCAATCATATCTTTCAAATTTTCCATTGCAGTGGTCATTAATCCTTGAATCGGATGCTCACTCATGTTGCTCCTCCTTTATATTACCGCTTCTTTTTTAAACGGAATTTTCCGTATCACTTTAAGAAGTGCGTACATAGCTTGCCCTACTCTTATCGAAACAATGCACTCCAATTCGGAGCGAAAACACTTCCTGTTAAAATAAGGAATTACTGAAATGGAAGGTTCACTTTTAAATGTGCTTTTGTTAGCGAAATATCCAGTCAGAAATCCTTTACTCGCCCATATTCCACCTGTTGCCAGGCCGGTACCATCTGCTTTTCCCGTACCAAATTCTGTTTTCCAGTAAAACCGCTGAAACGTAAATCGCTTTAATAAGATCGTTGCTGCGTCACGGTATGCCTTAACTATATGTATCAAATTTCTGCTGGTAGTTTGAAACAACTCAACACTTTGTTCAACTGACATATCAATTGTATCCTGATCAGAAAGATTTACCGTTCTGCTGATGATCCTTATGCGATAAAAATGCACAGCAACAGTAATTTTTTGACAATCCTTTTGAAAAACGGCCTGACAGGTAATAACTATCTTTGAAAACAACACAATAATACAAACCAATAAAATTATGGCAACAATCCACATATGCTCACCTCTAGCAATACTATGCAGCAAAATTTCATTTTTTATCCAATTTGGCTAAATATTAGTGTAAAAAGGTGCAAAATGGTACGATAAAAGAAGGAAATGTACAAGTACGGGAGGAGTAACATTGATGCGTGCAAACCGTAAAAACATTTATATTTATCAGACAGCCGATCATTCGGATGATCAGTTGAATTCCCTGATTACAGAAGCTGAAAAAAATGGATTTACAATCGTCAATAACGCAAAAGATGCGAATATCATTTTGAGTATCGGCGGTGACGGAACATTTCTGCAGGCCGTCCGCAAAACCGGTTTTCGGCAGGATTGTTTATATACAGGACTTACACGATCAAATGAATCAGGTCTCTACTGTGATTTTAATATGGATAACATGGATGAAATGCTGCATACGATGAAGCATGCAGAACTTGAAGTCAGACGCTTTCCGGTAATAAACGTACAAATTAACGGCGAATCTTCTTTTAATTGCCTGAATGAGGTCAGTATCCGTTCAACAATCATTAAGACAATCGTTATTGATGTTTATATTGATGATATGCATTTTGAAACGTTCAGGGGAGACGGTTTGATTGTTGCCACACCAACCGGCAGCACTGGATACAACAAATCAACCGGAGGGTCTGTTATCGATCCGAAACTGCATTGCTTTCAGGTATCTGAACTGGCATCGCTGAATAACAACAGATATCGAACGCTGGGATCACCCTTTTTATTAAATAGTGACCGTGAATTAACACTGAAAATTGTCCAGGACGGGAATGACTATCCCATAATCGGCTTAGACAACGAGGCTTATCCGATCCGTAGTATTCAATCGTTAAACATAACCCTTAGTGACAAAGTCATTAAAACGGTAAAGCTTAAAAACAACTCATTCTGGTCACGTGTGAAACGAACATTTTTATAAGTTGCTTTTAAAATGGATTGGTTTTAAACACAAAATCCATAAATGCGATATAATATGATGTATTACCACCGCTACGGAAATACACGTCGCTTTCCGTGGGCGGCTGATGAGCCTTCTTGCGCTACCGCGCTGCGAAGTCTCATCTAGGCCTCTGCTCCCACAGGAGTCTCCGCGTATTTCCTCCGCTGGTTCTTGTTCTGTTATCCACCGTCGAGGTCAGGAAACTTTACGAGATAATACTATATCGCAGTTTAGTTCAACTGCGAATGATTAGCGTAATTAAACACTTATAAAACTCATAATGCGACATTTAAACCCTTACCGGGCTTTCACAACCGGTAAGGGTTTTTCTCATACACAATATCTCCATCCACTACAGTCATAGCCACTTCCACTTGATCAAGCATTTCAGGGTCCATTTGAAAAATATCATCCTCCAAAATAGTAAAGTCCGCTGTATATCCTTCTTTAATCAGCCCGCGGAAATTCTCTTGGCTTATCGCTTGTGCACTGCCAACGGTATACAGCCGAACTGCTTCGAACACGGAAAGTTTCTGACCCGGTAAATAAACCTTGCCGTCAAAAGATGATTTACGCAAAACTGCCGCCTGGATACCCAGAAGCGGATTGGCTCCCTCGATCGGAGCATCAGACCCTCCTGCACAAATCACACCATTCTCCATCATTGTCTTCCATGCATATGAAAGCTTCAATCGGTCATTTCCGATTCGGCCAATGACCCATGGAAAATCAGATGCTACAAAAGAGGGCTGAATATCTACTATGACAGGTATTTCGGTCAATGTTTTTAATGAACGTTCATTAAGTAACTGACCATGGATTAACCGATCACGCGCACCATTTTGTAACGGATATTTCTTCATAACTGATATGATTTCATCCGCAGCCTGATCTCCAATCGCATGAACCGCAATTGGCAGATCATACTTTCTCGCCTTTTGAACAATATTTTCCAGGTTTTCTCTGCTGTGAATCGCAACACCTGTATTTCCTTCATCATCACTATAATCATTGCTCAGCCAGGCAGTCCGCCCGCCAAGAGCACCATCGGAAAAAAGTTTAACAGCACCTAACTCAACATATGTAGTTCCATCAAGGAATCCCATATTCTCTTCAAGCATGTCATCTAATACTTCATGATGAACCAATAAATGCGCCTTGAACTTTTTCTTTGTTCCGTTAACCGCATGCATAAACGCCTGATACGTTTTATTGAATCCGCCATAATAATTTAAATCTTCACTATGTCCACCAACCAGACCCTTAGCTAAAAGATCGTCGACAGCAATATTAATCACCTGTTGTAAATATTCCTGAGAAACTTCCGGCATTGCCGCTTTGATTAATTCCTGGGCTGTGTCCAAAAAATAACCTGCTGCTTTCCCCTCCTTATCCCGAACGATAATACCACCTTGCGGATTTGGAGTGTCTTCGGCAATTTTGGATAATTGCATCGCCTTTGAATTGGCCAATAATGCATGACGGCAAACTCTTGAAAGTATCATCGGATTATCCGGGGATATATCATCCAATTCAGCTTTTGAAAATATTACCGGATCCTCCCATTGGTTTTCATTCCAGCCTTCACCGACAAGCCATTCGCCATCCGATAAATTAGCAGTCCTATTTTTTAATGCTTCCTTTACCTCTTCAGCAGATATCATCTGGGACAAATCCAGTCTAAGCAATTTTTCTCCATGCTGTATAATATGCATATGGCTATCCACCAAACCGGGAAGCATCATTTTTCCTTTCAGGTTCACTTCATTATCAATCTGGTCAAAGAAATCATGATACAATCGCTCATATGTGCCAACTGCTTTTATAAATTCCCCTTCGGTATAGACTGCTTCTGCTGCGTCCCCTTCATTGTCCATCGTGTAGATTGGACCGCCAAACCAAAGTATGCCCATGTAATCTCCCCCTGGAAGTTCGTATTCTTTATAAAAACCTTACCCATTTATCCAATAAAAATCAAGGGCTGCTCCTAAATTAGGAGCAGCCCAAATCCATGAGTATTTTGTTATTACTGTTGTTGACCGCCAAATTGTTGCTGAGCAGTTTGAACAAGGCGTTTTGTGATTTCACCGCCAACTGAACCATTTGCGCGGGAAGTGTTGTCAGCACTTAGCTGTACACCAAATTCTGATGCGATTTCAGTTTTCATTTGATCCAGTGCCTGTTGTGCACCAGGTACTACCAATTGGTTTGAATTATTGTTTGCCATCTTCACTCACCTCCTTGGTACTTATAGACTTTGAAGGTTGGAGGAATTTTAAACTGGTATTTGCTGTAAATTAAAGTAAATCACTGAACTCATCTTTTTTTTCTGGTTTTCCTGTAAGCTTAATCACTTCTGTGCCGGTAACTGCTTCATCAATTAATGCTGTAAAATCTTCCTGTGATTCAAATTGATTAATTTTTTCCCGACTCGGCTTTGTTTTAGGTGATTTAGGCACGAATATTGTGCAGCAATCTTCATACGGCCTGATGGAAATATCGTAAGTGTCGATATTTCTGGAAACTTTAACGATATCATCTTTATCCATTGCAATTAACGGCCGGATAATCGGAATATTGGTTACTTCATTAATCGCATTCATACTTTCCATTGTTTGGCTTGCAACCTGCCCAAGACTCTCACCAGTGGTCATGGAAAGGATTGATTCTTGTTCACAGACCCTCTCACTGATTCGGAACATCATCCGGCGCATAATGGTCATCGCATATCCGTCCGGCATCGTACGGAAAATATATTGCTGCAGCTTCGTAAATGGTACAACATGCACTTTAACCGCATTTCCATACGCGGTTAATTTTTCAGCTAAATCCAATACTTTTTGCTTGGCACGTTCACTCGTAAATGGCGGTGAGTGAAAATGAATCGCTTCGATTTGCACCCCACGCTTCATTGCAAGAAAACCAGCAACCGGACTATCAATCCCACCCGACAACAGGAGTATCGATTTACCGGAAGTACCCACAGGTAATCCGCCTAAACCATTCACCACACTTGATGTTAAATAAGTTGCTTCTGTTCTGATTTCAACCTTAATCTCAAGATCGGGATTATGCACATCCACTGTATATCCATTTGTGTTTGTCAGCAAATGGCCGCCAAGAACCTGGTTCATATCCTGCGAACGAACGGGAAACTCCTTATCAATTCGTTTGACAGATACCTTGAACGTTTTAACATCGGAACTGTTATGCAACGCCCATAAAGCCGCTTCTTTTATTTCATCAGCATTATTGGACACTTTAATCGCCAGACTCAGGCTTTGAATTCCAAAAACATTTTTGCATTTTTCCATAACCGGTTCCGGTTCATGTCCATTTAATAACACGAACATTCTTCCCTGTGTTCGTTTTACTTTGACCCCGGGAAATTCCACTAACTTATTCTTAAGATTATTTTGCAGCTGCACAATAAATTTCTTTCTGTTTTTCCCTTTTAAGGCCATTTCGCCGTACCGGATTAAAATATAATCATATTCCATTACTATCTACCCCATTACTGCTTTAAATTTATTAATTGCTTCTTCCAGCGCCTTTAAAAACTGTTCGATTTCTGATTCAGTTGTATCAAACGACATGCTGATGCGCAATGCAGAAGTGGAACGGTCTGAGTCGAATCCACATGCTGCCAAGGTTTTACTTTCATCCGACTGCTTGGATGAACAGGCTGATTTGGTGGAAATAAATATATCTCGTTCACCAAGCATATGAATGATCACTTCAGGTTTTATGCCGGGAACGGAAATATTCATAATATGCGGTGCAGCGTCTGATGGGGTATTGATTACTACACCGTCCATTGCTTCCAGATGTTTCACAAGCAACTGCTTCAGTCCATTCATATGTTTAGTGCCCTTTGTTTCACGTTCGCTGATTAATCGCATCGCCTTTACCAATGAGACTGCACCGGCAAGATTTTCCGTTCCGGATCGTAATGACCGCTCCTGATCTCCACCATGAAATAAGGGCAGCAAATTCGTCCGTTCATTCACATATAAGATTCCGGTCCCCTTTAATCCATGGATTTTGTGTCCGGAAATAGTGCATAAATCAATCCCGCTGTTGTGCAGCTGCACAGGTACTTTTCCCATGCCCTGTACATGGTCAACATGTAATGCAAGTTTTGGGTGCTTCTTGGCAACCTCACCAATTTCACGAATCGGCTGGATTGATCCGATTTCATTGTTCACATGCATTATACTGATTAAGATGGTGTCTTCCTGGATCGCATTTTTCAAATCTTCTATTGAAATCCGGCCATTTTCATCTACAGGCAAATACGTCACACGAAAACCCGCTTCTTCTTCTAGACTTCGGCATGCCTGATAAACTGATGGGTGTTCAACCTCGGTTGTAATGATATGTTTTCCGCGGCTCTGATGTTTATTGGCGAATCCTTTAATTGCAAGGTTATTTCCCTCGGTTCCGCCAGATGTAAAAATAATTTCCTCCTGTGACACACCAAGGATGGATGACGCCTGTTCTTTTGACTTTTGCAGCAATGTTTCCGCCTTTCCGCCAAACTGATGAATGCTCGATGGATTGGCAAAAAAACTCTCCGCTGCCTGATGAAAGCTTTTCAGAACAGATGGGTCCGGTTTAGTTGTTGCGCTGTTATCCAAATAGATCACGATAAATACTCCTTTTAACCCTATTAATATAAAACAAACAACGAAGGCTGACTTAAAAACGGGTTTACCGCATACCCGATCCTTAAGACAGCCCCATCATTTACGTCATGTATTTCAAACAATGATAATCATACATCAAACGATACGTTTTTACTATTATTTAGTTTGCTGCTTGCTGATATTCCTCGATACGCTTCAATGCACCAGGCTCGATTTCCTCAACAGCCTTGGCAGCCTGCTCCAATGCAAGTTCATATTCATATGAACGAAATAGCCGTTCTGATTCTGATAACTTCGCAGACAAAACAGGATTCTGACTGCGATATCTATTTGCATACTGAATAACCTGTTCAGTCAAATAAGCCTGATCAAGAATTGTTTCCGTCTGTTCAGCAACCTGAGTAACACCGGCATCTGCATCAGATATTGTCTGCTGCACTTCTGAAATATCCAATGGCTGTTTATTCAATGCATCCAATACTCTTGCATTCTTATTTGCAGCATCTTCCATCAAGTTCCAGATAAACCCCGGAACACCTGGAATATTACTTTTATTTAACCGACGGCTTGTACGATAAAGTTCATTCTTCATTTCATTCAACTTTTCTTTTGCTGCCACTTCATCTTTACGTAAATTTTGAATTTGTTTCTTAAATTCATCATGTTCCTTTTGCAAATCTTCCACTTTCTCAAACCCACTTTCCAGTTCAGAACGAAGAGCGGAATGAGAAGTTTCCATTTGGTCCATTTCAGTCTTTACCATATCAAGCTGTTTTTTCAACTGTCCAATCGATTTGTCGAGTACAAGGTATTTTTCCATATCAGTATCTTCGAAATAATATGCTTTCTGCAGTTCCTCAATTTCTTCCTTGGTAACAAGAAAATCATCTTCCAGATTTTCCAGTTCTTCCTGAAAAACCGGCATTTTATTTTCCGCATAATTTTTGGCAACCGCTTCTTTCTCCAACAGCTGATACATTTCGGCAATTCGCTCTTCTATCTCAGTTTTTATCTCTATAGCCGGGTCCCCATTGCCATTATCCAATGCACGGACGCAATCCTTCAGCCGCTGCTGATACGTATGTATTTCTTTCTCAAATCCAAAATGTTCGACACGATAACCATCAGCTTTCATACCTTTCAGCCCGTTTAAAAGATCATCCAGCTGTTCAGGCAATTCTTTCTTACATGCTTTATAGAGAGCAGGAAATTCTTCCATTTCTTTTTGGAGAATGGAAAGTTCATCTTTAAGCCCTTCCACCACGTGATGAGCTTCCGAATAATTTCCGGATTCAACATGCTCTCGGTATCGTATCAACTGTTCCTCCAACTGATCAATTTCAGCGTCATAATGTCTTTCGGCATCGCCGTACTGATAGCGATGTTGAGAGAGTTTTTTCCGTAACGCCTTGATGGTTGGTTGAATTTGTTCAATTTCTTTGCGGCTGGACTCTTCGGATTCCATCAATTCATCTAACTCATACAGCATCTTTTCAATTTCGTCTTCAATCGATTGAAGGATTTCTTCTGTTTGACGTAATATCTTCTTTGCCTTGGGAAACCGGTATCTGTCTGCTGCCTCCTCAGAATCAAACAAATACTCTTCAATATCCGGCAATTCTTTCGTAACGATCAGTTCCCAGCGATCTTTCCATGATTCGAATTTATGCTGTGTTTCACCGGAGAGGTTTAAACTTTTAATCCGACCAATTTGGGATGCAACGTTGCGATTCATAATATCCATTTTCCAGGCTTCCAACCTGTCTACCACATCATAGATCTTTTTTCGCATTATAAGCCCGGTAATAATCAGTGCAATAATTATCAATATAATGCCGATGATGTAAGCCATAAAATGCCTCCTGACTGTATTCCTGTATAAGAGGGTTATCATTCGATGAATTTCTCTTGGAAGAACAGGGATTGTCGGATTATCAACAAAACTCCTGCAATCATGTCGTTATTATACTAATGATACCATGTAATCTACATTTTTGGCTAAAAAAATTCAATTAATATGCGATTTTGACAAGATTTTTTCTAAAACCCTGACCAAATTACGAGTTTTACACCTTTTTACTATGTTGCCGATTATTTTCGATGACATAGTCGAGCCATTCTCCAATCGTTTTTATATACTTATTGGCAAATGCCCCATGCGACCGTTCACCAATCACCTGATTTTTCCATTCATGCTGCAGAATATATGGCGTAATCAGCATTCCTTTTAATTGCATCAGCAAAAATTGATGATCATTGGCCCTTTTGCTGTCTGTAAGTGCATCGAAAAATGTATTTTTAATAAAATAGTTTTCTTTTGCTAGATAAGTGACTGCCATTTCCCGCACAAAAACAGAATCCAATGACAATTCTCTGTGTATGAAACACGAAAATTGATGATTGCTTTGCTTATACTGTATAATTGCTTCAACCATTAGTTTCAATCGGGTTATTGGTTGTTCGGATTCACTGTTCTGCAGTGTCTCCTCTATTGTTTCAAGATATGCTTCATAATAACGAGTGACGGCATGCTCCAATAATCCTTGCTTGCTTTTAAAATAGTAACTTATAAGAGAAACGTTTACCGTCGCCTTGTCGGCAATATCCCGTACTGAGGTTCCGTGAAACCCATTTTGAAAAAATAGTTGAGACGCTGCATCGACGACTTTTTGTTTTGTTGGATATTTCATATTAAATTCATCTCCTTATATCTATTTTACGACAAACAGATGATATATCCTTCTATTTTCTATCGACAATTAACTCAAAAGAATGTCGAAATATCAATTACTGAAAGGATAAATAACCATGTTTCAAACTACCGCCTATTCAGGTGAAAAAGCTAAAGATTATGAATTATTACTAAAACAACTGACAGCACTGACCGAAGACGAATCTGATACAATCGCCAACCTTTCAAACGCCTCTGCACTATTAAACCAATTTCTTCATGATGTTAACTGGGTTGGGTTTTATCTTTGGAAGGAAGATCAGCTCGTACTCGGTCCATTCCAAGGTTTACCGGCCTGCCTTCGTATTGACTATGGAAAAGGGGTATGCGGAACAGCGATTGAGACACGAGAATCACAACTGATTGAAGATGTCACAAAATTCCCGGGACACATTGCATGTGACAGTGCCAGCAAATCGGAAATTGTTGTCCCATTGCTA